>DPXQ01000061.1 GCA_003527225.1 Rhizobium sp.
GCCGTGGTCTCCAAGCGCATCAAGCGGCTGGAAGACCGGCTGGGAACGCGGCTCCTGCAGCGCACGACGCGGCAGATATCGCTAACCGAGGCCGGACAGGGATTTTACGAGCGCGTGCTTGCCGTTCTGGCCGGACTCGAGGAGGCGGAAGCCTATGCCTCGGGCCGGTCATCCGAGGTACGCGGCACCTTAAAGATATCCGCGCCCACTTCCTTCGGACGGCTGCATATCGCCCCGCATCTCAAGACCTTCATGGATGCCCATCCGGATCTGACGGTCCATCTGGTGCTCTCCGACGAGTTCACAGATATCGTCGGCGGCGGCTTCGATCTCGCCATCCGCATCGCGGAACTGACCGATTCCACGCTGGTCGCCCGGCGGCTGGCACCGGTCCGCCGTATTCTCTGCGCTTCGCCGGATTATATCGCCGTGCATGGCGTGCCGGACACGATTGAAGACCTGAAGCACCATCGCTGCCTGCCTGCGCACAACTACGATGCCTGGCGGCTCGAGGGCCCGCAGGGTACCTTGAGCATCAAGCCGGACGGCATGCTGATCACCAATTCGAGCGAGGTTATCCGGGAAGCCGTGATTTCCGGCCTCGGCATCGCGCTGCGCTCGACCTGGGATATCGGGCCCGAACTGAAATCAGGCGACCTGGTCCAAGTGCTTCCCACCTACGAGGGGTCCAGAAACGTCTCGCTTTCGGCGGTCTATCCGAGCCGGCAGTTCCTGCCTGCAAAGGTCCGGCTCTTCATCGACTATCTTGCCGAACTTTACGGCCCTGTGCCCTACTGGGAGGGATAACCGGCGAGCATCAGCGCAAGGCTTCAGGCATAGCACTCCAGAAGCCGAACTTCTTCGGGTGGGTGCGGCGCAGATCGTCGACGAAGTCGTCGTGGTGCTGGAGGCGCGCATCGGCCGGCAGATGCGGCACGAGGCGAACCAGTGCTTCGAGGTAGCGCGCCGCATGCGGATAGGCGACCCCGATGCCGCGACGGAGAATATCGCTGATCAACACGCGGTAGAGCACGGTCGCAGCCAGCGGTTGCTGGTCGGCGAGGGCTTGCGCCGCCGGCGCGAGATCTTCGTAGTAGCGCCCTTCCCAGCGGTCCTTGTAGCGCAGCACAAGTGCTGCCGCGCGATCAAGCCTCGGCCAGGACACGAAGAAATCGAGCGCGCCGTAGATGTCCTCGGCCTCCTCGACCAGAGCAAAGGCCCGGTCCATCTCGTCGAATTCGGCAAAATCGTCGAGCTTCGACAGATAGAGCTTCAGGATCGTCGGATTGAGCGTCTCGGCAAATTCCCGCCAGCGCAGTTCCTGCGCATCTCCGCGTCGTTTCAGCTTGTCGAGGATTTCAGCCTCCAGCATGCGGCGTTCCCGGGCGCCATATTCCGGGCCGACGGAGGTGATCTCACCGTTGACGGCCAGAAGCCGCATGCCGGTCGGGCGACGGCGTACCCAGTCCAGCGCCTCCTCATGACGGCCGGCGCCTTGGAGCAGGGCAGCACCCGTCAGCGTATCGCGACGGTTCTCCGCCTTGCCCTCTTCGAGCGCCATATAGGCGTCGACATCCCCCTCATGCAGGGCAATGGCCTGGAGGAGATCGAGCGCGCCGAGCTTGCCCGGCTCCTTCGGCAGGGCCTCGGCCAGCAGGGCCTTCCAGGCCGCGGCGGCAGGAGCGCCGATCACGCCGGTCAGTTCATGCAGGAAGCCCGTATGCTCGCCATAGCGGTCGCGCCGGCGCAGCGTCTCGAACTGCGGCACGAGCGACACTTGATCTTGCGCGGCCAAGGAACGGATCAGATCGGCCGCCGCCGCTTCCGCGTCGTCGAACACCTTCCACAGCCGGACATTGTCGGACACCAGCCTCGCCGAGATCGCAAATCGCAGGGCGAGGAAACGCAGGATACGTTCGGCGGCGGCGGCGCGGTCCGCTCCTCCGAGCTCCGACAGGATGTTACGCGCCAGGCCAGCGAACTCGACGGCGAGGTCCTTGGCGCGGGCATTGTTGATTCGCGTCGTCGCCTGTTCGACCGCGTCCAGGCGCTTGTCGATCAGGCGGGCCATCTCCTGAGGGCCGGTCCCGCCGGCCAATGCCGTCAGGAGACGCGCCTTCAAGGCCTTGTTGGCGGAGGCCTCCTCCAGCAGGATATCGACCAGCTTGTCGAGGCCAAGGTCGCTCAAGCCCTTCTTGTCGAGCTTCGCACGTTTCTGCCGGGTCATTCCGTTCCGCTTACGCCGTCTATGATTTCGATGACTTGTCGGCACCGCGCATTCGGCCGCACCGAAAATCTATATCGGCCGGGCCCGGAATTCCGGCAAGCGATTTCCTCTGGCACAGGTACGAACAAGCGGAATCGCACCCTCAATGCCCCTCCACATGACTCTTGCGGATTCGCCGCACCACCAGCCAGACGCCGAAAATGGCGAAGGGGACCGATGCGCCGGTCAGGACGGCCGGATCGACCGGCAGGATATCGTGGCTGACGGCCTTGGCGAGATAGCCGACGAGACCGACGATGTAATAGGAGATCGCGGCGACAGAGAGGCCCTCGACCGTCTGCTGCAGGCGCAACTGCATTTCCGCGCGCCGGTTCATGGTGGTCAGCAGATCGGAATTCTGCTGCTCCAGCTCGACATCGATCCAGCTTCTGACGAGGCCGGTGGCACGCGACAGCTTGCTCGAGAGGTTGGCCTGACGCTCCTCCACCGACTGGCAGGTGCGCATGGCGGGCGCCAGACGCCGCTCGAGGAAAGAGCCGAGCGTCTCATGGCCCGGCACTGGCGTCTCGTCGAGCGTCTTGATGCGTTCGCGGACGATCCCGTCATAGGCGCGACTGGCGCCGAAGCGATAGAGACTGAGCGCCGCATTGGCCTCCAGCTCGGCGGCAAGACGGGTGATCTCGGCCAGCATGGAATCGGCCTCCTCACGCGCATGGCCCTTCATGCGTTGGGTGACTGCGGTCAACCCGTCCTCGATGCGACGAATTTCCGGCGACAGCGTCTGGGCGAGCGGCAGGCCGAGCATGGCGAGCGTACGGTAGGTTTCGATGTCGAGCAGGCGCTGCGCCAGCGCGCCGCGACCGGCCTCAGTCAAGCTGCGGTCGATGACGAGAATACGGGTCAGTCCGTCGCCGTCCTGGCGGAAATCGGTCAAGACCGCCGCCTGCCCGTTCTTCACTTCGCTGTAGCATAAACTCGCCGGGTCGAAGCTGTTGATGGCGTTGGCGGATTCCGGGCCCTCTGGCCTGATCTCGAGCCGGATGCCCGAGATCAGCGGTCCCGGCGGCGAGAAGGCGCCGCCAAAGGGATGGACCGTCAGCTCGCCTCCGAATTTCTCGGGCATGGGACTGTCCCAGAACCAGGTGGAAAACTCGGTGTGCCGCTCCCAGCGCAGCGTCCCCGCGCCCCAGGGCATGGCGTGATGGCGAGCGTTGCGGTCGGGCGGAGAAACGCCTCCGGCGCGCGACATCTCGGCGAGGACACTGTGATGCACGGCCGAACCGCCATCCATCATGAAGGCAAGTTGCAGGATCACACGTGAAGACTTTACCAGCGCATAGGGCCGGGCGTGGATCTCGCCCAGAGCCAGCGCTCGTTCTGGCGCAGCCGGAAATGCAAATTTACTCTTGTCCAATCGATCCGCTCCCACAACGCCACCCGATTCCCTTCTAGCAAATGTCGCGGACGGACGGCAGGGGTCTCTTCGCCACAGCGAGCCGGCTATCCCCCGGCCGCACGATGCAAGACCTAGCTCAAGCAATGATGCACGAAAACATATTAATTCACATACTTATCTGTTGTGGTTCGGTGCTACAGTTGTCAAACATGGGCAGCAGGCACATCCGGTAACGGCCAGCCCCAACCAAGGGGCAGAGCCACCGGTGCCGGGACAGATGACATCGGCAGGGCGAACGGCCGCCTGCCAAGCGACGGAGGACCACAGATATGAGACTTTCCATTCCGGCAACCTTGCTTGCCTTCTCGATCGGCCTGCCGGCCTTTGCCGGCGAAGTCAGCGATTTCGAGGCAAAGCTGCGCTCCGCCTATGGCGACTACAGGACGGTGCTCTTCACCACGAATGCGGGCAAAGCCCCCGAATCAACGGCTTCACTTGCGAAATTCACCAAGGCATGGTCCGCCATCGCGTCCGAAACCGCGCCGCCGCAATATGCCGACGACGGTGCCTATGGAGACACGCTGAAGGCGGTCACCACGATCGCCGAGACCGCAGCGGCCGAGGTTGCCGCCGGCGACCTTACCAAGGCGCACGACACGCTGGAGGGTATTCGCGAGGAGATCAGCAGCCTTCATATCCGCAACAATATCTACAGCATCTCCGATCGCATGAACGCCTATCATGCCCGCATGGAAGAAGTGATCGCGATGGATCCCGCCAATACCGCCGTCGTGCGCGAGGAAGCGGCAGTGCTCGAATATCTGCTGGCCGACATCAAGGGCCACCCGCCCAAGGAAGCCGATGCGAGCTTCAACGATATGCTCGGCACCGTCGAGGCAAGCGTCGCCAAGCTGCGTAGCGCCGCAGAGAGCGGCGATGCGGCGGCAACCAAAGCGGCAATTGACGGCCTGAAGGTCCCCTACTCCAAGCTTTTCCTCAAGTTCGGCTGATCGTTCGCCGGCAACCCCGCCAAAGCCCGGGGGTCATTGACGGGGAACTGGACAAATTAATTGACCAATCCTTCGGCGGCTTGTTACACATGCCGTCGAAGGAGGATGCCGTGACAGAGAGGGACGAGGGCCTTTTCGCCCAAATCAGCCACAGCCGGACAGCGAGCGAGGTCGTGCTGCAGATCGAGCAGTTGATCCTCGACGGCGTTCTTCGCGACGGCGACCGGCTTCCCGGCGAGCGCGACATGGCGCAGGCCTTCGATGTTTCCCGGCCGATCCTCCGCGAGGCGCTGAAGGAGCTCGAGACGCGCGGTCTTCTTGTCAGCCAGCACGGCGGCGGCACCTTCGTCGCCGATATCATCGGCCAGATATTCTCCAGGCCCGTAACCGAGCTGATTTCGAGGCATGATCGCGCCGCGCGCGACTACCTGGAATACCGCCGCGAACTGGAAGGGCTTACCGCCGAACTTGCCGCCCGGCGTGCCACCGACACCGACAAGGCGCTGCTCGCCCGTATCGTCGCCGACATGAAACGGGCGCATGAGAGCGGATCGGCCGAAGACGAGCTTGCCGCCGACATCGAGTTTCACAATGCCATCGGCGAGGCAGCCCACAATATCATTCTGCTGCACACCATGCGGGCCTGCTACCGGCTCTTGAGCGAAGGGATATTCTTCAACAGGAAGGCGGTCTTTGCGCTGGCCGATGCCGGCGCACGCCTGCTCGAACAGCATCTGGCGATCCACGACGCCATTGCCGCGGGAGACGGCGCGCGTGCAAAACAGGCCGCCCAGGCCCATATCGATTTCGTCATGAAGGCCGTCGAGGACGCCGCACGCGCCGACGAGCGCGGACGGGTGTCGCGGCTGCGCCTGATCAGCCGCGAAACACAGCCCGTGCCCGGCCGCACGACAAAACAATCACCCAACGAAAGAACGGACGCATCGAAATGACCCCTGAACCGCAGCAAGCCAGGCCGCGCGTCGGCCTCTTCGCCACCTGTCTCGTCGATCTGTTTCGCCCGAGCGTCGGCTTTGCCGCTGCCAAGCTGATCGAGGATGCGGGCTGCGAAGTGCATGTGCCGATGGCGCAGACATGCTGCGGGCAGCCGGCTTACAATTCCGGCGACCGCGCCGACGCGCGCGAGATCGCCCAGCAGGTGATCGAGCTGTTCGAGGGCTTCGACTACGTCGTGGCGCCGTCCGGCTCCTGCGGCGCGATGCTCAAGAAGCACTATCCGGAACTCTTCAAGGGCGACGCCAAATGGGAGGCACGCAGCCTCGCCTTCAGCGAGAAGGTCCATGAACTCGTCTCTTTCCTCACCGACGTGATGTTCGTGTCGAAGGTCGACGCCTCCTTCGAGGGCAGCGTCACCTATCACGACAGCTGTTCGGGGCTGCGCGAACTCGGCATCAGCAAGCAGCCGCGCAAGCTGCTTGCGGGCGTCGAGGGTCTGGAACTCAAGGAGATGACCGGCAGCGACGTCTGTTGCGGCTTCGGCGGCACCTTCTGCATCAAGTATTCCGACATTTCCGGAACCATCGTCGGCAAGAAGACGGCCAATATCGAGGCGGCCGGCGCCGACCTGCTGCTTGCCGGCGACATGGGTTGCCTGATGAACATGGCGGGGAAACTCAGACGCGAGGGATCGAGCGTCGAAGTCCGCCACGTGGCGGAAGTTCTCGCCGAAATGACGGACACGGCGCCGATCGCCGGTTCGGGCAAGTGAGGTAGCGCGATGCAGTTCACGTCTCCCCAGTTCAAGGAAAACAGCTCCGCCGCCCTTCACGACCAGCAGCTGCAGAAGGCTTTGCAGAATGTCGAAAAGGGCTTTATCGCCAAACGGGCGGCGGCAGCGGCAGCACTGCCCGAATTCGATCTGTTGCGCGACAATGCCCGCGACATCAAGAACCATACCCTTGCCCATCTCGACCTCTATCTCGAAGCCTACGAGGCAAAGGTTCTCGCCGCCGGCGGGCACGTGCACTGGGCGGAAAGCGCGGAAGATGCGCGGCGCATCATCATGGATATCTGCCGCAAGGTGAATGCCAAGACTGTCACCAAGGGCAAGTCGATGATCACCGAGGAGATCAATCTCAACGAGTTCCTCGAAGCCCAGGGGGTCGAGCCGGTCGAAACCGATCTCGGCGAATACATCATCCAGCTGCGCGGCGAACATCCCAGCCACATCATCGCCCCGGCGGTGCATCTCAACAAGGACCAGGTGGAGGCCGACTTCCGCCGCGTCCACACCCATCTTGCCGCCGACCGCGATCTGACTGCGCCCGAAACCCTGCTTTCGGAGGCGCGGGAAGTGCTGCGCAAGCGCTATTTCGAGGCCGATGTCGGGATCACGGGTGCGAATTTCCTCGTCGCGGAAACCGGCTCCTCGGTCATCGTCACCAACGAGGGCAATGGCGACCTCACGCAGACGCTCGGCAAGGTGCATGTCGTCGTGGCCTCGATCGAGAAAATCGTTCCGACGCTCGAGGACTGCGCACAGATCCTGCGGCTCCTTGCCCGTTCCGCAACCGGCCAGGACATGTCGGTCTATACGACCTTTTCGACCGGACCGAAGCGCCCGGAAGATCCGGACGGACCAGACGAATACCATGTCGTGCTGCTCGACAACGGCCGCACGTCCATGCTCGGCACCGATTTCCAGGAAATGCTGCGCTGCATCCGGTGCGGCGCCTGCATGAACCACTGTCCGGTCTATCATGCGGTCGGCGGTCACGCCTATGGCTCGGTCTACCCCGGCCCGATGGGCGCCGTGCTGACGCCGTCGCTGTTCGGCATCGACAAGTCCGGACACCTGCCGAATGCATCGACCTTCTGCGGGCGTTGCGAGAGCGTGTGTCCGATGCATATCCCGCTGCCCAAGATGATGCGGCACTGGCGCGAACGCGAGTTCGAACGGCATCTGGCGCCAGCATCGAGCCGTTACGGCATCGGTGTCTGGGCCTTCTTCGCCAAACGCCCGAGGCTCTATCACATGGCGACATCCCTTGGCATGGGCGCCCTTTCCATGCTTGGAGGCCGCAAGAAACGAATATCCAGCCTGCCGCTCGCATCCGGATGGACCAAGTACCGCGACTTGCCCGCGCCTGAGGGCCGAACCTTCCTCCAGGAATGGGCCACCCGGCAGGCAAACAGGAAAGGGGCATGACAGCCATGGAAGGCAAATCCGCAATTCTCATGAAGATCCGTTCCTCGCTGAAGGCATCGCCGGACGATGCTGCACGAAAGGACGCCGTCGCGGCTAGGCTTGGCGAACCTCCCCGTGGCATCATTCCGGCGCGCGGCCAGTTGCCGGGAGAGGCGCGCGTCCGACTGTTCGTGGCCATGGCGGAAAAATACAATGCAACAACCGCACGCGTCGCGGACATCGATAGCGTACCCGCCGAAGTCAGCACCTACCTCAAGAGCCGCAACCTGCCGGCGGCGATCCGCATCGGCGGCGACCCGCGGCTCGCGCTCGCACCGTGGGCTGAGGAGAAGACACTCGAAATCCGCCACGGCGCGTCCGACGGGCAGGATCTGGCCGCAGTCAGCCACGCTTTCGGTGGGGTCGCGGAAACAGGCACATTGGCCGTTCTTTCCGGTCCCGACAATCCCGTGACGCTCAATTTCCTGCCGGAACATCATATCGTCGTGCTCCGCGCTGACGATGTCGCCGGGGACATGGAAACTATCTGGGCGAAGTTGCGAGAGCATGAAGGCAAGGGTGTGATGCCCCGAACGGTCAACTTCATCACCGGACCGTCGCGCTCGGCCGATATCGAGCAGACGCTGCTGCTCGGTGCGCATGGCCCACGGGCACTTCACATCATCGTTGTCGGCGCGCCCGCCGCCTGAGGTATCGGGCACCGAAGACCTATCGGCGCGCTTGCGGGCGCCGAGAATTTTTTTCTCGAATTCGGAACTTTTTCCCACTTTAAGCATTAGAAGCTTGCTTCTTTTGAACCAAATTTCTATTGTGTGGGGATTATGAGTACTTTCAACCAGTTACAAGAAACGCCGCGAATTGCCTTGGTCTCAACCCACGGTTATGTCGCAGCCCATCCTCCCCTCGGCGCCGCCGATACGGGGGGACAAGTCGTCTATGTCCTCGAGCTTGCCAAGAAGCTCGCGCAGCTCGGCCACAAGGTCGACATCTTCACGCGACGCTTCGAGGACCAGCCCGAGATCGACGAGGTCGATGAAAATGTCAGGGTGATACGCATCCCCTGCGGCGGTCCGGATTTCATTCCCAAGGAGTATCTCCACCGGTACCTGACGGAATGGAGCGAAAACGCGCTACGGTACATCAAGCGCGAAGGTCTGACCTATCTCTTCATCAACAGCCACTACTGGGACGCGGGCGTCGCCGGCCAGCGCCTTTCGGAAGCCCTGTCGATCCCACACATCCATACGCCGCACTCGCTCGGCATGTGGAAGAAGAAGCAGATGGAGACGGACTACCCCGAACGGGCTGACAAGTTCGAGGCGGAGTTCAACTTCAAGGAACGCATACAGCACGAACTGATCATCTATCGCAGCTGCCAGCTGGTGATCGCCACGACGCCGATCCAGCTCGACATGCTGCTCGACGACTACGGCCTTAACCGCAGCCGCGTCCACATGATCCCGCCGGGCTATGACGACAACCGCTTCTATCCGGTTTCGGAATCCTCGCGCCAGATGATACGCCAGCGGCTCGGCATTGAAGGCAGGGTCGTGCTGGCTCTCGGGCGGCTCGCCACCAACAAGGGTTACGACCTTTTGATCGACGGCTTCTCCGTCCTTGCCGGCCGCGTTCCAGATGCCCGGCTAAGGCTCGCGCTCGGGGGCGAGAATCTCGACCAGCAAGAAGCGACGATCCTGCGCCAACTGCATGAGCAGGTAAACGCATTGGGTCTCGCCGACCGTGTCGATTTCACCGGCTTCATCCCCGACGATGAGCTTCCAGACTATTACCGTGCCGCCGATCTGTTCGTGCTGTCGAGCCGCTATGAGCCGTTCGGCATGACTGCGATCGAGGCCATGGCGAGCGGAACGCCGACGGTCATCACCATCCATGGCGGATTGTTCCGCGCCGTCAGTTACGGGCGCCACGCGCTTTTTGCCGACCCGTTCGACAAGGAGGATCTCGGCATCACCATGATGAAGCCGTTCAAGCATCCTCGCCTTTACGACCGGCTGTCGCGCATGGGCGCTCACAAGGCCCGCAGCCTGTTCACCTGGACCGGGATCGCGCAGCAGCTGGTGGCGCTGGTGGAAGGCCGACCGGTCGCGCAGGCGCTCGACGAAGCAGACTGGGCCGAACCATGGAACGACGGGGATTGAGACCGGTGCGTCTCTTCTCTTCCGATCTCGACGGCACGCTTGCGGGCGACAGACAAGCATCGCGCCGATTTGCCGAATTCTGGCACAGCCTTGAGAAGGCAAGCCGCCCCGTCCTCGTCTACAACAGCGGCAGGCTGATCGAGGACATCATGGAGTTCGTCACCGAGGAGGGCCTGCCGGAAGCGGACTACCTGATCGGCGGCGTCGGCACCATGATTTCGGCCGCATCGGCTCCCCATATTGCTGCCGAATACACGGATTCGCTCGAAGACGGTTATGACGCCCGGCGGATCGCGGAACTGCTCGATGTCCGGCCGGAACTCGCCCGCCAGCCGGAGCGCTACCAGCATGCGCACAAGTCGAGCTGGTATTTCCACGACGCGTCCCTCGATCACATAGAACAGATCGAAGAGGAACTGAAGGCGAGCGGGCTCTCCGTGCGGCTCGTCTATTCGAGCGGGCGGGATCTCGATGTGCTGCCCGGCAATGCCGACAAGGGCAAGGCCCTTGCTTGGCTTTGCGACCGGCTCGGCATCGCCCTCGACGAAGTGGTCGTCGCCGGGGATACCGACAACGACCGCGGCATGTTCATGCTCGAAGGCGTACGGGGTATCATCCCGGGCAAAGCGCATTCCGAACTGCGCCGGCTGGCCGAGGAACGCGACAACGTCTTCCTTGCCAATCGCGCCTGCGCCGACGGCGTCATCGACGGGCTGCGGCACTGGCGGACACTCGCAGACCGCAGTACCGGTGCATAGCCCAAAAGTGGCCAGCAGGACCACTTGACCAAGTGCGTGGTTGATCCAACATCGACGGTTAAACGGTCGTACAGGTGATTCGCCTCGCCAGACGAGAGGCATCACCAAACGAACACAACCACAGCGTAAGCTTGAGGACAGGAGACAGCGGGAATTGACCATCATGAACCGGATAGCTTCGGACGTGCAGTTGATGTTGCGGCGGCCGCCGCGCCAACAATACGCCGCCCTATGCTATCGCCCGCGCAAGAAGCGGGGTGGCATCGAGGTGCTGCTGCTGACGAGCCGCGACACCGGCCGATGGGTGATCCCGAAAGGCTGGCCGATGGCCGGCAAGAAGTCTCATTCTGTGGCGGAACGCGAGGCATGGGAAGAAGCCGGCGTCCGGGGCAAGATCTCCCGCGACCCGATCGGCTATTACAGCTACGCCAAAGGCATGGAAGGTGGCCTCAAGGTGGCGTGCCGGGTTCAGGTGCACGCGCTCGAAGTCAAGGAAATGACCAAGGACTTCCCCGAAAAGGGGATGCGTCGGCTGGAATGGGTGAATCCGGAGGAGGCAGCCGCCCGCGTCCGGGAGCCGGAGCTCAAGGTGTTGCTGCATGCGTTTGCCGAAAAGGCCGCAAATTCCCTCGCCAAGCCCAAAAATCCTGTCGGAGACTTGTAAAATCGAACTGTCATAAAACTGTCATATTGCGTCCGCGCGCCTTTGCCACTACGGCAAAAGGCGAATTCGGAACCTCGTGCAGAACCAGACGGTCACAGCGGCGTTTCATCGTCAACTACAGGAATTCGAGGAAGGGCGGCCCTCAGGAGTCTCCCCTCAGGAAGGCAGTATCGTCATGGCCAAGTCGCCGCCCAGCCTCGTCAAGCCCACCCTCGACAAGGACCTCGACAAGTTTGCATACGTGGAGGAAGCGGCCCAGCACATTTCCCGCGGTTACGCGCCGATCGGCATCGGCCTGATCTTCCTCGTGACGACGATGATCTTCGCCGGCGCCTATGTGATCAACGAGCCGCGCGCCGTCATGGTCGTCGCGGCGGCCGCGATCGGCGCCTATATGGCGATGAACATCGGCGCCAACGACGTGACCAACAATGTCGGCCCGGCCGTCGGGTCGCGGGCCATGACCATGACGACCGCGCTCGTCATCGCGGTGATCTTCGAATCCGCCGGCGCCCTGATTGCCGGCGGCGATGTGGTCTCGACCATCTCCAAGGGGATCGTCGACCCGGCACAGGTACCGAACGCCGAAGTCTTCGTCTGGGCGATGATGGCCGCCCTCCTTTCCTCGGCGCTCTGGGTCAACCTCGCGACCTGGATCGGCGCGCCTGTCTCGACGACCCATGCCGTGGTCGGCGGGGTGATGGGCTCGGGAATTGCCGCCGCCGGCATCGGCGCGGTCAACTGGGAGTCGATGATCGGAATCGCCGCGAGCTGGGTGATCTCGCCGCTGCTAGGCGGCGTCATCGCCGCCCTGTTCCTGGCCTTCATCAAAGAATTCATCATCTACCGGCACGACAAGATTGCGGCCGCCCGTCGTTGGGTACCGATCCTGATCGCGTTGATGGTCGGTGTCTTTTGCGCCTATCTCGCGCTCAAGGGGCTCAGCCAGATCATGCATGTCAGCCTTTCGGCCGCCGCGCTGGTCGGCCTCGTGACGGGGGCGACCGGTTGGGCCCTCAGCGTGCCCCTCATCCGGCGCCAATCGGTAGGGCTGGAGAACCGCAACCAATCGCTCCGCAAGCTCTTCCGCCTACCGCTCATCTTCGCGGCGGCACTTCTCTCCTTTGCCCACGGGGCGAACGATGTGGCAAACGCCATCGGTCCCCTCTCGGCCATCGTCCATGCCGTGCGCGCCAACGAGATCGCCGCCAAGGTCGAGATTCCGATCTGGGTGATGGTGATCGGCGCGACCGGCATTTCTCTCGGCCTGTTCCTCTTCGGCCCGAAGCTCATCCGCCTGGTCGGCGAGCAGATCACCAAGCTCAACCCGATGCGCGCCTATTGCGTCTCGCTGTCGGCGGCCGTCACGGTCATCGTCGCTTCCTGGCTCGGCTTTCCGGTCAGTTCCACGCACATCGCCGTCGGCGCGGTCTTCGGCGTCGGCTTCTTCCGCGAATGGTATACCCGCAACTCCAAGCGGCGGATCGACTACATCCGTGCCAAGTCGGACCGCTGGGTCGTCGAGGAAGCCGCCGACCGCAATCCCGACGAGTTGCGCCGCCGCTATCTCGTGCGCCGTTCGCATTTCATGACCATCGTTGCGGCATGGATCATCACCGTGCCGGCCGCCGCCGGGCTTGCGGCGGGCCTTTACTGGGTTATGTTCCTGCTCTTCGTTTGAGCAAGGAAGAGATCATGCGCGCCAATTACCGGATGCAGAGGCTGTTTATCGATGCGGACCTCCGCGCAGGCGCGAGCAGCGAAGCCGGCCCCGAACACTTCAACTACCTCGCCAATGTGCTGCGGCTTGGCGAAGGGGCCGAGATCCTGCTGTTCAACGGACGCGACGGCGAATGGAAGGCCAAGCTTACCTTTCCGACCCGCAAGCGGATCGTCCTGACCGCCCTGGAGCAGACACGTCCCCAGCCCGTCGCCTCTGACCTGCACTTCCTGTTCGCACCGCTCAAGGTCGGACGCATGGACTATCTGGTGCAGAAAGCCGTCGAGATGGGCGCCGGGCTGCTGCAGCCCGTGATGACGCAACACGTGCAGGGCAAGATCACCAGCCTCGAGCGCCTGCAGGTCAACGCGATCGAAGCGGCGGAGCAATGCGGCATCCTGTCCATTCCAACCGTTGCGCCGGTCGCGAAATTGCGGGACCTGCTCGACAGATGGCCCAAGACGCGGCGGATCATCTTCTGCGACGAGGACAGCGTGACGCAGAACCCGCTGCCGGCACTCGGCAATATCCGCGAGCAATCGCTCGCCCTGCTCGTCGGGCCCGAAGGTGGCTTCTCCGAGGAGGAGCGCACGCTGCTGCGCAGTCTCGATTTCGTGACCGCCATACCGCTCGGTCCGCGCATTCTGCGCGCCGATACCGCAGCAGTTGCCGCGCTCGCTGTCGTTCAGGCGGCAATCGGCGACTGGCGATGAAAAAACGCGGACCCGCCGTGAACTCCGCGCCCTTCCGATTTTTTGACCGAGGCTTGAAAGAATTTCACTTGCACACCAGCTAAATCCGGTCCAATCACCCTTCCATATGGTCCGGCTCCCGGGCCGGCCGGCATCCCAACAAGGTCTATTCCATGGCTCGCGACACGACCGATCACACACCCCTCACATCGGTGCAGGAAATGGTCGATTACCTGGCTGCGGGATGCAAGCCCAGGGAAGATTTCCGGATCGGAACCGAGCACGAGAAGTTCGCTTTCTTCAAGGCGGACAACAGCCCGGTCCCCTATTTCGGCGAGGCCAGCATCTCCGCTCTCCTGAAGGGCATGCAGTCCAAGCTCGGCTGGGAACCGATCATGGACGGCGAAAACATCATCGGACTTGCCGAGTCCCATGGTGAGGGCGCGATATCGATCGAGCCAGGCGGGCAGTTCGAGCTTTCTGGCGCGGCGGTCGAAACTTTGCACGAGACGTGCCGCGAATCCAACCAACATCTTGCCGTCCTGCGTGAGATCGCCGAACCGATGGGCATCCGGTTCCTCGGTATCGGCGGCAGCCCGAAATGGACGCTGGCAGAGACGCCGCGCATGCCGAAATCGCGCTATGAGATCATGACGCGCTACATGCCAAAGGGGGGAAGCAAGGGTCTGGACATGATGTACCGGACCTGCACTATCCAGGTGAATCTCGATTTTTCTTCCGAAGAGGATATGCGCCGCAAGATGCGCGTATCGATGAAACTGCAGTCGGTCGCGACCGCACTCTTTGCCTCCTCGCCCTTCACCGAGGGCAAGCCGAACGGCCTGCTCTCCTGGCGCGGGGATATATGGCGCGACACCGACAATGCGCGCGCCGGCGTATTGCCGTTCACCTTCAACGACGATTTCGGCTTTGCCGATTATGTCGAATGGGCGCTCGACGTACCCATGTATTTCGTCGTCCGCGACGGGCGTTATCACGATTGCACCCATGTCACGTTCCGTCAGTTCATGAATGGCGCGCTGAAGGGCGAGATCGCCGACTGGGAGCCGACGCTTGGCGACTGGACCAACCACTTGTCGACGCTATTCCCCGATGTGCGACTGAAGCGGTTTCTGGAAATGCGTGGCGCAGACGGCGGCCCCTGGCGGCGCATCTGTGCGTTGCCCGCCTTCTGGGTGGGGCTGCTCTATGACGATGCCGCGCTTTCGGCCGCCGACAAACTGACCCACGCATGGAGCCCCGCCGATGTCGAGGCCATGCGCGATGCGGTTCCGGCGAAAGGCCTGAAGGCCGAGGTTGCCGGACGCGGTCTGCTCGACCTTTCCCGCGAAATCGTCGATCTGTCGCGCGGCGGCCTCAAGGCCCGCGCCCGGCTCAATAGCGACGGTCAGGACGAGAGCATCTTCCTGGCATCTCTCGACGAGATCCTCGCCAAGAAGGCGACACTCGCCGATGATCTGCTGGCGCTCTTCAACGGCCGCTGGAACGGAGAGATCGATCGGGTCTTCGAAGAATACCAGTACTGAGCTGCTTTCTGCCCGGCATCCCCGGTGTGGGCGGCGGCGTAAAAACCGGTTTGCACTCGGCTTTTTCCGGATATAGTGCGTGCAGTATATGCTGCTCGCAACGGGAGAGGGCCACCGGATGCTACCACTTTTTGACATGATGTTGCGGGCGCAGAACGGCATGGCCATGGATGCCATGGCGAAGCAATTCAACCTCGCCCAGGAGCAGGTGGCGCAGGCGATGGCGGCACTGACCCCGGCTTTTTCCTCAAGCCTGAAGCGCAGCACGGCCAATCCTTACGATTTCTCGGCGCTGATCAACGCCATGACATCGGGGAACTACGCGAAATATTTCGAGGACATGAGCAAGGCGTTCACGCCGCAGGGGATCGCCGACGGCAATTCGGTGCTCGAACAGCTTTTCGGATCCAAGGACGTTTCCCGCGCGGTCGCGGCGCAGGCTGCCCAATTGACCGGCATCGGCCAGGATATCCTCAAGCAGATGCTTCCGGCCATGGCCGATACGATCATGGGTGGCCTGTTCAAGCAGACCACCGGCCAGTTTAGCGATGCGGCAAACCCCTTCGCCAACACGCCGATGGGCTCCATGATGCAGCAATGGCTGGAAAATACCGGATTTGCACCGAAGGCCAGGCCGAAGGAACAGGTCAATCTGTTCGACAATCCGTTCACGCAGGCCATGCAGCAGATGTTCGGCGCGCAAAAGCCGAAGCCTGCGCCGGGCAGCGATAATCCATTTCTCGACAATCCCTTCGCCAAGGCATTCCAGGAGATGATGAGCGGCAATTATACCGGCTCGCCCAACGCGCCCTCGTCCTCTGCCCAGAAAGGCGCGGCGAAACCGGAATCCGGCGACGAGGCCGTTCCCGGCCTTTCCGCCATGATGAACTCCATGTTCGACAGCGGACTGGAAGTGCAGAAGAGCTATCAGAAGAGCATGGAGCAGATCTTCGACAGCTATCTGGATGCATCCGCGAAAAAACCGGCGTCAAAGCCGGGTGCGGAAGGCGAAACATCGCCCGGCGACAAAGAGGCCTGAGGCGGTAGCAGAGACGCCCCCCGCCTCGCCAGGAACCGCTGTGGACGGGGCCCGAGCACCCCTCCTGGAATTTCTCCCCGTTGGCCCCGGATGCCGGAGCATCAGGGGCCAGCGGGCTTTGCGTTCAAACGGAAGGACCGCCTGCCAGGCAGCGGCGGAGAAGCTGCGGGCAAACACAATGAAAAAGCCCGGCGACAGGCGGACCGTCGCCGGGCAAGCGGCAGGGTTAATTGGCAATCACCCTGCGGGGATGGAAGGGACTCTAGTCAGACTTTTCACCGCGAAGCGCACGCACCGAACGGGCGCGCGCCGTGCGCGCCAGGAGCTGCGAAGGATCGTCCGCGATGCCCGACATTCTGAGGATGCTGTCGATATCGGATCGAGAGAGGCCAATATCCTTCAGCTGAAAATCATCAAGGTCGGCAAGGCGGTTCGCAGCCCGTCGGTTTCTCATCGCGCGCCAGACGGACTCTCCTGCAGTCCAGGCGGAGAGAAGACGTGCGGACAACGTCGGCCTGGGGACTGCGATATCGAGTTCGATCATCCGTTGGTTCGTGCGCATGGCGGCAAGTCCTTTCAATTTCGGCACGAGTAAAGGCGGCCCGCTCCGCAAGTGCGGACGGGTTCAACCAAGAACTAGAGAGACTAGATCGCCGGATCCTCCGGCATTACTGATTTACAGCCTCACAATGCTGAAAACCTATTGATCAGTCCAACGAATGTTTCTAATAGTTATCATCAATCGAACTTATGGATGTTTCTCATGTCGGCGCCCCTTGATATCGACCAGCTGCAAACCTTCATTGCGATCGTGGACACCGGAAGCTTCACGAAAGCTGCGGGCCGCGTATTCAAGACCCAATCTGCCGTTTCCATGCAGATGCGGCGGCTCGAGGAGCGGATCGGCAAGCAGCTCTTCATCAAGGACGGTAGAGGAAACCGGCTGACCGCCGAGGGCGACAAGCTCCTGAACTATGCGCGGCGGATCATCCGGCTCAACAGCGAGGCGATCGCTGCCTTCGACGACAATCGCCTGGAAGGCACGCTGAGAATCGGCACGCCGGACGACTACGCCGATCGCTACATGCCGGAAATCATTGGCCGCTTTGCCAAGACCCATCCCAATGTCGAGCTCTATATCGTCTGTGAACCCTCGGTCGATCTCGCCGAGAAGATGGCACGCGGCGAGCTCGACATCGCGCTTGTGACGCACAATCCGCGCGCGCGTAGCTCCGACGTGGTGCGCACCGAACCGCTGTGCTGGGTCACCTCGGCGAACCATCCGCTGCGCGACGACGCGCCGGTGCCGCTCGCAGTCGGGCGTCGGGACTGCAACTGGCGCCAGCTCGCATGTTCGGCGCTGGACGCGGACGGGCGCGATTATCAGATCCTGTTCACGAGCTGGTCCTCGACCGTGGTCGCCGCCGCCGTGCTCGCCGGAATGGCGGTATCGGTCCTGCCGGAATCGGCCCTGCGCACGGGCATGAAAGTGTTGACCCAGAATGACGGCTTTCCTCCCCTGCCGCCCGTGCAGATCGGCATCATGAAGCGTCCCGGCCTGTCTACATCGCTGACGAATGCCATCACCGATCACATTACCGCCTGCCTCGACAACATCACGCCGGCCGCAGTCGACGACGGCCTCGATGGCGATGTGAAATCCTATCCGCGCTACTATCCGCGCCTGCGGGCAGGGCATATGATACCGGGCTGGTAAATCGGACCGCCGGGAGGATCTCGGCCCTGCCCCGAAGCTCGCCGGCGTTTGCGGTTACTTGAAGAGTTGCTCGCGGACGACGGATTTCCATTCGTCCAGCATCTGGAGCGCTGTTTTCTCGTCATGCTGCGCGGCAAGGCGCAGCATCGCACCGGTCAGGTGCATGAAGAGGATGGAGCGCGCCTCCATGCGCTCGGCGGTGCCCTCCGTTATCAGTGGCGCGGCGGCCGCGCGGAAGATCGCGGCGAGACCTTCGCTGTGCTTGCGCTGGAGTTCCATGAGGTCCCGGTCGATCATGCTCGCTGCCCAGAGCGCCATCCAGACGGGATCCTGGCGGTATACCGCGAAGTGCCAATCGATCGTATGGAAGATGGCCTCGAGGATCTCCTCTATTGAGGAAACAGCCGCGAAGAGCTCGGTGAGCCTCGCTCGCGTGGCCTGTGTCCGCCGGTCGAAGATCGCGCGCACGACCGCCGCCTTTTCCGGAAAGAACTGGTAGAGCGATCCGATCGGAACGCCTGCCCGTGCCGCGAGATCGGTCATTCTCATGTCGACGATACCGCGCTCGACGATTAGAGCGGTTGCCGCTTCCAGGATAGCGTCGAGCCGCTGGATACTTCGTTCCTGCTGAGGTTTCTTGCGCAACTTGATACGCGCGGGATCTCCAGGCTTCGTCATTTCCGGTTCCATGCCACAGCGTAGGCGATCGTCCCCGGCAGACCGGGAACTCGCTGAGGACGTCATAGCCGAACCCAATGCACTTTTTCCTGAAGGAAATAGATCGATTTTTCGACATCGGCAGAAATGCGCGAACCGGGGCATGAACCCCGGTTCGCGTTCAATCCCAATCGGCTTTCCGCCTATTCGGCGACTACGCCGATCGTATCAGCTTCATAGCCTTGAGCCCCGCCTTCAGGGCCACACTGTGTTTGCGCGGCCCCGAAGGAAGACGTTCAGCCAAATCAGGACAGATCGAAGCGGTCGGCGTTCATCACCTTGGTCCAGGCCGCAACGAAGTCCTTCACAAACTTCTCCTTGTTGTCGTCCTGGGCGTAGACTTCGGCGTAGGAACGCAGGATCGAGTTCGAACCGAAGACCAGGTCCATGCGTGTCGCCGTCCACTTCACCGCGCCGCTCTTGCGGTCGCGGATTTCGTAGACGCCGTTACCCGCCGGATTCCACGTATTGCCCATATCGGTGAGGTTTACGAAGAAGTCGGTGGTCAGGGCACCCTCGCGATCCGTGAACACGCCATGCTTGGTGCCGCCATGATTGGTGCCCAGGACGCGCATGCCGCCGACCAGAACGGTCATCTCGTTCGCCGTCAGTCCCATGAGCTGGGTGCGGTCGAGCATGAGTTCTTCCGGGCTGACGACATAATCCTTCTTCAGCCAGTTGCGGTAGCCGTCATGGATCGGTTCCAGTACGTCGAAGGACGCCGCGTCCGTCATGGCGTCGGTCGCATCGCCACGACCCGGAGCGAACGGAACCTCGACATCGAATCCTGCGGCCTTTGCCGCCAGTTCGACGCCGACATTGCCGGCCAGAACGATGATATCGGCGACGCTTGCGCCGGTTTCAGACGCAATGCCTTCCAGCACCGCCAGAACCTTGGCNNTCGTTGCCTTCCCAGTCCTTCTGCGGGGCGAGACGGATGCGGGCACCGTTTGCACCGCCGCGCATGTCAGAACCGCGGAAGGTGCGGGCGCTATCCCAGGCGGTGGCAACCATATCGCTGATGGTGAGGCCGCTGTTCATGATCTTGGCCTTGGCGGCCACGACGTCGAAATCGGTGCGGCCTGCCGGAACCGGATCCTGCCAGATCAGATCCTCAGAAGGAACGTCCGGACCGAAATAGCGCGCCTTGGGACCCATGTCACGGTGAGTCAACTTGAACCAGGCGCGGGCGAAGGTATCCTTGAAATATTCGGGATCGGCCATGAACTTCTGGCAGATTGCGTTGTAGATCGGATCCACCTTCATCGCCATATCGGCGTCCGTCATCATCGGATTGTGGCGGATCGAAGGGTCGCTGGCGTCGAGGGGCTTGTTCTCTTCCCTGATGATCACCGGTTCCCATTGCCAGGCGCCGGCGGGGGATTTCCGCAGCTCCCAGTCATGGCCGAAGAGCATGTCGAAAAAGCCCATGTCGAACTTCGTGGGATGGGTCGTCCAGGCGCCTTCGAGCCCCGAAGTCACGGCGCGGCTTGCCAGCCCGTTCTGGTTGGGGTTGGTCCAACCCATACCCTGCTCGCAGACATCGGCGGCCTCGGGGGCGGGCCCGAGCAATGCGGCATCGCCGTTGCCGTGGGTCTTGCCGACGGTGTGGCCGCCCGCGGTCAGCGCGACGGTTTCCTCGTCATTCATCGCCATGCGTGCGAAAGTTTCGCGCACCTGTGCGGCGGTCTTCATCGGATCCGGCTTACCATTCACGCCTTCCGGATTGACGTAGATCAGGCCCATCTGCACGGCGGCGAGCGGGTTTTCCATCGTCGACGGATTTTCCAGATTTTCGTAACGGCCGTCGCTCGGAGCCAGCCATTCCTTCTCGGCGCCCCAGTAGGTGTCCTTTTCGGGATGCCAGATGTCCTCGCGGCCGAAGCCGAAACCGAAGCTCTTCAGACCCATGGATTCGTAGGCAACGGTACCCGCAAGGATGATCAGGTCCGCCCAGCTGATCTTGTTGCCGTATTTTTTCTTGATCGGCCACAGCAGACGGCGCGCCTTGTCCAGGCTGGCATTGTCCGGCCAGGAATTCAGCGGTGCGAAGCGCTGGTTGCCCGTGCCACCGCCGCCACGGCCGTCGGCCAGACGATAGGAACCGGCCGAGTGCCAGGCCATGCGGATCATCAGGCCGCCGTAATGGCCCCAGTCCGCCGGCCACCACTCCTGGTTGTCAGTCATCAGCGCATGGAGATCCTTCTTGAGTGCATCCACATCAAGCTTCTTCAGCTCTTCGAAATAGCAGAAGTCCTTGCCCATAGGGTTTGTCTTCGTGTCGTGCTGATGCAGGATGTCGAGGTTGAGGGCGTTCGGCCACCAATCCATGTTTGACGTACCCATGGCGGTAATGGCGCCATGCATGACCGGACATTTGCCGGTTATTTTCGCGTTCTCGTTCATGCTTTCCTCCTGTTTTCTTTGAAAAACGACTGTGCTGGAGGCAACTTCCTCCAAAAGTTTCATAATTTCCAATTGTATTTTTTGGGTATATCGATAGGTTAAGCCTATCATGATTACCATTCGTCAAATGCGCTATTTCGATGCGCTTGCCACAACCCTGCATTTCGGCCGGGCGGCCGAAATGGTGCATGTCAGCCAGCCGGCCCTGTCGGCACAGATCATGGAGATGGAAAGACACCTGAATGTGACATTGGTCGAGCGAACCCGCAACAACACGCTGCTGACGGCCAAGGGCCAGGAGGTGCTCGGCCATATCAGAGGGATCCTGGCCGGCGTCGATCGACTGGAAGAAGCGGCCCGCCGCAGCAGTGGCATGCTTGAAGGGCTGCTTCGCCTCGGCATCATCCCCACAGTAGCGCCCTATCTGGTGCCGCGGATGGTTCCCCATCTCCGGCGCGCCCATCCGCTGATCGAAATCGAACTGAAGGAAGCGGTGACCGACCGGCTGATTGCAGATCTGACCGATGGGCGACTTGACGCGGTGATCGCTGCCCTGCCGATCGAGGGGGACAATCTGGTGCAGCGCAGCCTGTTAATCGACACGTTCTACATGGCGATGGCCGACAATGACAGCGACGTCCTGCTGTCGCCAATGACGGAAACGCAGGTCGATCCCGAGCGGCTGCTGCTGCTGGAGGAAGGCCATTGCCTGCGCGAGCAGGCGCTTTCCGTTTGCAAGGCCGCCAGCCGGCGCAGTCTGGTCAACTTTGGCGCGACGTCGATGACGACATTGCTGCAGATGGTGTCGCACGACATGGGCATGACGCTGATCCCGCAAATGGCGATCGCCACCGAGACGGCCCGCACCTCGATCCGCATCGTCCCCTTCGCCGAGCCGGCGCCATGCCGCGAAATTGGTCTGATCTGGCGCCGCTCCAGCACGCGGCGACAGGATATGGAGGCTTTGGCGCAGTCGATCGTCGAAAGCGCCGGCAGCCTGCGCGAGGGCCGGCGCGGTATCGACCAGACTGTCTGCCCGCAACCGGTCGTCAGTTCATGAACCAGCCGTGGCTGACAACCACTGACTGCCCTGTCAGCGCATTGGTCTTGAAATCGGCAAACATCAGCGCGACCTCGGCGACGTCCTCGACCGTGGTGAATTCGGCATCCACCGTTTCGCCGAGCATTACCTTCTTGATCACTTCATCTTCGGAAATGCCGAGCTCCTTCGCCTGCTCCGGGATCTGCCTGTCGACCAGCGGTGTCCGCACGAAACCGGGGCAGATGACATTGGCGCGCACGCCGTATGAGCCACCCTCCTTCGCGACGACTCGCGCAAGGCCCAGCAAACCATGTTTGGCGGTGACATAGGCGGATTTCAAGGGCGATGCCTCATGCGAATGGACCGAGCCCATGTAGATCACCGAACCGCCGCCCTGCCTCTTCATTTGCGGGATGCAGGCCTTGGTGGTCAGGAAGGCGCCGTCCAGATGGATCGACAGCAGCTTCTTCCAGTCGGCGAAGGGGAAGTCCTCCAGTTTGTGGACGATCTGGATGCCTGCATTGGAGACAAGCACGTCGACGCGGCCCCATGTTTCGACGGTCTTCGCGACACCCGCGTTCACGGCATCCTCGCTGGTCACGTCCATTTCGATACCGATTGCTTCGCCCGGCCCTATCGCCTTCAGCTCGTCGGCCTTGGCCCTGGCGGCATCGAGCTTCAGATCGGCAATCACGACCTTGGCTCCCTCCCCGACAAAGCGCTTGGCTATGGCGGCACCTATGCCGCTGGCGGCGCCGGTGATCAGGCAGACTTTTCCTTCAAGTTTCATTGTCTTGCTCCTTGTTGGGCCAGGTGGCATGGCGTTGCGGCGCGACAAGCGTCCAGCGCGGGCGTTCCGCCTGGCGGTTACCGTTGCAGATCCCCGTCATTGGCGAGGTCGAATATCTGGATGCCGTCGCGGGGACGGCCACGTTTTTTCCAGCGTTCGTGATTGAGGGTCGCCATGACATCGTCGTATCCGGCCTTCCAGTGCTCCTCGACGGAAGCGCGGGAAAACTCGGCGTCCATGGCATGAAAGGCATAAGCGGCTCGCCGATGGATCAGGTGAACGATGGTCACATCGTATTCGATCCCGATCGAACGCAGCAGTTCGGCGTCCTCGTCCTGCGCCAGTTCCGGCGGCAGCTTCTCGATCAGCCGCCGCGCAGCGCGCCGCATGATCTGCTTGCGCGCGAACTCGTCGGTGTTCATGCGCGTGCGGCTCGAATAACGGATTTCCTTGGCTCTGCTTTCCACTTCGAAATGATCGCGGGGCATGGCGCCGCGCGCGCTGAACAGATCGACCTGGAATATGCACAGATCGGTTTCTATGCCAGTGGCAGCAAGAACGTACTGGAGCGGCGTGTTGGATACGAGGCCGCCATCCCAATAGTGGCAGTTGTCGATCTCGATCGGCGGGAAGCCCGGGGGCAGCGCCCCCGAGGCGGCGACATGACGGGCGGTTATGGTCGTATCGCGATTGTCGAAATAGGCGAAATTTCCGGTCACCACATTGACCGCGCCAAGGCTGATGCGGATGTCGCCCCTGTTCAACAACTCGAAATCGATGAGGGATTCCAGCGTATCGAGCAGAGGTCCGGTATCGTAGAAACTGGTGAGACTGTCGGGATTGAAAACCAGTTGATAGGGCGTAAAGAGACGCGGAGAGAAGAAGCCCGGAACGCCGAACAGGGCCGCCATCAGGGCTGAACCTTCATTGAAAAACCGCCGCGCCACCGGTTCGTGTGGCGCGTAGCCCAAGTTCGGCCCGGACGAGGCGAGATCCCAGAACCTGCGAAGATTCTCGACCTTCCTGTCCGTCGGGCTTCCGGCGATTATGGCAGAATTGATTGCGCCGATGGAAATGCCGGCAAACCATTCCGGCTCGATGCCATGGCCATGAAGCGCCTCGAAAGCGCCCGCCTGGTAAGCGCCCAAGGCACCTCCGCCCTGCAAGACAAGCACGTTCTTCAATGGATGGCGGGACACCGGTCGGCTCCTTCCATATGCGGCACTGCAACATATATGGGAAGGAACGCCGATCGTTCTAGCGCGGTTCCGATGCCCTCGGATTAAACTTCATCCATATTGCTTTGGGCAGCGCACACCAAAAAGGCCGCCGGCAAACCGGCGGCCTCTGACAATTGCGAAAGCCCCAAGAGAACGTGAAGCCGTAGCCGGCCAGCCCCCAATCGGATCAGACCAGATTCTTCTTCAGGAAAGCGATGGTCCTCGACCAGGCAAGGTCGGCGGCATTCTTGTCGTAACGCGCTTCCGACGTGTCGTTATTGAAGGCATGGTTCACGCCCTCGTACATGTGGATTTCAAAGGTCTTGCCGGCTGCCTCGAGGGCAGCCTTGTAGGCTTCGATTCCGGCATTGATGCGCTCGTCAAGCCCCGCATAGTGCAGCAAGAGCGGCGCCTCGATGGACGACACCTGATCGGCCGGTGGCTGGGCGCCGTAATAGGCAACCGCGGCCCCGAGCGCCGGCGAGGCCACGGCCAGCCGGTTGACCAGCCCGCCGCCCCAGCAAAAACCGACCACTCCGACCTGACCGTTCGCCTGTTCGTAACCGGCGAGATAGGCGCGGCTGGCCTCCGCATTGTTGACCGCCGCCGTCATATCCAGCGTCGAGAACAGGTCGCGGGCCTTGTCCTCGTCTTCCGGCGTGCCGCCGAGCGGCGACAGGAAGTCCGGGGCAAGAGCTATAAAACCTTCGAGCGCCACCCGGCGCGCGACATCGCGTATATGCGGGTTGAGCCCACGATTCTCATGAATGACGATGACGCCCGGCAGGGGCCCGGCTGCATCCTTTGGCTGAACAAGATAGCCTTTCATCTCGCCCGCGCCGCCCGGATAGGTCACATCCTCGGCGGCAAGGCGGCTATCGTTTTCCTCAACCATTGCGGCGCTGGCCTTGTTTGCAGCCAGCATGGGGGCAATCAGCGCGGCGGCCGCCCCGGAACCTGCCAGCAGAGTGAGCCTTTCCATGAACCGGCGGCGGTCGAGCGTCAGATGGGTGTATTCGTCGTAGGCGTCGATCATCGCCTGGGTTATCTTGGGCGTTTCCATGATGCACCTCCACTTTGGGAAAACACGGCGACGGTCCCGAATGCAACGGTCGCCGGTCCGCAGGATACGCCAGCCTACAGACTGCCGGAGGACACAAGTTCGTTACCGCTTCGGGGCAATCTTGCCGAAAACGGTCAGCCTGAGGACGAGTAGGATAGACACCGCAAGAAGCGTGAACTTGATGCGCGTGACCCACGGCAGGATGTCCGGCAGGTTCAAGGCGAGCCGGGCGCCCGGCGTTGCCGGAGGAAAATAGACGAGAAAGCCAATATTTTCGGCATAGTCCACGACGCCATAGGCGAGCGGCAGAAGGCAGAGAAGCCGGGCGTGGCGGGCTTCGAGGCGACGGCCATAGAGTACGGCGCCGGGGGCAAAGCCACGCAGGAGCAGGCACAAGGCGAGCGTGGCGGCGAGCGGCAGGACGAGATCGGGACCGAGATACATGAACCGCACGAGTTCACGCGCTTCGGCCCGCGCCGGATCGGCAAGCGCCGTGCCCATGGCAACGACCGCTTCGGCATCATAGCCGGCAAGCCGGGCATCGAGAAAGCCCCCTGCTCCACTCAGGCGCTGGAACTCCGGATCGAGCCCGAAATACATCCACGCCAGCAGTCCTGCGCAAAGGGCGAGCAGCAACCCGATCACTTTACCGGACCCCACTTGCCGCTCCCCTGCACAGGTTTACCCTCAGTTTCCGCCGGGATAGTTCGGGCTTTCGCGGGTGATCGTCACGTCGTGGGTGTGGCTTTCGCGAAGCCCCGCATTGGAGATGCGCACGAAAGTTGCCTTCTCCTGGAAATCCTTGATGTCACGGCCACCGACATAGCCCATGGCGGCCTTGAGGCCACCGGCGAGCTGATGGAGAACACCGGAGACCTGGCCCTTGTAGGGAACCTGGCCCTCGATGCCTTCCGGCACCAGCTTGAGCGTGTCGCGCACTTCCGCCTGAAAGTAGCGGTCGGCCGAGCCGCGGGCCATGGCGCCCACCGAGCCCATGCCGCGATAGGCCTTGAAGGAGCGGCCCTGGTAGAGATAGACTTCGCCCGGGCTTTCGTCCGTCCCCGCGAGCAGCGAGCCGATCATGCAGGCGGACGCGCCGGCGGCAATCGCCTTGGCAAGGTCGCCCGAAAACTTGATGCCGCCATCTGCAATCACCGGAATGCCGTGCTTCTGCGCTTCCTCGACGGCGGCCATGATCGCGGCCAGTTGCGGCACACCGACCCCGGCGACGATGCGGGTGGTGCAAATCGAGCCCGGACCGATACCGACCTTCACGGCATCGGCGCCGGCATCGATCAGCGCGCGGGTCCCTTCGGCTGTCGCCACGTTGCCGGCCATGATGCGCACGGAATTGGAAAGCTTCTTCACCCGCGCCACGGCGTCGAGAACGCGCTGCGAATGACCGTGAGCGGTATCGACGACAATCAGATCGATGCCCGCTTCGATCAGCCGTTCGGCACGCTCGAAACCGTCATCGCCGACCGAGATCGCCGCGCCGGCGCGAAGGCGGCCCTGCGCATCCTTGGCGGCATTGGGGTTCAGCTGCGACTTCTCGATATCCTTGACCGTGATCAGGCCGACGCAGCGGCCGTCGCCGTCGACCACCAGCAGCTTTTCGATGCGGTGGGAGTGGAGAAGCCTCTTGGCCTCCTGCTGATCGACGCTTTCCTTGACCGTGACCAGGTTTTCCTTCGTCATCAGCTCGTGGATCTTCTGCGCCGGATCGGAGGCAAAACGGACGTCGCGATTGGTCAGGATACCGACGAGACGACCCGGACGGCCGGTCTGCCCGCCATTCTCGACCACCGGAATGCCGGAAATGCCATGGGCCTTCATGAGCGCCAGCGCTTCGGCGAGTGTCGCATCGGGGCCGATCGTCACGGGATTGACGACCATGCCGCTTTCGAATTTCTTCACCTGGCGGACTTCCTCGGCCTGTTCGGCAGGTGTCAGGTTGCGGTGGATGACGCCGATGCCACCGGCCTGGGCCATGGCGATGGCAAGCCGGCTTTCGGTGACCGTGTCCATGGCGGAGGAGAGGATGGGCAGGCTGAGATCGATGTCCCTGGCAATCCGCGTCGCGATGCTGGTCTGCCCCGGCATGACCTCGGAATGCCCCGGCTGCAGGAGGACGTCGTCAAAAGTGAGCGCTTCCGCTCCTGTCGCCGATAAAACGATACGTGCCATTGCCAATTTCCTTCATTTTGAAAAATGCAGTGGCTCTCCGGGACGAATCATCCGCCCGGGCGCTCCTGCAAGATAGCTTGGAAGTTGGCGAGGGCTCGTAACACGTCTATGACAGGAAGGGAATAGAAAAAACCCGCAATCGCTCCCGGGTGTTGCGTGACTTGTCCGGTTCCTGTTCCCGGATGCCGGACTGCCGAGCCTCGGGACGAAGCGGTAGCCCACGGCCCTTTGGAAACCGGCCTCCCGCAGACATGAACGAAAGCCGATACGTTTGCCATTCCGGCATTGGCATTCGATGGCAGCGCCGGTAGAAGGAGTCCGCGTGCTCGCCGCCGTCCCCTCCTCGTCCCAGAGCCTTCCTCCGATGAATCGTATCGTTCCGCTGATCCTTGCTGTCGCGCTCTTCATGGAACAAATGGATTCGACCGTGATTGCGACCGCGCTTCCGGCGATCGCCGCCGACCTCGGCGTCGGGCCGATCACGCTCAAGCTGGCGCTGACCTCCTATATGGTGGCGCTCGCGATCTTCATTCCGGTCAGCGGCTGGATGGCCGACCGCTTCGGGGCCAAGAAGATCTTCCGCATAGCGATCCTGGTCTTCGTCGTCGGCTCCGTTCTTTGCGCAATCTCGGGCTCGCTGCTGGCGTTTGTCGGCGCGCGCTTCCTGCAAGGCATGGGCGGCGCGATGATGACACCGGTCGGGCGGCTGGTGCTTCTGCGAACCACGAAGCGCAGCGAACTCGTGTCGGCCATGGCGCTGTTGACGATCCCGGGCCTTGTCGGACCGCTTAGCGGTCCGCCGATCGGCGGCTTCATCACCACCTATTTCAGCTGGCACTGGATCTTCCTCATCAATGTGCCGATCGGCATCATCGGCGTGTGGCTGGCGACGATCCACCTGCCGAACATACCGCCGGTCGCAACCCGTCCGATCGACACCTGGGGCTTCACGCTCAGCGCGATTGCCGCCTCCGGCATCGTCTTCGGCCTTTCGGTCGTCAGCCTGCCGGCGCTACCACCAATGGTCGGGGTCGGCGCCGCGATCGTCGGCATGATCAGCGGCATTCTCTATGTCGCCCACGCCAGACGGCATCCAGCGCCGCTGCTCGATCTGAGAATATTCCGCAACACCGCGTTTCGCGCCGCCGCTATCGGCGGAACGGTTTTTCGCATCGCCGCCGGCGCCATTCCATTCCTGATGCCGCTGATGCTGCAGATCGGCTTCGGCATGACGCCGTTCGAATCCGGGCTGACCACATTCGTTGGCGCAATTGGCGCCATCACCACGAAGGTTTTGGCAAGACGCGTCTTCGAGGCAACCGGTTTCCGCACCACGCTGATCATAGCCGCGGTGAGCGGCGCGGCGACGACGGCGGCGAACGCGTTCTTCACGCCCGAAACGCCCTATCTCGTGATTACCGGCATCCTGCTTCTAGCCGGTTTCTGTCGCTCGTTCTTCTTCACCGGCATCAATGCGCTGAGCTACGCCGATATCGGCGATGCCGAGGCGAGCCAGGCAACGTCCATGAGTTCGGCATTGCAGCAGGTGAGCCTTGCGCTCGGGGTGGCGGTTGCCGCCTTCATTCTGGAGGCCAGCACCTCGATCCGGGGCGGGGCGCTTCAGTTGCAGGATTTCCACCTTGCCTTTGCCGTGGTGGCCGGCTTGTCACTGCTGGCTGTCACCCCGTTTCTACGCCTCGCGCGGGATGCGGGAGCGAATGTCTCGGGCCATGGCAGGCGCGAGGATATCGCCGTCAAATAGCGTGGCCAAGCCACGTCTGCGAGGCAGATTGCCCGGTCGGGAGGGGCACAGAACCTTCAGGCCCGCTCTTCCTGCCCGGAATCCTCTCCCGGCGCGGGGCGTCCCTTGAAACCCTTGGCGAGCAGGAACATCTCCACCGATTCCGACCGCGAGGCGCCCGGCTTGATATGGACCACCTGCTTAAAGTTCTTCTTCAGCAGATTCAGGAGATCCCTTTCCGTGCCGCCCTGGAAGGTCTTGGCAAGGAAATGCCCCCCCTCGGCCAGCACTTCGATCGCGAAATGGGCCGCCACTTCGCACAGGTGCATGGTGCGCAGGTGGTCGGTCTTCTGGTGGCCGGTCGTGGGTGCTGCCATGTCGGAAATGACCACATCCGGGGCACCGCCGACCGCCGCGATCAGCTTCTCCGGCGCTTCCGGATCGAGAAAATCGAGCTGCAGGATATGGACGCCCGGCAACTGCGTCATCTCGAGGAAGTCGATCGCCGCGACACGGATGTCATCGTCGGTCGAGCCGGTGACATTGGCGGCGATCTGCGACCAGCTGCCAGGGGCCGCGCCCAGGTCGATGATGCGCTTGGCGCCCTTCAGGATATGATGCTTCTCGTCGATCTCGAGCAGCTTGAAGGCCGCACGCGCACGATAGCCTTCGAGCTTCGCCCGCTGGACATAAGGATCGTTGATATGCCGCTCGAGCCAGCGCCGGGACGAGGCCTTCAGCTTGCCCTTCTTGACCTTCTGTCCGAGCTTGCGTCCGGTCCGGTTTCCCGCGATCGGTGCCTTGGTCATCTCTGGTACCTCATCTTCAGCTCTCCCTCGCGCGCAAGGGACGTCGGGTCCGGCCGCGCCGCCAGACGCCATCGTCGGCCATCATGTCCGTCAGGAGACCTTCCCTCAAGCCCCGGTCGGCGACGCGCATGCGCGTCGACGGCCAGCGACGGCGGATCGCTTCCAGGATGGCGCAGCCGGCAAGCACCAGGTCGGCCCTGTCCGGCCCGATGCAGGGATTGGCGGCGCGGCCGCTGTAATCCCACGACAGGAGCTTTGCCTGCATGGCACTGACCTCGTCATCCGAAAGCCACAAGCCATCGACCTTGCGGCGGTCGTAGCGCGGCAGGTCGAGATGAACGCCGGCAAGCGTCGTGACCGTCCCGGACGTGCCGATAAGATGAAAATCCTCGGGATTTCCGCCCATCTCCAGATCGCCGGGGGCCGGGCATTCGAAGCGGGCGAGCATACCCTCGACTTCGGCCGTCATCGCCTCGAAGACGTCCGGCGTCACGTCGCGTCCGCCATGGCGCTCGGAAAGGGTTACCACGCCGACCGGCAGCGAGGTCCAGTGGGTGATATGATTGGCAAGCCGGCTTGAGCGATTGTCGCCAATGCGAATGACCGCGATTTCCGACGAACCGCCGCCGATGTCGAAGAGCACGACGGAGCGAGCCTCGCGCCCGACCAGCGACGAGCAGCCGGACACCGCCAGCCGCGCCTCGGTCTCGCGATTGATGATCTCGAGTTCGAGGCCGGTTTCGACGGTGACGCGCTCAAGGAATTCCTCGCCGTTTTCAGCCGAACGGCAGGCCTCTGTCGCAATGAGGCGCATGCGCCGGATTTCACGCGCCGAAAGCTTGGCCGCACAGACATGCAGCGCCTCGACGGCGCGGTCCATGGCCTCGGGCGACAGCCGGCCGCTCGCGGCAAGCCCCTCGCCGAGCCGGACAATGCGCGAAAACGCGTCGACCACCCGGAACTGACCGGGGCGGGTCGGCTGGGCGATCAGCAACCGGCAATTGTTCGTGCCGAGATCGAGCGCCGCATAGAGATCGTTTGACCAGGGAGCGGGCGTGCCCGAAGGTCTCTGCCGGTCCGGAGGCGCTGGAGCGTGGGGCTTTGCACCGTTCACCGCGGCCGGCGCGGGGGCCCGGGCCGCAGCGGCCGTTGGCGGAATGGGCGGCTGCTGCGTCTTGCCGGGCAGCAGCGGGCGACCCTGGAGGCTGCGGCGATTGCGGTTTCGCCGGCGTTTCTTTCCCGATTTTAGAGATGGGGAGGTTTCGGCATCCGCCTCGGCCACTGGAGACCCTGCTCCCGCTGCGGGAAGCTGAACCGGCACCGCTTGGCCTTGGCCCGAACGGTTGCGCCGCCGGCGCTTTCGCTTGCGAAGCGGCGGTTGGGCCTCGTTGAGGTCGGAACGTCCAGCCGGACCAGACACGACGGCCTGCCCCTCAACGACCGACGCGACCGCGCCCGGAAGTCTCGGCGCATTCGCCTTGGTCTTGCCGCGACGGCGGGACTTGCCCCCCTTGCGGTTTTCCGCCGACGCCCCCTCGTTTGGCGGCGTCGAGCCGCGATCGGGGTCTGTCACTTGCCTATTCCGTTGCACCGCGCAAGGCCGATGGGCATGCTGCTGGCGCCATATTCGATTTTCGTTGCCGCGATAATACCAGCGCCCAGCGTTTTAGCCAAACTGTTTTTCCGGCTGCGGATTGTCGCGAGACACCTCGGAGAAGCGAAGAAAACGAGCAGGCATCGGGTATCTCCGCTTCTCTGAAGATTTTTTGAAATCGGGTATTTGCAAGTGCCGATCTTTTTGTTTATAAGCCCGCCTCACCGGCAGGCGTTATCCAACGCCCTTGCAGTTCTCTTGGGGAATAGTTCAACGGTAGAACGACGGACTCTGACTCCGTTAATCTTGGTTCGAATCCAGGTTCCCCAGCCAACTTCCTTATTACAATACAATAACTTAGCTTCATGTCGCCAGCGTCGGGAATACCCCCACGTTGCACCCCCACAAAGGCGTGCATGGCGATGTCGAACTATCTGCAACGTGAAACCGATTCATTCATCTTCCGACGACGTGTTCCTACCCCTCTCCAGGCGCGCATTTCCATTGCAGCCCATTCCAAAAAGCCGCTGTTCAGAGATCGTGGCGGCGGATGTCTGGGGCTGCTTGCGCCGAATCGCGCGTCTACTTGTTGGCGCTGATTGCTTCACCAATCCGACGAATAATCCACCGGAATCGTTTGGTTGACCCCAGTCAATACAAAAAGTTTGACGGTTATCCCCTGCGACTATCCTTTCAGACTTCTTAATTTCTATGGCCTTGATTCCCTTAGACCTCCAACTGACAAGCCGATGGCTGAAATCAGTTGCTTGTTAATATATTTCAGTCGCTTAGGTTGGTTTCTACTGTTAACAAAAGCTTGCCGCAAGAGGGGCAAACAGGAACTGCGCACTAGACACCCCTTGCCGGGGGCTGCTATCTCTAGATCGAAGCTTTCGAGTGCTGTTTCTTTTCTTTTGGTGAAAGGACCGCACGATGACCGAGAAAGCCGATTCCCTCTCTCTAAAGTTCCGCGACATTATCGAATTGTCCGCTTCCGGCACTACCGGGATATGGGCGCTGTTGTTCGTTCTCGTCATCGTCACTGCGCTGGCCATCGGCTTCGCTGTGGGGAGAAGCCGGAAAATGTGGTGACGGAAGACGCTGCCGCTTCCTTCATGCCGTATCTTCGATCTGTTTTGCGGTTCCGGCGCGATCCTGTTTGGTTTGGAATGTCAGTCGGGACGTTTCTACCGTCATTTGCCGTGTGCGCGCGTCTAAGCGACCTTAACCTATAACCTTCCTCTAGGAATGCTTGATTTTCCAGTCGCGCCGGATCCCGTTTTGGCGTCATTGGCGACCTGATGCCCAGACCTGATGCCCGGAGGTGATGCCCACGCCCTGACGCGCCGCAGCCGAACCTTCGGGAAAAGACAGGGCATTTGTCATGGCCGTGCGCCACGAGGTCGAGAATCTGATCCGCCGCGACAACATCTCCTGTCGGCCTCCACGCATCCCCTCATTTCGCCCACCCAACGCAACCCGCGCCGGACCTGGATAGGCCGAGTGCCGATCCAGGTCACATGGGGTCAATTCTGCATGCGGTCGACAGCGGTAGCGCTTGGGCTGGCCGGGTACCCTGTCCATGTTGGCTTTCTCGCAAGAGGGGAGTGAATGATATAAAAATCTCACAACAGTTGACATGTGTTGAAAATATAACATAGGTTGCCTGCAAGGGCTCAGAGCACTGATGCCGAACAAAGCCAGGAGAACGCAAAAATGGGGAACTTCAGAAAAATCAGTTTGATCACCGCAGGGCTCGTCGCCGCGATTGCGGGGCTTGGCGCCTTGCCGGCATACTCAGCCGATGTCATCCGGATCGTCTCGCCCTACCAGACGACGGCGCTCGATCCGATGCGCTCCGCCGCAGCCGGCAACATCGAGACCTATGGCCAGCTCTATTCGCGCCTTTTGCTGCGCAATCCGTCCACCGGCGCGCTGGAGCCCGGACTGGCGGAAAGCTGGGACATTTCCGCCGATGGGCTCACATACACTTTCCATCTGCGCGAGGCCCTCTTTTCGGACGGTTCGCCGATTACGGCTTCCGACGTAGTGTTCAGCCTTGAGCGCATCCGCGGCGACAAGCAGTCCGCATATCCTGCGCCCTTGGGCGCCGTTGAATCGATGTCGGCAGTCGATCCCAAGACGGTCGTGGTCAAGCTGAAGTCCGCGTTCGCGCCGTTCCTGGGCAACCTCGAAATCTGGAACATGGGCATCGTGTCCAAGGCCGACGTTGAGAAGCGCGGGCCAGAGAAGGCGTTTTCCACCGAGCCCGTGACGTCCGGCCCCTACGCCGTCAAGGAATGGAAGCCCAACGAGATGCTGGTGTTACAGCCGAATGCCCATTATTGGCGCCAGGGCTATCCGAAATCCGACGCGACCGTAGAGCTTCGCGAAGTCGCTTCCCCCGAGACACGGATCGCCATGCTGAAGGCCGGGGAAGCCGACGTCATGCGCGCGGTCCAGTGGGCGCAGATCGACGATCTGAAAACAGCCGAAAAGATCGACATGCGGCTCGAGCCATCGACCACGATCTATATCACCTTGCTCAACAGCAAGCGCGAGCCCTTCTCCAATATGATGGCTCGGCAAGCGGCCGCTTACGCCATCGACAACAAGGCGATGGCGGCGGCGATAACCCGTGGCTATGCTCAGCCCGCGAATACGACCCTGCCAGGCAGCATCGATTTCCACGACAAGGACTATCCGGGCATTCCCTTCGACGTCGCGAAGGCGAAGCAATTGTTGGCCGAATCCGGCATGGTGGGCCGCGAGGTGAAGATCCTGGCGACCTCCGGCGCCACCGAGCAGCAGATGGCACTTCTCCTCCAGGCGCAGTGGCAGGCGATCGGCCTGAAGCCGGTTATCGTGAATGTCGATTCCGGCGCCTGGTGGGACGCCACTGGCAAGGGCGACTACGACGCGGCTGCCAACTGGTGGTACAACGAAACCCCGGACCCGGATCTCGCCGTTCGCTGGGCCGTGTGCGGGTCGTGCGGTTCGAATTCCTACAACACCTTCTATTCCAATCCCAAGGTCGATGAACTGGTGGAACAGGGGACGAAGGAGGGCGATCCCGCAAAGCGCGCGGAAATCTACAAGGAGATCCAGCGGATCACGACCGAGGAAGTTGCGCAGATCCCCCTCTACTACGCCCCGAATGCAGTCGGCTATTCGAAGCGCCTCCAGGGGATCAAGCTGACACCGTCGTTGCAGTGGACGCTCGAAGAGACGACCATCGCCAAGTAGGCAAAAGCGAAGCGGCGGTGTGCCCATCCGACAGGCGCACCGCCGTTCCTCGTTCCGTGGAGAATGTGATTGAACCTTTTGCTTCTCATCTTGAGGCGGTTGTTGCAGCTTTCCGGCGTATTGATCGGGATCAGCGTCGTGACGTTCCTGCTACTGCATCTTGCGCCCGGCGATCCTGCCCGCCTGCTTGCGGGCGCCCGCGCGACCCCTGAAACGATCGCGGCCATTCGCTCGGAATATGGACTGGACCAGCCGCTCTGGCGGCAATACGCGACCTATTTCGTGAACCTGCTCGGGGGCAATATCGGCGAATCCCTACGGTTCCAGCGGTCGGTCAGCGCGTTGATTTCGCAGTTCATGTGGCCGACCCTGTTCCTGACGGGGTATGTAATGGTGCTCGCGGTCCCGACAACGGTCGCTCTGGCGATCGCCAGCGCTCGCAAGCCGGGCAGTGCCGCAGACCAGGCGATCCGCATCATCGGCATTGTCGGTCTTACCATTCCGGTCTTCTGGCTCGGCATCATGATGTCGCGCTTTTTCGGGGTGGCTCTCGGCTGGTTTCCCGTCTCGGGCTACGGAGACGGCTTCACCGCCCATCTGCACCACCTGTTGCTGCCCGCAGTTTCAACGGCCATCTGGCTTGTGCCGGTGCTGACACAGAGCCTGCGCGCCGCCCTGATCGAGAAGACCACCGCCGATTTTGTTACGGCTGCACGGGCTCAAGGGGCGAGCGAGCGAGAAATATTCTGGGGCACGATTCTCCCGAACGCGGTTCTGCCGACGCTGAACCTGCTCGGCGTCCTGGTGGCCTTCATGATCGGCGGCGCAATCATCGTCGAAACCGTCTATGCGGTCCCCGGCCTCGGCTCCCTCATGGTGAGCTCGCTTCTCGGGCGGGACTATTACGTCGTGCAGGGACTAACCCTCGTGTTCGCCTGTTCGACGGTTCTCGTGACGTTGGCTGTCGACCTGATATCGGCATTCATCGATCCGCGTATCCGGTTGTGAGGAGAACCACCATGTCGAATGTTCCAGCCTCAACCGAGGCAGCGCCGCGTGCGATCAACCTCAGCCCGCTGATGACGATCGCGATCGCCATACTGGGCGGATGGTTGCTCGTCGCGCTGACGGCCCCGCTGATCGCGCCCTACGACCCTGACGCAATCGATATCAGCAACATGCTGACCGGACCGAACAGCGCGCACTGGTTCGGCACCGACCAGGTCGGCCGCGACGTCTTTTCGCGGGTCATCCACGCGGCGCGCGTCGATCTGTTTCTCTGCGTGGTCGGCGTGTTGCCACCGCTCCTGATCGGCACTGTCGTCGGCCTGCTGAGCGGCTATTTTGGCGGCGTGATCGATAGCCTCTTCATGCGGCTTTACGATCTGACTGTGGCCTTTCCGTTCTTCGTCCTCGTGCTGGCGATCGTTGGCGTTCTGGGACCGGGCCTCGTCAACTTCGTCATCGCCCTCACGCTCGTCGGATGGGTCAGCTATGCGCGGCTGGTCAGGGCGGAGGTGCTGACGGTCCGCGAAAGCGAATACATCCGGGCAGCGGAATGCCTCGGCTATCCACGGAGAGCCATTCTCTTTCGGCATGTCCTGCCGAACGCCTTCGGACCGGTCATCGCCTATGCCGTCAGCGACGCGGTGCTCGTGATGCTGGCTGGCGCGAGCTTCGGATTTCTCGGCATGGGCGCCCAGCCGCCACTTGCGGAATGGGGCGTGATCATCGCCGATGGTCAGGCCTTCGTGCAACAGGCCTGGTGGATCTGCCTGTTTCCCGGCCTTGCCGCCATCTCACTCGGGCTCGGCTTTGCCTTCCTCGGAGACGGCATAGGACAAATGCAACGCAGCAAGGTGGCCCTTTGAACATGACGAGCAACACGCCTCCCCTCATGCAAGTGGAAAACCTCACGGTCGCCTTCGGATCTCTCACCGCCGTGAAAGGGGTTTCGTTCCAGGTCATGGAAGGGGAAATTCTCGGCATCGTCGGGGAAAGCGGTTCGGGGAAATCGATTACGTGCCGTGCCCTGATGGGCCTCCTGCCCGCGCTCGCCAAAGCGGAGGGAAGCGTGCGATTCCGGGGCAGAGACTTGCTCCGCCTGGGGGAGGACGAGTGGTGCTCCTTGCGTGGCAGCGATATTGGGATGATCTTCCAGAATCCCGCTTCCCATCTCGACCCGCTGCGCCGGATAGGCCAGCAGATCGCCGCGCCCATGATCCGGCATCTGGGGCTTTCCAGACGGGAAGGCATGCGCCGGGCGGTGAGCCTTCTCGAGGATGTCGGCATACGCGATCCCGAAAAGCGGGCCCGATCCTATCCGCACGAGTTCTCTGGCGGGATGAAACAACGCGCAATGATCGCCGCGGCAATCGGTTGCGGTCCGAAACTGCTGATCGCCGATGAACCGACGACGGCACTCGACGTCACTGTCCAGGCACGTATCCTCAAGCTCCTGCAGGAGTTGAACCGGAAGCGCGGACTTGCGGTGATCCTGATTTCTCACGATCTCGCTGCGATTGCCGCGATCTGCACGCGTATTGTGGTGATGCGCAATGGCGAAATCGTGGAGCAAGGATCGGCTGACGAGATCATTAGTCGACCGAAACATGCCTATACAAAGCTTCTGATCGCCTCCCAGCCCGGACGCGCGAGTTGTACGGTCGGCAGCCCTCCGCAGGCCGTTACGCCCTTGCTCAGCATCGAAAGGCTCTGCGTGTCTTTTCCCACCAGACACGGCCTGATTGGAGGACGGGGCATGAGAGATGCGCGATCTTTCCTGGCCCTGGACGGGATAGACATGCAGATTGCAGCCGGAGAGACGATCGGCATCGTGGGCGAAAGCGGGTCGGGCAAAAGCACGCTCGCGCGCGCGATCGTCCGCCAGAACAGACCGAGCGCCGGGGTCGTTCGCCTCGATGGCCAGGACGTGCATGCCTTGCAGGGCAAGGACCTAACCCGCTTCAGGCAACGCGTCCAAATGGTTTTTCAGAACCCCTACGATTCGCTCAATCCGCGGATGAGCGTGCGCGAAGCGGTCGCCGAGCCGCTCTGGAGGCATGGAATTACGGATCGTCGCAGCGCGTATCTTCGCGTCGATGAACTGCTTGAAATGGTCGATCTGCCAAGTGCATTGCGCGATCGCAGGCCGCGCCAGCTCTCGGGCGGCCAGTGCCAACGTGTCGGTCTGGCCAGAGCGCTTGCCCTGAAACCGCAATTGCTGATCGCCGATGAAATCACGTCCGCCCTGGACGTGACGACACAGGCGCAGATCCTTGAACTCCTGGCTCGCCGGCAGCGCGAGCAAAAGCTGACGCTTCTCTATATCTCCCATGACCTTGCGGTGGTGAACAGCATCTGCGAGCGGGTATATGTCTTCAAAGGGGGGCGGATCGTGGAGAGCGGGCCGACACAGCAAGTTCTAAACGACCCGCAACATCCCTACACGCAGGAACTCGTCGGTTCGGTGACGCATCATTGGCCGCCGCTTCCTCCATCTGAAGGAGCAGGCCATGCGGTGCGATGAATACGGCTGTCATGACGGGACAGGCTCAAGCCAACTTTGGGCGTCGAACGAAAGCATGCGCGAACAGGTAAAACCCATAGCGCATGCAGACAAATTTCAGGAGCAGTCAACGTGACAGGGACAAATGACGAGAGGCCGGTCGACGGACAGGAACAGGGCGGGGAAAAGTTGGACATCGAGGCCATACTGCGCGCCCGTATGGATCAGTTTTCGCCGTCCGAGCAAAGCCTTGGCGCCTACATGCTCGACAATATCCAGCTCCTGCCCTTTGAGACAGGCGCCAGCATCGCACGCGCTGTCGGCGTCAGCGAAATGACCGTCACCCGCTTTGTGCGGAGCCTCGGTTTCGAAAGCCTGCGGGACATGAAGAACCGCATGCGCGAATCAGTGACCGAAAAGGATGGCGAAGTCGACGACTACATGGGCCGCTTCCAGGTCCGCAACAACCGACAGCGGGAACTGCAGGAAAGTCTCCGGCTGGAACTGGACGCCATCGTGAAGGCGTATGCGCTCGCGTCAACCGACCTTTGGGACGAAGCAACCACCTTGCTTGCGAAGACCCGAACAATCTACGTGGTGGGCTTCGAGGCATCCAAGGGGCTGGCGACGGATTTCGCCACGCGCCTGCTCTGGGCACGCCCGAACGTCATCTTCGCGGATAACGCCACTGGCACGTTCGGCGAGATCATCTTCGCCGATCCGAAGCAAACTCTTGTCGTCTTGGTCGACACGGCCGCCTATGCGACGCGCGGGGTGAAGCTGGCGGAAAAGCTGAAGGCTTTGGAGATGCCGCTCATCATCGTCACCGACAAATACAGCCACTGGGGCTTCACCTTCACCCGGCTTGTTTTCGAGGCGCATACGCATGTGAAGACATTCTGGGATTCGACGGCGAGCCTCGGGGTCATCCTCAACCTCATGATCGATTCAGTTGCGGTCAAGCTCGGACCGAAAGCCAAGCGCAACTTCGCGGAGATGAGCGAACTCGGGACACTGTTTGGCGAGTTCGTGGGTGGAAGCTATCTGCGGCGCAAGGATTGAGCCGCTAAAAATACAAACTGCAGCGAGAGCGAGCTAATATGAGAGCCGACAGTGATATTGTGTTCCGCGATCCGACCGAGCCCGGGTCCTCCCTCATTCCCAGGGAAGATTGGGATCGCGCACCTTGGAACCGCTGGTCGTTCCAGAACCTGCGGGAAATCGTCCCGACCGCGCGGGTTTGGCGCGGCGAAGGTCCGGTATGCCCGCTGCCGGCGTCGCCGCGGGATATCGATGATGTCGCCTTCGAAATCGACGGGCATCGCGACACGATCGGTCGCCATATTGAGACAAGCTTTGCTGATGGCTTTCTCGTGTTGCATCGTGGCATGGTCGTCGCGGAGCGATACCTGAACGGCATGACCGATCGGACTCTGCATCTGTCGCAATCGGTCTCGAAGTCGATTGTGGGCACGGTCGCCGGCATACTTGCCGAGCGCGGCGAGCTCGATGTCGAGGCGCTCGTCACCCGATACCTTCCGGAACTGGAAGACACGGCCTATCGCGGCGCAACGGTCCAGCACGTGCTGGACATGACGAGCGGCGTAGCGTTCGACGAAACCTATAGCGCGCTCGATTCTCACATGGCCAAACTGGATGTCGCCTGCGGATGGAAGGGGGGCGGTGACCCGTCGTGGCCGAAGACCGTCTGGGAACTGATCCTGACCCTGAAGGAAGCCGAATGCGTCCACGGGACTTCTTTCCGCTACCGCTCGATTGAAACGGACGTGCTCGCCTTCATTCTACAGCGCATCAGCGGCATAGCGCTTGCGGATCTGGTCGCGCGTGAATTGTGGGCGCCGATGGGCGCGCAGGAGGACGCCTGTTTCACCGTGGATCCCTCGGGCTACGCGCTCGCCAGCGGCGGCTTCAACGCAACCTTGCGGGACTATGGTCGCTTCGCTTTGCTGCATCTTGGTGGTGGAGAAATCAACGGACGACGCATCGTGCCGGCCGGCTGGATCGACAATACGCGCCGCGGCGGAGGCGGTCCGTTCGCCGGCGTCTACCGTGAAGTCCTGCCGCATGGCGCCTATCACAACCAGTTCTGGATCGAGGATCCTCGCCGGCAAACCTATATGGCGCGCGGCGTTTTCGGCCAGATGATCTACCTGGATCCTGGTGCCGAATTTGCAGCCGTGGTTCTCTCCAGTTGGCCGGAATTTCTGAACGTCACACGCTCGCGCACCACATTGGCGGCGCTGCACGCCATTCGCGACGCCTTGGCCTGAGGGGGGTAATTGGAGCTCTGTGTTCAACCATTTGGAGAGACCGGCTAGGTGCCCCCAGGTTCACCGAGGCGACTGATTGGCCCTTCTTGAGCCCAGGTTGCCGTGAGGGCGACGCCAATCGTGCATGTTGGCCCATTCTGGCAGAGGCTGTTTTCGGCGAGTTGATGCGGGGCAGCCTCTTGCACAGATACATTCGCGCCATGCGCCGGCTTTGGTCGTGGTGCGCAGGATGGCGCGCTTGTGCGGTCCGCCGGAGGCGATGATGCAGTTGGAGATGCCGCGATAGGCCAGAAGATCGGGCGAAATCACCTGGCGGTTCAGCGGATGGTCGATCGGTCGCCCTTCGGCATCCAAGTAGCGCCCGAGTGGATCACCGACAGCACCCGCCGCCACCAGTTCACCGATGTCGGTGTGCGACGGCAGGCCGTAGCGAACCTGCAGCGACTTGCCCGTCACGTCGCCGACGCTGAGGAAACCATCCTGATCGGGAAGCTTCACTATCGCAACGGGGTCGACAAATAACGCTTTTGCACGTACTCGACTTGGAAGCGCGCTGTCAGCAGGATTTGTACCATCTCGTCATACGCCGCAGCACTTCCACAAACAGCAGCGGGAGGCGTGGACTACCTAAATGAGGGCGCAAAGCGACCATGCGTGCACCGATCTCCAGACGGCAGCTTCGGCCTCAAGAAGCGGAAATTATTGCCGTTGGCCTCCTCCAGTTGATTGATGCCCAAAGCCAGGGCACAGAGGTGGCATGCACGGTCGCTCGCGGCAGGAAGATATAGGAAACCAAAGGCGATTTTACTAAACCATTGAAATCACGTGAGAATCCAAGTTCCCCAGCCATTTGATTTTAAAGCGCTTTTCTCCCTTTCAGATTAGACACTTGACCGCCAGTTGGGCGGTCAGTTGGGAAATTCTGTTCTCTTTTCGAGCTTGGCGATCGCGCTCTCTCCGAGTCGGACGTCGCGGTTCAGGTAGTGCGCATCGAGAATCGAGCGGACGTCTCGCAGGCTGTGGCCAGTGATCGTCGCGATCTCTGCCTCGGTGCATCCGGCCAGCGCCAGGCGCGTGACGGCGGTTCCTCTTAGGTCGTTGAAGGTGACGCCGACGATGCCAGCCAGCTTGCAGGCCTTCCCCCAGGAGGAGCGGAAACCGTCTTCCGTCCATGGGGTGCCCTCAGTGGTGACGAGGATCGGTCCCACGCGGCCCCCAAGAGCGTCGAGGCGGTCCTTAAGCGGCTTACCCAGTGGCACTGTCACACGGGCGCGTGTCTTGCCCTGCTGGAGCCGGATGTAGCGCCCGTCATACTGTGTCCATGTGAGCTTCAGGAGGTCGCCCTGTCGCTGTCCCGTCCAGAGCGCGAGGATCAACGGCAGGTGAAGGTGCGCCGGCGCAATGGCCAGGAAGCGCGCTTCGTCGTCGTCGGTCCAGACGTTCGCCGCGCGAGATCCCCGATAGAGACGCCCGCCTTTTTCGCAGGGATTGGCGACAACGAGGCCGCGACCGTTGGCCCATGAAAGAATGCGGGCCAGCACCTGCCAGCCATAGTCGGCCTGTCGCCGCGAGGCTTTTGCTCGCTGGTCCCGCCACCCCATGAAAATGGCCCTCGATCGCCGATCGGCCAGACCAGAGAGCGGGTGTCCGTCGTCGAATGATTT
>DPXQ01000170.1 GCA_003527225.1 Rhizobium sp.
GACGGACGCCGGTGAGCCTCTCTCTCCGGCTATCAGCCCGTCACGAAGCGAAGCGCCGCCCTCTTCCTCTGAAGAGAGCGGCGCCAGCCGCAGAACCTGAAACCCGGAAATCAGGCACTCCGGTTTTCTGTATCGGCGGATGTACGGGAAAAGCTCGCGCCGACGCGGTAGAGCAGACGCTCGGCGGCGCGGATGCTGCCGGCTTCTCGAGCGGCCTCGGCCCAGACCGAGATCGGGAAATCGCCTGTGAACAGCAGATCACGCTCGATGCCCATGCCAAAGGGCAGCCGGACTGACTGCATCTCGCTCAGGCTCCACGACCCCAGTTCGGGAGAGCCGAGATCGGCCAGACCGAACATGATGTCGCCGTCCTCATCGAGTTCGGTGGCGAGCCAGACACCGGCACCGAAAGGGTTGAAGAACTTCACGACCGGGAAGTGATCCTGATCTCGCTGGCGGCCATTGGCCAGCAGCCGGTCGCGCTGCATATCGGTCAGGAGGATCATGCCGCAGCCCTCCGCTCGGATACGCCCGCATCCGTTTCGTCGGCCCCCTCATCGGGTAGGTGCGCCAACAGCCAGTCAGCCGCCTTGCTGGCCTGCGAGGCGGCGCGGACAATGGCGCGATTATCCTCGCGCAGCACTTCCAGCCACGATCCGATGTAATCAGCGTGGCGCACGGTCGGTACAATACCCAGAGTGGCGCAGCAGAAGGCCGCGTTCATTTCGGCCACCAGTTCCTCGAAGGCGTATTTCTTCGTGCCGAAGCTGCCCGAGAAATCCCGCCCAAGCCGCGAGGCATTCCCAGTCGCGTGCCCCATCTCGTGCAGGGCCGTTCGGTGCCAGTTGATTGGCTCGAAATAGGCTTGCGGAGGCGGCACCTGAACATAGTCCAGAGACGGCATATAAAAGGCGCGATCTCCGCCGATGCGGAAGTCGATACCGGTCGCCTTGATGAGCGCCTCGACCTTCGGCTCGATCAGGCCGGATGGCGGTGGCGGGGCATCGACTGCGATATCCTCTGGCAGGCCCTCACATTGCGCAGAGTTAAATACGGTGAAGCGCTTCAGGAATGGGATGCGGCCGGGTTCCTCGCCGGTCTCGCGGGCGCGACGTTTTTCGTCCTCGGGAGTGAAACGATCGGCATAAACGACGGTCGTACCGCGCTCTCCCTTTCTGACATTACCGCCAAGCGAAAGGGCCTGGCGAAAGGTCAGCCATGCCTGACCGGGGAACCCATGCTGGATGACAGCCCCCCAGAGGATCAGAATATTGATGCCGGAATAGCTACGGCCGGTTGAAGCATTTCTCGGCAGGCCCAGAGGGGCGGTATCGGGTGACGCGCCCCAGGGCTGGACCCAGGGCAGCCGGCCTTGCTCCAGCTCGGCGATGATCTTGTTGGTGATGTCGTCGTAAAGGTTGCTGCGCGCGCCACCGTCTGCGGGGCTGCGATCGTGTCTGGCCATCGGGATGATCTCCGCGACGGGCGCCGGAAGCCTCTCTTCCAGCCCTCAACCCGTCACGGGAAACCCGTCCGCACTCTCACTCTGAAGGGGCGTTGCGGGGATCTCCCTGCAGAAGGGGTAGGCAGAGACCAAGGCACGGCCGCAGGGGAAGGCTTTCCCCTATTCGGTATGTTCCCCCTGCTTTTCCTTGAAAACTGTCAGAAACTCGCATATATTTCCGACAGGAGAAAGACGATGAAACGGCTGACCGAACAGATTCTGGCACATGCGACGGGACTTCCCGAAGGGGTGCCCGTGTCCGCCAAGGGCCTGCTCCACCTCGGAAACCGGGCGGCCGTGGATCAGGCATTGTCGCGTCTGTCCGAGCGCGGGCAGCTCATCCGCGCCGGTCGTGGCGTCTATCTGCGCCCCATCGCCAGTCGGTTTGGCACGCGCGCACCTTCGGTCGAGCAGGCTGTCGAGGCCCTCGCGACCCAAAAAGGGGAGATCATCGTCTCGAACGGAGCCGCCGCGGCGAACGCGCTTGGCTTGACGACGCAGGTGCCCGTCCGCTCGGTCTATCTGACCTCCGGACGCAGCCGGAAAGATACACCTCGGCAAGCAGGTCGTCGAATTGCGGCACGCGCCGCGCTGGCAACTGGCCCTGGCCAACCGCCCCGCAGGCGAGGCCGTGCGGGCGCTGGCCTGGCTCGGCCCCGAAAAGGCGGAGGCCGCGCTCACGACCTTGAAGCGGAAGATGCCGCCCGGCGTGTTCGGCGAACTGGTCGCCGCCGCGCCGCAGCTTCCGACATGGCTCGCGCAGAGCGTCGGAAAGGCGGCCTATGGCTGACGTTTTCCTCCAGCTTTCGGCCGAGGATCGGCGTGACGCGTTGAGCGTCGTCGCCGACCGTTCGGGTCGTCCCACCCATCTTCTCGAAAAGGATGTGTGGGTGGTGTGGGCGCTGGCGACCCTCTACGCGGCACCGCTCGGCGAGCATCTGGTGTTCAAGGGCGGCACGTCGCTGTCGAAAGCCTATCAGGTCATTCGCCGGTTTTCGGAGGACGTGGATCTGACCTACGACATTCGGGCGATTGCGCCCGATCTGGTCGGGGACAATGGCGAGGGTCTGCCGAAGACACGAAGCGAGGAAAAGCGCTGGTCCAGCGAGGTCCGTCGGCGGTTACCGGCATGGGTCGCGGACACCGTGCAGCCTGTGATCGAGACCGCACTGGCCGTCGAAGGTCTGGCGGCGGCCGTCCGGGTCGAGGATGAGAAGCTCTTCATCGACTATGAGGCGACCGCAGCCGGGTCCGGCTATGTGGCTCCAAGCGTCATGCTGGAGTTCGGCGGGCGCTCGACGGGCGAACCCGCGAGCTTGCGCGACGTCGTCTGCGACGCGGCCGGCCTGATCGACGGCCTGGTGTTTCCGACGGCGCGGCCGCGCGTCATGCACGCGGAGCGGACCTTCTGGGAGAAGGCGACCGCCATCCACGTCTTTTGCCTCCAGGAGCGGCTGCGCGGCGACCGCTTCGCGCGACATTGGCACGATGTTGTCCGACTGGACGAAGCCGGCTTTGCGGAAGCCGCTTTTGCCGATCGCGACCTGGCCAACGCTGTCGCCCGGCACAAGTCGATGTTCTTCGCAGAGAAGGCTGCCGACCGCACGCCGATCGACTATGCAGCGGCTGTCAGCGGCGGCTTGCAACTCGTGCCGGTCGGCGATGGCGCGAAGGCGTTGGAGGATGACTATGCCCGCATGGTTGAGGATGGACTGCTCTTCGACGACGAGGAGCCGTTCGAAGCGCTCATGGCGCGGTGCGCTGATATAGCCGCGCGCACGAACAGAGCAGCCAAGTAAGAAACTGGGAGGACCGGGGTGTGGTCAAAGACATCCGCCGGGCGACACGGCGGCACTTTTCATCGGAAGACAAGATCAGGATCGTGCTGGATGGCCTTCGTGGCGAAGACAGCATTGCCGAGTTGTGCCGCAAGGAGGGGATTGCGCAGAGCCTCTACTACACCTGGTCGAAGGAATTCCTGGAAGCCGGCAAGCGGCGACTGGCAGGCGACACGGCCCGTGCTGCGACGACCGGTGAAGTGCAGGACCTTCGTCGCGAGACCCGCGCGCTGAAGGAGGCAGTCGCCGACCTGACGCTGGAGAACCGTCTGCTCAAAAAAAGCATGATCGCGGATGGGGGCGACGACGAATGAGATACCCCGCATCCGAAAAGCTCGAGATCATCAAGATCGTCGAGCAGTCGCACCTTCCGGCGAAGAAGACGCTGGATCAGCTCGGCATTGCGCGGCGCACCTTCTACCGCTGGTATGACCGCTACGTCGAAGGCGGCCCGGAGGCGTTGGAGGACCGTCCTTCCCGGCCGAACCGGGTGTGGAACCGCATCAGCGCCGAGGTCCAGAGCCAGATCATCGACATGGCGCTGGAACAGTCCGAGCTGTCACCACGTGAGCTGGCGGTGCGCTTCACCGATGAGAAGCGCTACTTCGTGTCCGAGGCGACCGTCTATCGCCTGCTCAAGGCCCATGACCTCATCACCAGCCCGGCCTTCGTGGTGATCAAGGCCGCCGACGAGTTCAGGGACAAGACCATGCGTCCCAATGAGATGTGGCAGACAGACTTCACCTACTTCAAGATCATCGGCTGGGGCTGGGTCTATCTGTCGACCGTGCTCGACGACTTCTCCCGTTACATCATCGCCTGGAAGCTGTGCACGACCATGCGGGCCCAGGACGTGACCGAAACGCTGGAACTGGGCCTTACGGCTTCAGGCTGTGACAGCGCCAGGGTGTTGCACAAGCCAAAACTGCTCAGCGACAACGGGCCGCCCTACATCGCCAGCGAACTCGCCGAATGGATCGACGCCAACGGCATGAGCCATGTCCGCGGCGCTCCGCTTCATCCGCAGACCCAGGGCAAGATCGAGCGCTGGCATCAGACGCTCAAGAACCGCATCCTGCTGGAGAACTACTTCCTGCCGGGCGATCTCGAACGCCAGATCGAAGCCTTCGTCGAGTATTACAATCACCGACGCCACCACGAGAGCCTTGGCAACGTGACCCCGGCCGACGCCTACTTCGGCAGGGCCTCTGCTATCATCGAACAACGAGAAAGGATCAAACGACAGACGATCGAGCTCCGGCGCTTGCAGCACCGCAAACTCGCCGCTTAACATCAACCAAAGATCGAGGCCGACACTCCGCTAAATCAAGCAGCCATCAGCGCCAAATGTTCTGACGACGGACAAGAGGCGGGTCACTTCTCGGCGAAAATCCCGGGTCAGCTCTCAGCGGAAATCAACAGACAGGCTAATCGAGCTGACCGCAGATGTCGTTTCGGCCTATGTGTCGAACAATCCTGTACCTGTCGCCGAATTGCCCGGCTTGATCTCCAGGGTGTATACGAGCCTGCTGCAGCAGACCGATGTCCCCACGGAAGTCGTATCAGAATCCAAAAAGCCCGCAGTCCCAATCAAGAAGTCGGTGACGCCGGACTACATCGTCTGTCTCGAGGACGGAAAACAGTTCAAATCCCTGAAGCGCCACTTGTCGACCCACCATGGCCTCACCCCGGACGAATATCGTGCGAAATGGGGCCTGCCGGCAGACTATCCGCTGGTCGCGCCAAACTACGCCGCAGCGCGTTCCGCACTGGCAAAATCGATGGGATTAGGACGCAAGCCAAAGCCCGTCGAAGAACCGCCAGCGGCTCCTGCCAGACGGAAGAGACTCGGCCTCAAATTCTCATAGGGCCTCTTTCGACCGTTCCCCAGGTTGCACCGGAACAACTCGCCGCCCCATTTGCGCGATTCAATAGATGCCGTCCTGAATGCACCGGCGCTTCTCCATCGCGAACGGTGAGCAGGGTCAACGGCAGTTCGAAGAACAGACCACCGATGACCCGCACCACTACGGCACCGATGACGAATGTCAGATTCTGAAGGGCAATCCCAGCCGTGCGGCAGGAAGGCCGGTGCGCATCGGGGTCTTCACGTCATCTCCTAGTAAAGAGCTGCCCTCTCGCGGTTCGGTGCGGGAGGGCAAGCAGGAACACCGTTCATGGATGTTGTCGCCGCAAGTCACTGCTTGCGCAACGGCGTTATTCGGTGGTCTTGCCGTCGAAGTGTTCATGCGCGGCGTCGGCTTCAGCCTTGGTTGGATGAACGACACCGTCGACGTGCTCGGGAGGGCTGTAGATCGTATAAAGCTTCAGCGGCTCATTCCCGGTGTTTTTGACGTTATGCCGCGCACCGGCCGGTACGATCATGGCCATATCGGCCCTGATCCTGCTCACATTGCCGTCGATCAGGATTTCGCCTTCGCCGTCCTCGACACGGAAGAACTGATCGCCGTCGTCGTGAACCTCTTCGCCGATCTCCTCGCCGGGCTGAAGCGCCATCAGCACGAGCTGCATATTTCTTGCCGTATAAAGAACACGGCGAAAATCCGTGTTTCCTTCGGTCAGTTCCTCGATGTCATCAACAAATCCACGCATGATATGCTCCATTTCATTGGTTTATTGCAAAAATGTTAGCTCGTCGTTGATCTCACTCAAGTCTCCCCATAAGACTTTCGCATATGGTCGTGTCGCCGATGCGACTTTGGTAAGAGTATCCTCAAGCTGTCCTTCCAGCAGCGGCGCGTCCACATCAAAGCATCCGCCAGGGAATCGAGACTTGTCGACCTGTGCATTTACGCACGGAAATCCCTTTGGTTTAGGCGGCAATTCCACCACAGCTCCCCATGTCGTCGCCCGACGAACCAGAACCAAGGCAGCGGCCTGTGCATTCATGCAAGCCTGGCTTGCCGGTTTCACCAATCGCAATGCGGGGTCAAACCCTTAGATCAATGAGGCAGGGGACACCCCTTCCCCACTATCGAAAGGAACCCGATCATGACCCAGAAAACCATCCTTCGCAGCGATGAGCTTTCCTGCCCCTCCTGCGTACCCAAGATCGAGAAGGCGCTCAACGCCCTTCCCGGTGTGGCAAAGGCCGAGGTGCGCTTCAACACCGGCAAGATCGAGGTCGAGCACGACCCCGCGCAATCGAGCGTTGAAGCGCTGGTCGAGGCAGTGCGTGGAACCGGCTACGAGGCGCGGCCTGCCGCCTTTTGATCGGCACTCCGCCTTTTTCGCCGCGCCGCGTGCCGGCGCGGCAGGCACGCTTTTCCGACATGGATGAAGATGAAAGGAGCGAGGAGATGAGCAATCTTGTCAGCAGGATCAAGAGCGCCTTCGTGCATCCGGCACGGCGGCGTTTCTGGCTGACGGTCGGCAGCGGCGGGTTGATCGCGGCCGGTCTTCTGGCGCGCTACGGCTTCGGCATGGTCGAGGCATGGACCGCGCTGATGGTCGCGGCCGCATTTCTTGCCGGCTCCGACATCGCGATCCGTGCCTGGCGCTCGCTGCGTGTAAAGCATTTCAGCATCGAATTGCTCGTCACCGTCGCGGCGGTCGGCGCGCTCATTATTGGCGAAGTCTGGGAGTCGGCGGCCGTCACCTTCCTGTTCATGTTCGGCGGCTGGCTGGAGGCGCGCACCATGGGGCAGACCCGTGGCGCGCTGAAGGCATTGCTTGATGCCGCGCCCGCCACCGCGACCGTGCTGCGCGACGGCGATCCCGTCGAGGTGCCGGCGCATATGGTCCAGCTTGGCGAGACCGTGCTGGTCAGGGCCGGTCAACGCATCCCGGTGGATGGTGAAGTAACCGAAGGCACCGCCGCCGTCAGCGAGGCGGCGATTACCGGTGAGCCGATGCCGGCCGAGAAAGCGCCTGGCAGCCACGTCCATGCAGGAACGATCGCCGAGAACGGGTTGCTGCGCATCCGCGCCACCAATGTCGGCGCCGACACCACCCTTGCCCGCATTATTCAGCGCGTCGAGGAAGCGCAGGAGGAAAAGGCCCCGAGCCAGCGCATGATCGAGCGCTTTGCGCAATGGTATACGCCGTCGATCATCGGGCTCGCGGTCGCCGCCTTCGCGGTGACGCAGGACATCCGCCTGGCGCTGACGCTGCTGGTCGTCGGTTGCCCCGGCGCGCTGGTCATCTCGACGCCGGTCTCCATCGTCGCCGGCATCGGCCGGGCGGCGCGCAGCGGCATCCTGATCAAGGGCGGCCAGCATCTGGAAAGTGCGGGCCGCATCGATACGCTGGCGCTCGACAAGACCGGCACGCTGACGGAAGGCAAGCCGCAGCTCGCCTCTATCGTCGCGCTCGGCGGCATTGCCGAGGCCGAGTTGCTGCATCTGGCTGCGACCGCCGAGACCGGATCGACCCATCCGCTCGGCCGTCCGATCGTCGAGGCCGGCCGCGAGCAGGGGCCGCTTTCCACGCTCGAATCGCTGGAGGAACATGCCGGCATGGGCCTGAGCGCCCGCATCGACGGCCGCATCATCGCCGCCGGCAACCGGCGCCTCATGGACACGCTCGGCATTGCGCTGGGCCAGGAGGGCGAAGCCGCTCTGGACCGTCTGCTGTCCAATGGCCAGACGCCGATCCTGGTGGCGCGTGACGGGCAGTTGATCGGGATGCTGGGCATGTCCGACATGGCCCGTGAAGGCGCGGCGGAAGCCATCACCCGGCTGCGTAACATCGGCATAGGCCGTGTGGTCATGCTGACCGGCGACCAGCATGGCGCAGCCGAAGCCATCGCCCGCGAGGTCGGTATCGACGAGGTCCATGCCGGGCTGATGCCCGAGGACAAGCTGGAACTGATCCGGAAGATGAAGGCGGATGGCGCGCATGTCGCCATGGTCGGCGACGGCATCAACGATGCCCCCGCTCTTGCCGCCGCCGACACCTCGATCGCCATGGGCGCCGCCGGCAGCGACGTCGCCATCGAGACCGCCGACATCGCGCTCCTGAAAGACGATCTCGGCAAGATCCCCGAGGCGATGGCGATCTCGCGCGCAACGCTGGGCAATATGCGCCAGAACCTCGTCATCGCACTGGTGACGGTGGCCGGACTGCTGGCGGGCGTGTTCTCCGGCAATGTCCATATGGCCGGCGGCATGCTGGTCCACCAACTTTCGGTGCTGATCGTCATCGCCAACGGCATGCGCCTTCTGCGCATGCCGAAGACGACCGCACCCGGCGGGAGGGCCTCAAAGGTCGCCACCGCCCGGCCCGCAACTGTGGCCGCGCGAGGCTGAAGCCTCCTCGCAGACCCCGCAGCGATGCGGAGTCTGTTGTTTTTGCGACGTCAACCCTGTCTCATCGCTCGCATTTGTCGGAAAGGATCGACATGAATGCCAGGACCGCCCCATGGAACGACGTTTTCGACTTCTGGTTTCCCGAAGGCCGCTCCTCACAGATAAAGGCTGAAACTCACCGCGATCACTGGTCGTGGCGGCTGCACGGCGGAGCGGATGACATGATCGTCGAGCGCTTCGCCGACCTCACGAGAAGCGCAGCTTCAGGCGATCTCGACGACTGGACCAGCGACCCCGAAGGCAGGCTGGCGCTAATCATCGTGCTCGACCAGTTCTCGCGCTCGCTCTGGCGCAACACACAGCGCGCATTCGCGCAGGACCCTGCCGCGCTGTCGCTGGCGATGGAGGGGTTTTCGAACGGCCACTACGCATCGCTGGACATGCCCTGGTTCAGAATCGTCTACAGTCAGCCCCTTGGCCATTGCGAAGGCCCGGATCACCTCGCGCGCATCGACCTGCTCATCAGGCTTCGCGAAGAGATAGCGGCGGAAGCGTCCGCTTCCCTTCAACCGATATACCAGTCGCTGGTGGATCAGGCTGGCGACGTACGCAAGGTCATCGCCGCTTTCGACCGTCATCCGCACCGCAATAACGTCCTCGGCCGAGAATCGACGCCGGCGGAAGAAGCTTACATCGCCGGAAGGGATTTCCCGCACGAAAGGGCGTTTCAGGCGTGACGCCTGGAGGCGAAGCGCATCGCGGGTTGATGCTTTCGTCGGCTGCTCGGGTAGATTACGGTTGTTGCGTATTCATATTCTCTGGAAGGAAAAAACATGGCTGACATCTGGCTTCCCTCACTCAAGACAGCGACCCCGCAGGAGGGGTTCGACCTTGCCACCAAAATGGCGCGGGTCGGCGTCAAGGTCACCCAACCGTCCGCAGAAATTCGCGACAAGCTGCGCGCGGCTTACGATCAGGACACCGCGCAACTGATCGCCTCCTCACAGGTGATCGCCATCCATTTCCAGACGGTGGCGGCCGCCAACAATTACTGGCGCGACTGACGCCCTCGCCTACGACTGACGCCAGGGCGTCAGTCGCGTCAGCGTTTCAGTCACAGTTTCAGACCCCGCAACCGCAGCGCGTTGGCGATGACGCTGACCGACGACAGCGACATGGCGGCTGCTGCGATGATCGGTGACAGGAGCAGGCCGAAAGAAGGGTAGAGCACGCCTGCGGCAACCGGGATGCCGGCGGCATTGTAGATGAAGGCGAAGAACAGGTTCTGGCGGATGTTCGCCATCGTCGCCTCGGATAACCGCCGCGCCTTGACGATCCCCATCAGATCGCCCTTGAGCAGGGTGACGCCGGCGCTTTCGATGGCGACATCGGTGCCCGAGCCCATGGCGATCCCGACATCGGCGGCGGCAAGCGCGGGCGCGTCGTTGACGCCGTCGCCCGCCATCGCCACCACCCGGCCTTCTGCCTTGAGCCGGCTTATGACCGCGCTCTTTGCGTCCGGCAGCACGTCCGCTTCAACCTCATCGATGCCGAGTTGCCGCGCGACGGCTTCGGCCGTGGTTTTATTGTCGCCGGTCAGCATGACGATGCGGATGCCCTCGCCATGCAGCGCGTTCAGCGCCTCCTGCGTCGTCGCCTTGACCGGATCGGCGATGGCGAAGATGCCGCCGGCCCTGCCATCGATCCCGATATAGATCGCGGTGGCGCCATCATGACGCAACGCATCTGCCTGGCCGGACAATTCCGCAACGTCGACGTCGTGTTCCTTGAGGAACACCGCATTGCCGACCACGATCGCCTTGCCTTCGACGCTGCCGAGCGCGCCCTTGCCAAGCGGAGAGTCGAAATCCACTACGGGCGGGATGGCGATGCCCTTCTTCTCCGCCGCCTCCACGATCGCCAATGCCAGCGGATGTTCCGACGCCTTCTCGACACCGGCGGCAAGCCGCAGGATTTCCGTTTCGTCGAAGCCGGCCGCCGCAACGACCGCCGTCACCGACGGCTTGCCCTCGGTGAGCGTGCCGGTCTTGTCGACCACCAGCGTGTCGACCTTTTCCATATGCTCGAGCGCCTCGGCGTTCTTGATCAGGACGCCGGCACTAGCGCCCTTGCCGACGCCAACCATGATCGACATTGGCGTCGCCAGCCCAAGTGCGCAGGGACACGCGATGATCAGCACCGAAACGGCCACGACCAGCCCATAGGCAAAGCGCGGCTCCGGCCCCCAGATGCCCCAGACAATGAAGGCGAGAATTGCGATGACGATGACCAGCGGTACGAACCAGCCCGAGACGTGGTCGGCCATGCGCTGGATCGGCGCACGCGAACGCTGCGCATCGGCGACCATCTGGACGATCCGCGACAGCATCGTATCGCGGCCGACCTTTTCCGCACGGATCACCAGCGCCCCGGTCTGGTTCAGCGTACCGCCGATGACCTGATCGCCCACAGTGCGGGTGACAGGCATGGATTCGCCGGTAACCATCGCCTCGTCGAGCGATGAGCGTCCGTCCTCCACCACGCCATCGACCGGCACGGTCTCGCCGGGCCGCACGCGCAGCCTGTCGCCGAGAATAACGTGCTCGACCGGCACGTCTTCCTCTGTGCCGTCATCGCCGATGCGCCGCGCCGTCTTCGGCGCCAGATCAAGCAGCGCCCTGATCGCGCCCGAGGTCTGTTCGCGGGCGCGCAGTTCCAGCACTTGGCCAAGCAGCACCAGAACGGTGATGACCGCCGCCGCCTCGAAATAGACCGCGACCGTGCCATCTTCCGCGCGGAAAGCGGCGGGGAAAATTCCCGGCGCAAGGGCGGCGACGATGCTGTAGGCCCAGGCGACGCCGGTGCCCATGGCGATCAAAGTGAACATGTTGAGGCTGCGATTGATCAGCGAGGCCCAGGCGCGCTCGAAAAACGGCCATCCGCACCACAAAACCACCGGCGTCGCCAGAACGAGCTGAATCCAGATCGATATCCGCATTGGCACCAGATGGTGCAGGGCCGGGAAAAGATGACCGCCCATTTCGAGCACGAAGACCGGAGCGGCGAGAACCAGCCCGATCCAGAAACGCCGTGTCATGTCGGCGAGTTCGGGGCTGGGGCCGCTGTCGGCCGTCACCACCAGCGGCTCCAGCGCCATGCCGCAGATCGGGCAGCTTCCCGGCCCGTCCTGCCGGATCTCGGGATGCATCGGGCAGGTCCAGATCGCGCCCTCGGGCGCTTCCGGTATGGGCGACGCTTCCCCTGCAAGATATCGCGCCGGGTCCGCCTCGAATTTCGCATTGCAGGACGCCGAGCAGAAATAGTGAGTGTGGCCCCCATGGGTCAGGCGATGTTCTGCGGTTTGCGGGTCGACCTCCATCCCGCAGACCGGGTCCGTCACAAGATGCGCATGACCCGAATGGTCATGATCATGCGAATGGTGCCGATGCTCATCGTGTCCGTTCATTCTCTAACCCGCCGCCTCAATGGAACTTGGAAAACTCATCGTTTCGCTACGTTGCCAAATAGCGCGTTCAGCCCCTCGGCCATTGTCGGGTGCGCAAGAACCGCATCGCGCAGGACACTGTAGGACAGACCGCCAAGCATGGCCGCCTGCACCACGGCCATCACTTCCCCGGCCTCCGAGCCGATCATGGTAAAGCCTGCGATCCGATCCTGCGGATCGACCAGCGCCTTCATGAAGCCCGCGGTCTGCGATGTCGTCCGTGTCCGCAGCACCGCCTTCATCGGCAGTTTGACGACGCGCAAATCCATTCCATTGGCCCGCGCTTGCGCCTCGCTCATGCCGATGCGGGCCAGCGGCGGGTCGATGAACATGCAATAGGGCATCAGCCGCCCGGTGGTCGTTCTGTCTCCACCGTCGAGATTGTCCCGGATTATTCGGAAATCATCTAGCGAAGCGTGGGTGAATTGCGGACTTCCCGCGCATTCGCCGATGGCCCAAACGTCCTTTGCGGTCGTCTCCAGGCGATCGTTCACCTTGATGGTGCCGGGATCCGTCAGCGCAACCCCTGCCTCTTCAAGGCCGATGCCTCGCGTGTTGGGCGTGCGGCCGGCTGCAACCAGAATGTCTGTGCCTTCGATCATTCTCGAACCATCCGGCGTCCGAACGGTGACGCGCACGCTTCCGGCTGATCGGCCCTCCACGTTCGCAACTTCAGCCGACAAAAGCACCTCGACGCCCTCCGCCTCCAGGATCAGTCGGACCTCGTCGGAAACATCCTCATCCTCGCGCTTCAGCAGCCGCGGGCCACGGTCCACAACTGTGACGCGACTGCCGAAACGTCGATACGCCTGGGCAAGTTCAAGGCCGACATAGCCTCCGCCGAGAACAATCAGATGTGCCGGCAACCGGTCCAGTTCGAGCGCCTCGATATGAGTGAGCGGCCTGGTCTCGGCGAGGCCGGGAACAGGCGGAATGGTTGCATGCGTCCCAAGATTGAGGAACAGCTTTTCAGTGGCGAGCCGCCGCATCCCGCCGTCGTTCAAGGCAACTTGAATCGTCCCAGGCGCGACGAGGCGTGCATTGCCCATGACGAGTTCCGCGCCGGTCGCCTCGTAGCGCTCGAGATGAAACGCCACGAGGCTCTCGACCATGGCGCGCTTGCGCGCCACAACCGTCTTCATGTCGACCGAGACGGGGCCGGCGACAACGCCATACTCCCCGGCATGGGCAACGGTATGAGCGACACCCGCGCTCCAGATCTCGTTCTTGCTGGGCAGGCAGTTGATGTTGGGACACGAACCGCCGATCCAGCGCCGCTCCATGACGGCTACCTTCTGGCCGGCTTGCGCCATATCCCAGGCGAGGTATTTGCCGCCCTCGCCACTGCCGATCACGACAGCGTCGTAGCGCTCCGCTTCCGTCATCAACTACGTATCCTTCTGCAACAGCGACTCACCGCACGATGAAAATATGGCGCTCGGACATATATGCGGAATCATGTCATACTCTTGCGGGGTCGAACAATTACTGTTGCTTTTGCGGGCGGCCCCTTGAGGTGGCCTTACTGCCAGTATCCGTGCCGTCGCATCATTTCCAGGCCACGGCCTTAAAATGGGCCGGGATCATGGAGTGGAGTGGGTTCTGCTCCGGCTGTATTGCCCGGAAAGGGAACATGCTGGCTGCACAGGATTGGCCGACTTTCTGTAGGAGAAAATCATGTCGTTGAATGGCAAAGTCATTTTGGTAACCGGCGCTGGCCAGGGGATCGGACGCGGTATTGCGCTGCGGCTTGCAAAGGAAGGCGCTGATCTCGCGCTGGCCGACGTCAAGGCCGATAAGCTCGACTCCGTTCGCAAGGAAGTCGAAGCGCTCGGACGCAAGGCCACCACCGTCGTCGCCGATGTCAGCAAGCGCGACGAAGTCTACGCCGCCATCGACCATGCAGAGAAGCAACTCGGCGGGTTCGACGTCATGGTCAACAATGCCGGCATCGCCCAGGTCAAGCCGATCGCCGACGTCACGCCCGAGGACATGGACCTGATCTTCCGGATCAATGTCGACGGCGTGCTCTGGGGCATCCAGGCGGCTTCGCAGAAATTCAAGGATCGAGGTCAGAAGGGCAAGATCATCAATGCCTGCTCGATTGCCGGACATGACGGCTTCGCCATGCTCGGCGTCTATTCGGCAACCAAGTTCGCCGTGCGTGCGCTGACGCAAGCCGCCGCCAAGGAATATGCCAGCGCGGGCATCACGGTGAACGCCTACTGCCCCGGCATCGTCGGCACCGACATGTGGGTGGAGATCGACGAGCGCTTTTCCGAGATCACCGGAACGCCGAAGGGCGAAACCTACAAGAAATACGTCGAGGGCATCGCTTTGGGCCGCGCGCAGACACCGGAGGACGTGGCAGCGTTGGTCGCCTTCCTCGCGGGCGCCGATTCCGACTACATCACGGGACAGTCGATCCTGACCGATGGCGGTATCGTCTATCGATAAAGCCGCCTGCCAAATCGCGAACGTTCAGAAGCGCCCACACCGGGAAACGGCCTTGTGAGAATTTTTCTCTCCAGCGGAATGGTTCCGTCTGGAAGAACCGCGTTTTGTCGGAGAGAATTGTTCTCTTGTTGCTTGGCATGGTCATCGCCGCCTTCGGTCGCCATTCGCACTACAGGTTCTTGACCGGCAATCGACACCTGCTGAAGATCGATCGGTTTCCTCATCTACGCGCGTTTCGAGCGGGATTGCCGTCATCCGGTCAAACCCCTGACTGGTATGAAGGCTCTACAGGGCCGGCGTTGGATTGGCGTCGCAGTGAGGTCGCACTGCGCGCCCGGATCGGGTCGGCGAGTAGCCTGAGGCCGTTCAGCACCACCAGCACCGTGCCGCCTTCGTGTCCGACGACCGCGAGCGGCAGAGGCAGGGCGAAGAACAGGCTCGAGGCGACCAGAAGCAGCATCATGCCGATGGCGAAAATCAGATTCTGGCGGATAATCCGGTGGGTGCGCCGCGCCAGCCGATGCGCGGCGGCAAGCCGGGCCATGTCCTCCGACAACAGCGCGACATCGGCCGCCTGCAACGCGACATCGCTGCCCGCCGCGCCCATGGCGATGCCGACATCGGCGCGCGCCAGCGCGGCGGCGTCGTTCACCCCGTCGCCGACAAAGGCGACTTTCCCATTCCTCGCCAGTTCGCCCACCAGCCGGACCTTGTCTTCAGGCAGCAGATCGGCATGGACATGTTTTGCTTCCAGTCCGAGCTCCGCGGCGATCCGCAAGCCGACAGAGCGCCGGTCGCCGGTCATCATGGCGATGGTGCCCACCCCAGCCGCTCTGAGCGCAGCCAACCCCGCGGCCGAGGTCGCGCGCGGACGGTCGGCGACGGTGAGCGCGCCATAGACCCGATCTCCCCGCCCCAGCCACACCACGGTCTGGCTGCCGTCCGTCAGCTGCGCAAATTCGGGTGCGTCGAGCGATGCGCCCATGCGCGCGGCCATGCGCGGATTGCCGGCCCAGAGCGGGCCCACGGCATCCTCCCCCGTAATCCCCTCACTGGGCACGGTTTCCACATCGCGCACCACGGCGGCGGTTATGCCTTTTTCGTCGATGTGGCGGCGGATCGCATCGGCAATTGGATGTTCGGAATGCGCCTCGAGACCCGCGATCAATGACAGGAACCGCTCTTCGGCCTGTGCTCCCGTTTCCGACGCCACCACCTGTGTCACCTCGGCCTTGCCTGTTGTCAGCGTACCGGTCTTGTCGAAGGCGAAGATATCGACATCGGCCAGCGTCTCCAGCGCCGCGCCGCCCTTGAACAGCACGCCGCCGCGCGCGGCCGCCGCCAATGCCGAGAGGATCGCGGCCGGGACCGATATCACCACCGCGCAGGGGCTGGCCGCGACAAGCAGCGTCGCGGCGCGATAAAGCGCATCCTGCATCGTCCAGCCAAGCGCGAGGAATATCGCCAAAGCAAGCACCGCACCCACCAGCACCGCGATGGTGTAGCGCTGGCCGAACCAGGCGCTGAACCGTTCGGACGGAGCGCGTGCGGCCTGTGCCTCTGTCACCAGTTCGATCATCCGCGCCACCGTGCTTTCCGCGACCGGGCGGGTGACGCGGACCACCAGCACGGCGTTGAGGTTCACCGTGGCCTCAAACACCTTAGCACCCGGGCTTTTGCCGACCGGCATCGATTCGCCTGTGATCGTCGCCTCATCGAGCGAGCCTTCCCCTTCCGCCACCTCGCCATCGGCCGGCACCCGCGCGCCGGGCCGCAGCACCACCAGATCGCCGGCCACGAGATCGCCCACCGGAACTTCCGTGACGGCGCCCTCTGGGTCGCGTCTCAGCGCGGTGTCGGGGCGCAGCGCCATCAGCGCCTCGACCGCATGGCGCGCCCGGCCCATCGCCCGCTGCTCCAACGTGGTTGAGAGACTGAACAGCGTCAGCAGCACTGCCCCTTCAAGCGCGGCGCCGACCGCAGCGGCAGCAAGGGCTGCCACGATCATCAAAAGATCGATGTCGAGGATCCGCTCACGCCAGAGCGTGGTCAGGGCCCGAACCGCCGTCGGCACACCACCGGCCAGATAGACCAGCACGAGGCCGACCGGTCCCCATAGACCGGGGCTCAAAAAGGCATCGACAGTTGCAAGCGCCATCCCGGCAAGCGTGATGCCGGTCAATGCTGTCATGAAGCGGTCGGAAGAAAGATCGATTTGCAATTTGTGTTCCTGGCTGTGCCGCGACGGCGGCAGTGGCTGGGGAGACCGGCGATGATGCGCCGGATGGGCTGGCGATCTGTCCGGTCGATCAGGTTCCTGGTCGCTATTCCTTTCCATTATGACATTGAGCTTACCTCCAGAATCGCGCCGCCGGCAGCCGCGATCAGCACCACGAGCCAGGGCGGGAATCTCCAGCTCATCAAGGCCACGAAACAGGTCAGCGCCAGCGCAAAGTCGCGGGGCGAACCGATCGCGCTGATCCAGAGCGGATCGTAGAGCGCAGCGCCCAGAATGCCGACCACCGCAGCGTTCGCGCCTGCCATCGGCGCCCGCACGCCGGAGCGTGCGCGCAGTGTGTTCCAGAACGGCAGCGCGCCGACAAGCAGCAGGAAGCCCGGCAGGAAGATCGCAAGAAGGGCGAGCGTCGCGCCGGCGATCCCGTTCGGGCCGGGTTCGAGCAGCATGCCGAGATAGGCGGCGAAGGTGAATAGCGGCCCCGGCACCGCCTGGGCCGCGCCATAGCCGGCCAGGAACGCATCGGGCGTGACCCAGCCCGGGCGAACCACTTCGGCTTCCAGCAAAGGCAGGACCACATGGCCGCCACCGAATACCAGAGCACCGGCGCGATAGAACGCGTCGATCACCGCCAACCCCTGCGCGGGAAACAGCGCCGCCGCCAGCGGTAGGCCGAAGATCAGGATGAAGAACAGGGCCAGCGCGACTATCCCCGCCTGTCGCGAGACCGGGAAGGGCAGCGCTTCACCCGTCTCTCCCGCCGTGTCCCGGCAAAGCCAGAGCCCGGCAAGTCCACCGAGCAGAATTGCACCCACCTGGCCCGTCGCGCCCCCGATCAGCACCACCATCAGGACGGCGGCGAGCGCGATCGTCTGGCGTGAGCGGTCGGGGCAGAGCGTGCGCGCCATCCCCCAGACCGCCTGCGCCACGATGGCCACCGCCACCAGTTTCAACCCGTGGAGCACCCCGATGCCAAGCGGGCCTGAAAACGCCCCCGCTCCGAGCGCGAACAACAGCAGCAGCAGGGCGGAAGGCAAGGTAAACGCCACCCAGGCAGCCAGCGCACCCACCGGTCCGGCACGCTGCAAGCCCAATGCAAAGCCGACCTGGCTGGATGCTGGTCCCGGAAGGAATTGGCATAGCGCGACCAGATCGGCATAGCCACGATCCTCGATCCAGCCGCGCCGGGCGACGAATTCCTCGCGGAAATAGCCCAGATGCGCGATCGGTCCACCGAAGGAGGTGAGGCCCAGTTTCAGGAAGGCGGCCAGAACCTCGCCGGGCGTTCCTTGTCGTTGGCGCTGAGGCATAACATTCAGCGTGTCATTGGCGGGCATGATGTCTCCGTGATGCTCGCGATTTCAGGGGCTTGCCAGGCGCTATGAGAAGACGCATCCGACATTGTCCCTGTATTGGAGCAATGGAACAGACTGGTGACTGCCGAAGCGCGCGCCTTGTTGCTCCATCAGCATCGCAAGCGGTGTCCACAGGACCGCACCCCGCAAGAGAGATAACGGATGAATCATGCCGTGGTTGTCCGGGGAGGACCCGCCTGTGGCCGGCGACCCTCCAGAAGATCGGCGTCAGCAGCGAGCGCGTCGGCCATGAAATCCATGAAGGCGCGGATACGGGCAGTGTTGCGCAGATCCTCATGGGTCAGCAGCCACAGATCGAGCCGGAAATCTTCCGGAAACATGGCGATGCGGACGAGGTCGGGCGTGCGGTCGGCCACGGCGCAAGGCAGTGGCGCAAGGCCGATTCCGGCCCTTGCCGCGGCAATCGCAGCCGAGATCGAATTGGTCCGGTAAATCGGCCGCACCGTCGGCAGCCAATCCGCCAACTGATGGCCAATCGCTCCATGTGACCGGCCGAAGCCGATCCAGTCATTGCCGGCAAGATCGTCATCGAGTCCGTGAGCGGCGCGTTCCGCCGAGACATAGGCTCCGAATGCCAGTCGGCCGACGCGCCGGCCGACCAATGTTTCCTGCGGGGTGTTGCCGATGCGCAGTGCGACATCGGCCTCGCGTCGGGTCAGGTCCAGGGGAGTGTCCGAAACGATCACTTCCAATTCGATCCCTGGCTGCGCTGCATGGAAGGCCGCCAGATGCGGCGGCAATAACCCGATCGCCAGCATATCGATGGCTGTGATGCGGATAAGCCCGCTCAGGCGCTGGTCCTGTCCGGTCACCTGACGCGACAGGGCGATAATCTCCTCATCGATCCGGATGGCGGTCTCGTGCATGGCCTCTCCGGCGCCCGTCAGCGCATAGCCATCCGGCAACCGCTCAAAGAGCCGGACACCCAGACGTTCCTCGAAGGCACCGAGACGGCGAAACACGGTCGAGTGCGTTACGCCAAGGCTGCGTGCTGCTCCAGACAGCGTGCCCGCCCGGGCCACAGCGAGGAAAAAGCGCAGATCGTCCCAGTTCTGGTTCTGTGCATCCATGAAGGATCACCCCTTGCAAGCCTGCTCCGATTGCCGGCAGGCTGCCCCCATCTTGCCCGCAACACCGCGCGTTCGCATTGCCTCGTCAGAAAAGCTTGACCACGATCATCGCTCCACTTAAGTATGTGATTGCTCACTTACTAGGTACTTTATGCGAAAATCCGCGGAATTGCGCAAGGCCGAAATCGTCGCGGCCGTCCTCGACCTGGCCGACCGGATCGGGCCGGACCGGGTGACGACAGGTGCTACCGCAGCGGCCGTAGGCGTCAGCCAGGCCGCCTTGTTCCGGCATTTCCCGACCAAGGACACGCTGTGGCTTGCCGTGGCGGATCAAGTGGCCGGGGAACTGGCCATGGAATGGGAACGGGCCCTGGCTGGGACTGATGGCCCCATCGACCGGATCAAGGCGCTGATGGCCGCGCAACTGGGGCAGATTGTTTCCACACCGGCGCTGCCGATGCTGCTGTTCTCGCGCGAGCTGAATGTTGGCAATGAGGATTTGCGCGCGGCCTTTCGAGGCCTGCTGATGAGGTTTCAGGCGCTGATTGTGGCCGAACTGGCTCGCGGTCAGGACGCCGGCCGCCTGCGCCGCGAAGTCGCTCCGGAGGATGCCGCCGTGCTGCTGACATCGCTGGTGCAGGGCATGGCGATCCGCTGGTCGCTCGGGGCGCGCAACTTCTCGCTGATCGGGGAGGGAATGCGGCTCCTTGACGTGCAACTTCGGCTTTTGACCGTGAACGAGGATTAGGCCATGCGGCGTCGGTGGATGTTCGGTGCGGTGGCAGTGGTTCTGGTGCTGGGCGGGGGTGTGCTGTTCCTCACCGAGCGGCCGCTCACGGTCAGCGTGGTGCAGCCCGAGCAGGATGTGGCCCTGCGCATCTACGGCCTCGGCTCGGTCGAGGCACGGATCCTCAGCCGGGTCGGGTTCGAGGTTGGGGCTGCCCTGACCGGGCTGGCCGGCGACGTCGGGGACCGGGTAGTCAGGGGGCAGGAACTGGCGACCCTCGATCCGGCCGAGCAGGAGGCGCGTACCGCCCGCGCCCGCGCTGCTGTCGCGGCCAATGTCGCCGCCCTCGCCCGCGCCGAGGCCACGGTGGCGCGTGCCCGCAGCGTACTGGCGCAGCGCCAGACGGCAAATCAGCGTCAGCAGGGATTGGCGCGGCGCGATGTGACCTCGATCCAGCGCGCCGAGGAAGCGCAGCGCGACGAAGATGTGGCCCGTGCCGATCTTGCGGTCGCCGAGGCGGATGTGGCGGTGATCCGTGCTCAGGGCGCGGATGCGGCGGCGGCCCTGCAACAGGAGAAGGTCCTTCTCGCGCGTCATCGGCTGGCCGCACCCTATGACGCGGTGATCGTCACGCGCCATGCCGAAGCAGGAACGGTGGTGCGGGCCGGCGACCCGATTTTCACCCTGATTGCTCCCGAAACGGTGTGGATACAGGCCTATGTCGATGAGGAGCGCGCCGGCCAGCTTGCGCTTGGCCAGCCCGGCACGATCCGGCTGCGCTCGCGGCCGCAGGCTGAATTCCAGGGCACCATCGCCCGCATCGGGCTTGAAAGCGACCGGGTGAATGAGGAACGCCGAATCTGGCTGACCTGCACAGACTGCCCCCAGCCGCTGTATCTCGGCGAGCAGGCCGAGGTGCGCATCACCACCGGCAACCGCAACAGTGCGCTGATGGTGCCGGAGGTGGCGATCACCGGTTTCGACGGGCATCGCGGCCGGGTCTGGCTGGTGCGGGACGGACGGCTGGAGCAGGTCGAACTGTCCTTCGGCGCGCGCGACGATCGGGGCCGGGTCGAAGTCACGGGCAGCCTGCCGGACGATGCCGCCATCGTCGCCCGGATACCGCAAGGCGCGACCGAGGGGCGGCGGGCGCGGACCAGGACCACGCCATGAACCTTGCCCTCAAGGATATACGCCACGGACTGTTCCGCTTCGTCCTCACCTGTTTCGGGCTGGGGCTCTTGATGACAGTCGTGCTGTCGATGATCGGCATCTATAACGGCCTTGTCGCCGATGCGCTGGCGGTGGTGAAGGCGCCGGCAGCAGATGTCTGGGTGGTCGAGAGCGGCACTAAAGGGCCGTTCGCCGAAGCCTCGAACATCCCGCTGACCACGCGCGACGCCGTGGCGCGGATGCCCGGCGTGACTGAGGCCGGCGCGATCAATTTCCAGAACATCGAGGCTGCCCATGCCGGCGCTTCGCTGCGGCTCTACGTCATCGGCTACGAACCGGGACATCCCGGCGGCCCGCAGCGCATCGCCGAGGGGCGCGGCATCGGCACAAGCCATTTCGAACTGGTGGCAGACCGCAAGACTGGTCTTCTGACCGGCGAGACGATCCGTCTCGGACGCAACCGCTTCATCGTGGTCGGGCTGGTCGAAGGGGCAATGAACGCGGGCGGCGATCCGGCGGTCTATATCACGCTGGCGGACGCGATGGCGCTACAGACAGAGCTTGACCCGGCAGCGCAGCGCGTTCAGGCGGCGCGGGGTACCGTTTCGGTCAAGTCCGCTTCGGTCGCGGCCGTGATCGCACGGTTAGCGCCGGGCGCGGATGTCGAATTGCTGACCGCGACCGTGCGGCAGTGGAAACATCTGGCGGCCCTGACGCAAGCCGAGCAAGAGGACATTCTGGTCTCCTCGGTGGTCGATCTGGCGCGGCGGCAAATCGGCCTGTTTCTCGGCATCCTGCTCAGTGTTTCAGCGGTGGTGATCGCGCTCATCATCTACACGATGACGATGGAGAAGCTGAAGCAGATCGCTACACTGAAGCTGATCGGCGCGCCCGACCGCACCATCATCGGGCTGATCGTGCAGCAGGCGCTGATCCTCGGCGCTTCAGGCTGGGGGATCGGGCTCGTGCTGATCCTGACGGTGAAGGACTATTTCCCACGCCGGGTGGTGCTGGAGCCGTTCAACGTGATGGTGCTGGCCGGGATCATCTTCGCCGTCTGCATCGCCGCCTCGGGTCTTGGCGTACGGGCGGCAATGAAGGTCGATCCGGCCACGGCTCTGGGGAGCTGACATGACGGACGGCGAAATCCTGATCGACGTGAAGGGTGTGGCCAAGCATTTTGGGGACGGCGAAACCCGTGTCGATGCGCTGCGCGACGTCGACCTTCAGGTTCGCGCCGGCGAGGTGATCGCTCTTCTTGGCCCCTCCGGCTCGGGCAAGACCACGCTGCTCAACGTCATCGGCTGCATCCTGGCGCCATCGGCGGGCAAGGTGACGCTGGACGGCGAGACGGTGTTCGACGGGCAATGGCTGCGGCGCGACCTGAGGAGGCTCAGGCTCGACAAGATCGGCTTCATCTTCCAGACCCATAACCTTTTGCCTTTCCTGACTGCGGAGGAGAACGTCGCCGTGGTCCTCGACCTCGCCGGCTGGTCGGTTGAGAAGGGTCGCGCGCGTGCCGGCGATCTGCTCGGTTATCTCGAGGTCGACCACCGCGCCGCGGCCAAGCCAGCGCTCCTGTCGGGTGGCGAGGCGCAGCGAGTGGCCATTGCGCGGGCGCTGGCCAACCGTCCCCGCATCATCCTGGCCGACGAACCGACCGCCGCGCTCGACGGCAAGCGGGCCGGACTGGTGATGGACCTTCTGCGCAAGCTTGCCGTCGAGCAGGAAGCCTGCATCGTCACCGTCACCCATGACGAGAAGATTTTTGACCGTTTCGACCGCCTGGTCCACCTGCGCGACGGCAGGCTGGCCGACGCGTGACACCGGAGGACACCATGACCGCAAGGCCACTTTCCCATTCTATCTCCGCAGTTGTGGCGATCGTGTTTGGCCTGGCTACCGTCATTTCGGGCGGCCGCGCGCTCTTCGGCGGCGCTGATATGGGAGCGGTGGTTCCCTTCGTGCTGTGGTTCAATTTCGTGGCGGGCTTCGCCTATCTGCTGGCAGGGATCGGACTATGGCGCGGCACGGCCTGGGCGCCTGCCCTGTCCATCGGTATCGCGGCGGCAACGGCCGTGGTCTTCGTTTTCTTCCTTTGGCACGTCTGGCGCGGCGGGGCCTACGAGAGCCGCACGATGGCGGCGATGGTCCTGCGGCTCGGCATCTGGGTTGCCATTTCGACAGTTGCGGTAAAGATCCGATGGCCACGATAGTGGTGCGCGACGACTGTGCTGGCGAGTCGACAGGCATTCGCTACGTCCAGTATCGCGATATGGCGAAGTTGGATCGAACTAACCTTTGGCAAACCTAACCACTAAATGACAGGGCAACTATGCAGGTACTTGTTTTTAACGCCGGCAGTTCCAGCCTCAAGTTCGGCATCTTCAGCGTGACGACTGAAACACACGAAGTGTTCAAGGGTTCTTATGAGCGCTTTCGGGCCGGAGGATGCGAATGCCGTTTTCGGCATGGAGAAACCGACGAGCGGGGTGCGGTCGAATTCGATAGTCCCAGCGAAGCGCTGAAAGTGGTTCCGGCCGCGCTGAAGCGTTTCGGGCTCGACGCAATCGACGCTGTCGGGCACAGGATCGTCCATGGCGGCGCAAGGTTTACCTCGCCGACACTGTTAGACGACGAGACAGTCGAGGCCATCGAAGCCCTGACACCGCTGGCTCCTTTGCACAACCCGGCGAACTTGGAAGCAGTCAGGCTCTGCCGCGGCCTATGGCCGGACATAAGCCAAGTGGCCGTGTTCGACACGGCCTTCCACCTCGACAACCCAGCCTTCGCAAACACCTATGCGGTGCCGGCAAGGTGGCGGGATGCCGGTCTGCGCCGCTACGGGTTTCATGGTACCTCTCACAAATATGTGGCCGAGAGGGCGGCCCAAGAGATCGGCCGGCCGTTTTCCGACCTCCAACTGGTGAGCATTCATCTCGGCAACGGCGCCAGCATCTGCGCCGTCAACCGCGGGCACAGCATGGACAGTTCGATGGGCATGACGCCGCTCGAGGGGCTGGTGATGGGTACCCGCTCCGGTGACGTGGACCCAGGCGCGTTTGGCTTTCTGTCGCGCGAACTTCAGCTTTCGGTGCAGGAGATCGAGGATGCGCTCTATTACGAGAGCGGGCTGAAGGGGCTGGCAGGCTCGTCCGACATGCGCGACATTGAAGACAGGGCGGCTAAGGGCGACCCCGAGGCCCAACTCGCGATCGAGATCTACGCATACCGCGCCAAAAAGTATGTCGGGGCTTATGCTGCAGCGATGGGAGGACTGTCAATCGCCTCTATACGTTCCAGCTCCGCTTCGGAGAGCCCGAGTTTCAGGCGTTCGTGGACCGCTGGCTCGGCGTCGCACGCAAATGGGACGAACCCGTTCTTGATCCCGGTCTGCCGGGGATCATTCCACCGGACGCAGCGGATTGACGAACTCCAGCCCGGCAAAGTCCTTCTCGTTGTCCGTAACCACAATACAGTCGTTTGCACCTGCGACAGAAGCGATGATCATGTCGAGAGCGCTGCGCGGGCGGCCAGCGGCCTTGCCGTCCGCCATTAATCGCGCCCAGATCAGGCCCGCTTTGTCATCGAACGAGAGAATGCGGCCGGCGAACAACTCTTGCGGCCCCTCCGGTCCCGAAAACCAGGCATCGAGAGCATCGCGCTTCTTGCCGCGTGGCTTTTCGAGAACGCCACGCCGAATTTCTGCGATGGTCAACGAGGCGACGAACAGGTTTTCGTCGCGTTGCTCCGCCCACCACGCCAGTAGCGATTCCGACGGCTGCGGCTTGACGATGTTGCTGAGGATGTTCGTATCGAGGAGGTAGCGCGTCACAGGTCGACCCGGCGCCCTTCCTCGCGCGGCCGCGACAGGTCGAGATCGGCGCCGACCAGAGGCGAGCGGCGCAGGGCCGACAGGATGTCCCCAGATTTCGGCGGCTCGCCGGCAACCAGAGCCTTGATGGTCTGCCGGGCTTCTTCCGCTTCCGGCCCCTCCTCGGCCAGATGCCGGGCAAGCGACCGGATCAGCTCACGGTCGGCTTCCAGCGCCAGAACCTCGAAGCGCTTGAAGCCACGCTGCGTCAGGCGTGTCCGGTAATTCTCGATCGCTCTCTTCTGTGCGGCATTGCTCATGGCTGGCCTCCGTGTTATATATCCTGACATATAGCCGATGTCGGCCTTGTAAACAAGGGATGTCAGCGATGCCACGAGACTCGCACCACAGGCCATTTGTGCAGAAGAATACTGCGCGTTCCCGCCAGTATTTTCCATATGCTGTGGCACGCCATGCTTCGCCCGAGCGCGACAACGCCGCCGTTGTCGCCCCGGCCGCCGCCAATTATACGGCTTTGATTTCAGTTGCTTACGTCAGAAACGCCGGGGATGCTGCAAGTTATGACCTTGCGAGCCCCCGGAAACAAATCCAAGATGACTGGAAGCGAGCGCGAAGCGCTGCTCGAATCTCTGTTGCTGGAAGAGCCGGAGCTGACGTTCACATCGCGGGGCGATCCCGATCCACGTCTTCTGCGTCTGGTCGATTTCCTGGCTCGTCAGGCGGCGCGGGAGTGCTACGCCGAGGAAGTTCAGATGATGAAGCGGCGGAGGAAGCGCCCCTCCTGATGCTTCGGGGAGAAGTGCATTGAAGGTCGCGATTTACGCCCGCTATTCGTCCGACAACCAGCGCGAGGCGTCCATCGCCGACCAGTTCCGCATGTGCCGCCTGCGGGCGGAAAAGGAAGGCTGGACGGTCGTCGAGGAATATTCCGATCACGCCATCTCAGGCTCCAGCATGATCCAGCGTCCCGGCATCCAGGCGCTGATCATGGATTCCGCGCGAGGCCGGTTCGACATGATCCTGGCCGAGGCACTGGACCGGATCAGCCGTGACCAGGAAGACATCGCCGGCATCTACAAGCGCATGCGCTATGCCGACGTGAAGATGTTCACCCTGTCGGAGGGTGAGATCAGCGAGTTGCATGTCGGGCTCAAGGGCACGATGAATGCGCTGTTCCTGAAGGATTTGGCCGACAAGACCCGCCGAGGGCAACGCGGCCGCGTCGAGGCCGGCAAGTCCGGCGGCGGCAATTCCTACGGCTACGATGTGGTGAAGAAATTCGATGCCAACGGTGAGCCAATCCGGGGTGACCGCACCATCAACGAAGCGCAGGCCAATGTCGTGCGCCGCATCTTCCGTGACTATGCGGCTGGCAAATCGGCCAAGACCATCGCCTTTGCCCTGAACAAGGATGGTATTCCCGCCCCTTCGGGTGGGCATTGGGGTTTCAGCACCATCAACGGCAATCCGAAACGCGGGAACGGCATCCTTAACAACGAGATGTATGTCGGCAAGATCGTCTGGAATCGCCAGCGCTTCGTCAAAGACCCGGATACCGGCAAGCGGCAGGCTCGGCCCAACCCGGAAGAGGAATGGGTGATCCAGGAGGCGCCGGAGTTGCGCATCCTCGATGACGACCTCTGGAACGTCGTGAAAGCCCGCCAAGGCGAAATGCGGACCGAACGGGATGAGAGCGGCATCGCCGACGTCAGCAAGATGAACTACCGTCGCCGCCCCAAATACCTGTTCTCGGGTTTGACCAAATGTGCCTGCTGCGGAGGCGGCTACTCCGCCATCTCTCAGAAGCTGATCGGTTGTTCGACAGCGCGCAACAAGGGCACCTGCGACAATCGAGTCAACATTCGCCGCGACGAGTTGGAAGCCCGCGTGCTGAACGCCCTTCGCACTCGATTGGTCGATCCCGAGATGTTCGCCCGCTTCTGCGAGGTGTTCACGCAGGAGATGAACCGTCTGCGCATGGAAGGCCGCGCCGGCATCGCATCGGCCGAAGCCGAGATCGGAAAGATCGAGCGCGAGTTGGCGAAGCTGCTGACCGCAATCAAGGCTGGTGGACCGATAGAGGCCATCGTGGAAGACATGAAGCGGCTGGAGGCTCGGAAGACCGAGCTGGTTACGTTCCTCGCCGAGGCCGACGAGCCGCCTCCACTGCTGCATCCCTCAATGGCGCTCCAGTACCGGAAGCGCGTTCAGCAGTTCTACGAAGCCTTGCAGGACGAAGAGGAAGAGAAGCGGATCGAGGCGGCGGACATCCTGCGCTCGCTGGTGGACAAGATCGTGCTGACGCCGGTGGATGGGAAGGTGGAGATCGACGTTCAGGGCGATCTCGCTGGAATCCTTATGATTTCCGCACAACCGAAAAACCCCGCCGGAGAGCGGGGTGGATCGCAAGTAAAGATGGTTGCGGGGGCCTGATTGCACAGAGACTTGTACAAGACCCGGGTCTAGAGCGTTGAACCCGACCATTTGTGGGGTAAGCATAATTATGGAACTAAATTCCGCCATTGCAGCGTGGCACTCGGTCCCATCATCCTCGTGACACGCCAAAGGCCTATTTTGGTAGCGCAAAGCAAGCCGCGGGCGTAGATGGAAACCCACACGCGCGCTCGCTTTATCGATGGGTATCCTATTTTCTCGCCAGTCTGCCCAATCCCATGTTCTTCGCCAGCTGCGAACGAGCTGCTGCATAGGCCGGGGCAACCATCGGATAGTCGGCGGGCAGATCCCATTTTTCCCGATACTGATCCGGTGTCATGTTGAAGCTCGCCTTCAAGTGCCGCTTCAACGACTTAAATCTGCGACCATCTTCCAGGCAGATCAGATAGTCCGGTTCGATGGACTTTTTTACCGGAACCGGGGGCTTCGGCTTTTCGATCACGGGTGCGACAGGCGTCGTATGGGAGACGCTCTGCAAGGCGTTGAAAACGCTGCCAATGAGCTTCGACAAATCCGTCGAAGGAACAACGTGATTGGAAACATAGGCTGAAATCACCCGAGATGTGTATTCGACGAGCAGCAACTCGCTGTCTTTTTGCGCTGTATCGGCCATGAATGACTCCTTTCCTTTAAATTGTGCCGGGGTTTGGTTGATATGTGACGTGAAGGGGTAAGCAGCGTGAAACCACCGTCTGCATCGAGCTCTGCCATGGCGGCAAAGTCACACCATGGACCGAGGCCAGCTTGGTGGTGTCCAAACGGGAATTCGTCGGGCGCTTTGCCGCTGTCGGATAATCTCTACTGGTGATGCGGGCGAGGTCCGCCGACGGCCCTCCCCGCAGGCGCGACGCCTCAAAGATACCCGCCGCAAAATCGGCCCAGCTGGCAGCGCCTTGACCGGCAAGATGGAACGTCCCGCGCAACGCGCTCGACCGGTCCTGTAGGAGGTTGTGTGCCACCGCGATGATTGCATCGGCAATGTCGAGTGCCGAGGTCGGATTGCCGTGCTGGTCATCGACCACGCTCAAACAATCTCGCGTACCCGCAACATGCAACATGGTCTTGAGAAAGTTGCGGCCAAAAGGGCTGTAAACCCAGGCCGTGCGCAAGATCACATGATTATCCGTGGCGGCAGCAAGCGCATGTTCCCCTTCCAGTTTCGACCTGCCATAAACGCCCAAGGGGTTTGTGGGATCGGTCTCCTGGTAAGGTGATGTCTTGGTGCCGTCGAAGACATAGTCGGTGGACAGGTGGATCACCGGGATCCCGAGTCTCGATGCAACGCGCCCGATCTCTCCTGGCGCAATTCCGTTTACGGCATGGGCGCTCGCCTTGTCTGTCTCGGCCAGCTCGACAGCGGTATAAGCTGCTGCGGAGACGATGATGTCGGGCTGCCGGTCGGTGATCGCACCATCGATCGAGCGTTTGTCGGCAAGATCGAGGTCAGGCCGGCCCAATGCCAGAATATCGAACTCGTCCTGCTGCCATCCGAGTTCGACCAGCGCGCTCACCACCTGTCCCTCGCGCCCGGTGACCAGCATGCGCAGCGGTTTGCGACGCGCCTCACCGTCTTGATTACCGATAGAGGAAAGCCGTGACCGTGGCGCCGAGTTGTCAGGAGCTGAGCCGTTCATCTCACCGGCCCCTCATAACGGAAGACCTGACCGAGTTCGGCAAGTGTCGGCTGACGGGCGTCCTTTTCCGAAAGATGGGCGGACAGGCCATCGAAAGGCCACTCTATGGCAATCTGCGGATCATTCCAGAGGAGCCCCCGATCATGCTCGGGGCTGTAGTAGTCGGTGACCTTGTAGGCCACGATTGTATTCTCGGTCAGAGTGCAGAAGCCGTGCGCAAAACCGGGTGGGATCCACAGCTGCACTCCGTTATCGGCTGAGAGTTCGACCGAAACATGTAGACCGAAAGTCGGCGAGCTGATCCGCAGGTCCACTGCAACGTCGAAGATGGCGCCCGCCACACAGCGAACGAGCTTTCCCTGCACCCTCGGCGCGAGCTGAAAATGCAATCCCCGAACGGTGCCCCTCTCGGCCGATAGGGATTGATTGTCCTGGACGAAGTGAAAGTCGCCGATCTTCTCACTGAAGACGTCCTGTCGGAACGTCTCCGAAAAATACCCGCGATCATCGCCAAAGCGGCGTGGTGACACCGTGAAGACGCCATCGAGTTCCAGCTGTTTAACGTGCAATTTGGTCTCCTTGTAATATCGGCGTGGCCGTTTGATCGGCCCCAATCAGTATGGGCGTTTCTGTCCCGCGATCTCGGACCGGCACCGCCCAGGCAGCCGGCACGCGGGAAAACAACAGAGCAGCGAAGAAGGCGAAGAGAGAGGCGATCCCCGTCGTGCGCAGGGGGTAATCAACCGTGGAATGGGCGAGGATGATGAGGATCGCGATGAAAGCCGTACGTGCCGCATCCCGTTGGCGGACGCGGAAGAAACGTATGACGATGGCAACAACACACGCAGCCAGAATCAGCGTTCCCGCAAGTCCTCCCTCAAGAATCACTTCGAGGAAGTCGTTGTGCGCGTGGTTCACGAAGGCAGCAAAGATCTGACCGAGTTTCTCGTAGTGCGGATAAACAAGATCGAAGGTGGAAAGGCCCGTTCCGAGCGGCCAGTGATCACGAATGGCGTCCCAGGTGGTGAGTGCGTATTCACGACGATCAAGGATCTGGTCGCCTCCCGCCTCCGTGAACTTGATCCACAACCCATAAAGATAGGCAGCGGCCACCAAGCCGAGACCGGGCGCGAGAATGGCAGCATATCTCGATCCACGCGCAATCATCACGAACGCCAGCAGAGAAACGAACAGTCCGATCAGCACACCCGCACGAGATCCCGCCGCCAGAAGAAACAGAAGGACAAGCGTCACAAGCATCAGGTTCCAGACGCGCATATAGCCTTGAGGGCGCACGGTCAGGGCTGCGAGGATGCCGACGGCCACGTAAACGGAGTAGTGATTTTCGTTCTGAAATGCGCCGAGTTCCGCCTGGTAACCGAGCAGATATGACAGCCAGGACATATCCGATTGGGAGAAGGTGGCGAAGGACAGAGCCAGATTAATCACCACCCCCGCGACCACAAACCGTCCAAGAAGGCCCAATTCCGACTCGTCGAACTTGCTGAGTGCCAAGAACAGAAAGGTTATCGTGAGGCACGCAATCAAGCCGGACATCGTCCGGTAAGCCGATAGGCTGATCGTCGTCGTCGAGCAGGAACCGATCGCCGGAATATAGGGCTCCGGCCGTAAGCCCTGCAGCCAGTCACAGGGCCAGGGCATAATCTGGATGCAGCCGAGAAGTGCGATCGCTCCAAACAGGGCAAGACCCGCAGGGGAAGTAGAGCGATCCCAAAACTTCACGATGACATAGGTGGAAGCGGCAATGACCAGAACCTGCAGGACATGGTCGATGAACAGGCCGCGCTCGGTCCCTCCGCCCATGACCTGGCAGGCCAAAAGGGTCACGCCAATGATGAGCCGGGCGAAAGAAGATGAAGTGTTCTGGATCATGGCACGCTCACGATCTGGACATCTTCAAAACGGACTTTGCCGGAATATCGGTCGTTCCAGCTTCCCGTCATAGTCTTGGTCCCAAGCCGCAGAACCTGCAGCCGGCAATGATCTGCGGGAACCACGAGTTCAGTGGAGATCGCCGCAACGGGATATGTCCCCTGCTCTACCGGCAGCGTGGCCAGAACCGTTCCCGGCTTGAAACAAGCAACGCTCCAGAAGAGCTCCTTGGGTAAAACCGCGCCCTGCGCAGACGTCTTCACCGACAGGCGATATCGGCCGGGCGGCAGGTTCAGATACTGGCGGATACCCGGATCTCTGACCGGCGCCTGCTGGAATTCGATCGAAAGCCCAGGCGTGGGCATCCCGCCATCCGGTTTGGCCATCGACAGGGCCAAGCCTGGTTGCCGCCTGACCATCCAGTCAAAAGGCGCACCGCTTGGCGTGTCCGAAAACGAGCCGTTGTAGACATTGCCTGCAAGCTTCTGCCCCTCACCGTTCAAGGTCACGAGAAAGGTCTGATAAGCTTCGTCGTAGCGACCAGCGGCAAGCAGGGCCCCAAGAACCTGGTTGATTTCTCCGCCATTTTGAATCCCCTCCCCTTGCGCCAGATCCCACAAGAGGTCCGCCGCAAACAACGCTCCATCGGGGGACTTGCTCAACCTGCTGATGAGGGCACCGCGCCATGGCTGTCCAAGTTCGAGGCGTTGTACGAGCAGGCGCCGCTGCTCTGTATCCGAAAAAATGGCAGGCATACGACCGGCATAAACCGGAATCCTGTCGGGCCACCGACGGAAGAGAGCATCGACAAGATCGACCACCGCCGCCTCGTCACCCTGCTCCGCAGAATGCCCGATCATCCATTGCAGTGCTTGCAATTCCGTCGGCGCCAGGACAAGAGCATGGCGAAACGCGGACAGAGCTTCCGCCATCTGCCCTTCTTGCCACTCTGCGGCACCTCGCACGCTATACAAACGCGCATCGCCCGGGGCCCATGCGACCATGCTCCCCGCGGCCGCCATCAACTGATCGAGATCAGCCGACTTTGCGGCGCCGCCAAGCATGGCTTCAGACAGCGTTATGAACGCATCCACGTTGAAAGGATTCAAGCGCAATGCGAGCTTCGGATCCTTGTCCTCAAGCAATTGACTTGATGCGATCAAGGATATTGTCGAAATGCTGGCGGATGCGAAACACAACAAAACCCATCGACCAACTCGAGACATCTCGGTCTTTCCCCTCTGTATTCGAAGGCACTTCCGGCAAAAGATTGCTGGATGAGGAATACGTATAGTATTTGTAGTTCAGGTTGCCGTACCTATAGTTGTGTTCAAATTTTCCGACTGTGAACATTGTCAGCGCGACACCGACCACGTTCGCTCCTACCGATGTCAGACGGCGCACTGCCATGGTCACGGACTTGCGGGAAACCTTGCTGGTCGAGACAATGAAGAGCGTCGCATCCGCAAGACGGCTCAAAATCGGGACGTCGGCGATCCCGATGACGGGCGGCGCATCAATGATGATCATGTCGAACTGCTTGCGCAGGCTGGAAACGATCAGGCTCATCCGCGGAGATGAGAGCAGGTCCGCCGGATTTTGCGGCACAGTGCCTGCGGAGATGAAGAAGACATTCGAGGACTTGCCACGCCGGACGAGACGCGCAAGATCGCCCCGACGCACGGTATTTGTCAGCAAATTGCTGAGACCAATGGCATTGTCCTCATTAAAGCGGCGGTGAATGCTCGGCTTGCGCATGTCCGCATCGATGATCAGCACCCTGCCCCCCAGTGAGGTGAAGTCTTCCGCAAGTTTGATCACCGTCGTCGTCTTGCCTTCTCCAGGCTCCGAACTCGTCACCAGAAGCGTAGAGGGAGCGCCTTCAGCACCGGAGAACTGCAATGAGGTGCGCAGGGATCTGTAGGTTTCGGAGAGAGCGGACTGCGGGTTCGTCAGGTGCTGCTCCAGATCGATCTCGGCCACGAGAGGCAAAACGCCCAGAACCGGAAGGCTCAGCTCCTTCTCGACCTGATCAGAGCTACTGAAGACATTGTTGATGAGTTCCGCCACGTAGATGACCGAGGCAGCCAACAGAAGGGAGATAATGGCACCGATGGCGACATTGATGGGAAGGCTCGGCGAGAATGGCGTGGCCGGGCTGACCGCAAGATCCACAACAGCCGCGTTCTGCGTCTTGAGTTCCGACCCGACGGCGACGTCATTCAGTTTACCGATCAGGCTATCGTACTGCGCCCGGTTGGAATCGACCTCCCGTTTCAGGATCGTGTACTGGATGTTCTTGTCCTGGTAGGTCGACTTCTCGGCCTCAAGCTCGGTAATCTTCTTCTGAAGATCAGCGACCTTGGCCACGGTCTCCTGATGCTTGAGCCTGATGGAGTCCGTGATAGCAAGGACGCCCATCTTGAGTTGCTTTTCCGTTTCGCGGATCTGCGATGCCAGCTGGCGCATCTCCGGGAAGTCCGGTTTGAAAAGCAGCCGCTTGCTCTCGTAGTCCCCCTTAAGATCGACAAGCGTGCCGCGCAGCTTGTCGAGCGCTGCGCTTCCCAGGACCTGCTCAAGACTGTCGCCCTGCCCTGCATCGATCTGCTTGACCAGTCGGTCGTAGTCGAGGTTTTCCTGGACCGCCTTCGACAGGGCGGCATTGATATCGGAAAGGTTGGTATCGACAAGCGAACCCTCATTCCCGGTCACCGTGATGCCCGCAGTTTTTGCATAGGCGACCAAGGCCCTTTCGGACTCCTGAAGCCGTTCCTTCACCAGGGCCACCTGCTCTTGGATAAACTCCCGCGCCTGCACGGATGTCTTGCTGCTCTGGTCGATCCGCAAGTCGATGAAACTCTGAGCAATCTGGTTGGCGATGTCACGCGCATAGGCCGGGTTTTGATCCCGGTAGTCGATGGTGAGCAAACTCGTATTGGGAACGAGCTCGACCTTCAGGTTCGACATCACGCGGGATGTCGCGATGCGCACCAGGGCATCCTGCGGCAAAGAGTTGTCCATCTTCTCAGGTTCTGAGCCGAAAGCACGGTAGAATATGTTGAGTGGAGAAATGCGGGCACGGGGAAACAGGAAATCTTCCCGCTCGGTCAGGTTCAGGGCGTAGACAACCCGTTCGGCGAGCGCACGGCTCTTCAGCTTCTCCCTGGCCGTCTGGAAAGCCCTGATGTCACTGCTTTCGCTCATCAGCTCCAGATCCTCAAAGACCCGTGCCGAGGGAACCAGGACCTCCAGCTTTGCAATTGCCTGGTATCGGGGCGTCTGCATAAGCGTGAGCAATCCGGCAAGCAGTACCCCGGCCCCGAGCAGACTGAG
>DPXQ01000156.1 GCA_003527225.1 Rhizobium sp.
GATCAGCGTGCGCTCGAACTGGCCGGTGTTCTTCTCGTTGATGCGGAAATAGGTCGATAGTTCCATCGGGCAGCGAACGCCCTTCGGCACGAAGACGAATGATCCGTCTGTAAACACGGCGGTATTGAGCGTCGCGTAATAATTGTCGCTGACAGGAACCACCGAACCCAGGTATTTCTGTACCAGTTCCGGGTATTCGCGGATCGCTTCCGAGATCGACATGAAGATCACGCCGGCCTTCTTCAGTTCCGCCTTGAAGGTGGTGACGACCGAAACGGAATCGAACACCGCATCGACGGCGATCTTGGAGGTCTGAACTCCGGCCAGGATTTCCTGTTCCTTGAGCGGAATGCCGAGCTTTTCATAGACCTTGAGAAGTTCCGGATCGACCTCGTCGATCGACTTGGGACCAACCGTGCTCTTCGGCGCGGCATAGTAGTAGAGATCGTTGAAGTCGATCTTCGGATAATTGACGCGCGCCCAGGTCGGCTCTTCCATGGTAAGCCAGCGCTTGTAGGCGTCTAGCCGCCAGGCAAGCATCCATTCCGGTTCGTTCTTCTTTGCGGAAATGAAACGGATGATATCTTCCGACAGCCCCTTCGGGGCCTTGTCGACTTCGATCATCGTCTCGAAACCGTACTTGTACTGATCCACATCGATCTGGCGCACCTGATCGATTGTTTCCTGCACGGCAGCCATGCTCGTTCTCCAATCTTGCCGGGTCCAAGGTCCGGCAGCTTGCTAACGTTCCAAGCGGAAATCCGCTCTCTATGTAGTCGTCAGAGGCGAGCTTTTCACCCCTTTTGGCAAGCGGAAAATTGTCTTTCCGCAAATTTCCGTCGTATTCACGCGGCCTGACCCGAAACCTTGCGCCGACCGGCGATCCTCGCGAAGATTTCGATGGTCCGGTCGATTTCGTCCTCGGTGGTCGAGGACCCGAGCGATATCCTCAACCCTCCTGTCTTGGCGTCGCGCCCCATGGCCGACAGCACGTGACTTTGCCCGACCTTGCCCGAGGAACAGGCAGCCCCCGCAGAAAGCGCGAGACCCTCCAGATCGAAGGCGATCTGCCCGGTTTCGGCCTTCAGCTCCGGAAGCGTGAAGAAACACGTATTGGCAACGCGCTTCTCGCCCTCGCCATGAATAATGACGTCCGGCGCCGATGCACGCATGCCCCCTTCGAGCCGGTCGCGCAATGCGCCGATTGCCGCATTGCGCGCGGCAAGATCCTTCGCGGCACACGCGGCCGCGGCCCCGAACCCCGCGATCGCGGCAACATTCTCGGTTCCGGCGCGATGTCCCTTCTCCTGACCGCCGCCGCGGATCAGCGGAACAGGCATCAGCGTTTCGCCGCGTGACACTAGCGCGCCGACACCCTTCGGCCCGCCAATTTTGTGGGCGGAGAGAATGAGGAAATCGGCACCGAGCGTGGCCATGTCGATCGCGATCCGGCCCGCCGCCTGCACGGCGTCGACAACCAGTAGCCCGCCGTGAGCGTGGACGATGCGGGCGACATCGGCGACAGGCTGGATGACGCCCGTCTCGTTGTTGACGAGCATGACGGCGACCAGCGGCAAGCCCTCTTCCGCCGAATGTGCCTGGAGCAGGCGCTCGAGCGCATCGACATCCACGACGCCGGAAACGGTCACCGGAATCTCACGGACACGATCGGCGGCAAAACGTCCGCCCTCGCGCAGCGCCGGATGCTCGATCGCCGAGACGTAGAACATCGACGCGACGAGCGGCGCCCGCCCCATGCGGAAGTCAGGCGTCAGCACATGGTTTGCGGCCTCGGTCGCGCAACTGGTGAAGGTCACATGTGATGGCTCCGCTCCGACAAGTGCCGCGACCTGCCGGCGGGCACTCTCGACAACGGCCCTGGCTGCCCTGCCCTCGGCGTGAACGGAGGAGGGATTTCCGGGCAGCGAAAGCGCATCGACTAAGGCGTCGCGCGCTTCGTCAAGAAGCGGAGCGGTCGCATTCCAATCGAGATAGATGCGTTTCTTCGCCATGCCTCGTCCGCTTTTGGACCATTACCGATGGCCCGGCGCATTTTTCTTGAAATTTCCGCCGGGCTTGCCTTATGACACGTTCAACGATGGATGGCCCGCCATCCACTTTCGAACGGTTCTAAACTTTGTTCTAGAAAAGCTGACTTCGTTAGTCAAGTCATCCTGCTGCACTGAACGGAGTGGGACCCCAAAAAAACACAGGGACCGGAGTATCAATGCCCGAAGTGATTTTCAACGGCCCGGCGGGCCGCCTCGAAGGCCGTTATCAGCCTTCCAAAGAAAAAAGCGCCCCGATCGCGATCATCCTGCATCCGCACCCTCAGTTCGGCGGCACGATGAACAACCAGATCGTGTATCAATTGTTCTACATGTTCCAGAAGCGCGGCTTCACGACACTGCGCTTCAACTTCCGCGGCATCGGCCGCAGCCAGGGCGAGTTCGACCACGGCGCCGGTGAGCTGTCCGATGCCGCCTCCGCGCTTGACTGGGTTCAGAGCCTCCATCCCGATTCCAAGAACTGCTGGGTCGCCGGCTATTCCTTCGGATCATGGATCGGCATGCAGCTTCTGATGCGCCGTCCGGAGATCGAGGGCTTCATTACGATTGCCCCGCAGCCGAACATCTATGACTTCTCTTTCCTCGCCCCCTGCCCGTCCTCGGGTCTCGTCATCCATGGCGACAGCGACAAGGTAGCCCCGGAGAAGGACGTCCAGGGTCTGGTCGACAAGCTCAAGACCCAGAAGGGCATCCTGATTACCCACAAGACTGTGCCCGGCGCCAACCACTTCTTCAACGGGCAGGTCGATGCGCTGATGGCAGAATGCGAGGATTACCTCGACCGCCGTCTGGAAGGTGAGCTCGTTCCCGAGCCGGCCGCCAAGCGGATCCGCTGAAGGACCGCAGATCAGGAGGATTGCGGGTTTGAGCGCGGCAGTTCGCTTCGATGCAATCGGATTTGCCGGCGGCGGCAATCGCTGCTACTGGCAGAGCGGTTTCTGGGAAGCCTTCAACGCACTCCACCCGCAGCAGCCCTCCTTCTACGTCGCAGTGTCGGCGGGCGCCTATCATTGCGCAATGAACACGATCGGCATCGGCGACAGGGTGAGGCGTGAAGCCTTTGCTTTTGCCGAGCGCGCAACGCCGGATGTCGACTGGTCAGCACTTCGCAGGCGACAGTCGCCGCTCGTCGTCGGTTCACTCTTCCGACAATTCCTGACCGAGCAATTCGGCGAGGCCGAGCTTTCGGCATTGAAGAACAGCCCGCCGATCCTGATGCAGCTTTCCTGCCCACCCGACTGGATGCCGGGTGCCGTGGCCGCCCTCGGCTCGATTGCGGCCTACCAGATCGAGAAGCGCCTGACCGGCGGCGCACATTCCAGAGCCGGCTCCTATCTCGGCCTGACACCGGCCTGGATATCCACCCACGACCTTCGAAGCGCCGGCGACCTGGTAGATGCCATCATGGCCTCCTCCTCGGTGCCACCCTTCATGCCGGTCGGCAGGATCGGCGGCATGGCGAGGCTCGATGGTGGCCTTGTCGACAATCCACCGCTGAGGAAGCTCGAGGAAACCGAGCGGGCGGGTGGGCGGACTCTGTTGCTGACGACCCGATTTGGCCGCCTTCCTCCTTCAGCTCCGGGCCGCACAATCGTCGGCCCGAGCGAGGAAATCACGGTGAACAAGTTCACCGTCAGCGATGCACCGGGCCTACGCCGGGCCTTCGAAATCGGCCTGAAGGACGGGGAAGCCTTTGCGAAAACGATACCCGATCGGTTTGGTTCGTGACGTTACCTGCCGGCAATCGGCGAGACACTATCTCGAAAGCAGTTTCACCAACACGCCGCCCGTCACCGGCTCCATGACGCCGGTGGTTCCCGGAAATGTCAGCGGAAGGCCGTTGAGCGCCCGCACGGCGAGATAGGCCCAGGCCTCCGCCTCCAGGGCGTCGCCGTCGAGTCCCGCTTGCTCGGCCGTAATGACCTTGGCGCCATGCTTGGCCGCCTCAGCGCGCAGATCCTCCATGATCATGCCGTTCAGACGTCCACCTCCGCAGATCACGAAGGTCTTCGGCATTTCCGGCAGGTGACCTGCGGATATGAAAATCGAGGCAGCGGTAATGTAGGCGAGCGTCCGGGCTCCGTCCGCAAGCTCGGCATCGCCGCCGGTGGGCGGAACGAAATCGTTGCGATCGAGCGAACGGCGCTTTTCGGCGGTGAAGAACGGACTTGCCAGATAACGCCGCGCCAGCTGATCGATGATCCGGCCTTCCGATGCGATCCGCCCGCCCTGGTCGAAGGGGATGCCGGCATGAGCTTCCACCCATTGGTCGATCAGCGTGTTGCCCGGCCCGCTGTCGAAGGCGAAGACCGTTCCGTCCTCGCCGATATAGGTCAGGTTTGATATGCCTCCGATATTGACAAAGCAGACCGGCCATTGCGGATTGTCGAGGTTTCGGGCCAATGCTGCGTGATAGGCGGGCACAAGCGGGGCGCCCTGCCCGCCATGGGCCATGTCGTTTGCACGCATATCGTAAACGACCGATATGCCTGTTTCCCGCGCTAGCAGATCGCCATCGCCGATCTGCACGGTCAGACCCTCATCGGGGCGATGCAGCACGGTCTGCCCATGGAAGCCGATGACATCAACATCTTCTGGCAGGATATTGTTTGCATGAAGGAATTCCTTGACCGCTTCGACATGACGTAAGGTCAGATCACGCTCGAGTTCAGCGAGTTCTCCGGGACGCGCGGTGCGCTTCCTCATCGTCCGGGCCTGATCGAGGCCGCTCTTCAGCCGGTCGCGAAATGCCGGATCGTAGGGGTCCGACGAATTCGGGCCGCGGACCACCGCTGCTTCGCCATCCGTGTCGACGAGAGCCACGTCGATCCCGTCCATCGAAGTGCCGCTCATGAGGCCGATCGCTCGCATCAGTTTACCCAAGGCATTGCCTCCCGGAGATTCGAATGGGTTCCATTGAAAACATTCATGACCGAAACAGGTGCACATTTCAAAAAACAATGCTAAATCGCCCGCGAAATTCCCGCATTCCGACATCCAGAAAGCATGAGCGTCATGATGAAGTTCAAATCCGATTTCCTCCACACGATGCAAGAGCGTGGCTTCATTCATCAGATCTCCGATGAAAGCGGCCTCGACGATCTGTTGTGCAAGGAAACGGTGACGGCCTATATCGGCTTCGACCCGACGGCGCCCAGCCTTCATGCCGGTTCGCTGATCCAGATCATGATGCTGCACTGGTTCCAGGCAACCGGCCACCGGCCGATCTCGCTGATGGGCGGCGGCACCGGCATGGTCGGTGACCCCTCCTTCAAGGACGAGGCGCGCCAGTTGATGACGGTCGACACCATCGAGAACAACATCGCCTCGATCAAGGAGGTGTTTTCCAACTACCTGACTTATGGCGATGGCGCGAAGGACGCGTTGATGATCAACAACGCCGAATGGCTGCGCTCGCTCAACTATCTCGAATTCCTGCGCGATGTCGGCAGGCATTTCTCGGTCAACCGCATGCTCTCCTTCGACAGCGTCAAGACCCGTCTGGAACGCGAGCACTCGCTGTCCTTCCTGGAATTCAATTACATGATCCTCCAAGCCTACGACTTTGTCGAACTGGCGCAGCGCTACGACTGCCGCCTGCAGATGGGCGGCTCCGATCAGTGGGGCAATATCGTCAACGGCATCGATCTCGGCCATCGCATGGGAACACGACAGCTCTATGCCGTGACGTCGCCGCTGCTGACCACCTCTTCGGGCGCCAAGATGGGCAAATCGGCAACTGGTGCCGTCTGGCTCAATGCCGATATGCTCTCTGCCTATGACTTCTGGCAGTACTGGCGCAACACCGAGGATGCCGACGTGCCGCGCTTCCTCAAGCTGTACACGACGCTGCCGATGAGCGAGGTCGGACGACTTTCCACCCTTGGCGGATCGGAAATCAACGAGGTCAAGAAAATACTGGCAACCGAAGTGACGGCCATTCTGCACGGACGCGCCGCCGCTGAGGAAGCAGCCGAGACCGCCCGCAAGACCTTTGAGGAAGGCGCGCTCGCCGAGAACCTCCCCTCCATCGAGGTTCCAGCCGCCGAACTCGAGGCCGGAATCGGCCTGCTTTCTCTGATCGTCCGCGCGGGACTTGCCACGACCAACGGAGAGGCGCGCCGCCACATCCAAGGCGGCGCAGTACGCATCAATGACCAGCCGGTCAGCGACGAGCGCATGACGGTGGGACCGGCCGAATTGACCGGCGACCATGTCGTCAAGCTCTCGCTCGGCAAGAAGAAGCACATCCTCATACGCGCCGTTTGAGCCGCGCTTCGCAGTCTGCATTGAAGAAGGTCGGCATCCCTGATGCCGGCCTTTTGTTATCGGAACTCGAAGATCTGCCGGAACACGCCAGGGGCGATGATGGATAGCGGGTTGATGTCCAGTTTCGGCTGTTCGGTTGCCCCGGTCAGCCTGAAAGTGATGCCGAGCAGGCCGCCGTCGCGTCCATTGCCGAGCAGGATGCCGATGACCGGCAGTTCGCCGAAGAGCCGATTGAGACCATAGGCCGGCATGAAGGTGCCGGTCAGGTCGATCTGGCCCCGGCTGTCGCGCACCGTACCCTGGAACGTGGCACCCACCTGCTCGCCGCGCACCACGCCGTTGTCGATCTTGAGCCCGCCGTCACTGTAAACGAGACGAGCGAACCCACGCTGGAAACGAGACGAACTTACATCGATATCCCGCTTTACCGCCTTGTTGAGGCTGCGCCCGTCAGCACCGGTCGGCGTCGAAACAATCGATTGCAGACGCTGTTCGTTTTCGACGCTGAAGTTGCGGATATCGAGCGTCCCGTTCCAGATACCCCCTGCCGCTTCCTTGAGTTTCAGATTCAAAAGACCTTCATTCATCCGGCTATAAAGGTTGGCGAACCGCGCCAGGGAGCCGGCATCACCGCTCGTCACCGAGACTTCGCCAAGCCCCGAGGGTCTGCGCATCTGCGCGACCACGGCCTGGCCGTTGTCGGTAACGGCTGAAAACTCGAGACCCGTCGTCTTTCCATTGCGTGCCGAATAGTCGATCGAGACGTTCGAAAACGCCTCGTCACCAAAGCCCACAATCCTGTCGAGATTGCCTTGCAGGCGAATGCCGTAACGATCGGGGCCGTCGCCGTCGTTGTCTGCGGCGGAAGTCGACTTCAACTGGGCGACCAGCGAACGCACATCGGCGGATTGCCCCGAAAGCGCAATCTGGTAAGTCCCTTTCGACTGGCGCACGGTGACCGCATAGTCGTCGGCGGGCGACAGGCGTATCCTCGACAGATCAGCGGATACGAGGCCCGACTTGCTGACCACCATCGATCCGGCTGCGCCAAATCCCTCACCGTCGAGGACGAACTTGTCGATCGCCGTCTGCTCCTGGCCTTCGGTCACCTCGAAGGTTGCCTTGGCTGCAATTCCCTTGCCTTTCGTCCAGCCGATCCAGGGCATGGTCAGCACGGCGGACGACAGATCCGCAGTCACGGATTGCCGCTTGTCGTTGATCCGTGTCAGCTCGACGCTGATCGGTCCGTCGATGACGTCACCCAGCCCCGGTACGAAGTGTTCCCGCTGGGCATTGTTGAGCTTCACCTTGATCGTACGCTCGCGAACGAACGTCGGATCGGCCTCCACCGGCTCGGTGAGCTGTATATCCATGGGCACGTCATCGACATTCGCTTTGCCCTCCAGCCGCGCAGTGCGCGGATCGACTTCGAGGCTTCCGGAAAGCTTGCTGATGCGCCTGCCGACAAAATCTCTGGCGACATCGACTTCGGTGAGATCGAGATGAGCCTTCCATTCCGGCGGCGGGGGATTTTGATCCGAGATTAGCCCAAGCCTGATCTCGGCGCTGCCCTTGACGAGGCCCTTGAAATCCGCGACCTCGAAGCCCGCTCGCTTCAACGCATTGATGGGCTTGTAGGAAACCAGTTCGGCGACAGCATCGGCCGCGCCGGATACCGCGATCTTCAGATCGCCCATCAGCGGCTTGGTGTAGATCTGCCCAAGCGCGATTTCCCCGCTCTCGACCTTGACGCTGCGCCCGGATGAAAAATAGGACGTTCCACTATGTATCGTAGCCACGACTTTGGGGCCAGTCAGGTCGAAATGAGCCGCGGTTTCGCGGATCGGCGGTATGTCTCCTGTGACGTTCATCCGTGCATTGGCAATATCGAAGCTGATCCGCAACTCGTCTTCCCCGAGATGCAACGGCCGCGGCTCCACCGTCAACCGCCCCTTGGGGATGAACACCTGGATTGAACCCTGGCTGACGGTGCCGCCAAAGAGATTGGCAAAGACCCAACGTCGCGGCTTATCCGCGATCCAGTAGGGCCAGAGCTGCTTGATCACCGACGTCTCCATATTGGCGATCTGCGCACCGAAGCTGATCTCCGGCCCTTCACCCTCAAAGCGCGCTCTCAGAGACCCAGTCATGGTCCCCTTCGGCGTCGAGACGCTCAATGTATCGACCTGAAGTTCGTTGCCTGCGTGCAGATAGCGCCCATAGACCTTAAGTGAGAAGGGGAACGGCTGTTCGCCGGCAGCAGGAACATCTGCCCTGCCCTCCGGGATAAGAAAATCGATCCCGATCCCGGCGCCCGCAACCTTGTTGTCCGGCAGACGATCGAGATCGATCAGCCCCCCCGAGATCGGCAGAATCATAGGGCCGAACTCGATTTGCGAAGAAGCGATTTCAATCGTGTCCTTCGTAAAATCATAGAGGAGGTTGAGTTTCGCCCGGGTCATCTCCTGAGGTATGCCGTCCGAATAGACCGTGCCGCGCTCGCTTAGCGCCGTGATTTTCAGGGCCGGTGCCTGCCCGTCAGCCGCCCGCTTCGCCGAGACCGTGACCTCCGCCGAACCGTCGAAACCCTGGCGGGAATTGCCTCGCGAATCGCGCTGCAGGAGGAATGGCGTCAACCTCAGGTCGGCTATCCGGGCAGTCACGGAGCGCACCTTGCCTTCGACGTTGACGGTGTTCGCGGAGATCTCGCTCTCATAGCCGTTGACAGCGACGATGCCGCCGATGGCCAGCGAAGCGTCGTTCCCACGCTCCATCGTCAAGTCGCGGACCGAAACCAGAACCGGCCTGCCGTCAGCTTTCCGCATCGCAAGCTCGAGATCGCCAATAAGGGTGCGGTCAAGGCCGCCATTCAGGATGAAGCCCTGCAGCAAATCGAGTTGCGAAAAAGCGCTTTCAAGAAGTACCGGGATCGAATCGATCCTCATGTTTGCAAAATCCGGCGGCGGACCGGACGACAGCAACGATCCGTCGATCTTCATGCCGTCGGCCTCGATCTCATTCACCGAGAAACGGCCGGACAGGAGCTCGAACGGATCGACGACAAGACGGACCGCTCCGGTTCTTGCCAGCGCAGTTTCTCCATTGACGCGGGTGACGACCACGTCGCGGGCTTCGACCGCAAGCTTGAATCCTTCTGAGAAGCGAACTGCCGTGCCTGAGATTTCCGCGCGGAACTGCGGTCCCAGCGCCGCGTTCAATACCGTTCGGGCACCGTTGGCGAGCATTCCGTCAAGCGCACCGCTCTCGACCACGGCAAAAAACCCGCCGCCAATCAGGAGGACGAGTGAAAAGAAACCGATGATGTAGCGCGCGAACCTGCCAATCCGTGTGGGTCGTGCCGGGCAATGCACGATCATGGGATCTTCGGCGCGCGCAGACGGCAGATCGTGCAAGGGAACGATATCTTTCTTGCGAAATCTTACCTTTTCGCCGCGGATTTCTCCCATGTGGTGGCGACTGTCTCCGTTTGTCCGCTTGAATGACAGACGTCATGCTGGACGGCTGCTGTACGGACTATATATCCATGAACACGTATTTCACCCATAAAACTGGCAAAAGAAAGGTTATCCCATGGCGGAATTGGCAATCGGAGACAAAGCTCCCGACTTCACCCTCCCGCGTGACGGAGGGGGAACCGTGTCGATTTCGCAATTTGCCGGACGCCCGATCGTTCTTTACTTTTACCCGAAGGACAATACGAGCGGCTGCACCACCGAGGCGGTCGACTTCACGGCTCTCGCGGGGGAGTTCGAGAAAGCCGGCGCGGTGGTCATCGGCGTGTCGCCCGATTCGGTCGCGAGCCATGACAAGTTCGTCGCCAAACACGCGCTGTCAGTGATCCTTGCTTCGGATCAGGATACCAAGATGCTCTCCGCCTATGGCGTCTGGCAGGAAAAAAGCATGTATGGAAGAAAATACATGGGCGTCGTGCGCACAACCTTCCTGATCGGCCCCGACGGAAAGTTCGCCGCCGTCTGGAACAAGGTGAAGGTCGCCGGTCATGCCGAGGCGGTGCTCGAATCGGTTCTCAACCTCTAGGATTCCGGGATCGAATTTGCATGTCCGACTATAGCGATATCCAATCGCTGCGCGGAGGCGCCACCATGGCGATCCGGGCAGCCGACCTCGACCGGAAGACCGCGCTCGCGCAGGAAACCGCAAGACGCTGGCACGCCCGGCGCCTGTCGTTGCGCTCGCCGCTCGACCCGGAACTTCCGGAAAGGCCGGGTCGCCCTGCGCGTCCCGTGCTCGTTCCACCGAAGGCGACCGAGAAGCGTTCCCTTCACACCCTTCCCGGGCGAATCGCAATGCTTCACGCGCTTGCCCACATAGAGCTCAACGCCGTCGATCTCGCCCTCGACATCGTCGCCCGTTTTGCGACCGAGCCCGTGCCGAATTCCTTCTTCGACGGATGGATGCGGGTCGCCTTCGAGGAGGCCAAGCATTTCGGCATGGTCCGAGACCGTTTGAGGGCACTTGGCGCAGACTATGGCGACATGCCGGCCCATGACGGCTTGTGGCAGGCGGCGCACTCGACCCGCAACGATCTCACCGCGCGTCTGGCGGTCGTTCCACTGATCCTCGAGGCACGCGGACTGGACGTCACACCATCGCTTCAGGACAAAATGCGCGAGACTGGCGACATCGAGAGCGCCGATGTCCTCAATGTAATCTATGAAGACGAGAAGGGGCATGTCGCAATCGGCGCGAAGTGGTTCCGCTTCCTGTGCGCCCGCGAAAAGAAAGACCCCGCGCGCGCATTCCAGGAGCTCGTGCGCGCGAACTTCCGCGGTGCGCTCAAGGGTCCCTTCAACGACATTGCGCGCGCAGAAGCGGGGCTCACACCCTCCTTCTACCGCTCGCTGACGGCGACCAGCAGCGGCTGAAACGAAGACCTGAATCGTCCGCGGGAGGATGCATTCAAGCATTTATTAACCTTAACGACGTCTAATAATGGCAGACACGGATGAAGAGGATTTGACCTCAACCTCCGTCCGCGACACCGGATGCCGCTCCGTTTTGCTACGGCCGCGACTTGGGCAAGAGTTGAGGAAATCTCGTGACCGCACGGACAGGAAACCAGATCTTCGGGAAACGCCGCACACAACACGTCATCATCCTGGCAAGCGGCGACAAGATCCGGCACATGACGGTCCGGCCATGGATGGCGGCCCTCGTATTCTGCTTTCTGGGCGTGATGGCCATCGGTTATCTCGGAGCCACCTCCTATCTCGTCATGCGCGACAATCTGATTGGCGCATCCATGGCCCGCCAAGCGCGAATGCAGCATGTGTACGAAGACCGCATCGCCGCGCTCCGCGCCCAGGTCGACAGGGTCACATCGCGGCAACTGCTCGACCAGCAGGTCGTCGAGGAAAAGGTCGAAAAGCTCCTCAAACAGCAGATGGCACTTTCTTCGCGTCACGGCAGGCTCGGCACATTGCTCGACCGGGCCGAAGAATCGGGTGTTCTTCCGAAGGAAGGACCTCTCCCGACAAGCAGACGGGATAAGAGCACAGATCGGGCGAGCCTTTCAGGCGGCGGCGTCAAAGCGATCGAGGGCCTGCTCGGCGGCTCCACTCCCTCCTCCGAGACGAAGGAGAATGTCGCGCTTGGTTATGCGCCGCTTCCCGAGTCGGTCGCCGATCGTACCGACCGCGTTTTTTCAAAGGTGACGCTCTCCCTGAAGGATATCGAACGCGAACAGCTCGACCGAATAAGGAGGCTGACCTCAGGGGCAACCGAGACAGCGGATGAGATCGAGACCATATTGCAGCGCAACGGCGTTGCCATCGGTCCAACGCAATTTGACGCAGAGGAACAGGATATTGGCGGGCCCTATGTCGATCCTCAGCCTGCCGAGGCATTCGACACCTCCCTCAACGGTCTCGATTCGGCGCTGAACCGCCTCGAGACCGTCCGCGACACGGCGCGCAGGCTTCCCTTCGGCAATCCTGCGCCCGGCAAGGACATCACCAGCCGCTTCGGAAATCGCCGCGATCCCTTCCTCGGACGCCTCGCCCTACACGCCGGCATCGATTTCCGCTCCCCGATCGGCGGCGAGATCAGGTCCACCGGTCACGGCAAGGTCATCACGGCCGGTCCCGGAGGAGGGTATGGCAACATGGTCGAACTCGACCACGGCCTGGGCTTCACGACCCGCTATGGCCACATGTCGCGCGTGCTCGTGAAAGTCGGCGACGTGGTCGAAACCGGCGACGTGATCGGCCTCTCCGGCAATACCGGGCGCTCAACCGGTCCGCATCTGCACTACGAAGTAAGGAGATACGGCGCGCCGGTCGACCCGATCCGTTTCCTCAACGCCGGAATGAAGTTGACCAGCCTCATCAATTGACAGCCGGCGCCTCCACCCTACAGTCCCCTCGGCAGAACAGACGACTCGGACAGGGGAAGCAGATGGACGCCCAGGCACTTCTCGCATTCGCAGCCGCCTTTTTTGTCTTTGCCGCGAGCCCCGGCCCTGACAACATGACAATCGTGGCAAGGACCGTTTCCAATGGAGCGCCATCGGGCTTCGCCTACGGCCTGGGCACCGCCACCGGCATCCTTCTATACCTTGGCCTTGCGGCTTTCGGCCTTTCGATCATCGCCTCTGAGATGGGCATGGCGATGACGGCCCTGCGCTACGCCGGTGCTGCCTATCTGATCTGGATGGGCATCAGACTCTGGACCGCCGAACCGGTCGTGCCCCAGATCAGCAGGGACGGCGCCCGAAGGGATCTCCTGCCGATCTTCCTGACCGGGATTGCGCTCAACCTCGGCAATCCCAAGATGCCTCTTTTCTACCTCGCGCTGCTGCCGAACTTTGTCGGCGTCACGTTCGGCATGCGGGAGTACTTTGCGCTTTCAGGCGTTATCCTCATTGTCGAGGCCGTGGTCATCGGTGGGCATGTCTGGATGGCGAACCGCGCCCGGCATATGCTGCGTACGCCGGCGATCATCAGGAAGGTCAATCGCGTGTCCGGAAGTATCCTTGCCGGTACGGGTCTGGCTGTTCTGGTCGCCCGCCGCAGCGCTTGAGGCATTTATTAATCCTTTATCGCCGCAAATCCCGCAGTTTCCTTGACTTTCCGCCTTTTTGGCACTATCCCCGCGCTAACGTTAACGCCCGCGTTTCAGGGCGCTTCAATAGTGTTCGAAAGAACCGGAACGGAAACAGATTCCCCATTGACCACATTTGCTGACCTTGGCCTGAGCCAAAAAGTACTTTCAGCCGTCACTGATGCCGGCTACACGATCCCGACCCCGATCCAGGCCGGTGCAATTCCGCCCGCCCTCCAGCGCCGTGACATCTGCGGCATCGCCCAGACGGGAACGGGCAAGACCGCCTCCTTCGTCCTGCCGATGCTGACCCTTCTCGAAAACGGCCGCGCACGCGCACGGATGCCGCGCACGCTCATTCTCGAGCCGACGCGCGAACTGGCAGCGCAGGTTGCCGAGAACTTCGAAAAATACGGCAAGAACCACAAGCTCAACGTCGCGCTTTTGATCGGCGGTGTGTCCTTCGAGGAGCAGAACCGCAAGCTCGAACGTGGCGCCGACGTGCTGATCTGCACACCCGGCCGTCTTCTTGATCATTGCGAGCGCGGCAAGCTCCTGATGACCGGCGTCGAGATCCTCGTCATCGACGAAGCCGACCGGATGCTCGACATGGGCTTCATCCCGGACATCGAGCGGATCGCCAAGATGATCCCGTTCACCCGCCAGACGCTGTTCTTCTCGGCGACCATGCCGCCGGAAATCCAGAAACTCGCCGACCGCTTCCTGCAAAATCCGGAACGGATCGAAGTCTCGCTGCCGTCATCCACGGCAACGACGGTCACGCAACGCCTCGTTGCCGCCCACAACAAGGACTACGAGAAGCGCGCCACCCTTCGCGACCTTATCAAGGCGCAGGAAGAGCTGAAGAACGCGATCATCTTCTGCAACCGCAAGAAGGACGTTGCCGATCTCTTCCGGTCGCTCGAGCGCCACGGTTTTTCCGTGGGCGCCCTGCATGGCGATATGGACCAGCGTTCGCGCACCAACATGCTGGCCGGCTTCAAGGACAACCAGATCACCCTGCTCGTCGCATCCGACGTCGCGGCACGTGGCCTCGACATCCCCGATGTCAGTCACGTCTTCAACTTCGACGTTCCGATCCATGCCGAAGACTACGTTCACCGCATCGGCCGCACCGGCCGTGCCGGCCGCTCGGGTGCCGCCTTCACGCTGGTGACCCGCAGCGATACCAAGTATCTCGACGCGATCGAAAAGCTGATCGGCCAGAAGATCGAATGGCTGAACGGCGATGTGTCGGCGTTGCCGCCGATGGCCGAAAGCCACGATGACACGCGTAGCCGTCGCGGCACGAGGGACAAACCCCGTGGGCGCCGCGAAGGCCCAAGTCATAAAACCGATACCAAGATCGAGCAAACTAGCGAAATTCAAGCCGAGGAAATGGTACCGGCAGCAAGGGCGGAAAGCGTGAAGACAGAACGCAAGGCAGACAAGCGGCCAAGCCAGCAGGCCAACCGCAATGCGCGGGACAACGCCGCCCCCAGACCGGCCAATGACGATCATCGCGAGCGCCGCCGCAGCCAGCACCGCGACCACGATGATGGCCCGACTCCGGTCGGCTTCGGCGATGACATTCCGGCCTTCATGCTCATCGTCGGCCACGCGAAAGCCTGATGGGCTCACCCGGCATCGACTTTCCCGGCGTCGGCGTGGGGCTTGCGATCCTTAGGGATGACAAGCTTTTGCTATGCCGCCGCCTGAAAGCGCCCGAGGCCGGATTCTGGAACATCGTCGGCGGGAAGGTCGATCATCTGGAACCTGCGGAGCATGCCGCACGTCGGGAAGCCGAGGAGGAAACCGGGCTCACCATCGGCTCGGTCGAATTCGTCTGCGCGACCGAACAGATCATCGACGCCGACAGGCAGCACTGGATATCATTGCTCTACAGGACGACGGACATCGCCGGCGAACCGCGACTGACCGAACCGGACAAGCTGTCCGCCATCGAGTGGTTCGACCTCGACGCGCTGCCGGAACCGCTGTCAGCTTTCACCCGCGCTCTTTTGCCTTTTCTTCGCTGATGCGCGGGTTCTTGTCGGCTTGATCTTCGCCGCTTCAGCCCTCAGCCCTGCCTCGAAAGCGAGCCGCACCCATTTCGCCATTTCATCCGGATCGTCATAGGCGTCCTCGGGCACCGACCAGTAGGGCATGGCAACCGGACTTTTCCCCTCCCGCTGATAGACCCACTGGCGCGCGCCAGCCGCGGCAAACTGTGGCGCCGTCTGCGCGTCTGCCTTCAGCATGAACTCGTCGAACAGGTAGAGGGCGATGATCACGCCCTGATGGTAGATCCCCTTGCCGCTGAACATGCGCTTGATGGCGACGGGCCCGAGTGACTGGAACATCTCCTCGATTGCCACATTCTCCATCTCGCTCAGCCCTTCAGGATACCGCCCGCAGCGACGACCGCTTCGGGCGTGTCGACATCGATGTGAGCCGCCGGGCCAATGTCGACATCGATAATTTCAAGGCCCGAAGTCTCCATGATGTGCCGGGCGCCAACATCGCCCTCGAGCTTCATCACCGCTGGAAAGGCCGAACGCGGAAGGATGACCGGATTGCCGCGCTTGCCGCCGGACACCGCGCGCACAATCGCCCGGCCGCCAGAGGCTCGAAACACTTCCATCAGTGCTTGCAGATCCGAGGCCGCCACGCCCGGCATGTCGGCAAGCATGACGAGAATGCCGTCGGCGCCGCGCGCGCCCTCGGCGGCAAAGCCCACGCGCAGCGAGCTTGCCATGCCATTCGCATAGTCCGGGTTGTGCGAGATCTCCACATCGAGACCGGACAGCGCACCGCTGATCTCTTCGCTTCTGTGGCCCGTGACAACAACGATGCTGTCGGGTTCGGCCGAGAGTGCCGAAAGCGCCATGCGGCGCACCAGAGGCTCGCCATCGAATTCCGCAAGCAGCTTGTGCGGCCCGGAGGGGCCCATGCGGCTTGCCTTGCCGGCGGCCAGGAGAACGACCGCGACGGCGACCTTGCGCGGACCGCCGGTCGGCAGTTCGCGCGGCATCGGGCGGCTCGCGATCTCCATCAGCAGCCCGCCCACTCCGAGCCCGGTCAGTTCCGCCCTGCCCGGCTTTTCCCCGGCGAAGATCCGGCTCAGGACCCAGTCAAAACCGTTCTCCTTGGGCGAACGGGCGCAACCGGGCGCGCCGATCACGGGCACCTCTCCAAGAGAGCCGAGAACCAGAAGATTGCCGGGATCGACCGGCAAGCCGACCTGCTCGACATGCCCACCGGCAAGATGGATCGCCTCGGGGATCACGTCGCGTGGATCGCAAACCGCCGATGCCCCAAAGACAACCACCATGCGCGGCCCTTCGACGTCTTCCTCAAGCGCCGTCCTGATTGCCTCCGCCACGGCCTGCGCCTTGTGGACAACACGAACTTCCCGCACAAGACGGCTCTGCGATGGCACGAGCCGCTGTTCCAGGAGCCGCGCGGTCTTGTCCATGACGGCCGGCTTCAACGAGGGAAGTTCGGTTGCGATCAGCGTTACAGAGTGGCCCCGATAGGGTTTTACCTCGAAGGGGATCGATCCGGAGAGAATGGAGCATCCTTCATCGACACTGACAGCCGGTGCGGAGAGGGGAATTATCTTGATGGTTGCCACCAGATCGCCCGCAAGCACAGCGGTATGATCGGCAAGGCAGGCGAGCGTGATGGCCGGGTCGATGCGATTGAAGCGGTCGACACACTCCTTGTCGGCAACGAACAGGCCGTTCTCCGTCGCATGGATGTTGACGCGCCCGGTCGCGGCCGCCGTGAAGCGCAGGTGGCGCCGGGAGATGGCGTCCGCCAGTCTTTGGGCGGCCTCGTCTTCGGGGAGATCGCCGGCCTCCATCCGGCAGGCAATCACGCTTGCAGTGCCGGCGGCCCGCAGCCGCTCGATATCAGCCGCACCCAGGCGATGGCCCTTGGACAATCGGCCGTCCGGAAGCCGTATCGCATGGGCAAGCACGGTGCCTTGCGCTTCATCGAGCGGAAACTCGCCGAAGATCATGGAGGCCCACCCATTGCCTCGTTCAGTTCTCGTCGGCGGAACGACTGAATTATCTCGGCCAGGACTGCAACCGCGATTTCCGCCGGCGTCGAAGCCCCGATATCGATACCGATCGGTGCTGCGATGCGCTGGATTTCTCCGTCGCCCAAGCCGGAAGCCTTCAACCGTTCCACGCGCTTTGCATGCGTCTTGCGGCTGCCCAATGCCCCGACATAGAAACAACCTCCCCGCAGCGCCGTTTCGATGGGGTAGTCGTCGATCTTCGGGTCGTGCGTGACGGCAACCAGCGCCGTGTAGGCATCGAGCGGCCTCTCCTTCAGTACGACTTCGGGCCATTCAGCGACAAGATCGGCACCATCGAAACGCTCCGCGGTCGCAAAAGCAGTGCGCGGATCGATGATCGTCAGGTCAAAGCCGGCGATCGCCGCCATCGGATAAAGCGCCTGGCTGATGTGCACGGCGCCGATGACCACGATGCGCGGCGGAGGCAGATGGATGTTGAGAAAAAAGCTGTGGCCGTCGCATTCGAAGGTGCCAGACTTGCCCGAACGGAAGCGGGCGAAGATCTCCTGCCCCAGTTCGCCCGTCAGCTGGTCACCTTCGACCACCAGTCGGTCGCGGCCATCGCCGAGATCGGTGACGAGTATCGCTGCCTTGCGCGCACTGCGCGCGGCATTCAGTTTCTTCAGGTTCAGCGGGTCCATCAGCCGAGCCTCTCGACATAGACGCGGATGCGTCCGCCGCAGGACAAGCCCACACGCCAGGCGGTCTCATCCGCAACCCCGAATTCCAGCATTTTCGGTTCACCGGCCTGCAACACGTCGAATGCCTCGGTGATAACCGCCCCTTCGACGCAGCCGCCCGAAACCGAGCCTTCGAAATTACCCTCCCCGTCGATTACAAGATGGCTGCCGACAGGTCGCGGGGCCGAGCCCCAGGTCTCGACCACGGTCGCAACCGCGACGTTGCGCCCCTGACTTATCCAGTCCTCCGCGATCATCAAGGGATCGAGATTATCGGTTTCATGCGTCATGACACGCCTCGCAGTTCTTCCAGGAAACGTCGCGGGTCGCCCTCACCCCTCTTCTGAGAGCCGAGGGCCGCGACCAAATCGGCCAACGATTGAAGGTTATGCACCGGGCGCAATTCGTCGACATGAGGCAACATCGCCCTGACCCCGCGCGCCCGGGCCTCGAAGCCTTCGAACCGCAACAAAGGATTGAGCCAGATCAGCCGACGGCAAGACCGGTGCAGCCGGTCCATTTCATTGGCAAGCAGATCGACATCCTCCCGTTCGAGCCCGTCGGTGATCAAAAGGACCACCGCGCCTTGGCCGAGAACCCGACGCGACCAGCTGCGGTTGAAGGCGTGCAACGCCTCGCCGATGCGGGTGCCCCCCGACCAGTCCTTGACCGCGCCGGCACATTGGTCGAGCGCCTCGTCCGGATCGCGGTTGCGCATCTGGCGCGTGACATTGGTAAGCCGCGTGCCGAAGAGGAAAGTGTGAACCCGGCGGCGCTTTTCGGTCAGGACATGCAGGAAGTGCAGGAAAACCCGGGTATACTGGCTCATCGACCCGGAAATATCGGCGAGCACCACCAGCGGTGGGTGCATCTCGCGCCGCTCCCGGTAACGCGGAAGGATCAACGCACCGCCGGCCCGAAGCGCCGACCGCATGGTCGCCCGAGGATCCACCGACTGTGGCCTGTGCGAGGGCCTGTAGCGCCGCACGGCGACCTTGTCGAACGGCAGCACCAGCCTTTCCATCTCCTTGCGCGCTCTCGAAAGCTCGGCCGCCGACATCTGCGCGAAATCCATGCCCCGCAGCAGTTCGCTTCCCGAGACGGTGAACCGCGCATCGATCTCGATATCCGGTTCTTCCTTTTCCTTGCGGCCTCGGTCCCGCTCGGCAAAGAGCGCATCACTGACGCGGGCCGAGCCTGCTTTGGCCTTTTCCTTCTCGCGGGCATCGGGCGCCACCGGTGACATCATCGCGATCATCTTCTGGACGAGATCGCGCGAACGCCAGTAAAGCCGGAAAGCCTCGTCGAAGACGGCCTGGTCCTCATGGCGCTTGACGAAAATACAGGAGAGTGCCGCGTGGAACTCTTCGCGCGAACCGATGCCGATGGCATCGACCGCGGAAATCGCATCGGCAACGGCGCCGGGACCGGGTTTCAGGCCCGCCTTGCGCAGAACGCGGGCAAAGAAGACGATGTTGTCGGCAAGACGCCCGTCCCCGACCGGAACCGGCGGGACAACAATCCCATCGTGTCGGCCGGAACCGCCCCGCATACTACACAGCCGCCAGCAGTTCGGCCTTGACCTCCGCAAGCACCTTCTGCCCCTCGCTGCCCTGAATGCGGGCGATATCGTCCTGATATTTCAGGAGCGTGCCGAGCGTGTCGGCGATGGTCTCGGGATCGAGCGCCAGCCGGTCGAGTTCTGTCAGCGCCGTCGCCCAGTCGATGGTTTCGGCAACGCCGGGATTCTTGAACAGGTCGACCGTTCTGAGCTTCTGTACATAAGCGACGATCTGGCGCGACAGCGTCTCGTTGCAGCCGGGCACCTTGCGCCGGATGATTTCCAGTTCCTGGACCGCCTGCGGGTAATCCACCCAGTGATAGAGACAGCGCCGCTTCAGCGCGTCGTGAACCTCGCGGGTGCGGTTGCTGGTGACGATCACGATTGGCGGATGGGCCGCCTTGACCGTGCCGAATTCGGGAATGGTCACCTGGAAATCGGACAGGACCTCGAGCAGAAAGGCCTCGAATGCCTCGTCGGTGCGATCCAGCTCATCGATCAGGAAGACCGGAGCCCTTTCGCCCTCGCCCACAAGCGCCTGGAGCACTGGGCGGCGGATCAGGTAGCGTTCGGAAAAGATGTCGTGCTCCAGTCGATCACGGTCGGCGATGCCGACGGCCTCGGAAAGCCGGATCTCCATCATCTGCGCCGGATAGTTCCACTCGTACACGGCGGAAGCGACGTCGAGCCCTTCGTAACATTGCAGCCTGATCAATGGACGGTCGAGCGCCTTTGACAGCACCTTGGCGATCTCGGTCTTGCCGACACCCGCTTCGCCTTCGAGAAAGAGCGGGCGCTGCATCCTGAGCGCCAGGAATAGCACGGTCGCAAGGGAACGGCCCGCAAGATAGTCGTGCGCCGCCAGAAGATCGATCATCGCATCGATCGATTCTGGCATGCCATTTGTCGCTGAATTTGGCATTGTTCCTCCCTTTCGGAAGGAGCTTACAGTGACCGGTAGCCCCGGTCCAGATAGATGAGCGACTGATCGCGCGACCCGAAATGGACCGCCACGACCTCGCCGAAGAGAACGGTATGGGTGGTCGTTATCTTGCTATCCGTGACGCGGCAGTCGAACGCCGCTATCGCATCGCTGAGAACCGGTGCGCCGGTTGCAAGCCTCTCCCAGGAGGCGAGCGCGAAGCGCTCATCGACATTCATCCCGCCGAAGCCAGCAAAGGCATCAGCAAGCGGCTGGTGATGCACGCCGAGCGTATTGAGCGCGAAGTAACCGCTCTCGAAAAAGACGGCATTGTTGGGATTGCTGTTGTTCAGGCAGACGAGGAGGCTCGGCGGCCGGTCGGAAACGGAGCACGCGGCGGTGACCGTAACGCCGCGCCGGATGCCCTCGAATTCCGTCGTGACGATCTGCACATGGCCGGCGTAGCGGCTCATCGCTTCCCGATAAAGGACGGGGTCCATTTGCTGCGCGTTCAACAATCACACTCTCCAGGGCGGCTTTCGCCAGACTGTTCTTCAGACCGTCAATATGGCGGCCAAGGTTTACATTTTCTACAACGCCTCGGATTTTTTCGATGAATCCTCCGGGAGATTGGAATTTGCGGTTTGTCCGGTTGGAGCTCTCCGATAAGCTTCGCGCCACAGAAACAGGAAGATGCTTTCATGCTTGCCTTGCGCTCCCTGCCGTTCCTGATCGTCGCGGCAATTGCTCTGCCGGCCGTGGCGCAGGCAACGAGTATCGGCGTCGTCGCGCCACAGTCCGGTCCCTTTGCGCTTCTCGGCGAGCAGATGCGCGCCGGCGCAACCGCGGCCGCGGAAGACCTCGGCGTCGAGATCCGTCCGATCGATGAGACATGCAAGGCGGGAAGCGGCGAGACGATCGCCCGACAACTGCAAGAAGCGGGAGTTGCGGCGGCGATCGGATTTCTCTGCAGCGAATCGCTTGACGGTTCGCTTCCCCTGTTGAAGGAGGCCGGCATTCCGGCCATCACCATCTCCGTGCGTTGGCAAGTGCTGATGGAAGATGCGCTGAAGCATAACTGGCCCTTCTTCCGAATGGCGCCAACTGCCGACAGCGAGGCCGAGAAACTGGTCGACGTCATCCTGCGGGAATGGCCAGACGAGGCCTTCGCCCTGATCGAGGACGGCACCATTCATGGCCGCGAACTCTCCGAGGCGATCCGCAACGCGCTCGAGGAGCGCGGCATGAAACCCGTCTTCACGGATACCTACAGGCCGGGACAGGAACAGCAGATCGCGATTGTCCGCCGATTGGCCAAGGCCGGCGCCAGCCACGTCTTTGTCGGCGGGGACCGGAATGATGTCGCGATCATCGCCAGGGACGCCGCCGCCGAAGGCATTGCACTGACGCTTCTGGGGGGGGATGCCATGAGGGCAGCCGACCAGCCTGTTCCGCTCGCCGATGGCGTATTGGCGGTCGCTTTGCCCAACTATGCCACCCTGCCCGAAGCCTCGCGGGTTGCCGCTCGCCTTATCGAGAATGGCGTCGCACCGGAAGGCTATGTCCTGCCCGCCTATGCGGCTGCGCAGGTCGCCGCCAAGGCAACCGCCAGTGCGACAGGAGGCGGAACGCCGATCGCCGACATCCTCACGGAAGGCGTATTCGACACAGTGACAGGCAAGGTTGCCTTCACCGCAGGCCACGAGTTGAAGGACAATCCATACCGGCTCCAACAATGGAATGGTGATGACTTCACTCCATACGCAGAGAGCAACTGACGAAAGCACTATGACGTAAGCCCGTACAGCAGGCCCCGCGCATGTTGTGGCACGCGCCGCGCGGTGATATGGCAGCGGCAAAACCCGCGTCCTTGCTGCCAGGAGCCCTACCCCATGACCCGTCCGCTGCTGATCGCCCCCTCGATCCTCGCCTCCAATTTCGCCAAGCTCGGCCAGGAAGTCGCCGACGTCATCGAAGCCGGCGCCGACTGGATCCATCTCGATGTGATGGACGGCCATTTCGTACCAAACATCTCCTACGGTCCCGCCGTCATCAAGGCACTGCGTCCCTTCACTAACGCTGTCTTCGACTGCCACCTGATGATTTCGCCGGCCGATCCCTATCTGGAGGCATTCGCTGACGCCGGTTGCGACTATATCACGGTCCATGCGGAGGCCGGCCCCCACCTGCACCGGTCGCTCCAGACCATCCGCGCCCTTGGCAAGAAGGCCGGCGTCTCGCTCAACCCCGCGACCCCCGTCTCCGTGCTCGAACACGTCCTCGATGATCTCGACCTGATCTTGATCATGAGCGTCAATCCCGGATTCGGCGGTCAGAAGTTCATTACGGCGATGGTTGAAAAGATTGCCCAAGCCGATCTGATGATCGGCGACCGCCCAATCATGCTGGAGGTCGACGGCGGCATCACCGCGACAACCGCTCCACTCGTGACGGCTGCCGGTGCCAATGTGCTCGTTGCCGGATCTGCGATCTACAAGGGCGAAGGCGTTGACGACTACCGCAAAACCGTCGACACTCTGAGAAAGGCTGCCGAAGAGGGACGGGGTTGAAGCACATCTCGAGATCGCTTGCAGGCGTTGTCGCCGGGACCGCCCTGATCGCGGCACCGGCCCTTGCCGGCGATATTGCGGCTTTTCAGTCACTCGGTTTTTCCCCCGACGGTTCGGTCTACGCCTTCGAGGAGTATGGCATCCAGGACGGCTCTGGCTTTCCCTATTCGAACATCTATTTCATCGACACGAAGCAAGACCAATACCTGCCCGGAACGCCGATCCGCATTCGGATCGACAACGAAGAGGCCAAACTCGGCGAGGCGCGCGGGCAAGCCGCAAGCAAGGCTGAGACGCTCGCCAAACAATACGCACTGGCCGATAATCCCGGACAGCTTGTCGCCTTCAACCCGGTCACCGAAACCGAATCCGCACCCGATAGCCTGCGCTACCGCGCCTATCCCGCCGATCCCGCCTTCGGTGAGCCTTACAAGCTGCAACTCGACGAGTTCTCTGAAGAACCCTCACCCGCGTGCAAGGATATCGTTTCAGAGGTGAAGGGCTTTCGCCTGCGCCTGACGGAGCGGGAGGGCGTGCCTGCCAACGAACTCGTCTATGAGGACGACCACGTTCCCGCGAGCCGGGGCTGCACGACCGGTTATCGCCTCGGCGGTGTCGTGACCCATCTTCCGCAGACCGGCCAGCCCGTGCACATGGTACTCGTTCTGGTCCTGAGCTATGGCTTCGAGGGTCATGACGGCCGATGGATCTCCGTTCCGGTTCACCCATGACCATGGATGCTCGCCCAGAAAACCGGAAACGCAATTTCAGGATACGCCTTTCCGCCAGCGTGCCGTCGTTGACGCATTGGATGCTGGGGGCGATTGCCTGGGGCGCGGCCATGGCCTCCTCTTGCCTGCTGTCCATTGGAATCCTGCGCTGGACCCCCTACGCTCATGAGAAGCAACTGCTGCTGCTCTTCTTTGTCGGAGGCGCCCTCGCCTGGCTCATTGCCTTGCCTCTGGTGCGCTTCTTCAGCCTCGATCGCGCTGCTGAGACCCGCTTTGCCGCGGCGCTCCTGTTTCTCAGCGCCGGCACCGTCGGCATGACGGCCTATCTCTTTGCAGTTCAATACCGGGCTTTTTACGCCCAATGGCATGCGCCCTTCGGAACAAAGATCTGGGCTTACCAGTATGCCTACACAACCGCATCCGCCTTCTATCAGTTCGCGATCCTCGGGCTGCGCTTCTATTTTCCCCTCGGTCTGTTGCTTGTCGTTGCAGCAAGCATACTGCTTGCACGCCGCAGCCGTTGAGATTGCCGGCAGTCTTTGCTAAAGCGACGCCATCCGCAGCGCGTCGAAGAAAGTCAGGTCCATGATACCCCGCTACTCCAGGCCCGAAATGGTCGCCATCTGGTCGCCCGAAACCAAGTTCCGCATCTGGTTCGAGATCGAGGCCCATGCCTGCGATGCGCTGGCCGAACTCGGCGTGATACCGAAATCCGCGGCCGAGACCATCTGGGAGAAGGGTGGCAAGGCGACCTTCGACGTCGCCCGCATCGACGAGATCGAGGCCGTCACCAAGCATGACGTCATCGCCTTCCTTACCCACCTCGCCGAATTCATCGGCCCCGACAGCCGCTTCGTCCATCAGGGCATGACCTCGTCGGACGTGCTCGACACCACGCTGAACATCCAGCTGGTACGCGCCGCCGACCTCCTGCTCGCCGATATGGATCGCGTGCTCGCGGCCCTGAAAACCCGCGCCTTCGAACACAAGGACACGGTCCGCATCGGCCGCAGCCACGGCATCCATGCCGAGCCGACGACGATGGGCCTGACCTTCGCCCGCTTCTACGCCGAGATGAGCCGCAACCGCGCCCGCCTGGTCGCCGCCCGCGCCGAGATCGCAACGGGCGCGATCTCGGGCGCTGTCGGTACCTTCGCCAACATCGACCCGCGCGTCGAGGAGCATGTCTGCGACAAGCTCGGCCTCGTGCCGGAGCCGGTCTCGACCCAAGTCATCCCGCGCGACCGCCATGCGATGTTCTTCGCGACGCTCGCCGTCATCGCCTCGTCGATCGAGAATGTCGCGATCGAAATCCGCCACATGCAGCGTACCGAAGTTCTGGAGGCCGAAGAGTTCTTCTCGCCGGGCCAGAAGGGCTCGTCGGCCATGCCGCACAAGCGCAACCCGGTCCTGACCGAAAACCTGACCGGCCTTGCGCGCCTGGTGCGCATGTCGGTCGTGCCAGCCATGGAAAACGTGGCGCTGTGGCACGAGCGCG
>DPXQ01000173.1 GCA_003527225.1 Rhizobium sp.
CAGAGATTCCCACGGAGCCCCATCACGCTCGGCGGCGGCGCTTGCAGGCCGAGATAGGTCAGCCGCGCGAAGATGGCGGCATAGACCAGACCAAGGATAAAGAAGGCAATGAGGAAGCGTCCCTTGTACATGCGGCCGGTCATGCGGCGGCGCTTGCGGAACGGCTTCAACGGAGTCTTGGAGGGATAGAGGCGCATCGTCATGCCGAAATCTCCGAATGAGGCCATGCTGGCCATACAGCCGGGAGCAGGAGGTTCATTCGATCGCTCATCGCCGGGCGACCTTGTAAACGGAGGCCGGGGGGAAGTTCCGAACCACAGTGCCGACCCTTTCGGCTTGAAGACCGAGACGATCGAGAATGACCGTCGGAATCGGACATCTCCACCCATAGGTGAACTGGAAGAGGCAAGCGCTTGGATCGAGCAGCGCAAAGGCACCCCGTACGATACGGAAGACTTTCCTCCGGGGCATTGCAAGCAGCGGGAGGCCGCTCACGGCGGCGCCGTGCAGGGGAAAGTCGGAGCGGGTATGCCAGAGGCGGCCTGCGTCCAGGCAAATGATCTTAGCTGCCGGAAATCGCTCCTTCAGGCTGGCGGCGAAGTCGTGGCCGAACTCGACGAGCGTCAGATCCTCCTGGCGCACACCGCGGTGTATGAGCATTCGCGTGAAGACACCCGTGCCCGGACCAAGTTCCAGCACGGGCCCGTAGGCCGGATCGACATGGCGAGTTATCAGGGCGGAAAGCCTGTCGCTCGACGGTACCAGCGATCCAACCCTTGCTGGGTCGGTCATCCATTCTTTGAAAAAAGCTGCCGTATCCGAGAACGAGATACTGGCCGTTTTGCCTTGCTTGATTGTCATGGGGGTGCACGGAGCTACTGAGAAAATGGCATACGGTGACGTGGGGTGAAATATGGCCTTCACGGGGTTTCTCCGTCTTTCCGGCCTGCTGGACTTCGGCGCAGCGACTGAAGGATTTGTTTCGTGGGAAAGCCATCGGCAAGCCTGCCCTCGCTTTTCTGGTAGCGAATGAGTGCGAGGCGCGATTTGGCCCCGATCCGCCCATCGATCTCACCTACGTCGTAGCCACGCTCGCTCAGCAGCTTTTGTAGTTCTCGCCGCTCAACCTGAGAAAGCGGTGCTATGTCGGCCGGCCATGCCGCGGTAAACGACGCTCCGCCCGATACTCGGTCCGCCAAATGGGCGACGGAAAGAGCATAACTGTCCGAGTTATTGTAGCGCTTGATGACGTCGAAGTTGCGCAGCAACAGGAAAGCGGGGCCTCTGCCGCCGGCTGGCAGGTAAAACCGGGCGCTATCGCCCGGTCGGGGAAAGGCTTTACCGTCCACCCGTATGGCGCCGAGCCTTTGCCACTCTTGCATTGTCATCCGTCTCGCGGCCCACGCTGACGCGTAGTCGAAGGTCTTTGGCAGGCGGACTTCATATCCCCAGGCCTCGCCGTGCCTCCAGCCGCTCTTCGACAGATAGTTGGCGGACGACGCGAGTGCATCGGGCACGGAGGACCAGATATCAGCCCGCCCGTCCCCCTCGAAATCCACGGCATAATTGACGAAGCTAGACGGCATGAACTGGGTCTGGCCCATGGCGCCTGCCCAGGAACCAACCATCCGGTCGGATCGAACGTGACCGTCTCGCACGATTTCGAGGGCGGTCATCAACTCTCGCCGGAAATAGGCGCCGCGGTAGTTCTCGTGCGCCAAGGTCGCGAGCGCATGCAACACGTTGCTTCCACCCATGAAGCCACCGTAGTTCGTCTCAATGCCCCAGATAGAGACGAGAATTTCCGCTGGCACGCCGTAGGCTTCTTCGATGCGTGCCAGTGCATTGTTCCATTCAATGGACTTGGCCCGCCCGCTTGCGATACGCTTCGTGTTGACGCGCTTCTCGATGTAGTTCTGAACGGTTGCAAGTGTTTCGGGCTGCGTTGTTGAGGATTCGATGACCTTCGGGATGATCTTGAAGCCGGCGAAAGCCTGCTCGAACAGGTCGCGTGGAATCCTGCGAGATTTTGCCTCGGTCCAGAGGTCCGCCAGATATGCGCCTTGGCCGCCTGAAGTCGCCATGACAGGGCCAGCTGCCAACGAAAGGGCAGCGGCGAGGGTGAGAACGGTTAGCGTGCTTGCTGGGTTTCTGGGACTGTTCTCCGGCGCAGATGCCTGGCCGGCAGGGGGAGCCGCGCGTGCGTGTGCACGGCTCGTACGAGCGTGTTTGGTAAACATGGATCAATCCGCTTTGCTGGTGACTGCCGGTTAAGCCGGCGTTTCGGCAAGGGAAGCGGTAGAGACCGAAGGACTTCGAGTGGAGCTACGCTTCCCGTGAAGGCCGCAGCGTGCGGGGTGGGCGAAGGAGTTCGTAAGGCGCTTTGCTGCCGTCGGCAGCTTCGAGCACCCCATACCAAGCTTTTCCGAATGACCTCGCCTTCAGCGGAATACCTGCTGTCAGGTTTGGCGTTTCGTGTAAGTGCTCGGCACTGTTGTGAGCGTGGAGCGCGCCCGACGCACGCTTGTCTTTGCCGTCGGTCTCGTGGCTATGCCGCAGAAAGGCTCCGGCCATGTCAGACGGCCGCTCGTCATGCAACGATAGTTCGACGAAGGAGACTGCAGGGCGGAAATCGCGGCCGTTCTGATGTGGCAATAGCCAGCCGAACGCCATCGCGAGCGCGATGACGGCAGACAGGAGGGTCGTGTGGAGCCGGCTCGACATGTTTAACAGCTACTCACCGAAATCTTAAGAATTTGTTGCTTCAATGCCGCCTTCGATTTCAATTATTGGCTATGAGCGTGCCATCGTAGCGTCCGAAAATTCCCTCGCGTCTCAAAACTCAAAACGGTTGGGACTGAGGTCTCGTTTCGAAAATCCCACCCTATATGGCCGGTCATGGGCGATACCACGGTGCCGTTGTCTGTCCTGATATCTCGCCCGGCCTCATAGATCTGTTCCTGATTGCCCTGGCGTCCATGCAATCTAAACGACAGGCCTTTTTCTCGCGCTTTCCAACTGAATGACGCTTGTTCTCCTTCCGTCATTTCCATCTCGATCTCGGCGAGGGCTCCGCCGTCAAGCGAAACATCCACACTGCGAGACAAGACAGGCGCGCGCACCTGCGCCGCTTCCAATCTTATTGGTGAGCCTGCTTCTAATCTCCTCCAACTGGCAACATCGGAAGGGGCAGTTTGGGAACCCACGCCGTTCGGGAGCACTAAGAAACTCCACAACGTCGCGAGGAATACGGTTAGGCAGAAGGTGACCGAAGTGGCAAGTTCGTTTCGCATTATCCTATCCTCCTAGAGAGGATATTTCATTCGTTGTTAAGCTCTTGCACATTACCGTCGGGGGTGCAACCGGGACCGGTCAGCTATTGCCAGGGAGAGAAACACATGTGGACGCCTGCCTTGATCGGAACCTGGTGTGCTGTGCTCTGTTTAAGCGCGGTCTACCTCGGGGCGACATATTCCCCGCGAGAAAGGAGCGTAGAACCCCAGTTTCCGGTCCTTTCTGAGCACCACATCATTAGCTTGGAGCCGATGACTGTCCCGATTGTCCGAGAGGGACAGTTGAAGGGCTATGTCGTCGCCGAGGTGTCGCTCACAGCAAACGATGAAGCGTGGCATGGGCGCAAATTTCCAACGATGGAAATGTCAGATCAACTGATGGCCACCCTGCAAACTTTGCCAGTGATGGCAGATCCAAACTTTGATCTGAAGGAAGTCCGAGCCGGAATTGTCGCGAAGATGAACGAGCGATTTGGGGCCGAGGCTTTCTACCAAGCGGTTCTTGCGAGGCTGGAATTCCTATCGGTGGCCGACATCGAAAAAACTCGAAACCCCGAAATCTATCGGGTCAAGTCGACGTCCATAGCAAAACAGCCGGCGTGAGCGGCAGTCTCGTCATATTGCCGTCTTGCCTATGCAGATTGTTTGCCGTTGTCAGCGGCGCGCCTGGATTTCCGTAAGTTGAAGCGATGCTGCTGGCTTTCGTATATGAGGGCTTGCTATTGGCGCCTATAGATGCGAATGATTTGCAATTGCATTTGCAAAAGGGAGACTTCTCTTGGACGTGAGAAGGGAAGGGTGGCTGTCGTCCGGTGGCGAGGTGTCGCTCTCCGACGTGCATCGTACGGTTTCGGTGAAAAAGGATTCCTCGCGCCTTCGCCGGGCGCTCGCATTTTTCGGGCCGGGCTATCTGGTGGCCGTTGGCTACATGGACCCCGGCAACTGGGCGACATCCCTGGCAGGCGGTTCGCGCTTCGGCTACACGCTGCTCGTCGTCGCGCTCGTATCCAACATCATGGCGATCGTTCTTCAGTCGCTCTGCGCACGCCTCGCCGTGGCGTCGGGCCGAGATCTGGCGCAAGCATGTCGCGATGCCTTTCCGCGACCAGTTGCCTACGGGCTCTGGTTCCTCGCCGAAATCGCCATCATCGCCACGGATATTGCCGAGGTCATCGGGACGGCCATCGGCCTCAACCTCATTTTTTGCATCCCGCTCGAACTCGGCGTCATTGTCACGGCGCTGGACGTTTTCCTGATCCTCTATCTCCAGCGCCTCGGTTTCCGCTGGCTGGAAGCATTCGTAATGGCCTTGCTTGGCATTATCGCCGTCTGCTTTGCCGTACAGATCGCACTTGCCGACCCCGATTGGGGTGGCGTTCTGCGCGGCTTCGCACCAACGACGGAAATCATCACCAATCCCGATATGCTCTACCTGGCGCTCGGCATTCTTGGAGCGACGGTGATGCCGCACAATCTTTACCTGCATTCTGGGATCGTGCAGACGCGCGCCTATGGCGAGACACTGGAAGAGCGGCGTGAAGCGCTGCGGTTTGCAACGCTCGATTCGACGATCGCGCTCATGTTCGCGCTTCTCGTCAATGCCTCGATCCTCATCCTTGCTGCCGCCGCGTTCAATGGCACCGGCCGAACCGGAATCGCCGAACTCGGCGAGGCGCATAGTCTGCTTGCGCCGCTGCTTGGCATGGCGATCGCACCCACTCTCTTCGGCATTGCGCTTTTGTGTTGCGGCATCAATTCGACGGTCACCGCAACGCTTGCGGGGCAGATCGTGATGGAGGGGTTTCTGCACATCCAGCTCGCCCCTTGGCTGCGCCGGCTTATCACGCGCGGGATCGCCATTGTACCGGCCGCGGGCGTTACGCTCCTTTACGGGGACAGCGGAACCGCGCAACTCCTGATCTTGACGCAGGTTGTACTCAGCCTTCAGCTTTCCTTTGCGGTCTTTCCCTTGGTGATGTTCACCGCGGACCGCCGGAAGATGGGAGAGCTTGTCGCTCCTATGTGGCTGATTGGGCTCGCGGGTCTCATCGCGGTCGTCATCGCCGGCCTGAACGTCAAGATGATCATCGACTTCCTCGGCTGACAACGGCATCGAATCCTCCCGCCGGAGCGGGAGGATTCCTCCTGGAGCCTGAGCGGCTTACATAATGCGCTTGATGTCGGTATAGGCGCCATCGGTCTTCAAGGTGACGGTGACCGGATCACTGGTACGGTTGCGCCAGAACCAGCCGTGATTGCCATCGAATGCTGCTTCAAGAACACCACTATGTTCCGCAGCGCCACGGCCCTTTTCGTAGCTGATGCTTTCGCCGCCACCGTCGCCGTGCAGGTCGAAATTGACCTTCGAGCCATTCGCGGTCCAGGTGAAGTTCGCCGTTGCGCCCTTGACCATGACCAGCTTCACTTCCGCGCCTTCACCGGGCTGAAGCGTGATGGACATTTCGTCCTTCCTGAGCGCAGCATCCTGTGCATAGGCCGATGAGATGCCGAACTCACGGATGATGCGGTCCATCAGGCTGGTTCCCTCCATCGGCGTCGTTGCAGGTTGATCCTGCGTGCCGCCCGAAGCCGCCGCTGGCTGTGCGGCGTCTTCGGCCGCCTTTCGGTCCATTTCGGCTTCTTCGGCGAGTTGGACCTTGATCTCGCCCATATCCTTCAGGCCCATGGCAGAGCCGACGCCCGTGGGGTCGATGCCGTATTCGGAAGGAAGGACGATGGTGACAAGGATGGCCGCGGCTGCGACAGCCGAAATGATGGTGGATTTGACGAGTTGTGCGGAGGAGGGCAGGTCGTCGGCAGAGGGTGCTTGGGAGTTGAACATGTTTCTATCCTTGTTAGGCGACGAAATAGCCGGTGAGCTGATATCCGATCAGCACCCATCCGGCAGTCATCATGAGAACGTTGGCGGTATAGGCATGGCGCAGGAAGCCTGACGTCTTGCGCCAGTAGCTCATACCGATGAGGATGATGGCGAGAGCGATCAGCTGGCCGATCTCAACGCCGACATTGAAGGCAAGCAGGTTCGGCACGAGGCCGTCTTCGGCGATCTCATATTCCAGGATTTTGGTCGCGAGACCGAGACCGTGGAAGAACCCGAAAATCAGCGTTGCGAGCTTCGTGTTCGGCTGGAAGCCGAGCCAGCGCTGGAAAGCCCCGAGATTGTCGAGCGCCTTGTAGACGACCGAGAGGCCTATGATGGCGTCGATCAGATAGGAGCTGACGTTCCAGCCGTAGTAGACGCCGAGCAGCATCGTCGTCGAATGCCCGATGGCGAACAGGCTGACATAAATGCCGATATGCTTCAGCCGGTATAGGAAGAAGATTACACCGAACAGGAAGAGGAGATGGTCGTATCCCGTAACCATATGCTTGGCGCCGAGATAGACGAACGGGATCAGGTTTACGCCCGATATCTCCTGGATGTAGCCCTTATCGCCCTCTGCAACAGCATGGGCTGCCGCCGCACCTGCGGTGAAGAGCAAGGCGAGGAACGCAAAGAGGAGTTGGGATGCGGGCAAGCCGAACGTGCGGCCGCCCCCTCCGAAGAGTGGTGGTTTCATAGAAATATCCGTGACTTTGTTGAATGCGCCGCCAAAGCGGCATCGATCAGGCCAAAGGCACGGAGCGCGGCGGACGTTCGAGAAGAACGATCAGACCCGATTGCAAGGTATCGCTGCGAAACTGGTAGTCGAGCGCGGTCGCGACGCGGATGGAGCCGGTCGATCCGATCCATAGGCTCGGCTTTTCATGCGTATGGTCGGCATCATGACGATCGTCGACATCGCCATCGACCTCATCGAAATCGTCATGCGAATGGCCGGAAGCATGATCGCTTTCGCCATGGTGAGACTGCATGAATTCGGTTAAATGCTGACGTGCAGGATGTGCGCCGGGCGTCGACAAAGCCAGCATGAAAACGGCAAGGCAGCAAAGGATTGCCACCACCGATCCGAATACTGGTTTTGAGTGTCGAAACGCCATAGATATCCTGATAGTTTCACGCGCGGATTCGCACAAGATGCGTTCGGCGATCCCCTTGGGGGGATAAGGATCGAGTATGGCAGAACATAGACATGAAACGCATCCTGAGATCATGCGTCGCTTGAAGCGGGCGGAGGGGCATCTCAAGAGCGTGATCGCGATGATCGAGGCTGGAAAGCCCTGCCTCGATATTGCCCAACAACTCCAGGCCGTCGAGAAGGCGATCTCGAACGCCAAACGTACCCTCATCCAGGATCATCTCGATCATTGCCTTGAGGAAACCATCGGCGTCTTGCCGCGGGACCAGCGCCAACCGATCGACGAATTCAAGGCCATCACGAAGTTCCTCTAGCCGTCTCTTTCCAGCAGATTTGCTGGGGGGGAGGAGGCTAGCGCACGAAGCGTTCTATCTCGAAAAGCGCCTGCCGGTAGAGGCCGTTAAATTCGACGGCTCGTGAATCGCCATCGGTTCGCAAGATCCAATCTTCCAGAACGGGGTATTGTCGTTTTGCGAAGTCGAGCAGGTCCACGGTTCTGTCGTAACGAAGGAATGCTAGGAATCCAACAGCGACGCGTCCGCCGAGCGGCGCTTGCGCCGCCTTGAGCAAGTGCGCCAGCAGTGCTGGATTGTGTTGAAGCAAGAGGTCGATATGGCGTTGGAGCTGTGAGGCCTGATCGATCAGCGCCACTCTCTCCTGATCGAAATCAGAGCGGTCAGCGATCTTGCGGCGCTCATAAACGACAGGAGCGTCGGGGCCAGTTTCGCACAGCCAGCCCTTACGGGGTACAAGCATATCCGCTTGACTATCCTCGTCCTTGAAAGCGTAGAAGGGCATTGCGCGGCATCGGACTGGTTTGTTTGCGTGAATGCCGCAAAGCTTGTCATCTTGTAGCGCGGGGCATGCCATGTAAGGCGGAATGAACGACATTGGGGTTGCGACGAGCAACAAACGCTTGCGCTGCGCAATCGGGATAGAGACGCCGATGCGCTCGACGATCGTCTGGCCGCGCGCGCCTGGCCTGACGGGCGACATGGAAAGAGCAAGAGGAAACCGGCCAGCCATTGACACGGCTTCGCCGACCGTGAGTGGAACCGATCCGTAACAACACATTCCGCAAGCGGTGCAGGCAAAACGCTTTTCCGTCGTCATTGCCTGCGTCCATTCGTCATGCGGTTACGCCACAGCATTTCTTGAATTTCTTGCCGGAGCCGCAAGGGCATGGATCGTTCCGGCCGACATGCTCCGACCTAACCGGCGGTGCCTTCGGGTTGATCACGCTTCCGTCAAAACGCCATTCGCCATTTTCGCGTGTGAAATTTGCGATTTCCCGCTGACTAAGTTCCTTGCCCTGATGGCGGTAACGAAACTGGAAGGAGACGACACCATGCATATCGAACTCCTGTCCGTCCTCGGTTCCGAGAATTTCCAGACCCAGCCAATCAACACCGGGAAGCGATCGCTCCATATCGACACGGTTGAAGGAGTGGATCGCGTTATCGGTGCATGTCCGTTCGATATGGTCGAGCGCGCCCAGTGTGATCGCACTGTAGCGGGAGCGCATCAAAGCTTCCGCGGTGGGTGCCGGCGCACCGGCAATGTAGGGCCCACAACAGTCGTCCAGTTGATTTGGCAAGCCACAGGGGCATTGGGGCATCGTTTTGTCCCGATCGTTCGATGATGCTTGCTCAGCGGATAGGGTTGCGCGACTCGCGGACCGAGCGTGTCGACATTATCCTATCCTCCTAGATAGGATAATGTCGACCTGCGTCTTTTCACTTTTACGGGAATGGTGTGGATTAAGAGAGAGGCGGTGGGCACTCGCAAACGCAGAGGAGACACACCGCCTTCGGTCTATGCATTGCAAAATGCAAGGTGCTAGCCGATGGCCTAGATGGCTGCAGTTCCAGGCAGTGTATCGGCGTTGATGCAAGCGACGCGCCCCCCGTGTCGCGCGTCGTCCAGCACCGGGTCGATCTTCGCACATGCGTCGTCGGCGAACGGGCAGCGCGTATGGAACCGACAGCCGGAAGGGATGGCACGGGGGCTTGGTGGATCACCCTCTAGCAAGATGCGCTGGCGCGTCTGCTCGATCCGCGGATCGGCCGAGGGGACCGCTGACAGCAGTGCGCGCGTATAGGGATGGGCTGGATTGGCGAAGAGGTCCGCCGTCTTGCCTTCCTCGACGACCCGGCCAAGATACATCACCGTGACGGTGGTGCAGATCTCGCGGATGACGGCGAGATCGTGGGCAATCATCACGATCGTCAGGCCCAGTTTCTGCTGGAGTTCGAGGAACAAGCGGACGATTTGCGCGCGGATCGAAACGTCAAGTGCCGAAAGCGGCTCGTCGCAGACGAGGATGGATGGATTGAGCGCAAGTGCCCGCGCGATCGAGACACGCTGGCGCTGGCCGCCCGAAAGCGATCGCGGCAGTCGGTCGCGCACCGTGTCGGGGAGGGAGACCAGTTCGAGCAGTTCGGCTATGCGTTTCTGTCGATCTGCAGCCGATCCGGCCTTGTGGATCAGTAGCGGTTCCTCCAGCGACTGCTCCACCGTCTGGCGGCGGCTCATTGAGCCGAGTGGATCCTGGAAGATGAACTGGATTTCCCGCGCGAAGGATTTCGGATCGTCGTGCCGCCATGTTGCCCGGTCTTTGCCGGAGACGAGGATGCGACCTTCTGTTTCTCTTTGCAGTCCGATGATCGTGCGGGCGAGCGTCGTCTTTCCACACCCGGATTCACCGATCACGCCATGAAACGTGCCGCGCGGGATGGAAAGGGTGACGCCGTCCACGGCCCGCACAGCGGAACCGCCAGCGGAGCGGGCGCCGAAATGGACTTTTAGTCCCTCGATGGCGATGGCGGGCGAGGATACTTGCGTGGTTTCAGGCGACAACATGTTCGACCTCCGTGGCGGCGATGACGGGGCAGGCGGCCAGATGGTCGCCTCCGGACTGCTTGACGGTTTCGAGAAGTGGGCGATGCACGCGGCACTCAGGCTGGACGAGCGGACAGCGATCGGCGAAGCGACAGCCCGGCGAGAGCTTGATCTGGTTCGGTGGCGAGCCTGAGATTTCGCGGCCGACGATGCGGTTGCCCGACCGAAAATCTGGCACGGAGGCAAGCAGCCCGCGCGTATAGGGATGGGCCGGCTGGGTGAGCACATCCATTACAGCGCCTTGCTCGGCGACCTGGCCCGCGTAAAGCACGACGACCCGGTCGGCTGCCGCGGCGACGGCTCCGATATCGTGTGTGATGAGGATGACTGCGATGCCATCCTCGCGCTGAATCTGCCGTAGTAGTTCGAGGATCTGCGCCTGGACAGTCGCATCCAGCGCCGTCGTCGGCTCGTCGGCGATGAGCACCGGCGGGCGAGCGGCGAGAGCGAGCGCGATCATCACGCGTTGCAACATACCTCCGGACATTTCGTGCGGATAGCGGTCGAACCGATCCTCAGGGTCCGGGATACCGGTGCGGCGCAGGAGATTGATCGCCTCCCGCTTTGCTGTCGTCTTGTCGGCGCCACGGAAGCGGCGGATTTGCGCGGCAAGCTGAGGACCGACCTTCAGCATCGGGTTCAGCGCACTCATCGGATCCTGGAAGACCACACCGAAATACCGGCCGCGCAACGCTGAGACAGCGCGGCTGTTCATCGTAAGCAGATCACCACCCTCGGCACGTGCTTCTCCGCGTATATCGACGCGGACGCCTTCGGGCAGCAGGCCGAGCGGGCCGAGCGTCATAACGGTCTTACCGGAGCCGCTTTCACCGACGACGGCTACGGTTTCCCCGGGCCTGATTCCAAACGAAACGCCATCCACCGCGCGAATGCTGGCGGTTGTCGTGTGGAGGTCGATGACGAGGTTGTGCACGTCATATATCGCTTGCGAGCTGGTCATGCCGCTACCTTTCCCTGTCGTTCGATAGCATTGCGCTGTGCTTCCTCTGCCGCACGGTCCTTCCGGCGGCGGCGTAACAGCCTCCCGCCGATCGGTGCTGGCACCTTCTGGAGTGCGAACGCTTCTCCGAGCAGATTGAAACTGACCACCACGAAGGTGAGCGCAAGGCCGGGGATGATCACCAGCGAGGGGTTTTCCTCGATGTAGCCCATGCCATCGACGAGCATCTGGCCCCATTCAGGTGTCGGTGGAGCAACGCCCAAGCCGAGGAAGGACAGAGTGGCGATGGAGAGAACCAGCGCGCCCGCGTCGGCACTGGCATAGACGACGACAAGCGCAAGGACGTGCGGCAGGATGTGACGCACAAAAATCCATAAGTGCCCCGCGCCCATCACTCGAACCGCCTCGATATACGGCTGTTGCAGTTCCGCGACGACGACGGCCCGGCTCATGCGGGCATAGTTCGCCCACCAGGCCATCGTGAGCGCGAAGATCATCGACCAGTAACCCGTTCCCATGATGCCGATGAGCGCGAGTGCGATTACCAGGCTCGGCAGCGCTAGAATGATGTCGATGATGCTGATTAGCACGAGTTCGGCCGTGCCGCCGACATAGCCGGCGAACGAACCGATCACCACGCCAATGACGAGCGCGGAGGCAAGGACGATGGCCATCGCTGTCATCGACACCTGGGCTCCGCCGACGATGCGGCTGAAGATATCACGGCCAAGATAATCTGTGCCGAAGAAGTGTTGTGCACTCGGTCCCGTGAGGATGGCATTGTAGTCCTGAGCGCCAGGATCGTATGTCATGAGCAACGGCGCGAAGACCGCGACGATGACGAGAAAGACGACGGGCGAGATCGTCAACCAGGGCAATCCGCGCAAGCGGCTGAAGATGTTGCGGTCCATATCAAGCTCCCTTTGCACGACGAAGCCGCGGATCGATCAGGAGACAGATCAGGTCGGCAATGAAATTGACGGCGACGAAGAAGACGACGAACAGCAGGAGTGACGCTTGCATGCCGATGAAGTCGCGGAAGCGAATGGCATCGATGAAAAAAGAACCCACGCCGCGCAACGCGAAGACGGTTTCCACGACAATCGAGCCGATGATCATCAGCGTGAACTGCGCACCGAAGGTCGTAATAAAGGGTACCGCGATGTTGGGCAGAGCTTCACGAACGAGAACACCGCCGCGCGAATAGCCCTTGGCGAAGCCGGTCGTGGCGTATGGCCGTGCCATGATTTCCTGAAGGTTCACACGAACCACGCGGGCCAATACGCAAGCCGGGAAGAGCGCAATCGTCAGCCAGGGCAGAACCCACCCGCTGAAGCCGCGCACGCCGAAGGTCGGCACGAGCCCGAGCCAGACCGAGAACACGATAACCAGCATGGCGGCGACGAAGAAGTTCGGTGTAGAAGCGCCCACGAGGGAAAGGCCATGCAGACCCTTGTCGACTGGGCCACCATTGCTCGCGGCGCCGAGAAGTCCCATGCCGAGCGAGAGCAGTAGCGCGATCACACCACCACCGACGAGCAAGGCGCCTGTGATCGGAATACGCTTTGCGAATTCCTCGGCGATCGGCTTTCCGGTGCGAAGCGACACGCCGAAATCGCCCGTCAGGGCGTCCATGAGCCAAGCGCCGTAGCGCATCGGAAGCGGATCGTTGAGGCCGAGTTCGTCGGCGATGCGTACAATCATTTGCGCGTCAGCGCCAGGGCCGGCGGCACGCTCGGCAATGAGTGCGGCGACGTTGCCAGGTGCAGCGCTGATCAGCGCGAAAATCGCGGCTGAGGCAGCCAACACGAGGCCGAGGGCGAGCAAGGCTCGCCTCAATAGGAGTTTCTGCATGCTTTCTCCCCCCAAAGGAAACGGATTGCCAGCCAGCTCCTCGCTGACTGGCAAAAACGGCTGCGAACTCAGGCCTTGAGACCGATACCTTTGTAGGGCAGGTCATAATCAGTGTTGGGCAGGCTGAAGTTTTCGACACGCGGGCCATGCGCCCACAGCCGCTGCTGCACGACGAGTGGGCAGATGGCTACATTGTCGTAGAGCCAGTCATAGACAGCTTGCATTGCCGGCTCACGCGCATCGCCGCTAGCATCGGTCGCTGCCTTGATCAGAGCGTCGAGCGCCGGCGCGATGTAAATCTTGCCGTCAGGCCCGCTGTCGACTGTGGATACGAACGGGTTGCCGAGCGTGCCGTGCGGATCGTAGGGCGCACCGTACGTGGTGAAGAAGGTGAGATCGTATTCGAAGGCCGGCCGACGGTCATGCATCGTAGCATTGTCGACAGAGGTGACACGGGCCTGGATGCCGCACTCCGCAAGCTGACCCTGTGCCATTTCGGCGACGCGGCGCGACCCGGGCAGTGATTCTTCCGATACGAGAAACTCCAACTCTAGGGTCTGGCCGTCCTTGGACCAGCTACCACTTTCGCTCCAGCCGCCGTCCGTGAGAATCTTCTTGACCGTCGCGACGTCACGTGTCGGCACCTCGTGACGCTTGCCAGCGAGCGGGATGTTGGACGGAAAGAGGTCGGCGATCGGATCGGCATAGCCTTCGAAAAGCACCGTTGCGACTGCCTGCCGGTCGATGGCATTGAAGATTGCGCGACGGACGGCGATGTCCTGCATGACCGGAGACTTCGGAGAGAAGCCGAGCAGCATGGTCGCCGTTCCCGGCTCGGCAACCACCGTTACGCCTTCGCCATTGAGCGACTTGGCTCTGCGCGGCGAAAGCGGCGCCACCCAGTCTCCGCCGATGATGTCGAGATCACCAGAGCGCAGGGCGTTGGCACGGGCGAGTTCGTCCGGGACGACACTCAGTTCGATACGGGAGAATTTCGGCTTCTCGCCCCAATAATTGTCGTTCCGCGTCAGCACGGCGCCGGAGGAATCGGTCGATTCCAGGATCCATGGGCCGGTACCGATGGCGGCAGTCTGTTTGCCGTCGGCGTCGACTGCCTTCGGCGAGAGGAAGCGTACGGGGCGGACGATCGTCAGCTCGAGCAGGCCCGCCGGAACGGGGCGCTTCAGCTTCAGCACGAGCGTCTGCGGATCCTGCACAACGGTACTGTCGAAGGCGTCGGAAATCGCAATCCAGGAGAAATCGGCATTGCCCATCCAGCGTTTGAGGTTCCATTCGGCGGCGGTGGCATCAAACGGCGTGCCGTCAGAGAAGGTTACGCCCTTGCGCAGATTGAAAGTGATGGATAGCCCGTCGTCCGCGACGGTCCAGGTTTCGGCAAGCCCGGGCTCGAGGGTGCCGTTCGGGCCGTAGTGGACGAGACCGTCGAAGACGATCGTATAGGAACTGAGCGTAGAGACGTTGGTCAGGAGATCGAGATTGCCGGTCTCGGCAGCGATGGCGATTTTGAGCGTGCCTGCCTCCTGAGAGAAGGCAAGTGTCGGCAGCGAGGAGATCAGCGCAAGGGCCGACCCCGCGACGAGAAACTGGCGGCGAGAGAGATCTGTCATGTTGTCGTTCCCCATTAAGTGGCCCCCTCAAGGAGCTGGTCTTTCCATTGCTTGATCTGGTTGGCGTGCACATCGAACTGCTGGGACAACTCCACCAGCGTCTGCTCACCTCGGATGGCGGCAAGTGCCACCTTCGCCTTGAAAGCCGGGCTATGGTTCCGGCGCGGTCGTCTCGTCATGGTCTCTCCTGTTCCCGGCATCTAAGCCGAAGTCAGGCAGAAACTCCACTTATCCCCGCTGTGCAGATTTCCCGAGCCAGCTCTGTTGGTAGCATTCTTGTAATGTCTAGACATAATAAACCTATCCTCCACCAGAGGATTCCACAAGAGGGCCGAGGTGGAGAATCTGCTCGCCACAGGCAAGACAGTTTGTTGGGAATTCACGGTTCAGGTGGCGCGCATTTCATCTGTCCAGGCATTGAATCGACGGTTGAATTCCAGCGTCTTCTTCCGCACCGGCCAGCGGAAGCCATAGAAATCGTAGATGCTGGTATCCTTGGGGATTTTTTCGAGACCAACGAGGCTGAGCTTCCCGCGCGTGATCGGTAGCGTGCCGGACACACCGTCCCAGCGGTCGAGGACCGGGAATCCAGCTGCCCGCAGATCCGGATCCCAGGTGGCGTCGAACAATCGTTCCTTGCCATCTATGGAAACGAGTACGGTGTCGTGGAAGCTGCGCGTGTCGGTCAAAAGATTGAGCATGTCACGTGGGATCGGCAGATCCGCCCAATCAAACGTCACCAATGTCTGACGCGCGGAAAAGCCAGCGGCCTTCAGGAGGTGAGTGGCCGCCGCTGCCTTGTGGCGGCAATCGCCTCGCCCCAGGGCGAAAAGGCTCAACGGCTCTCCTTTCCAGGCGGTCAGCTTGTAAGGAACCCGCCGCACAAGTTCGAAGATCGCGATGCGTGCCTCGATTGGCGTCAAGTTCTCGCCCAAAGACCCAAGGATGAATTTCGCATTGAAGGCACGTTTCGCGGCATTTTGTGCCTGGATTGCCTTCTGGGCCGACGCCACCCGGGCGAGCGGATGGATCACTGCGTTGGCAATACAAGGAATAGTGATCAACGTGCCGGCAGTTATCAGTAGATGGCGTCGGTTCAACATGGACGTGATCCTGTATCAAGGGAGTTGGCGTGTCGGGAGAGCGAAGTGCTCCAGGCGGTTGGCGGCTTTGGCGCCGCCGCCCTCGAAGTCGAGGACGGCGGCCAGTGGGAACCAAGGAGGCGGGGATGAGCGCGTTCGTCCATGCCCTGCATGACGGCGTCGTCACGCGTAGATCTGGATAGGGTGATCCGCGGCGAGTATCGGCATTTGGGCGATCGGATTGTGTTTGCGCTGATACCGCACAACATCACCGTTCATGCCTTCGAGATGCATGCGCTTTGAGGGCAGAAGCCCCATTTGCGCCGCTAGAACGTCGAGTTCTGCGGCGATCTCGGGCCGGTGGTTGAAGATCAGCACGCCGTCCTCCGACAGAAGCCGCCCGGCGCTCGTCATAAAAGAGGCGTGGTCGGTTTCGAAATAGACGGCGGCCTGCGAATAGATGATGTCGACCGACCCGCGCGCCACGCCTTGGCGCTCGAGCAGGCGAAGGCCAGCCGCAGTCACGTAGGGATGCTCATAAACACCCTCTGGCAACGCTTCATGCCAGGGTGTCAGGTTCGTGAAATGGAGGAAGACACGCTGTCCCATTTCGTCGGCGAACACATCGCTCATCGACGCGATGTCGTTGCATTTGTGCCGCGAGATAGGGGTTCGGAACCCGGCCCAGGCCGCGCCAATCTCAAGGAATGTGAAGCGTTGTTTGAGTTCCAGAAAGCGCTCCGCCTCTTCATAGATATCGATACCCATCGTCGTGGCGAGACGAAACGAGCCGCCGCTTGAGGTCCAGGCGCCATCATGGGCGAAGGCTGCGATGGCTTGGCCCACCGATCCGGTTTCCCGAACCATGGTTCGGTAGAAGGCGACCGGATTGCGCCGCGATGGGACCGGTACGTTCGGCCTCAGGCGCTTCGCCTGCAGGTCGCGTTTGATGGCCATGCACAGCTTTTGCCAGGCGGCGCTGCTGATACTGTAATTCAGGGTTGCAAGATGGCGTGCGAGTTCCTGACGCGCAACGGCGGCTTGAAAAAACATGGGGTAACTCCGTGATCTGAAATGCCCTCAAGGGGCGCGCAATGGCTTGCGAGGCACGGAATGAAAAAATGTCAGCCCTGCCTCGCCCTCAAAGGGCGAGAGGTCTTGGCGGGCGGAAAAGGCCGGTCAGCGGCTCGCCACGACCAAATTCATTGGTCATGGACAGCTTCATGCTCGACGTTGCCCACACATTGGTCGCTGCGCAAGGCAGAACGCAATGAGGATGAGAATGGTCTTCTGCCTGGGCAGGTGAACCTTTGCTGTCATGGCTGTGGCCGATTGACTGAGCGATTTCCGCCGTGGCCCGCGTCATGGGCGTTTCTGTCGGGGCAAGGCCGTGATGCAGCGACACGAGCAGGGTGGCGACCAAGGCTATGGCCGCCACAAGGGCTCGCAAATTTCTGACACATCTGTCGCGCATGATGGAGAAACTCGATACAAAGGATTAAGACAAAGTTAAGACGCGCGGCATCAAAACGCCGCAGTCTTGGTTAACGGATCGTCAACCTATCCTTGATATTTCCTTGAGCATGGCGACAGGTTTGCACAGAACAGGCTTTCGCGCGGTGATCGCGCTGATGCTGGTCGTGAGCACATTGGTGTTCATGGCGGCGGGCTTTGCTGCGCACAATCCGGGTACGCTCGGCCGCGTCCAGGTCGAACGCCACGCTACGCTGAAGACACAGCAAGCGGGCGAAGACCATGTGCACGATGACGGCAGTGTCGAAGAGCGCGCCTCCGGCCATCTGCATGGCCATAACCCAGGCGATCATTCGCATGAGACCGCGAGAGCGGCGCAAAGCTTCACAGTCATAGCGGTATCGGTCGATAGTTCGTTGCGCGTCCTTTCCGATCGTTTCGCCCATGAAGGTGTCGCTGCTACTCTCGAACGGCCCCCAAAACCGATCTTCCGGACCTGAAGCCGTCCGCATTGCGGACTTCTCAACCGAAATGATCGGAAAACCTATGCACGTTCCCTCTCTTGGGGCGCGGCAGGGACGTAACGTAATTCTGTCCCTCGTCCTCGCTCTTCTCTCGAGCCTGCTGATCAGCAGCGCCGCCTATGCCCATGCCGTTGCCGAGGGTGACAAGGGCTATATTCAGGAAATCTCGGGTATCAACATTCTCCCATTCATCTATCTCGGCGCCAAGCACATGGTGACGGGATACGACCACATCCTGTTCCTGTTCGGCGTGATCTTCTTCCTCTACAAGCTGAAGCATATCGGCATCTATGTAAGTCTATTCGCCGTCGGTCATTCCACGACGATGCTGCTCGGCGTCTATTTCAACGTCGGCATCAACAGCTATATCATCGATGCCATCATCGGCTTGTCGGTCGTCTACAAATCGCTCGACAATATCGGCGCTTTCCAACGCATTCTCGGCTTCCAGCCAAACACCAAGGTCGCCACTTTGGTCTTCGGATTCTTCCACGGTTTCGGCCTGTCGACGAAGATCATCGAGTACGACATCTCTCCCGATGGCCTTGTGCCGAACCTACTCGCCTTCAATGTCGGCGTGGAGATCGGCCAATTGCTAGCTCTCAGCACCATCCTCATCGCGATGGGCTATTGGCGCCGGACCCGCAGTTTCTGGCGCCACGCCTACACCGCCAATGTCGTCATGATGTGCGCCGGTTTCGTGCTGATCGGATATCAGCTCACCGGCCTCGTTCTCTCGTAAGGATATCCCATGTACAACACCGATTTTCCCAGCCGAGCGGACCTCCCGACGCTCGCACGCCTGAAGCGCTCCACTCTGATAGCCGCCGCCGCTGCTGGTGCCATCCTCGTCACTATCGTCCTGCCCTCCGAATATGCAATCGACCCGACCGGAGTCGGCAGGGTGCTCGGCCTTGTCGAGATGGGCGAGATCAAGACGCAGCTTGCTGCTGAGAATGCAAAGGACAAGGCGGCCACGACGGTAGCCCCGCTGGCAGGTGCGGATGGCGTGGCGCTGGCCGCCAGCCTAGTGAAAATGGAGCAGCGCCTCGCTTCGATAGAAGCCATGCTGGCGAACAACAATCTCGCAATCGTCGGGCCTAGCACCGATGAAATCGCGCGTCTTGCGCAGCAGACGGGTAGCGTCTCGCAGGAAAGCGACACAACTGCCACTCTCGCGGACCCGAACGAAGCGGAAGCCCTGCCCGCCGAGGTGGAGACACAGACCGCTGCGCTCTCGGAAAAGAACGATGAGATCACCATCACGCTCGATCCGGGCCAAGGTGCCGAGGTCAAGTTGGTAATGGATGCCGGCGCCAAGGCTGCCTTCGAATGGGCTGCTGAAAATGGAGTATTGAACTTCGACGCTCACGGAGACGGCGGCGGGCAGTCCGTCAGCTATGAGAAGGGGCGTGGTGTGGAAAGCGACAGCGGCGAGCTCGAGGCGGCGTTCAAGGGCAACCACGGCTGGTTCTGGCGCAACCGTGGCAACACGCCGGTAACCTTCACTTTGCGCACTCGCGGCGCCTATGCGGAGATGAAGCGGGTTTCGTGACCGGCGCTGCCGCTCCGGGCTTGCATTTCCGGAGCGGCAATTTCTTCTGGAGGCTCATTATCCGTCACCTCCGAATTTCGAAGGAGAAGGGGATTGCCATATCCCCTCCAGGGGGATAGCATAAGTCATGATTGACAATCGCGAACTTCATCCCTCCCATCCGGATATCGCCAAGCGCCTTAGGCGGGCGGAGGGGCATATCCGCAAGGTCATCGAGATGATCGAGACCGGCCGGCCGTGCCTCGACATCGTTCATCAGCTTCATGCGGTCGAAAAAGCCATCATACAGGCAAAAAGGACGCTCGCCCTTGACCATCTGGACCATTGCCTAGAGGCGGTGGTCGGCCCCTTGGACCATGAAGACCGCAACGCCATTCGTGATTTCAGCCAGATCACCCGCTTCCTGTGAGACATATATGCCCACTTTTGCCGAACTGATAGCGCAGGGTTCCACCCATGCTTGGCTGTTCATGCCCAGCGCCATTCTTCTCGGCGCGCTGCATGGGCTTGAGCCGGGCCATTCGAAGACGATGATGGCGGCCTTCATCGTGGGGGTACGGGGTACGGTCGCGCAGGCGATCCTTCTCGGCCTTGCGGCAACGGCCTCCCATACGGTCATCGTCTGGGCCATTGCGCTTGGCGGCATGTATCTCTGGCAGGGCATCGCTGCCGAAACCCTGGAGCCTTACCTCCAGCTCGTCTCGGCGATCATCATCATCGCCATTGCGCTGTGGATGTTGTGGCGGACCCGGCAGGACCAGCAGGCAGCACGGGCTGCGGCCGGACATGATCATGGGCATGGCCATAGTCATGGTGATGGCCACGACCACGGCCATCATGGGCATGGCGAGGAGACGCGCCGCATCGACACCGGCCACGGCACGATCGTCGTCGAGGTCTTCGAGGACGGCGTGCCGCCGCGCTGGCGCGTCCGCACCGAACGCGGCCACAAATGGCAGGCCGGCGACGTCACGATCGCCACCGAGCGGCCGGACGGCAGCCGGCAGGGCTTCGCCTTTGTCGACAAGGGCAACTATCTCGAATCCATCGACGAGATTCCCGAACCGCACGAGTTCATGGCACGCGTCAGCCTCGGCCATGGCGACCATACGCATGATTATGACCTTTCCTTTGTCGAAGGGCATGGCCATGATCATATGCACGAGGAACTGCGCGGTCTGGAGGTTGCGACCGACGGATATCAGGATGCGCATGAGCTGGCGCATGCCAACGACATCCGCCGCAAATTCGCTGACCGCAACGTCACCACCTGGCAGATCATCATGTTCGGCCTGACGGGCGGCCTCATTCCGTGCCCTGCGGCGATCACAGTTCTTCTACTGTGCCTTCAGCTCAAGGAGTTCACGCTCGGTTTCGCCCTTGTTCTGTGCTTCTCCATCGGCCTTGCTGTAACCCTTGTCGCCGTCGGCGCGGCGGCGGCGCTCAGCGTCCGCCATGCCACGAAGCGCTGGTCGTGGTTCGGCACTTTCGCGCGTAAAGCGCCTTATTTCTCAGGCATTCTCATCATCCTCGTCGGCCTTTATGTCGGCTATCACGGCTGGATCGGGCTTGCGGCGCAGGCCGCCACGCCTGCATCCGCCGGGTGACTCCAGGAAACATTTCATGCTTAGCGTTCTTCAAAACCGAACCTACCGGCACCTCTTCCTCGCGCAGGTCATCGCCCTCATCGGGACGGGGCTTGCAACGGTCGCCCTCGGGCTGCTTGCCTACGATCTTGCCGGCGCGAATGCCGGCGCCGTGCTCGGTACGGCGCTCGCCATCAAGATGATCGCCTATGTCGGCGTGGCGCCTGTCGCTGCCGCTTTCGCGGAGCGCCTGCCGCGCCGTACGATGCTCGTCACGCTGGATCTGATCCGCGCGGCGGTTGCTCTCGCGCTCCCCTTCGTTACCGAGGTCTGGCAGGTCTACGTGCTGATCTTCGTGCTGCAATCGGCCTCCGCCGGCTTCACGCCGACCTTCCAGGCGACGATCCCCGATGTGCTACCCGACGAGAAGGAGTATACACGGGCTCTGTCGCTTTCTCGGCTGGCCTATGACCTTGAAAGCGTGATCAGCCCGATGCTGGCCGCCGCGCTGCTGACGGTGATCAGCTTCCACAGTCTGTTTGCTGGAACTGTCGTCGGCTTCCTAATCTCGGCTGCCCTGGTGGTGTTGGTTTCTCTCCCAAGCCCCAAGGCGACGGCGCCGCGCGGCATCTATGACCGCACGACAAGGGGACTGCGCATTTATCTCGCGACGCCGCGCCTGCGCGGGCTGCTCGCCCTCAACCTCGCCGTCGCCGCCGCCAGTGCCATGGTCATCGTGAACACGGTAGTATTGGTTCAGGCCGGCTTCGGCCTCAGCCAGCGGGCAACAGCGCTGGCATTGGCAGCCTTCGGCGGTGGATCGATGGTCGCCGCCCTGCTGCTGCCACGCCTTCTCGACGACGTTCCGGACCGTAGGGCCATGCTTGCCGGGGCATCCGTTCTCGTGGCCGGCCTCTTCGTCGGTGCCACCGTCCCAGCCTACGGGTTCCTTCTTCCTCTGTGGTTCGTTCTCGGTCTTGGCTACTCCCTGGCTCAGACTCCGTCTGGCCGTCTGCTTCGCCGCTCCTCGCAGCCTGAGGACCGGCCGGCATTGTTTGCGGCGCAGTTTGCACTTTCCCATGCCTGCTGGCTGATAACCTATCCGGTCGCGGGATGGCTTGGTGCAAAGGCTGGGCTTTCGGTCACCTTCGTCGCTCTTGGCATTCTCGCCCTTCTTGCGGTCATGCTCGCGGCCCGCATTTGGCCTGACCATGATCCGGAGGAAATCGACCACGAACACGATGAGCTCGAGCCGGATCATCCCCATCTCGCCGGCGGCGGACACCGCCACCGCCACGCCTATGTCATCGACGGCGACCATACTGAATGGCCGCGTTCGATATGAGGAAACGGTCGCGGGCCGGCGGGTCCCCATGAATGCGCTCGCCGCCTATGGCGGGCTGTTCCTCGTCGCACTGGCCGCTGCGACGATCCTACCGATGCAGTCCGAGGCGGCTTTGGCGGGCCTCCTGTTGATGGAGACCTATTCGGTGTGGCTGCTGCTTGCTGTCGCCAGCGCGGGCAATGTGCTGGGGTCGTTGATCAACTGGCTTCTCGGGCGCGGCCTTGAGCGTTTCCGGGACCGGCGCTGGTTTCCGGTGGGACCAGCGGCACTCGATCGTGCACAGGACTGGTATCAGCGCTACGGAAAGTGGTCACTCCTGCTCAGCTGGGTGCCAGTGATCGGCGATCCGTTGACTGTCGTGGCGGGTGTGCTGCGCGAACCGTTGCCGGGTTTCCTGGCTTTGGTTGCCGTAGCCAAAGTGGGGCGTTATCTGGTCGTGGCGACCATCACCCTGGGCCTGTCGTCATGATGAATTTGCTGCCCGATATTGTCGGCTTTCAACGCGCGGTCTACCTAGCCTTTGCCGAGCATATCAAGGCTTTCGCCGATGGTGGGGGTTGGGGTGCTTTGCTTTTCTATCTGCCGATGGGCATTCTGTTCGGTGCCACGCACGCGCTTGCGCCGGGTCATAGCAAGACGATCCTCGCCACCTATCTGGCAGGCTCTCCTCTCGGAATCCTACGCGGCCTCGCCGTTTCACTCGTGCTCTCTTTTACCCATGTGACGATGTCGGTGCTGATCGTGCTGCTCGCGCTCCCGCTCGTCTCCTTCTCCTCCTTCGCCAATCCCGGCCGCGCGCCTGTGCTGGAGGATTTAAGCCGCGGTTTGCTTGGCCTCATCGGTCTATGGATGCTGTATCGCGCCTTCCGCCGCAAGCCGCAGAGCCACAGAGAGGGCGAGGGGTTTGCCGTCGGCTTCACGGCGGGGCTGATCCCCTGTCCGCTGACCCTCTTCGTGATGACCTTCGCCGTGACGCGCGGCGTGCCGGAAGCCGGTGTTGCCTTCGCCGTCGTCATGATGCTTGGCGTCGCACTAACCCTTTCGGTTGTTGCGGTCGCATCAATTCTCTTTCGCAACGGCATGATCCATCTGCTCGAAAGCCGTGCCACCCTCCTTGAGCTCCTATCCCGTGTCGTCGAAGCAGCGGCCGGCTCCATTCTCATGCTGATTGCCGTGCGTGAGATGCTCGCGTGATGTGCTGCCAACTGTTCAACTGAGGTCTTAATACAAATGCCGGCCGAGCGGCTCCTAAACCTGGACATGCTGAGATTCGTTTCAGCGATGCTCGTCGTTGTGCATCACTATGCTTTCCGGATGCAGGTTACCGGTGAGGGCGGAGGAATCGGTTTCTCCGAAGTGTCCGATATAGCCATCTGGCTAGACACGGGCCTGCTCATATTCTTTGCGATATCCGGTTACGTCATAACGCTCTCGTCCGAGGGACGCACCGCGTTGGAATTTGCGATCGGTCGCTTCGCGCGATTGTGGCCGACGTTTGTGCTCTGTGCATCAATCACGGCCATTGTCCTGTACAATTGGCCGGTTCCAGGTCTTCCGGACCCGACAATAAAGCAGTGGTTATCGCATGCTATCATAAATTCACGGCTCCTGGGGCAGCCTTTCCTTGATGGGGCCTACTGGACGATAGCCTATGAAATCATCTTCTATGGATGGGTTTTCGTGCTCATGGCGGCCGGATGGTTTCACCGCTTCTGGAAGCTCATTGTTTTCCTATGGGTTCTACTGTCCGCCCTAAACGAATTTCACATCGACAGTGAAATTCTTCGAAAGCTATTGATCACAGAGTATTCCGGCTATTTTGCTTTCGGGATGACGCTCTACAAGGTTCGCTATGGCGCAGGGGTGTCGGCGATGAGCGTTCTTGTTTTGTCGATCCTACTGGCTTGCCTTACGCCGTTTTTTGTAGAGCCTAAGAACTTCGAGATCTATGGTATTTATCGAGACAATTTCGGTCTTGCTCTGATCGGACCGATATCCCTTGTTTGCGTGGCAGTTTGTGTCCTGACGCCAAGCCTCTCCGTTTCGCCCGGTGCAGCCACTATTGTCGGTGGTTTGACCTATCCTCTGTATTTGCTTCATCAGAATATTGGGTATTCGGTGTTTGCGCGTTTTGGAGCCGAAAGCGGACGATGGTCTGTCGGTGCACTACTTCTGTTGAGCTTGCTGTTCATTTGTTGGCTTATCGCGCGCTTCTTTGAGCCGCTAAGCCGCAGGTTCATCAAACGATGGGCGAGTGCCCAAACCTCTTTCGGCGTGCATGAGAGATGAAGCCTACCTGTATGCGGCTTGGATGGGAGGTTTAGTGCCTGATATCATGCGCTACATGGACTTTAGATACTTTGAGTTCGCACGGCGGGAACATTTGGGCTCAAACGCCCACTTCTTGGAAGGGCCAGACAGCCAATGGCCCTATGTGGATTGCTCCTCAAGTGCGCAGCTAACGTTCACAACTAGAAATCATGTGCTTAGGTTCTTTTCATAAAATGTTGGCGGTTCGATTCCTTTCAAGAGCTTTGCCAACTCAGCTCCAGCCTGATTTTGTCAGCGCGACACGAACCGATTCAAGCTCAGACCCGCCTGAAAAATGTAAGGCGGTATGCCGAGTGAATAGTGACCACAGTTCAATTGCAAGACAGTCGGCCTTCCACCAGCCCCGGTCAGTTTCTGCATGAAGCTTGCTGATAGCTCTGATAGAATCACCTTGTCTCTCTTCGCCAGAACAACGTGAAGATCGAGACCCGGCCTTGCCAAACGCTTCACGTAGTTCTCCATGCCCATTGGGCCCCAGGCCTTGCGGAGTTCTGCCAGCTCAATAGTTGGTTCGAAGTTGTCTCGTATTGAGCGTGTAGCGCGGCCGGTCCAAACCATATCTGCCAGGCTTCCAGCCGTCAGGAACAATGAAGCTTTCGAAACAGTCGGCTCATGTGCGGCGATGAGCCCCGCGACCCATGAGCCCAAGCTCACGCCGAGAATAGATATCTGTTTGTAGCCTTTGCTCCTAAGCCAACGGATAAGTTTTCGCCCATCCAGAACGGCCTGTCTGATCGATTGAATCGTTCGGCCGAGACTTGCGCTGAGCATGTAATCGGCATGCGTGGAGCCTGGGCGACTACGCTCGAAGTGATACGGCATGGCAATCTCCACAACGGTAATGCCACGCCGCGAAAGGTATCTGGCGAGTTGGCTATTTCGCGCCCTCGCGTTCCAATGATGAAAAACCACCAGTGCGTGATCAAGCGATCCACTTTCGGTGATCTTCGCCCAAACGGTGTTGTTTTCCTCAATGTCGGTTATGATATCTGAGGGAAATTTTAGCCATTCATCTTGTGTCTGAAACCCTTGGTCAACTTCATTGGGTCGTTCAAAGAACGATTGATCTGTCAGCGTCTTGTCTGCAAGGGCACAGAATTCCTCGATGCTCCGAACCTTGCCAGTTCCGGGAAAGGCGAGTTCCGCGTCGAGTGCGAAGGCAGTTGCGTGCTTCCCTTCCTCGCCACGCCGCGCCCGCTGCTCATCCCATCGATCTAGCCATTTATGATACATTTATCTTGGCCCCAAAACCGCATCCTCGCCATGTTCCGAACCCTGGATTAAACAAACCATAGAGCGCAGAAAGCACTGATAGCGCCAGAAGTATCGAGAAGCCAGGGAACGCATCGATCAACAGATACGATCCAATAAGAAGGGCTACGACCGTCGACATTATCCATAGAGTCTTTCGAAGCTGGATGTCCAACCCGATACGAACACAAGCGAACAAGAATACAATGCTCGTCGAAACAACGATGAGGAGGCTACTATAGTGCGTCGGCATTCTATATCCGGTTTCGAGGTTCGGACTAATCCGTCCATGTAGGACTGAGGACATGTCGCTGATCAACCACACAGCGATGTTCCGACTAGCTGATGTGAGATAAGAGCTTTGGCCCTTCATGCATATAGCGACCATGATACCCAACGCAGTGCATCGGAAAATCCCACTCATGGTTTTGAAGGCGATCTCGTTGATCTCGCAAAGTTGATGTCCATGTGTCCGAAGTTTCAGTTTCCTCGTAATTGTCGAGAAATCATGGGCGATGGTGTAGAGCAGAATTAGGCCAACAAAGAAAATATAAAAGCAAATCGCCATATACGAGTAGGCGAGGCCTGTAAAAATGATCTCCTCAGGCACAGATATGATGTCCGGGCGCACGATCGCTATTTTACCCCAATCTATCGCATAGTCGCCTCCACCTTTCATCAATGGAAGAAGACACACTTCGACCCACTGGATCACTCCCGCGAATACGATACAAACAAGAAAAACAGCCCAGTAAGTGAAGGAAGAACTTGCGACAATGCGCGCCCATCCGTTCAGGCTTTCGACCTGATCGCGTGGCGCTCCAACCGTAAAGCGCCCCTCAGATTTCCAAAAGACGAGAAGGTCTATCGTAAAAGCCAGAAACAGCGGCAGCACCACCAGGAAAACGAAAGTCCAGTTCGGCGCCCAAAGAAATCCGACCTGCTTTGCGACTCCGTCCATCCGTTCGACATTTGCGCTGTGAATACCAGTCACATAGGACAAAAAGCCAAGGGCGGTGGCGCCCGCAAATACCGCTGCGGGCAGGTTCAACGGGGATCCCTTGCTGAAGAGCGCCTCAGATCTCATCGCCAGCCCGAAAGGACGGATTTTTCCACCGGTGGCATGGGCAAATTGCACCAGTCCTGTCGCGGACTCGAGGCCGTCGATCCCGATTGCGGCGGGTGCCAAATCCCGGCCTTCGAATGGCGTACTTCCCGTGTCCCGCTTCCCGTAGCGCCTCTTGACCGTCAGTCGAGCTTGCGCCGCGCTCAGTTCCATCTGCCATTCGCTGGTTGCGGCCGGATCATCGCATCCGAAAATCCTCGCTAGCCACCGGATGTTGGCGGTGCTGATTCCTTTGTCATTTTCCTGGAACCAAAGCTGCACCGTGCGCAAGTCGACCCCGATGCGGTTCGAATCAATTTCCGAAATCGCCGTTGCAAGAAGCTCTGGCGTCCACGGTCCCGCGGGAAATCCATCGCTTCCTAAAGGCCGTCCCGCTCCCGCGGCGGCCAATCGTTTGAAGAGTTCTTTGAAATCGCTCCCGTCCTTCGGCGGCGGGAGAAAAAACTTTCCATTGTTCAACAAGGACTTATCGCCTCGCGTTTCGTTTCGTTTCGCTCGATTTCGTGTCGTGTCGTGGCTTCGCCTCCAAAAAGAGGCGTAGTCCCAAAGCGCTGGATACCCACGACGCTGCGGGACGATCGCGCCGCGCCGGCGGTATGTGACAGATGATTGTGTTTTCTCGTGGTCCTAAACTCTGAATATTCAAGGAGGCGAAGTGAATGATGGAACGGCATGTGGATAAGCCTCTGCTCGGGCAGACAATCCTGGTCACCGGCGCCTCCGGCGGCATAGGGGCGGCTATTGTCGAGCGCGTCGCCCTGGAGGGCGGACGGCCGATCATTCATTATTGCCAGGACGAGCATAAGGCGGAGACACTGTTAGACCGGATCGACGGCAACGGCCTTCTTCTTCAAGCCGATCTGTCTGACGTCGACGGCCCGTTCGAACTATGGCGGAAAGCCGTCGACTATGCTGGCCGTGTTCACGGCCTCGTCAACAATGCCGGCATCCGTACCGAAATCTCCATTGAAAGTCCGCCCGGAGAATGGAGAGCGGCGTGGCAGAACGAGTTCCAGGTTAATTTTTTCGCCGCCGCCGATCTTTGCAAGGAAGCCCTCCAGCATTTCAGAACCGAAGGGGGAGGGCGCATTGTGAACATAGCCAGCCGGGCCGGACAGCGCGGGAGCGCGTCCGATTCCATCCCCTATGGTGCTGCGAACGCGGCAATGATCAATCTCACCAAATCTATCGCCCGCAGTTTTGGTCGCGAGGGCGCATCCGCGGTGTGTATCGCACCAGGGCTGGTTCGAACAGGCATGGCTGAACACTACATTGCGGCGCAAAGCAGGGAGGCGGCGATGGGCGAGATACCGGTGGGCGATATGGCCGAGCCCAGAGAAGTTGCGGAACTTGTCGCCTTCGTGCTGCGCTATGGCCAGGACTCGCTAAACGGCGCGACGCTTGACGTCAACGGCGGCAGTCACATTCGTTGATCCAAAGGCTTCGTCGCCGCTATGGGGACAAAGGTACTGTGGCGGTCCGTCTCTATCGGTGGCGATATGCGACACGGGTGGAGCTATCTATCGGAAAAGGCCGACGCTATCTCTTTCTGGACCTTTTTGGCCGCCCGCTTCTTCGCGGGTGCGTTTTCGAGGAAGGTCAGGATTTTCTCCAGCGACTTTTCCGCGTCGGTCCTTCGCTGGGCGCTTCTTTTCATGGCAGATTTGAAGTCCGGCCCGCCGGCGGGTGCATCCGTGATAGCCGATCCCTCGCGATGTTCTGATTGATGTGGAGCCGGCGCGGGTTCCAAGAGAACTTCAGGATTCCTAGTCGTCGACGACGTCGCGGCGGCCGAACACCTTGCGGCAAACTTCGCTCCGGCAGTTGCAAGAGTGGGGCCGTCTGCGGATGCATTGCTCTCGAGAGCCAATTCGGAGAAAGGCGTTGCGGTTCCGACGATCGATTGCGCTTTTTGCGCCCGGACGCGCAACCACGCCCGCCTTATCAACTCGCCGTCAGCATAGTAGAAATTGCGCACGCCGAAGATCGGCTGCTGATTGCGCAGCTTAATGACGCATCGGGTCTCGTTCATTGCACCAAGCTCGTCGGGCCGCATGAGGGGGCGCATCGTGGTCTTGTGCGACATGGTGGCGCCCTTGCGATCGAAGAGGGTGATACCTGTCGAAACCGCCTTGTCGACCGTCACCTCCTTCCGTTCGCCGAGGAGCTGCGAGACATAGCGCTGATCCTCCGGGTCCTGGGCGCCGAGGAAGATTTGTGCGCGTGCCGAATTCACCAGCGTCTGCCGGCCCTCTCGTGTGTAGACGTTGTCGATCGAGCGCAGGGACTGGACGAAGAACCAGCAAGGAATACCATAACCGCCGAGGACAGTGGCAACGTTCAGGGCGTTTTCCAGCTTGCCGAGGTTCTGGAATTCATCGAGCAGCACCAGCACGCGGCGTTCGCCGCGCTTCATCATGTTGCGGGACATGTAGTCCATGAACTGAACCATCAGCACGTTGAAGATCGGCCCGATCGAAGCGATCTGCTGGATACGGAAATCCAGATAGAGGCTCATGTTTTCGCGCCGCATCGCCCGGATGTCGAAGGTCGACCGCGCCGTCGCACGTAGGATTCGGTTATTCTTGAACGGCCGCACGGCGGCGGCGAGCGATCCATAGACGCCGTCGAACTGTTTGCTGGCCATGACGGCGAAACGGGCAAGGGTGGTATAGGTAAAGGAGCTGATCCACGCGGCGCGAAGCTCAGGATTGGCAACTTCCCCCAGCCATTCGCGCAGCGGCTGATCGCCACCCTCGACGACATTGAGGACGGTTCCGAGATTCTTGTCCTTATCGAGAATATCGGGGTTTTCCAGCACCCAGGATGTGACGCCGGCAAACAGCGCGCGAGCATCGGAGATCCAGTAAGCATCGCCCTTCGGTGTCGGCAGCAGAGCGGTCGCGATCGAGTTGATGTCGATATCGCGCTGGTCCGGATCGATGGCCACGAAATCCAGCGGATTATAGCATTCGGTGTCGCCATTCTCATCCGCCGGAGAGAACCGCAGCACGCGCGAGAATTTTGAGCGATAGCCGGCCGTCGCCTCATAGGTCTCGCCGCGCATGTCGAGCACGACGATGCTATCAGGCCAGAGCAGGCAATTCGGAACGATCAGTGAGGCGCCCTTACCCGATCGCGGCGGGCCGATGACGAACCCGCCGACGTCATCGCCATCGATCCAGAGCTTCTTGCCGCCGAACAGCATGGGCTTCAAGAACCGCCGCCGGCCGGACCCGCGCTGCGTGAAGCCACCCGGAACCTTGATCAGGCTACCACCGATCCGGCCGACGAACACGCCGCCCGTCCGGGTAAGCCCGAGGGTCCGCGCTTCCAGCGGGCTCAGAAACCGCGCGTCCGTCGATTTCTTCCTGCCGGTCATCGCGGTGATGAGCATTGCGAAGCCAGCAACCGCGCCAGCGCAAGCCGCAATCGCAGGCCGATGCCAGTCGCCGGTGGCGAGGTCGAGACGCGCCGCTCGATAAGATGCGAGCATATCGTCCTGCAGCGCCTGGAACATCCAGGTCGAGTTGTCGAAGGCGTAATAGAGGCCGGCATAGGCAAGCGAGGAGACGAAGGCCGCCATCGCAGCCGCGATCACCAGTCCGAACAGCAGGATCGCCGGGTTCACAGCACGTCCCCCTTGGTGAAGACGATCTCGGACACGACGCGCCGTCCGTCCGGGAACCTATGAAGCTGTACAACCACCGGGATCACTTCCTTCAGATAGTCGATGATTTCGTGCTTCTGCAGCCGAACGCCACTTTGCATGACCATCAATGCCAGACGGTCATAGGCGTCGCGTGCGGAATTGGCATGGACCGTGGTCAACGAGCCGGGATGTCCGGTATTGATCGCCTGGAGGAAGGAGAAAGCCTCCTCGCCGCGAAGCTCGCCGAGCATCACCCGATCCGGCCGCATGCGCAGCGACGCTTCCAGCAATTGCTGTGGCGTCACCTTGGCCCGACCTTGATCACCCTTCGATGCGAGCAGGGCGACGGTGTTCGGAGTAGGCGGTCTCAGCTCGCGCGTGTCCTCGATCGTCACGATGCGTTCCTCATCTGGAACTTCTTTCAGAAGCGCGTTGAGGAAGGTGGATTTGCCGGTCGAGGTGCCCCCCGAGACGGCGATCGAAACCCGTGAGCGCACGGCCGTCCGGAGAAACTGCATGACATCGACATCGCCCTGCAGCATGGCGGCAAGGGTTTCTTCGGCCGGCGAAAGCCTGAGTTGGCGACCGACGCGTGTGTCGTCGAAGGCGCCGCGGCTCTTGTAGACGTCCAGGCCGATGTCATGGATGACCTGCTTGCGGATCGAGATCGCGCCGCCGGCAGGTGCGGCCGGCGGCAGAACGCACTGGAAGCGCTCGCCGGTCGGTAGCGAGGCGGATAGGATGGGATGTTCCTCGTTGACAACCTGGTTGGTGGAGCCCGCCACCCGCTCGCTCAGCGTCCTGATCCAATCAGCGGTAAACTGCGCGTCGACAACACGTTCCATGCCGGCGACGCCGAGCCGCTCGATGAACACCTCGCCGGGGCGATTGACCGAGATTTCGGAGACGCGATCGTCCGAGAGGAATGGCTTCAGCCGCTCCAGGGCTTTGTCGAGAAACGGGAACTGCTTCATTTGTAGACCGGCGCTATCGGATAGTAGGGCGTCGGATCGACATTGCGCCGGATATGGCCACCGCGCTTCAGCCGCATCATCTCCTGCCGGACCGGGTCGGCATAGAAGGCGGAGAAGTCGAGATCGCGCCTGAGATAGACGATGATCGACTCGCCCTGCGCGACATAGATCGTCGGCGGGATCTTCGAGCTTTCCTTGAAGGCTTCGTTGGCGATGTCCTGGAGGACGGCCGACGATTTCTCGGCGGCGATCGAGCGGGCTTCAGCAGCCGTACGGCTCGGCTCGGTGGTGATCGTCGTCACCGCGCCGGTGATCGGATCGACCGTGGAGATCGAGCGAGCGCTTTCCGCGGCGGTATCGCCCAGCGCCGAGACATATTCGGCCGCGCCCCCGATCACCGACAGCATGATCGCCGACCCGAAACGCTCCCAGAAATGCGTGTCGATTTCACCGGTGAGCCCGGCGCGACCGAGACGATCGGCGCCAGGGGAGGCAATCTCGACGGAGACGCCGTCCGAGCGGATGACACGGGACCAGACGATGAAGATGCGCTTCTGGCCGCGTGCCAGGCCGGACTTGTATTCCCCGACCAGCCGCGAGCCCTTCGGAATGAGGATGCGGCCGCCATCGAGAGAGCGGACATCCTCGCGCACGACGGCGCGCACCATGCCGGGCAGGTCGGTGTTGATCGCCGTCTCGAGGAAGCCACGGATCATGGTGCCTTGGGCGACCAGCGCATCCTTTCGGTCGAAGCGGGTCGCCTTGACGATGCCTGCCGTCTGCTTTTCCGACTGGGCGAGGAACGCCTTGTTGGCATCGCTTTCCGCGCCGGGGACCGCGACGAGCTGGCCATCGTCGGCGATGGTCACCGCCTGGTCGCCGGACAGCGTCTCCCGGTTCGAGCCGTCGAGGACGATTTGCTCTGAGCGTAGCCGCTCCCACCGCGCCTTTTCCTCATCCGCCAGCCGTTTGGCCTCCAGCTCTGCGAGACGGGCATTTTCTTCCGCGCGCCGGCGAGCCTCTTCCATCCGTAGCCGCTCTTCCTCGGCCTTGCGGCGCGCTTCCTCGATCTGCCGCAGCTTTTCGAGATCGTCCCCCTGGTTGACGGTGACATCGACATCGGCGGAATCCACCGGCTTCTTCTCCGCGACGGGAATCTGCACGAGGTTGGGATCGGCGGCCTGCTTCACCGGCTCGTCAGGGAAATCACGAATGCTGGAGTTCGAGGTCTCGAAGCTCTCGCCGCTGCCTTCGGATAGGCTGGGATTCTGTGGTCCGGCCGGCCAGTTGACGTAAGCCAGGACGCCCACCCCGACGACGAGCAGGACCGGAAGGGCCAGCTTGCCGAGGCGACCATTGCGGTCGCTTGCCACGCTGCTTTGCCCATCGAGATGGTCGAAGTCGATTTTGCTCACCGCTGGCGCTCCTCTTTGTGGCCGAGGCGCTTCGGCCCGTAGGCGTCCTCGACGAGGTCGAAGGATTGGCGATTGGCCTGCCGGTTATAGAGGCAAAGCCACTTGTCGCCGGCGCGCAGGGTGAACTGCGCCGCGATCTTGTCGACGACCACATATTTGCCTTGCGTGCGAAGGTTGACGAGCGACTCCTGGCGCTTGCCCTCGACCACGAAGATTGCGGGGATATCGCCGGGAAATTCCAGATACATATGGGTGCCGTCATCGAAGGCGACGCGCGGCTTCAGGCTCGTGTCGCCCTTGAACACGTAATCGTAGTTCAGGCGGTTCGGATCGAGATCCTTCAGCAACGGGTTCTTTGCGCTCTCCTGCGCGGCGGCCAGCAGCCGGGCGTTGACGTCTTCGTCGGGATATTTGAACCGCACCTGGAAGGCGGCGCGCAGGTCGGCGGCGGCGGAACCTTTCAGGAGTAGGGCATAGACGCGCTGGTTCGTGACGATGTTGACGTTCGTCTCGGCATTTTCGCGCAGGGGCTTCACAAACAGGATGCCGGAGCCCTTCTTCGGCACGATCGACCAGCTGGCGGTATCGCCGGCCGAAATCGTCTCGATCACCTCGGAACTGCCCAGCTGGATCATGGTGGAAACACCGAGGCCGGCCGGCACGGTGACGACGGCATTGTTGTTGAAGGTGATGTAGCGGATGCGAGGATCGGCCGCGGGCGAGGCGGTCGCGGTGGCGAGCAGCGCGAGCGCTGCGAGGGCGAGAAGGGATTTCTGCATCATCTCGCCGCCTTGTCCGCCGGCAGGACTTCCGGCAACGATTCCTGATCACGCCTATATTCGGTGGCTTGGAAGCCGAGTGGATTGTCAAAACGATATTCGTTCTTCAGCGGCGCGGTCGTGTAGCGGAAGCGAACCACCGAAACCCAATGCTCACGGCGCAGGGTGTTGTCGCGGCGGGTTTCGGTCGAGAAGCGGACGGTTGCTGTCGACGCGTTGAGGAACGAGACCGACTTGATGGTGACGGCAATACGCGTATCGCGGCCAAGCAGCTTGTCCTTCGATTGCGGGTTCGACGGCTCAAATTCGTGGCGGAGGTCGGTCGCGGCCTGTCCCGTCGAATAGAGCTGGGCGAGATCGTAATTGTCTTTGAGCGCCCGCGGGTCGTAGGTCTCACGCGCCCGGATGTAACGGACGATGTTGGCGGTCTTGATGGCGTCGTTCTCGGAAAGCTTGCTCTCGTTCAGGGAACGGGCGACCTCGACGAAGCCGGTGGTCTTGTCCGCGATCACCACCACGGCCTCGAACTGCTTCAGGGGAACGAGGAGATTGAGGGCCGACAGGCTAAGGAGCGTGGAAATGCCGGCGACGGTCGCGACCGTCCAGGCGATTTTCCGGGAGCGGCGCTCCTTGCGATACAGCTCGGCCTCCCAGGAAGCGCCGGCCTTCCAATAGGCACTGAGATCGAGCGGCGGGGTTTCGGGCGGGTTTGCGGCGGCGTCTTCGTTGGTCATCTGGGTATCCGGTGATCGCCGACGGCGAAAAAAGAAATTATAGTTTATTCGCTTGGCCGAGCGATCTCCTCTGCCGGGTGGACCGGCGTCAGGATCAATCCGCAAAGCCTGGGATTAGGGAGCGCTCAGCTCCTCTGTGCAGCGGCTCTAGGTCCTAGCTGCACAAGCGCATCAGCGTTTTCTTGGACGCCGTATTGGAGAAGACGAAGGAGCGATCGTCCTTCACCTCGATCGTGACGGTATCGCGGTCGCCATCGGCCTCATCGGAGCCGGCCTCGATCCACAAGACATCGAGCGTATAGGCGTTGCCGTCCTGTTTGACGGAAAGCACCTTGCCGGCGGTCTTGTTGGCTCCGATGGCCCTGTCCTCGACATAGATAAATGCGGCGGCCGCGGCTTCACAGCCGCCTTCGGCGGGCGCGTAGGCCCCGGTCATGACCGGAAGGATTGAACTTTGCGATTGCGCCCGTGCCTCAGCGGGAAACAGCAGGCCGAGTGCGAGCATCGCCGACACGATTTTCTTCATTCTCAAGCCTCCTTGTTCAGAAACCGAACAATGCGCCGAGGCTTTGAGCATAGCCGGCGAGCGTGTTGTAGAGATCGATGCAATATTCCGCGAACGGCTTGAAGAAGATGACCGCAAGGATGAATACCAGATAGCCGAAACCGCCGCCCTTTTTGGATTCTGCGCGAGCGTGTTCCGCAGCTTCTTCGTTGATCTGCGCCTGCTGATGTACGGCCGCCTGATAGCGACGGGGATCATTCCAAGGGTGCATTCAAGCCTCCTTCATATAAACTATATTTAACGAGCAATGACCTGTCTGGCCAGCCTAAAATTGCCCGTTCCGTTCGGTTTCACGCTGGATAGCCCGTGCCCGTGCTGCCTGAACGTCGGCGGATGTTCGGCGACGCCCGAGGCCAGTTCGGAGAATCTGCGCTCGGTTGCTGAATTGGTATCCGGTGCGCCGCAACGATTCCCTTCCCCCCTGGAAGGGGACGTCACCTTGGCCTGGCGCTGTGCCCCCGGTAATCGCGGCTGCAAAGGCCGGAATAAATCGGAACACCACGATCCCGAGAAGGCAGACGATTACGAAGGGCGCGACATAAGAGAGTTTGCTTTCCGTCGCCGTGTTGTTGGCGGTGTTGATGGCCAGTTCGATCAGCTGGTAGAGGAAGGCGAGGAACGCCATCATCAGCGTTTGCGTCACCATCAGGTTGACCATCAGCAGCAGCCAGCCGTCGGTAAAGCGGAAGGTCCAGCGATAGAGCGCCAGGATGATGAACACCGGCGCCAGTGCAAGCGTGATGAACAGCATCAGCTTGGCGGCGAGGATCGCGGCCGCTGCGACAGCGATGAAGATCATGGCGACGACGAAGACGATCGCACCGATCAGCGCGCCGACATATTCGAAGGTGCCGGTCGCCACCTGCTCATAGATCTTGCCCGCGGTCTCGAACACGGCGTCGAGGATTTTTACGACGCCTGTCTTGTCGCCTGTGCCGCCATCGAGCGCACCACCGGAACCCGCGATCGACTCGATGATCGTGTCGGAGATCAGGTTGGGCACGGACTGCACCAGCTGGTAGAGCGTGGCGGAGAATGCCCCCCAGTTCGTGGCCATATAGTAGATGGCAAAGGCGCGCCCAAGTCGCCAGGCCGCCTCCGGCACAGAGAAGCCATCGCGGCCGGCAAGGATCATGTATCCCCACCAGATGACATAGAGGGTGAGCATCGACCCGAACAGGACATTCACCTGGAGCGCAAGGCCGTCATAGGCGTTCTTGATGAACGTCTCGCCGATGCCGTCGAGCTTGGCAAAAATGTCCGAGATGATCGTGGTCGCTGCCATTGGCCTATTCCTTCAGCAAGGGCGCGAACACGTCATTGACCGGCCAAGCCGGTCCGCACAGGTCATCGGCCTCCGCATATCCCGAGATCGGCGGGCAGGGAGCCTTTTTCTCCCCCTTCGTCTGGCAACCGGCGAGCAGGACGAGGCCTGCCAGCATCGTGGCAACGAGCAAACGCATGCAGCCTCACTTGAACGGGTTGATGTCTTTGTATTGCAGCATCTTGGCGGTCTCCGACTGCTGGGTCAGCCGCATCTGCATCTCGGTATTGAGGGCCGAGACCGCGCCATTCGAGACGCCGATGAGCTCGTTGATCGTGCGCGCCGTCTCCAGCTGCATGCGGGTGTTGGCGTCGACCGAGCCCTTGACGTCCTCGGCCGAACCGATCTGGCCGGTGGCCGATTGCAGCGATTGCTCGCGCTGCGTCACGCCCTTGGTCGCCTGCTGCGTCAGGGCCGAGAGCAGCGCGACCGTGTTGACCGCGCCGGAGAAGGCGTTGTTCATCGCGCCGGCGTCCTCGCCCTCGACAATCGCCTTGACCTGTTTCACCAGCTGCAGCCCGTTGATCAGCGTGGCCGCAATATTCTGCGCGTCGGATCCGAGCCCGCCGAAGGAGAGCGTGCCGCCATTCATGATCGACGAGAAGGAGGGCGCGGCCGAGACCGACATATTGCCGCCGAGACCGGTCGAGGAAATGCCCATCGATCCGTCGCGGCTGCCGGACAGCGCGCCGAGGATCTCCTTGGTCTTTTCCAGGATGTTGGTGTTGGTCTTCATGATCTCGCCGGTGTTCTCGGCGTTCTTCTTGGCGATGGCGAGATTGGTGTTGTCGATGACCGGGATGTCGGCCATCGCCGGCGTCGAGAAGGCGAGGGCGGCGGTGACGACGAGAAGCTTGTTCACGGAAAACCTCCTTAATCGGCCGCGTTGGCGGCGTTCTGGATGGATGAGAGATTGTCACTGATCGAGCGATCCGAACCGCCCGACGAGAGGATTTCGCTGTCGGCGTCGGCGGCCGCGACCGCCGCGCAGCGCGGCCAGTCCTCGCGCGGCACCTTCATCGCCTCCAGGATGACCGGATCGCAGCTATAAGGGTTGACCTTGCTGTCGGATTTTAGGGTCTTGGCGGTCTCGGATGTTTTCGAGAGCCGCAACTGCATGCGCGCCTGCAGCAGTTCGTTGAAGAGGTTGCGGGCGGTGATCAGGTTGTTCAGAAGCTCGGCATTGACGGCGCGCGCCTGTGTGTTGTCGTCCCAGGCATCCTGGTAAATTTCCGACGCGCCGACGGACGCCGACAGGGCATCGATACGCCGGCCCGCCTCCTGGACGCGCGCCGAACTCGCGTCGATCCCGGAAACGGCCCGATCGACGGCGCCGGCCGCGGCGCTGTTCGAGCTGCGCGTCGCGCCCGAGCCATAGTCGACATAGGATTTATACGCGGGCGAGGAGATATCCTCGATATCCGAGCCGCCGGCATAGGCGTTGAACCAGGTGTGGTTCCGCCCAACTTTTCCCGCCCAGTTCTTTTGCTCGGCCGCGGTCGATCCATTGTACCAGGAGGCGAGGCAGGCATAGTCGGTGCTGCCGCATTTGTTGACGCCCATGCCGAGATATTTGACGCCGCCCTCGATATTCTCCTCGTTGATGTCGCGGTCGAAGCCCATGCCCTTGCCGGTCCGCTTCGTCAGCTGCATGACGCCCTTGACGCCGGTCGGCGAGCCCGAGCACGTCGAAATCCCGGACTCCGCATGCGCCACCGATAGCGCAAGGCCCACTGGGACATTGTACTTCTCCGCATAGTGCTTGATCAGCTCGACGTTTTTGGCGTCCTCTTTCACCGCCTGCGCCGGCGAGCGGTAAAGCCGCCGGTTCTTCTCCTTCTGGGAGATGTTGCAGTTGGTGACCTCCTGCTCCTCGAGCTGGTCAGCTTGCGTTTCCGTATCCTTCTTCGAATGCTCCTCGTCCTCGGCGCGCTTGTCCTTCACGTCGTCGTCGATGACCGGAATATCGGCCCATGCCGACGGCGCCGGCGCGCCGGCGATTGTCGCCGACAGCAGAAGAATGATCGCTCTACGCATCGGTCGCCTCCGGGATGGTCCAGCCGCAGAAGTGGGGAAGCCACGCCGCCGGCGCGTCGCCATAGACCTCGCGCAGCGCCTGGCACTCGCGCACCGTCTCCGGCCGTCCGGACAGCACTTTCACCAGATCGGGCATCGCCGAGAGGTCGAGCCGGGCGATGATCGAGTCCTGTGCGTGCTTGATAAGAAAGGTACGACTGGCCTTGTCAGCCTGTTTGACGAAGCGGAATTCCTTTTCCGACAGGCCGAATGCCTTGCGGTAGCTTTCCTCGTCGGCGGACGCGTTCGGGAAGAAGATGTTGGTCATCGTCTGCTCGATGATCGTATTGCGCAGATCGGAGCGCACGACGTCGGCTGCCGACTGCGTGCCGAAGCCGACGATGCCGTTCATCTTGCGGATGGTTTTGAGCCAGTCCTTGATGAAGCCCGAGAACACCTCGTCATCGAGCAACCGCCAGCCTTCGTCGAGGAAGATCATCGACGGGCGCCCGTCGAGGATTTCCCCAATGCGATGAAACATATAGAGGAGCGCGGCCGAGCGCGTTCGCTTGTCGGAGAGGATCTCCGTCATGTCGAAGCCGATGACGGAGCCGTCGAAGTCGAGCTTGTCCGTTGGGTTGTTGAACAGCCAGCCCTTGTCGCCCGTGGTCCATTCCTTCAGCCGGTCGGCCAGATCGCCAATGCCAGAGCGCATCCGCCCGCGCATCGCTTCGGCAAGCATGTCGAGCCGGCGCTGCGGCCGCTCGAAATCAGTGTAGATGCTGTCGACCGCGTCGGAGATGACCGCCATCTCCTCGGCATTGAGCACGCGGTCCGAGGGTGTGACGAGATAGGAAACGAGCGTCTTGCCGAAGCTTCGGTTGGCGGGCGTATCGTCGAGCTGCAATGGTGCGAAGCCGGTCGGCTCTCCCGGCGACAGCCGCTCGTAGCGTCCGCCCATGGCGCGGACAAAAATCTCACCGCCGCGATCCTTGTCGATGAAGACGCAACGCGGGCGCGGCTGGATGCGCATGCCCTGGGCAAGCAGGAAGGAGAGGGCGACGGTCTTGCCCGATCCGGTTGGGCCGATAACCGTGAAGTTGCCGACATCCGCCTCATGGAAATTGAAGAAATAGGCCGTCTGGCTGGTGGTCTCCAGCAGCGAGACCGGCATTCCCCAATGGACCTTTTGCGTCTGGCCGGACGGAAAATTATGCGCCGAGAACAGGCCGGCGAAGTTCACCGACGAGATCATGCCCTGCCGGGCGATGTAGGCGAAATTCGTCGGCAGTTGCGCCCACCAGGCCGCCTCCTGATTGAGGTCCTCGCGCACGGCGACGACTCCCATGCGCGCCAGTTCGGCAGTGACGTCGGCCACGGCCCGGTTCAACCGCGGCAGGTCGCGCTCGAGGACCGCGACAGTCATATGGTGCTTGCCGAACACGACTTCGCCGGAAGCCAGCCGATCACGCGCCGTTTCGATATCGTCCTCGACGGCCGTGCCGCCGTCGTCGGAGTTGGAAATCTGCCGGCTGATCGTAGCGATCGCCTCGGTGACCGTGGTGCGGTCTTCCGGGGCGAAGGAATGGGTGAGGATGAACTCGTAGGGAAGACGCAGCAGGCCGTCGAGCTGGCCGGGTGTCGTCATCGGCGGATATTCCTTGATCGACACCATGGCCGCTACTTTCGACGTCGCGCCGTCGGCCGACCAGATCTCCGTCGCCTTGCGGCCAAACATGATCCGGCCCGTCCCGACATAATCGGCGAGCGACATGCGGGGCAGGGGCATGCTGCGCTCGTCACCGGCGGCGAGGATTTTCGCGAAGAATTCGGCCGGTTCGGAATAGAGGACGCCATCGCGCGTAACGCAGGAGAGGATCTCCGGGCGATAGGTGCGGAAATCGCCGACGATGCCCGAGACCATATCCTTGAGGTCGCGCAGCGCCTCGCCCCTCGCCTCGACCTCGTTGTCGGCCATGCGGAAGATGTCGAACATGCGGTCGACCTTGCCGGCGCGCCCGGTCATCGGGCGGCGGATCACGGTCAGGTACAGCTCGTTGACGAACATCGTCCGTTGCTGGAGGCCGTCCATGTAGCGGGCGTTCAGCTCGTCGGCGAAGGGATTGTCGAAGTCGCCATCGATGGCAGGCGCGATCTTGCGCCGGATAATTGTGGCGTAGAGCGCGAAACGTGATGAGCCGAGCGAACGGACGGTCATGTTGCGGTTGGCGAGCCGCGCGTTGATCTCGGCCTGGTCCATGGTCTGGTAGGGCAGACCGGACAGCCGGATCACCTGCAGCAACAGGCCAGATTTGGTGACGATGGTCTCCTCATCGACATGGCGAAGGTAGGGAACATGCGTGCCAATCCCCAGATCGCGGGCGCGCTCGCGTCCGAACTTCAGGTCGTGATTGACGATATTCATGGGGCGTAGCTCCCCGCTTTCCAGAAGCGCCGGTTGCGGATTGCCCGGCGCATCGAAAGAAACACCTGCACTACCCGAACGATGTGAATGTCGCGCTGGCAGAGATACAGCGCGATGAAATGGACCGGCAGGACGACCAGCGGCGCGAGAAAGCTGGACGATGCGACGAAGATGACGATCCCGCAGACGCCGTTCAGGACGAACACGATGATGTCGACTCCGAAATACATCGGCGGCCGGGTCAACGGCTGGATGAGCGGCTCGACGTCGGGAGCATCGTCACGCATGTCAGACACCGCCGGCCGACTTCATGGCGTCGACCAGTTCGGCCGCGCCGAAAATAAAAGCTATGCCGATGATGATCGAGATCGCCATGTTCCAGGCCATGCGACCTGTCAGGAACATAAAGCCGCAGAAGCAGACTGCAATGATCATGAAGGAGCGGCCAACATTGCCCTGCAGCAGGCCGACCGTCCAGTCAAGGATACCCTCGATTGGCGTCGCCGACTGCGCATAGGCGAGTTCTGGAACCAGCGCAATTGTCGTCGCGAGCAGGGCCAGCGACAGGACGGCCTTGCCGCGCGGGCGCGGCGTGATCGGGGTATTGCTCATGCGAAGTCCTTCATGTCTTGGGAGGATGATCGGGGGACCGGCGCTATTCGGCGGTCCAGACGTGCTGGTCGCGCCAGGGCGAGGGCGCCAGCGCAAGGGTCTCTTTTCGGGGGAGGCGGTTTCCGGCGCGCTTTTCCTGCGCCACCGATGCCTTGGCGTTCAGCGTCCAGCGGTTCATCACCTTGACGATGTACTGGGCGGTTTCGTTGAATTCGGGAATGCCGCCCTTCTGATAGACGCGCTCAGGCCCGGCATTGTAGGCGGCGAGCATCAGCAAGGGATCGTCGAATTCCCCGTAGAGCTTTTTGAGGTAGCGGACACCGGCGCGGATGTTTTCTTCCGGGTCGCACCGGTCGGTCACGCCATAGTCGGAGGCTGTCTCCGGCATCAGCTGCATGATGCCGACGGCACCCGCCTCGGAGACCTGGTGCTGGCCGCCGGCGCTCTCGACGTCAACCACAGCGAGCGCCAGGTCGGGGTCCAGGTCTTCTTCGGTGGCGATGGTCCGCACCATCTCCAGAACGCGGTCCGCATCGACCGGATCGCAGGCTTGCGCCGCGATCGGCGAGGTCGTGACGAGGAGGAAAAGCAGCGTGGTTTTCAATTCGAATGTCCGGGTTGCCGCGTTTGCGAATAAACTATAGTTAATTCGCTAGGGATTCCTCTGTCAATTCAGAAATGGCTTTTTCTGCAATGCATAAACAACTCAAGGTTCTCAAGATAGCCGCTTTGCTCCTCGTCGGAGGCGCGGGATTCGCCGTTGCAGAGGGTGAAGATCCCTATCGGGAGCCGTCGCCAAACTACATTCGGCAGTTTCGGGAAGAGGGGGCAAAGACGTTCGTGCTGGAGCGCTTCGACGCCGAAGGAAGACTTGCGGCGCGGTCTGTGGAAAAGCTCGATGGAAAGGTCGAAATCGGTGACCCTGTCGAGCGGACGATCGCCGGCCGGCGGTTTACCCTGCGCGGCCTGAATGCTTGTCCGACGGAGAAAGTCGTCTATAACCGGGTGCAGTCCTGGGACTGCGCCGCCGCGGCGCGCGACTATGCCGAGGCGGTCTATAACAGGCGCGCCAGCGTCATCCTCTGCAAGACGCTGGTGCTGATACCCGCCGCTGGCGAGACCACTCCGGCCTCATGTTTTGTGCTCGTCGGCGGCAAGGGCGAACCGTTCAAGACCGTCAATGATGACGACAGCATGGTCTTCCTCGGCCTCGCGGCAATCGGACGGACAGACGACGGCCGATCCCGCCGGCCGGACCTCGAAGCATCGCAATCACTTTCACGGTCGATGGGGTTCCAGAATGCGGATTGAGCTTTCCCTTGCCCTGGCTTTGCTGCTGGCGACGACGGCGCGCGCGCAGGAAGAGACCATCTCGTTTCCTTCAGCCGTGAGTTTTGAAACGGGCGATAGCTGGCAGTACGAAGGCCGGAAATTCAGGCTTTTCGGCGTACAAGCGTGCATTCGAGGAACGGTTTATCGTGCCCCTGACGGCGCGGAAAGCGATTGCGGCATGCAGTCGATTGCGTCACTTGCGGCGCTGTTTTCGACGGGTTCGATCGGTTGCCAGCCCGTCGGCCGGGCCAAGGACGATGCCACCTTCGTCGTCTGCGCCGCCCAGCTCGACAACACCACCGTCGATCTCGGGACCGCGCTGATCTCGTCCGGCGCGGCGTTCGCCGCCGTGTTTCCGTCCGGTGCTCCGGTGTCCGCAGCCTATGCGGTCGCCGAATCATCCGCCAGGGATAACGCCAGCGGCTTATGGTCGGGGACGTTCACCCATCCTGTTTCCGTGCTTCTGGACAAGTGACCAGATCGCCGTGAAATCGACATGCAGGCACTCGGCGATGGCGCCGATCTCCTTGACCGTCAGGCGATGCCAGGCGCCGGCCTGAAGGTATTCCAGCCGCTCTTCCGAAATACCCGTCATCTCCGAAAATTCATGGAGCTTCGTCCCGCGCTGTCGAAGCTCCTCCGCGAGGAATTGCACAAGGTCTGCGGCACTCTCAATGGCCATTTGCGGTCATCCTTTCCTTGTCCCGTCGCACGGCGTCGAAGGGGCGGGAACCGCTGGCCCTGATCGCGGAGTATGGTGGAGGATCGTTCGATAAGCTGATGGCGGAGCGGGCGGATACGATACCGCCAGACTCCAGTTTTGACGCGCAACCTATACACGAGTGAAAAGCGGCGTTTTCGCGGCGGCTCGGCTTTTTGGTTGGTCTGCGAGTAAAATATAATTACTGTCGTGACTCGCTTCGTCAGCAATCGGGCTGTGGAGGTGCCATGCCGTAGACAAAATAAAACCCGCCTCGGAGAGACGGGTCGAGTGACACACGAAGATGTGCGCAAAAGTCTTATAGCCAACGATTTTTTCGCACATTGACGCCGCCGCTGCAAGCTAATTCTTGCCACGGATACGTGTGTCTTGCGCGCCGGTCCCTCCCTGATCATCGTTGAATATGGAGAGATCATGCTTGCCACGATTCGAACGGCCTATGGGCCGAGCCTATTGGCGCGCCTGCTTGCAGCCGGCACGCATCAACAAGTCGATGAATGCGCGAAAGCGGCCTGGGTGCTGAACGGCGAAGGACTGATCGCCGACGCGGAGATGGAATATCTCGCTCCTGTCATCGAGCATCGGCGGAAATCGATTGGTGCGGGGGTGCCCTCGAGCCGGGCGCGGGGATGTCTGCGTCATTGCCGGCCGGCTATTCCCCTGCAAAAGCGGGCCGCCTGCTGGCTTCGCCGGCGAGGTCTGGCCAAGGACTGCATCATTCCGACATCCTTGGCCCAGGCCTTCACCGTCAGCAAGCTGGCGGTACTCTCGGTCATCGCTCGTGCGGTGATGGAGCGCGGCCAATCGACGATGTCACTGCCTGAAATCGCCGCGCGCGCCGGAGTCGGATGCACGACTGCGCGTTATGCCATTCGCGATGCTGCAAGGATGGGCCTGATCAGCGTGTCCGAAAACCGCGTCAACGGCTTTTGGAACCGCCCCAATACGATCAGAATCATATGCGGTCGATGGCGTCGGTGGCTGGAGGCACGCGCCGGCTACAGCCCTGCGCGAAAATCGGCCGGACGAACGACAGCGGGTTACCAATTTACCCCCCTCAGAAATCCGATCCCCACGATTGAAATTCTAAGATTCAACCCGCAGGCTACGATACTGCAGCATCCAAGTGGGAGCGCTTCTGCGCCAAGCTGGAGAGGTTTCGTCGAGTTGCGTAGCGGAGAAGTGCTGCTGGAATAAATTCGAAGCGCCGGCATCACCAATTTTGCCGCGTTGAAGGCAAATCTAGTGAAAATTCCGGGCCTTCACCTTCAGCGTATCGATATGCAAGTCTTTCACGAACATGTCGCGTGGGCGCATGGCCGGCGTCTGACGATCGCGCGGGTCCGGCCCACCGCCATGGGCGAATTCATCGCCGCGCCCGGCCGGTAGCCGGAATTCGGTGTCACGCTCCGACAGGCTCGACAGGTCGACGGAGAGGTCGAACAGCTGCTGGGCGATGAGATGCACGACCTCGCCCTCGCGCTGGATCTTGCCGTTGATCGCCATCATGGATGAGCCGAGCACGACGCGCCGACGCCGCTCGAACAGCTTTGGCCAGACCACGACATTCGCGGGGCCGGTCTCGTCCTCGATGGTGATGAACATGACACCCTTGGCGCTGCCCGGCTTTTGTCGGACCAGCACCAGGCCAGCGGTCATCAGCCAGCGACCTTCGCGCGCTGACATCGCTTCCTGACAGGTGACAATGCGGCGCTCGGAAAGGTCTCGGCGAAGGAAGGAAAGCGGGTGCTCGCGCAGCGTCAATCCTGTGTGGCTGTAGTCCTCGATGACATTGTGGCCCTCCGTCATCTGGCGCAATTCGACATCCGGCTCCTGCTGTTCGGCAATGGTGCGCGCTTCGCGCTCGGCCGCGGCGGCAAAGAGGGGGAGGGGCTCATCTCGCAGGGCTTTGATCGCCCAGATCGCGTCGCGCCGCTCAAGCCCAAGGGAGGGCAGAAAGGCGTCGGCCTCGGCCAGCTCCACCAGGGAGGCGGCCGGCACGCCGGAGCGGCGCCACATATCATCGACGCTGTCAAACGGCTGGTCGGCGCGCGCCGCGGTGATTTTCGCGGCATCGGCCGTCGCCAGCCCGCGCACCATGCGCATCCCGAGCCGGACGGCGTGGCGCTCGCCATCCCCGACCGGCTCGAGCGTGCAGTCCCAGCGCGAGCGGTTGATGCAGACCGGCCGAACCTCGACACCATGCCGGCGGCAATCGCCGACGATCTGGGCGGGCGCGTAAAAGCCCATGGGCTGGGAATTCAAGAGGGCGGCGCAGAAGGCATCCGGATAGTGGCATTTGATGAAGCTGCTGGCATAGGCGATCAGGGCAAAGGACGCGGCGTGTGACTCCGGGAAACCATAGGAGCCAAATCCTTCGAGCTGGCCGAAGGTCTTCTCGGCGAATTCCGCCGAATAGCCGTTGTCGATCATGCCGTTGACGAGCTTGTCCTTGAAGCGCGAGACGCCGCCCGTGAACTTGAAGGTGGCCATGCTTTTCCTCAGCTGGTCGGCCTCTCCGCCCGTAAACCCGGCGCAGACCATCGCCACCCGCATCGCCGATTCCTGAAACAACGGCACGCCGAGCGTCTTGCTCAGCACCGCCTCCAGCTCCGGCGTCGGATATTCGGGCTGTTCCTTGCCTTCGCGCCTGCGCAGATAGGGATGGACCATATCCCCCTGGATTGGCCCGGGCCGCACGATCGCCACCTGAATGACGAGATCGTAAAACGTCCGCGGCTTCATGCGCGGCAGCATCGACATCTGCGCGCGGCTTTCGATCTGGAACGTGCCAAGGGTATCGGCCCGTCGGATCATCTCGTAAGTCCGCGCGTCTTCCGGCTCAATCTTCGCCAGATCGAGATCGCGGCCCTTGTGCTCGCGGATCAGGTCGAAGGCTTTACTCATGCACGTCAGCATGCCGAGCGCCAGCACATCGACCTTCATGATTTTCAACGCCTCGACGTCATCCTTGTCCCATTCGACAATCCGTCGATCCTTCATCGTCGCCGGCTCGATCGGCACGAGATCGTCGAGGCGATCGTTGGTCAAGACGAAACCGCCGGGATGCTGACCGAGATGCCGCGGTGCGCCCATCAGCTGCTGGGCAAGCTTCAGGGTGAGGAGGAGACGCCGATCGTCCGGGTTCAGGTTGAGTTCGCGAACGTTGCGGTCGCTGACCTCCTCCGACCATGACCACATGCCCGACGACAGCGCCTTGATCACGTCCTCCGGCAGGCCCAGCGCCTTGCCCACATCCCGGATGGCGCCTTTGGCGCGATAACGAGTGACGGTCGCGCACAAGGCCGCCTTGTCATGCCCGTAGGTTTCGTAGATCCACTGGATGACCTCTTCGCGCCTGGCATGCTCAAAATCCACATCGATGTCCGGCGGCTCGTCGCGCTCGCGGCTGACGAAGCGTTCGAACAGGAGATCGTTGGTCTCGGGGTCGATCGAGGTGATGCCGAGAATATAGCAGACGGCGGAATTGGCCGCCGACCCGCGCCCCTGGCAAAGGATTCCCTGCGAGCGCGCGAACCGCACGATGGAAAACACCGTCAGGAAATAGGGCGCATAGTGCATCGCCTTGATCAGGTCGAGTTCGTGCCGGACGATCTGTAGGGTCTTCGGCGGCAGGCCCTCCGGATATCGGTCGGGGATGCACTGCCAAACATAATGCTCGAGCGAAGCCTGCGCGTCCTTGCCGGGGACGATGGCCTCCTCCGGATACTGATAGGTCAACTCCTCGAGCGAGAATTTGCAACGGGCGACAATCTCCATCGTCCGCGCCAGCGCCTCGCGGTAGCGGGGAAAGAGCCGTTCCATTTCCTCGGGCGGTTTGAGGTAGCGATCGGCGTGCCTTTCGCGCTCGAAACCGACGTCATCGATGGTGGTGTTGTTCCGAATGCAGCTGACGACATCCTGCAGCTGGCGCCGCTCCGGATCATGAAACAGAACGTCGTTCGTCACGACCGGACGGACGCCGAAGTGGGTGGCGAGGTTCGACAGATTGTGCAGACGCAACTGGTCGCGCGGCCGGCGGCGCAGCGTCAGCGCCATGTAGGCGCGGTCCCCGAAAATCTCCGCCATCTTGCGCAGCTGCACCGCGCAGGTCTCGTCCGCCAGATCGGGGACGAGCACGCCGATCAGCCCTTCCGAATACTGGGCGACGTCTTCGAGATGGAGAATGCAGTTCGCTTTGCCCCCTCTCGACTTTCCGAGTGTCAGCAGGCGCGTCAGTCGGGAATAGGCGGCGCGGTCGGTCGGGTAGACAAGGATCGACATGCCGCCCTGGAGATCGAGCCGACAGCCGACGACGAGGCGGATGTTCGTTTCGCGGGACGCTTCCAGCGCTCGGACAATGCCGGCAAGGGAATTGCGGTCGACCACACCGAGCGCCGAGATGCCGAGCGCCTTGGCCGTCGCGAACAGCTCGTCCGCCGACGATGCCCCGCGCAGAAACGAAAAATGCGTCGTGACCTGGAGTTCCGCGTAGCTCATGCGAAAATCCCATGCACGAACCAGCGATGCGAGCCGGTGGCAGGATCGACGCCGTCACCGCTGCGGAAGATCCACAGACGCTCGCCGGTCTCGTCCTCGACGACGAAATAGTCGCGCACCGCCTCATATTCCGCGTCGCGCGTCCACCATTCGCCGAATATGCGCTCCGGGCCGTCGGCGCGTTTGACGCGCCGGCGCTTGCCCCGCCAGGTGATCGATACCGGTGGGTGGTCGGGCATGAGGGCGATCACCTCGATCAACTCCGGCCGGGACAGCAGGCGGACCGGCCGTGGCCAATGCTGGGTCCAGGTGGCGCCGGCGGCGACCGCCGCCGGATCGATCCGCCGAACGCTGCGCTCCGGAACGTCGCTCGCCACCGGCATCACGCGATAGACCCGCTGGCCGCGATTGGCGAAGACGTCGATGAGCGGGACAACGTCCGTCATCTGGTCTTCGACCAGCGAGGACGCCCTCTGAACGTCTTCCAGCGGCTCGGTCATCACGGCGACCAGCGTCAGCCGCTCGATGCCGAAACCGGGCTCGATCTTCTCCGTCCGATCGCGAAACAGCTTGGTGAGCCATGTGACGTCGCGCGACGGCTTGGCCGTGCCGGCGCGAATGGCCTGCCGCGTGCCGTCGACCTTTTCGACGATGAGGTCGGTGCGGCGAACGCCGTGCCCTCGCCGCTGCAGTTCGCCGACGAGCTGCGTCACCAGGCCGGCGACATAGCGGTTGATGGTCTCGGCCGCGCCGATCGGCTCGGCGAAGGCTTTGGTGACCTCGACAATATCCGGCGTTCGGATGGGATCGATGGGCTCGGCCATGCGGCCATACATCTGGTCGAGCCGACGGCCGACCTCCGGGCCGAAGCGCAGGGCGAGGGGGGCGCGCGCCGTCGCCGACAGCTGGCCGATCGTCCGGAAGCCGAGGGTTCTGAGGTCGCCAACGATTTGCTCGGGCAGACGAAGCAGGGAGATCGGTAGGCGCTCGACAGCGCGCCCCGTCTCGCCCGGCGGCACAATGACGGTTTCGCGGGCAATGGCACGGGCACAGGCATGCGCCGCGCCCCATGTGTCGGCGATGGCGACGCGGGCGGTGAGGAACTTGGCCCGGAACCGGTTGGCGGTCGCGGTCAGCATGAGCTGCTCGCCGCCCTGCAGATGATCGGCGCCTTCGGTATCTATCACGATGCCGTCTGGCGCATCCATCGCGACGATTGGCGAATATTGCGTCAGCGCCCAGAGCGTGATGCGTTCCAGTGCCGCGGCGTCGGCCGCCGGATCGGCATCGACCAGCATCAGGTCGCGAAACAGCGCCTGCGCCTTTGCCGCCGGCATGCCGACCTTCACGCCGACCTTCCGCGCCGCGGCGTCGGCCGCAGCCACCCAGCGCCGGGAACCGCTGCGCGCGATGACGGCGATCGGCTGCTCAGCCGGCAGCGAAGGATCGGCCCGCCTGATCCTGTCGGTGGGCAGGTCCGGTAGATAGATCGAGACGACCCGAGGCATCACAGGCTCCAACGATAAACTCAGCGCACTCGCCCGCTTTCACGCGCATAATTTCCAGTAGCCAGTTCGGCCGTCCGACACAGGGGACCGGCAATTCCTCGGAAGGAAGCACGCTTACCCGCCATCGCGTGGTCGAGGCGGTCGGCTGACCGTAGTCGGACGCCTCCGTCGGCCGCCGCCAGCGCCGGACCACCAGCGCCATCGCCCCGGTCTTTTCGGCGGCAAGCTGCAGCCTCCGGCTCGCCACCATCGGCAGGCGTACGAGTTCGGCGACGACGGCGCCGAGCCCGCCATAGGCAAGCGCCTCCTCCGCATTCGCTAAGACGTCTTCCTCCTTGTCGCTCTCCACGAAATAGACGCGGTCGGGATGGAGCCCGACCTGAGCCAGCGCCGGGAAAAATAGATCCGGCCGCGTCAGACACCACACGATCGGGCCTTTCGTTCGGGCGGCGATGCCGGCGGCGAACAGCGCGGCAGCAGCACCATCGACCGCGCCAGCGCCGCCACCGGAGACTTCATGGAGCGCACCGTAGGCGAGACCGCCGCCGGGCAGGACCGCGTCGATCTCCGCCACCTGAAACGGCAACGCACCGGCTTTGCGCGAGGCAGGGCTCTCCAACGAGGCGATGCGCTCTCTCAGCTCGGTTATCACCCTGTTTCGGGCAGCATTCATCGTTCACGGACTCCAGCGGGTTCGTGTTGGCAGGCGACGTCATGTCGTACAGGTCTACTTGTTCTGTATCTGTTCCTGACGGCAAAAAGAGTCAAGCCACCCGAAAATAGGAAAATTGTCTCATATTTTTGCCCGCGCCGGATTCTTGCTTGCGAATCATCGACATGAGGTCGGAGGCGGCGCGCTTACCGACTTCAAAAAAACTTATCCGGTTCGCCGCCGGACAGGCGTGACAATTGTTCGTCATATGTTCCCGTGGTAGTTTGGCCCGATCAAACCCGATCGGAGACTAGAGTTGTCCCGCCTGTTCGCCATATCACGGCCGATCGAGGAGATCGTCGCGCATTTCGGCGTCAATCTTTCCTCGGTAGCGAGCGTTCCTCCCGAGACCGTCGAGGGCACCGCGGGCCTTATCGTGCTCGAAAAGGATGGCCTGCGCCTCCTGAAATCCCTGACCTGGGGCTTTCCCCGGCCGACGGGGGAGATGCGCCATCACGGCGAGCCGCCGGGGCGCATCGGGCTCGTCGCCGACCTCACCAATCCGCTGTGGGATCGTCTTGTCGTCGACGCCAAGTATCGATGCCTGATAGCGCTAACACACTTTGCCAATCCTGACGGGGTCAAAGGGTCGAAGACGAGGACGTGGTTCTCGTTTCATCGCCAGCCGCTGATCGCCTGGGCTGGTTTCTGCCGCAACACGCCGGAGTTCGGACCCGTCTTCGCAGGCATGACGATGAAGGCGAACGAGAAGATCAGGCCCCTGAACGATCGGATGCCGGTCCTGCTGAAGCCGGAGGAATATGAGCGTTGGCTTCATGGATCGATTGAGGACGTCATTGCGTTCCAATACCGCGAGCCGCCGGCGTCCGACGAATTCGCCATGCTGCAAACACGCGATCGCTGGCAAAGTGGCACGCCGCCGTCCAACGCTTCACGGCGCCGGGATGACGTGCTTAGCTGACCGATATCCGAGGTGAAAGGGTTGATCGCATGTGCAACTTATACACCGTCCGCGTGACGGCCGCGGAGGTGGCCGCTCATTTCGGCGTGCCGAACCCCATGCAGACGAACGCCTCCGACGAGGTGTATCCGGGGATGCCCGGCCTGGTCGTCACAGAGAACGAGGGTGTTCGCGAGCTTCGCTCGATGACCTGGGGTTTTCCGCTTAGGCTGAAGGGCATGAAGCCGGAGGCCAAACCGAAGCCGGTCAACAACGTTCGCGAACTCACCAAAGGCATGTGGGTTGGCCTCGCGCGCAAACCGCAGTGGCGATGCCTGATCCCGGTCACGCATTTCGCGGAGGCGGAGGGCGAGAAGGGCAAGATGACGAGAACCTGGTTCAGCGTTCGCCACGAGCCGATCTTTGCGTGGGCGGGGCTCTGGCGCGTCAGCGACGAGTGGGGGCCGGTCTATTCCGGTGTTATGACCGACGCCAACGCGGCGATCGCGCCGGTGCATGATCGCATGCCCGTCCTGCTGCACCGCGAGGATTACCAGCAATGGCTTCATGGAAGTTTCGATGACGTGCTTGCGTTTCAGAAGCGGGTGTCCCCGCCTGACGGCATCAAGGTGGAGCGCACGACGGACCTGTGGGTGAAGAAGAAAGCTCCCGCCGCGCAGGAAACGCTCGCCTTATAGCGAAAGGGGCTGGAAAGATACCCGGCCCCTCGACTTGCGGCTGATCTTGTCTTCCAGCTGGTCGCGCTTGCCGGCAAGTAGCGAGGTTGTTCCAGGTTTCACTCGATGCGGGCTCGCCGTCGAACCATCTCCATCTGCCTAAAGTTCAATGACGATGGGGGTAGGTATCCCTACCCAGATCGATTTATGAGATCGATCGCTTTTCACGGATATGAAACACGCTTCCCAGCCTGAGCTAACGGCCGATATGCCTAGCCTGCCCGAACGCGGGATAGAACGGGTCTATAGTTGCACCAAGAGGGATTATAGCCACACCTCGACAAGGTCAGATCTGTCGCCTTCGATCCGTACGTCTTCACCCGCACGCTCGCACGCTTCATTGAACCGTTCAATCATCTCCTGCACGGTGTTACACTGCCGAAGCTCATAGGGGGTCGAAGAGTCTGCGGTCAGGACATTTCGGACGATGTGAAGCTCGTCGGTCGTGGCGATCGGCCTCCACATAATCTCGCCGTCACACGGTTTGGAGATCGAAAACATTGCGTCGAGGTCTCCGGGTAAATCTTTCAATGGCCCGTCTCGAACGAATGATCCGAAGACATAGCAACGTACCTGCCAACCTTTCGCGCGGATCGCCTCGAGCTCGACCCTTAGCAGGCCAATCAAATAGGCGCGGCGTTCATTGAAGCCGTATTTCGCAGAGAACTCGGAAATCTGCATCTTTCATCTCGGTATTGGCGTGTTATGTGGCAAATGTACCATGAGGGTATCGCCGATCACGTCCTTCGCACCTGATCGACGAAAGCTCGCTGCCAGGCAGACTCGACCTCCTTTTGCGCTCCGTGGACCCGCTCGTAGCCCTTCCGCCTGTCGGCCAAATATTCCAGGACCCGTTGCTCCAGATTATAGGCTTCGTCTCGGGTTTTCATGCGTTGCCTTAAAAAGACCCTCCACTGCTCCAGCCCCAGTTCGGCCGGGATGTGCTGATTGATCTCGACACAGCGGGCATCGACATCGAGCGCCATCCGATCTTCCAGACATCTCGCTTCCCAAACCGAAGCACATAGGTCCATGCCTCGCCGTCGGAAGGTGGAGAAACCTGATATCCGGCCCCGTTGGGGCGCGGACCGGTTGTGTTGCGAAGTGCGTCGTTCATACGACGCATTCCCTCCAGCGCCGGTAGAAGTGGCAATTCGATTTCCTGAGCATTGAGATCGAGGATTGCGGCAACGTCGGATGGGTCGATAATCTCCTGAACCCCGGATGTTGCGATCATCGTCAACTGCCGCGAAAGCGTCTGGATCAACAATGGAGCGGGCTCGAAGCGCCAGGCACGGGTGAGGGCCACCGCGTGAGGAAACTTGAAATTTCCAGCGGCGTCGAAATCGCGGCTGTCGAGCTCTGTCCGTCCGACGAGATCCAATGTCCGTAACGGCTCGAACCCGATTTCCGCCATGCCGAGAATCCGACCCTGGTGATCGGCTGCGGTCCGGTCGGTCTGCGTCCCGACGAAAATGAGCCTGTCGCCGCGCTGCCCCAAGCGGAGCAGACGATCGAGATGGCCTTTCATTGCAAAGGTGGCGATTGGAATTCGCTCGAACCCCATTCCCCACACGCGGGCCGCAAACAGCCTCATCGAGCGACCTCAGGGCTGGAAGAGATCTGTGACGCGCGCGAAAGGCTGTCGGCGCTCCGAGTGATGCCGCGCTTTCCGACGGATGACCTCCGCGAGGTCGAGCCGCCGGTTTAGCGCGTGGTAGATGTCAGCGCCATCCATCATGATCAAGCGGCGTGCGGTGAAGGCGTCAAAACTGTCACCGGAGAAGCCGCCATATGAAACGTATAGTCCGCGAGTCCAATCAGGCCGTTCCAGCAGCTTGCCCTGGAAGACATGAAGCATCGCTGCATCCATGGGCTTGGCGTGCCACTTCGCCTCGACGAGGTAGGTACTTCCGTCGTGCTGAAACGAACCATCGATCTGTTCGCCTGCAGTGCGAAACGACGCGTGGGCGTCGAGACCCCAGTTGTCGAACCAATTTTTCAGGAAGCGTTCGAAGGCATAGCCTCGTTGTTGGGGCGCTTCGTCCATCACGGTCAGTGCAAGGAATTCCTGCTCCAACGCGACAAACGCGCCTTCGCTCGGCCCCTTCGGTTCGGGTGCCGGCGCGGCGTTCGGATCCGGTGGGAGAGCACTCCCGCCAAGCTTCAGCAGCAGAGCACTCAGACGCTGGCGAGCATTGGGAACGGTTTCTTCCTCACCGCGATCGAGCATGCCGGTTTCGCGATATTCCCATAGCGCTGCGAGGGTGCGCACGACATCTGCATTGGACGCTGTCTCAAGAAACGCGCGAAAGTGTTTGCCCTTTGAGGTTCCGTAGGTCGCATATCGATCGTGGTAGATGTCGATCTTCAGATCGCGATTGAAGAATGCCGCAAAGCGGTCGTTGCTGAAGTCGAGAACATATCCACCATACATGCCGAAGATCTTGTCGATCAAAGCCATGTCGGTCGTTGATAGCTGCGCCATTGAATCGCCTATTTAGCCCGATGCTCGACCAATGTGGCGCAATACTTCATTCAGTTGCAACGGAGAAGCGTTGATAGAATGGCCTTTCTCCTATGCAAAAAATGTTTCGAATCATTCGCCGGTGGACAAGACATCAGGTGTCCACTTTCGGACGCCCGAAGACGCCGGCCAAAAAAACCATTCGAACGGCCGGCACGCAGGCTTCGATAGAAAAAATCGGTGTAGAACTCATCGGTGGTACGTTCAATCAGCGCTGACAAGTTCGTCTTCTGATACAATTTCTTGTCGAGTCGTCTCTACTGGAGGAGAGCACTGATCCGATGCTGATGTAAATTCCCAAGACCCGCACCACGAGATTTACATGCGAAGCATCGCAATCCGATTGCAAGAACTTGACGACGACGAGTTGGAAGACTTTGTCGATATATGGCTCCATAACCGAAGTGCTCTATACTATCGGACTGAGCGGCTAGGAAAAACAAGTGATAAGGGGCGGGATGTAGTTGGTTTCGTGACTGACCAGCTCCACGAAGCTGACTGGGACCTCTACCAGTGTAAGAGGAAGACCCGTGGCTCCAAGCTCGGGGTAGGGGAGGCGCTCAAGGAACTCGGCAAGGTTTTCTATCACCACTTGAAGGGCGAGTTTTCGACCTTGCCTCGGAAGTACGTTTTCGTATCTCCGCGCGGGATCACGGGGCCGCTTCAGACCCTCCTTTTAAACAAAGAGAAATTGCGTACCGCACTGGTCGATCAATGGGATGAGGCGTGTCGTTCCGGGATCACGCGCAACGAGGAAGTCCCGCTTTCTGACGAGATACGGGCGCTTATCAACGCATACGACTTTACGCGCGTCACCTATCTCACCGGGACACTTCTCGCGAAGGAGACTGACGCGGGGCCGGCTTTGAGCAAGATACTAAACCTGGTCCCAGATGAGGCTCCCGAGGCCGAGGCGCCAGAAACTGTGTGCGAGGTCGAAATGGTTTACCTCGAACAGCTTCGCCAAATCTACGGAGAGACATCGGGGGTTGCTTTCAAGACGATCGATGACGTCCTTGCGCATCCGGATCACGGCGGACACCTGCAGCTTCAGCGGACCCGTTTTTTCGAAGCGGCCGCTTTTGAACGTTTTCACCGCGACAACACGGCTCCCGGAGCTATGGAAACGTTTAAGAAGGATATTTTTCATACTGTTGTCGAGGTCTATCGCGAATCACACCCGTCGCGCCTGGATAGAATTAATGCGGTCATGAAACATATTGGAATGACACAGGTTTCGCTGCTGGGACGGATGTCTCGCACTCCTGTAAGGCAGGGAATGTGCCACCATCTCGCGACAGACGGACGTCTCCGATGGACCCGGTAGAAGATGAATTCGGAGAGCTGTTCAACTCGAGGCTCGAGGCCGGGATTCGCGCAGTAGTCATTTTGGAATCGCTCAGGCCTTTACATGCTGACGTTTCCGAGATGGTTCTTTTCGATCATGTCATCGTACATTCGTCGGATCTCGGAGGCCCACCTTCACTGCATGCAAAAATCCCTGAAAGGCGAGGGGAGCTGCTTGTGCGCCGGCGTTTGGTTGAGGCTGGATTAGAATTGATGCGCCGCTGCCATCTCCTAGAGAAGGCCACGGACGATAGTGGGTTCGTATGGCGGGCCTCAGACGACGCTGCATCATACGTCGAACTCCTCGAGTCGCCCTACTCCCGACATTTGAAGCACTGCGCGACATGGCTCGCGGAGGAAATCAACGCGAGAACGAAGCCTGGCTTCAGCGTGTTTGCGCGTCAAGCTCTAGGTGACTGGACGGAATCGTTCAGCTATCGGGGCGGTTGATGGAAAACAGGATTGTCATCAAACGGCTCGCTATGACAGGGCCGGAGCGAGAAACGCGTGAAATAGGCTTCGTCCCGGGGCTCAATGTCATTTGGGGAGCGTCCAACGCCGGCAAATCCTTCATCATCAAGTCCCTCGACTACATGTTCGGGTCTGGTTCACTGTTGCCCGAAATCAAGCAACGCGAAGGGATGGAAGCTTGCTGGCTTGAACTCGAACTGCCACAATCCGGCGCAACTACGCTTCGGCGCTCTTTGGCTGGCGGCGGTATTTCAATATTCGATAAACCGCTCGAAGATGTAGGCACGAGCGAAAGCGAGCGCGTAGTCTCTTCGAGCCACTCCGCTACCACGCCCAGCCTGTCTGGAATGTTGCTCGAAGAGCTTGGAGTTTCCAGAAAGCAGATCGCCAATAACACGGATGGGAAAAAGAGCGCGTTCACCTTCCGCCATTTCGCGCATTATATGTTCACCGAGGAAACGCCGATGATGGCTGAGTGGAGTCCCATTCAGATCTCGGCACAGAGCGGGCCTACCTTCGACAAGAACGTTTTCAAGTTCCTTCTCACCGGCGTGGACGACAGCTTGCTCGTCGTCGCCAAGTCGACCAAGGAGCAGCAGACCGAAAACGTTGGGAAGATCGAGATCGTGGAGGAGATGATCTCGGTGGCACTCGATGAGCTTGCTCGGATGTTCCCCGAAGACAAACTCGAAAATCTCGACCTCGACGACCAAGAGCAACGAATTTCAGGTACAATTTCTTCTTGGCAATCTACCCTTTCTCTGCGGCAATCTCGGTTGGACGCGCTGGTGGCGAGCCGTCGTTCGAACCGAGACCTGCTCGCCGAATTTGATGCTCGTGCGGAACACATCGATCTGACCTTATCGAGGTTCGGCCTTCTCGGCTCCGTCTATAATAGCGACCTGGAACGTCTTGAGGGACTAGGGGAGGGAGCTGAGGCACTTCTGGCTGGCGCTCAACGCTCATGCCCCCTGTGTGGTGCTGATCCGGATCACCAGCGTCACAACCACGGCTATGAAGCTGTGGAGCTTTCCCAGAAGGCGGTTTCTGCCGAGATGGCGAAAATCCGAGCAGAGAAGACAGACCTCACTCGCGCGGTTCGCTCGCTGTCGATGGAGAGGGAAGGTGTCAACGCGCGTAGGCAAGCCATTTCCGAGGAGTTGCAGGCACTCGATTTGTCGATCGCCACGGCGAGACCAAGCGAGGCTCAAGCTCGGACAGAATATGAGCGGCTCGATCGGGAGCGCCAAAGGATTAGAAACGGCTTGTCGTTGAAGCGTCGTATCGAGGCTCTGGAGAAGAGGCGTGCCGAACTTGCGACATTCAAGCCACGGCGACAGGCAAAGGACGCTGTCACTGCTGGCATCTCGGGTACTGCCGGGCACGAATTTGCGATGAAAGTGCAGTCAATCCTAAGGGCTTGGCAATTCCCAGGTGAGCCGGTGGTGGCCTTCGATGGCCGAACCCACGACATTCTCCTCAACGGTTCGGATCGCCGGAGCAACGGCAAGGGCGTCCGAGCTTTGATGAACGCTGCATTCAAGATTGGTGTGCTAGAATTCTGCAGAGAACGTAGACTACCTCACCCAGGCATTATCGCGCTCGACAGCCCTTTGCTGAGCTATCGCGATCCTCACAAGTCACGGCATGGAGAACTCTCAGAAGATGAAGTCGCCGTCAAGAACGCGAACCTCAACACCTACTTTTATGGAGATCTCGCGGAACGGGCCAAGCACGTGCAATTTATCATTGTCGAGAATGATCCGCCACCCGAAGATCTTCCGTCTGGTAGTCGCGTGACCAGGTTTACTGGTCCGTTCGCTGACGACGGCAGAAAGGGATTCCTTTGAATCCTGGATTTCCTGGGTAAAAGTGCCGGAGATGCCTGCGGCCGAGTGCGTGTCATCCAGATGACTCTGCAGTTCCATAACCTACGTTATGTGATGTTATAACATAACATGACAGATTCCATTTTAAATGCAACGAGGACAATAATGGCCATGGTTTCAGCAGGATCGAGCTGCTGTACCCTATTGCCTTCAATGCCCAATTTTTGTGGTTTGGACACCTTCGGTCTTGTCTTGTTGCGGGAATGGTAGGAGGCCCGTGCAACCAGCAGAAAACCCGCTGAGCACCTTTCGCATCTTTGGCTAGGTAGGTAGCCTCACAGCACGAAGCCCCTTGGCGATGCCTCTGAGATTAAGCGTATAAACGCTTGGGCCGATTCAAAAATAAATTTGACAGCGATTTCAAGCGTGCAGGTGGGCCGTAGTCTCTACCAGTAGCGGCGCCGAGCCCGGACGCCCCCTTGTGGGCCGACCGTGGCGTGATAATTTATATACAACGCAGTCCGGTGCTTCTCATGACTTCAAACTGATGGCACCGACTACGCAGCAATTTAGCTAAATCACACTGCCTCAACGTGGAGTCCGCCTGGCTCCACGGAGGATAACTGCGCCGATTGCCATCGATCTGTTTTCCGGGGGGCATGACAAGAAATGTCTGTGGAGAAATCCATAAGTATATTGACGTAGAATTTCGAAGGCCTCTGACAATGAAATTGAAATTAACGTATTACGAGCTTGACTCGCATGAATTAAACGCAGGATTCAAAGTTTTTTTCCTCGTTTGACTCAGAAACTGGGTAATTGCAAACATTTGCAAGCTATGTGTTCGGTTTCAATATTATACCGTGCCGATGAGGCCGGAAAAAACGTGCTCGCATTAACAGCCATAAAATCCAACATAATCAAATCGATAGTCCGAAATGAGCCCGCGAAATTGGCCGTGTTGACTATTCTGAGGAATTCCACCAAGATTTCTACATCCACAAAAGGAAAACAGAAAGAGCCCGAGTTCATTTAGAACTCTTTCGGCGCTCACGATGTTTTGGAAATCGGAAGGTTGGGACAATGTCCGAGCAGTTAGTTTGCGTAACCGGCACTTAACAACCAAGTGCCACGCTTTAGTAAGTGAACGACTCGGCCATGTCAGGCGTTTTTAAAGCGTTGAGTTAGTAAGCAAAAAAACGAGAGAATTAGCCAAGCACTTTATAATGAAGTGCAGGAATGGAGTTGCTGTGCCATGTGGTCAGCTATTGAATCTGTAACTACGCCGGTGACCCTCGCAGCATTTGGAATGGCGTGTTTGGTTGCTGTCTTGCTCGCGCTCTTGAAGGAGGGGCCTATCCCACCGATTAAAGATATACCAAGCCGGTATCGTCACCTAACGGCCGATAAAATACTAGAAATTCAAAGGGAGAGTGCCAAAGCCAGGCACCGGATAGTGCTGTTCCTTTTGGTCATTCTGGCCGTGGTGCTGATTGCTGTGTTGGTTTGGAGAGCCCAACATTGATCAGAAAAAATATCTTCAGCGCCCACTTGCAGGGAGTTGAAAATGCAACTTCGCGCAAATACATATGAGCTGACTTTAGCAATAGGCTGCGGCTCCACGGCTCTCTACTGATTGTCGACCCTTGGGTTGTCCTGATGTACGAGCTTCGAGACTACCCTGTTCTCTCAGTTGACGACTCCATGGTTAAACATGGGTTGCAGTTTGCTGAAGTCTCGCAATGGAGGATTCGCCATGAATAAAATTCAAAAGCGTCTCGACCTTGCTGTAGCGGTTCTAACCGGCGTGTATCTCTCTCTGGAGATTATCAATGTCGCTCTGGATCTGCTCAGCAAGGTTGTCAACTATGGCCGTACAGTTCGAAAATTTCCTTTATTCGTTTATGCGGAACGGCAAGCCGATATACGCGCCTAACCCGTTTTCAGAAAAGCTTGGGTTCGACATAAAGCGCCAAGTGAACAAGGCGCATACGTTCGATAGCTTCATCTATCATTTTAAGGACGGTTCTCACGTCCTTGCACTCCACCGACATCGCGCCAACAAATATTTCTGTCGCATCGATATCACCCGTTTCTTTTACAGCATCCAGCGCAACCGACTGAAGCGAGTGCTGAAAGACCTGGGCATCTTTCGCGCGGAATATTATGCGAAGTGGTCAACGGTGAAGAACCCTTACGAGGGTGGAGGCTATGTCATCCCCTACGGATTCGTTCAGTCGCCAATCCTTGCGACGCTGGTGCTTTCTAAATCTGCTATCGGGAACTATCTGCGCGGACTTGATGCCGCGATAACCGTATCCGTTTACATGGACGATATCTGTCTCTCGGCCAATGACCTCGAAGCTTTAAAGGTAGCTTTCGATGGCCTTCTCGCAGCAGTAGAGGAAGCCGGATTCTCACTTAATGACGATAAGACGCGCCCACCCGCCGAAGCTATCGACATATTCAATTGCAGCCTTGAACAGGGTGATACCAAGGTTCTTCAAGACCGTGTGGACGAGTTTTATGCGGTAGAACGCACCCCCCAAAGTGAAGAGGGGTTCGAAACCTACCGTGATATCGTTGAATCACACACATGGCGGACCGGCGCAAAGAAACGCCGACGTCGCGCATTTTTCCGCAGGAAGCCTAAGCCTGCGCTCGTGGCACCTGAAGCTCCGGAAGCTACTTAATCTTTCCCGCGTTCGAGCCGGTCAGCATTCCAAGTGCGAAGCCGATGATGGTGCTGATCGTTTTCTCGGCAAACGCGGTTTTCGTCTTATCCTTCGAAAAAACGTACATCATGCAGAACACGACCAGTACGAAGGCAACCAGACCGAGGATGATATATAGAAACATATTGGGCGAGTGATCTTCAGCCGGCGACGTAGGTGCTGCCTGTTGGGCGTGCGCGGTGCTGAACAGGTCCGGTACTACATCGAAGGAAGCCCGGCGCTCGACATACGGAAGGGAACGCAGCAGTTCTTTCGTCGCAGAGATATCCGCCGTTAGTGTTTCCACCAGTTGTGTCGCTTTGGGATTGTCTGTAACTAACTCTCTAAGCGTACCTGCATCCGTTGTGGATTTTTCGAGGCGGGCGAGAATAGATTTTTGGTCGGTATCCGCCAGCTGCCAGATCGTGACCTGCTCGGGCTTGAATATCTTGTAAAGAATGTCGGTCGCTGAGCCTGCGATAAGGGTCATCATCGCTGCAGCAGTTATCGATGAGGCCAGTAGGCGGAACAAGCTCTTGAGCTTTTGGCTCTGTGTCTTTGCGATCTCAGATTCGTTCTCAGCCATTTCTCCACCCCCGTTGCTACCCGATCTATAGCAGAAGTTCTTGCCAGAATTGCAAGGGTGCGGCACGGTTCTTCTGTGAAGAATACTGACGCTTCACCACCATCGTGCAGGAGGTACATCAGGCTTGAGGGACTTTGCCGCGGGGGGATCCATCGCTATTGCCCAGAGGGATTTGAATGCTCGCTGGCGCAGTACCGGGCAATGGTGCGGCCATGTAGTTTCACAAGCCGCGGTATGGTGGAGCTAGCCGATCAAACCTTCCTCATTGCTGCGCTTTGGGCGTTGGATTCGTAGCTTTCGCAGCCGCGTCGTCGACGGGAAGGTGCGGAAGGCACCGTTAGCGGCGTCAAAGCCGAATATCCGGCCTCGCTCGCAATGTTGGCGGGATTTATTGCGGCCAGTGCATCAATTGCTGATTGGTCTGCAAACTAAAGGCCGGAGCTCTTGCACGATCACGCCCATCCTCGGCGTCAGCATCGCGCCGATCCAGTTATCGGAAAACACCCCTGCCCCGTCGGCCGGCGAAAGCCAGATCACCTCGTTCGTATCGAGCTCGATCTTCACCTCGCTCCCGATCGGGCTGCCGGCGACCGTCTGGGCATAGTGCCGCTTGATTGGATGAACCGCCCCCTTCTGATCCGTCAGACTGTTTTCGCGATAATCAAGGGCGAGTTCGCCCTCCTCCGCTACCGTCTCGCAATCCACCGAACGCTCGCACCGGATGACCGACGGGAACGCGCAGGTCCAGTTGAGGCTCGTCGGCCACATCGGGTTCTCGCCCGCATGTGCGGCCGAAGCAACCAAGAGGAAAACGGAAGCAGCAAAAGACTTCATGACGGCAATGCCCCAATGATGCGCCGGGAACCCTGCGGCTATCCGGCGATCGATCTCATCGGACGGTGAAATAAATATAGTTTATGTTTATGGCAACCGATTTAGTAGAAGAGCGTGTTTCGCCAATGCGAGCGGAACCGGAGATGAACTTTCCCAACGTTGCGGATCAGAGAGGCGCCGCCCCGCTCACGAGTTCCTGGAAAGGCACATCGAGGTTGACGCAGATCCGCGTAATGGTCTGCAAAGACGGATTCGCCTTCCCCTCAAGGATCTGAAAATAAAAGGGATAAGTTACCTCGCAAAGCTCGGCCATCTCTTTCTTATTAAGGCCGCGCCGTTCCCGCTCGCGCTCGATGACCCGTGCCATGTTTCGCAGGATCCTTGTACCAAGCTCAGTGTCTGTCTTCTTGCGCTTGCCCGTCATTGCAATATAAACTATATTTTACTCGTTAGTGTGTTTGATGGGAAGAGTGATGATGATCGCCAAAGCCATGCCTCACAATGTCGTCCTCGGACTGTTTCTGGCGGCCGCGGCGCTTCCCGCTCCCGCTGCCGCCGGCGAATGGGGCTGCGAAGTTCTGCTGTGCGCGTCGTCTTCCAATCCATCCTGGCGCGGCGTGTCCGCCTGCCATCCGCCAATGAACCGACTTATCTCCGAGATGAAAAAACCCGGCTTCGATTGGCCGACCTGCCCCGAGGCGGGAACGGGCTCGCCGGGTCACGAACGATACGCGGACTGCCCGGCGGGCTATCAGATCGGAAGCAGGAGCGACCGCAACAGTTTTGCCGGCAAAGGTGACCTTTGCGTCAAGACGGTCAATTTCTGCCAGGGCAATGCGCACGGGTCCTACATTTCTGACCGGCAGCGAAGCTGCATTCAAACGGTCACTATGCCCCGACCGCTGCGGTCCGAGCCGTATTATTTCGATATCAAGAATGACACGTCAGGGCAAACCCAGCGGCATTGGTTCAGCCTGAACAGATAGACGGTATTTTCCACCTTAGAAAGGTATGAGTCCATGCGCAGCGTCAACCGGCATACCCTGCTTGGTCACGTCGGAAACGTCATCCCGCTGAAGGGCGTGTTGAAGGTGAATGTGGCGACCAATCGCGAATGGCAGTCGGATGGGGAACGCAAGAGCGCCACCGACTGGGTTCAAGTCACGGTCCTGGACAAGAAACAGGCGGAATGGATCGAGGAGCACGTCGGAGAAGGCGACCTCGTCTATGTAGAATCCCGTGTGTCCAACAGCAGCTATGACCGCGCCGGCGAAAAGGTCTACGCCACCGACGTCATCGCGCAGCTCTTTAATCTCGTATCGAAAAAGACCTCATGATGCTGGCGCGGTCCGTGATGGTCGTGGGGATCTCACAATTGCTGATGCTCGCCGACGCCTCGGCTTCAACGAACCGTCACACGATTGTCGGTGCAGCAGTCTGTGAACGCGACGCCTGCCAGATGTCACGCTCTGGATCTGGGATGGCGACACATTCACGGTCCACGACCGGACCGGCAGGCGTGAGAAGATCCGCATCGAGAACATAGATGCGCCAGAGATTGACGGAGCGTGCTTTGCGGAACGCGTCGCAGCGCTGCAAGCGAAGGACGAACTGGCAACCCAGGTGTCGGGTCATCGGATCGAGTTGGTCCGTGGCAAACTTGACCGCTATGGCCGCCAGTTGGCGCGCGTTGCCGTGGACAGACGCGATGTCGGAGAAACACTGATCGAGCATGGTCTGGCGCGCCGGTGGGATAGCTGGCGAAAACCATGGTGCCATAGCTGACCTCGCCGCTCTCGCGGGGAAGGCAGGCCTATTCCAGCCGATGGCAGATCTTGGCTTCTGGGTGAGCAACCCGAGCAATATCCGGTGAGAGGAGATGTGTTCTGCCGCGACGCCTGTGCAGCAACCGACGCCTCCATGAGAAACGGACCAATCCCGCTCTCCTGGGATGGCGACCTGGTCCAGGGCGGGGTTTTGACGATCAACCCTCAAGGGGTCCGTTAGCAAGCTACGGCCGCTGCGGCTTACGCCTTCGCGGTGATCGCTCCCCGCCCCGGACCAATCCTGGCGCCATCGAGCGGGAATTGGCCCGCTCCCGGATGGAGCCTCACCATGTCGCACGATCTCTCGCTCGCCCAATCACATGCCTTTCACCTCGCCCGCACGCTCATGGTCCCGGTGACCTTGTTCCGTTCGGCCGGAGAATACGGCGTCCTGCCGAGCGAGGAGCTCGACGACGCCGAGGTGGACGTGATCCACGAAATCGATCCCTTCGACTTCGGGCCGGCTCATTGAGCCCGCCCTGCCCTTCATTCGGGTGCCGCATCCATGTGGCGGCCGCAAGGGAAGCGGCGCCGCGGCGGGGCGCGGGTTCCCCTCGCCCCGATCTCCGCGCCCTTGCAGCCACCCCTTGGCGCGGCGGGTGTCGATTTGCTGCGCAAATGTGTGGACGGGAAAAGAAGGGAGCGGCCGCTGGCGCGGCCGGGTTGGCATGAAAAGAGAGAAAATCAGAGAGTTGAAGGAGAGGGTGAATTGCGGCGCGCTTCTAGAGCGGGCCGGGTTTGCCGTCGACGTCAAGGAAAGCACGCGCCGGGCGGTCAAGTTTCGCCGGGGCGGCGAGATTGTCATCGTGACGCACGAGGGAAAGGGCTGGTTCGATCCGCTTAGCGACGACAAGGGCGATATCTTCTCGCTCGTGCGACGACTTGATCATGTCGGCTTCGTCAAGGGTGTCGAAAGCGTCGCGTCCCTGGTTGGATTCCAGACGAGCGATCCGGTCTGGGTGAAGGCACCTCGCGAGCGGCCCGCAGCGACCAGACTTGCTGATCGATGGTCGGCGCGACGCGTCCCATGGCGCGGGTCCGCGACCTGGCGCTATCTTTCCGGCGCCCGTTTCCTTCCGACGAGCGTGTTGCGAAGGGCGATCTCGGACAACCAGCTTCGCGAAGGTCCCTACGGAAGCATGTGGGCGGCCCACACCGACGATGCCGGCATTGTCTGCGGCTGGGAGGAGCGCGGTCCGGAATGGCGCGGGTTTTCGACGGGTGGCTCGAAAACTCTCTTCCGTCTTGGCCCGCGGGATGCCTTGCGTCTGTGCGTCACCGAGGCGGCGATCGACGCCATGAGCCTCGCCGCCTTCGAAGCTCTTCGCGAGGGCTCGCTGTACCTCAGCACTGGCGGGGGATGGTCCCCCCTTACCGATGCAGCCCTGCGAACCCTGGTGTCGCGCCCCGGCGTCACGCTGGTCGCGGCGACCGACGCGAATAATCAGGGCGAGACATTTGCCGAGCGCCTGCGCGTCCTCGCCGACAGCGCCGGTTGCGCCTGGCAGCGGCTGCGGCCGATGGCAGACGACTGGAACGAGGCGCTCCAGGAAAAGGCAAAGGTGGAAAAGCAGAAGAGGGAGGAATGGAAAAAGGGAAGGCCTGCCGGATGCGCGCCGCCCGCGTCAAGGGAAGCTTCGCCCGGCGGAGCCGGCCCTTGACCCGGCCGGTCGCGATGCCGGCGGTCGAGGGAGGGGTAACAAAGGACTGAAGAAAGAGGCTGGGTCGAGAAGGCTGCGCCGCGCTTCGGTCCAACAACCCCGAAGGAGCCGCACATGACCACCGCACCCGCAATCCGCAAGGTATTTCAGGGCATTGCCGACCGCCAACAGATCTATCGCATGTTCGACCGCCATGCCGGGCGCGTCCACCGCCGCGCTGATGACGCAACGGTGCTCTATGCCGGGGAATGGTTCGAGATCGGCGAGGCCGAGCACGACTATATGTTCGCGGTGGAAGCGCCGCTCTGGATCCGCGGCTCGATGTTCGCGCTCCGGCAATTCCTGACCGGGTCGGTGACGTCGGTGTTTTTCGCGCTGCGCATCGACGATGCCATCCGCTACTTTCATGGCTACTGCGATCTTTCCGACGATATGTCTGTCGAGCGCATGCGTCTCGCCATTATCGAACGCGAGTGCCGGCCGGTGCGGGCGATGACGCGGGAAGAACGTCTCGAGCACATCTGGAGCAGCACCGCCGCGCCTTATCGCGGCTATGCCGATTATCGCTGGCCCTACGCGTCGCGCGGCCGGCGCACCGTCCATTTCTTCGGCGGCAAACTGGGGAGCGTCCCGAAGCTGCTCGAAGCCATGACCGACGAGGAGATCGCCGCCAAGCTGCCGGTGCATCTGCGCTACCTGCCCGATGCGGCCGCGGCGTGATGGGGGCGGACATGACCTATCGGGTTTCATGGGACATCGACATCGATGATGCCACATCGCGAATGGACGCCGCCCGCAAGGCGCACGAACTCGTTCGCCGGTCGGGCGCATCCGCGAACGTGTATAATGTTGAGGGGCCGGACGGCGTCGTCGCCGTCGTGGATCTGCAAGCGGGAGGCCTGCGCATCGCAAAGTCCTCCCCTGCTCTTCTCCACACCCTCGATCGCGCCGAACGCTTCATCTCCGGCTTCGAGGGTGACGATCGCCAGCAGGGCGTCGATCAACTCCTGAAGGATATCCGCGCCGCGCTGCAGGGGCGGATGAGAAACGGGAAGAAGAAGGGGTCGAACATGACCTCCCGCATGCGCGCCCGTCCCGTCAAGGGCAAGCTTTGCCGCTGACGCGGCCCTTGACCGGACGCCCGCGATGCGGGCTCCGGATCGTGCAAGACAAGGTCTGAAGAAGGAAGGAGATCGCTCCGCTTCCGACCGCATCACCCCTCGTCCCATCGCACGCGCCCTCACCTGCTGGAACGCCTTCCCGCGGACGATGGCGCACGCCTGCTCACAAGGAGATCTCGATGAGCAACGATCCTTTCACGCTCGACATGTTCGGCAACACCGCGCTGACATCCGGCCTGGGCCTGGGCCTCGGCATGACCGGGTTCAGCGGCCACGATCCCTTCGCCGCCAATGACGACGATCCGGACCCGACCCCACCCGCCCCTGCCGCGGCTCTTCCGATCGCCGCGGCGCGTAAGCCGGCCACGCGCAAGCAGGGCGCACGCAGCAATTTCTACCTCGACGACGAGGGCCGCGGTCTTGCCGCCGGCTGGAAGGAGCGAGCGAAGGCGAACGTCGCCGCCATCCTGACTGCCGGCGAAATCGAAAAACAGGATCGCCCGGCGTCCCACGAGGAACAGCGGAAACTCATCCGCTTCACCGGCTTCGGCGCATCTGAGCTTGCCAACGGCATGTTCCGTCGGCCAGGCGAGGTGGAGTTCCGCGAGGGTTGGTACGATCTCGGCAGCTCGCTGGAGACGGCCGTCAACGAGGCGGACTATGCTTCGCTCGCCCGCTGCACCCAGTATGCGCATTTCACGCCCGAATTCATCGTCAAGGCGATGTGGGCCGGGCTGCAGCGTCTCGGCTGGCGCGGCGGCCGCGTGCTGGAGCCAGGCATCGGCACGGGGCTGTTCCCCGCGCTCATGCCGCAGGCCTATCGCGCCACCAGCCATGTCACCGGCATTGAACTCGATCCGGTCACGGCGCGCATCGTGCGGCTGCTGCAGCCGAAGGCGCGCATCGTCAATGGCGACTTCGCCCGTACCGACCTCGGCGTCGTCTATGATCTCGCGATTGGCAATCCGCCCTTCTCCGACAGGACGGTTCGCTCCGACCATCACTATCGACCGCTTGCGCTTCGGCTGCACGACTACTTCATCGCCCGCTCAATCGACCTGTTGAAGCCCGGCGGGCTGGCAGCCTTCGCGACGAGCAGCGGCACCATGGACAAGGCTGACGCGACGGCGCGCACGCATATCGCCAAATCGGCCAATCTCGTCGCCGCTATCCGCCTGCCCGAGGGCAGCTTCCGCCGCGATGCCAGCACGGACACCGTCGTCGATATCCTCTTCTTCCGCAAACGCAAGATCGCCGAGGCGCAGGGCGATACGGCCTGGCTCGATGTCGAAGAAGTCCGCCCGCCTACGGATGACGAAGGCACCCTCCGCGTGAACCGCTGGTTCGCAGACAATCCCGACATGGTTCTTGGCACCCATGCGCTGACCTCCGGTCCGTTCGGCGAGACCTATACCTGCCGTCCCCGCGCCGGCGAGCATCTCGCCGAGTTGCTGGACGCCGCCGTCAGCCATCTGCCGGAAGATCTCTATGACGGCGAGCCGACCGAGATCGATCTCGATCTTGAGGAGGAGCTGGCCGAGATTGTCGATCTGCGGCTCGGCAACGCCAATGTTCGCGAAGGCAGCTACTTCGTCGACAACAGACAGGGCCTGATGCAGATCGTTGACGGTGCGCCCGTCGTGATCAAGGTCAGGAAGGGCCGAACGTGTTATGGTCTGACGGAAAAGCACGTCCGCACCATTCAGAAGCTGATCCCCGTCCGCGACGCCGTGCGCGAGGTGCTGAAGGCGCAGGAGACCGACCGGCCATGGCGCGATCTACAGGTGCGGCTGCGCATCGCCTGGTCGAGCTTCGTCAGGGATTTCGGGCCGATCAACCACACGACCGTCTCCATCTCCGAGGACGACGAGACCGGCGAGACCCGCGAGACGCATCGCCAACCGAACCTTCAGCCCTTCAGGGACGATCCCGACTGCTGGCTGGTTGCTTCCATCGAGGACTACGACCTCGACACCGACACGGCCAAGCCCGGTCCGATCTTCTCGCAGCGGGTGATCGCGCCCCCTGCCCCGCCTGTGGTGACGAATGCCGGCGACGCGCTTGCCGTCGTGCTCAACGAGCGCGGCCGCGTCGACCTCGACCACATCGCCGAGCTCCTGCATTGCGACTGCGACAAGGTGGTCGACCAGCTCGGTGACACCGTGTTCCAGAATCCGGCCGACGGCGCGTGGCAGACCGCCGACGCCTATCTCTCCGGCCCGGTCCGCACCAAGCTTGCCGCTGCGGAAGCCGCCGCGGCGCTCGATCCGATCTTCGAGCGCAACGTCCGCGCGCTGGTGGCTGTCCAGCCTTCGCCGTTGCGTCCATCGGATATCACCGCGCGTCTCGGCGCGCCGTGGATCCCGGCCGCCGATGTCGTTGCCTTCGTCAAGCAGACGATGGACGCCAACATCAAGATCCACCATATGCCGGAACTCGGTTCCTGGACCGTCGAAGCCCGCCAGCTCGGCTATCGCGCCGCCGGCACCTCTGAATGGGGCACCAGCCGCCGACACGCCGGCGAACTGCTCGCCGATGCGCTCAACAGCCGCGTGCCGCAGATCTTCGACACCTTCAAGGACGCCGGCGGCGAACGGCGGGTACTGAACGTCGTCGATACCGAAGCCGCGCGCGAGAAGCTGCAGAAGATCAAGACGGAATTCGAGCGCTGGGTCTGGACGGACCCCGAGCGGACCGACCGGCTAGCCGGCGTCTATAACGAGCGCTTCAACAACCTCGCGCCGCGCAAGTTCGATGGCTCGCACCTCCAGCTACCGGGCGCCTCCGCCGCGTTCCAGCTCTACGCGCACCAGAAGCGCGGCATCTGGCGCATCATCGCCGACGGCGCGACCTATCTCGCTCATGCCGTCGGCGCCGGCAAGACGATGACCATGGCGGCCGCCATCATGGAACAGCGCCGGCTCGGCCTGATCGCCAAGGCGATGCTGGTCGTGCCCGGCCATTGCCTTGCCCAGGCGGCGCGCGAATTCCTGGCGCTCTACCCTTCCGCCCGCATTCTCGTGGCCGACGAGAGCAATTTTACCAAGGACAAGCGCGCAAGGTTCCTAAGCCGGGCGGCCACGGCCACCTGGGACGCGATCATCATCACCCATTCGGCCTTCAGGTTCATCGCCGTCCCCTCGGCCTTCGAGCAGAGCATGATCCAGGACGAGCTGCAGCTCTACGAGGATCTGCTGACCAGGGTCGAGCCCGACGACCGCGTGTCGCGCAAGCGTCTTGAACGGCTGAAGGAGGGTCTGGAGGAGCGTTTGCAGGCGCTATCCACCCGCAAGGACGATCTGCTCACCATCTCGGAAATCGGTGTCGACCAGATTGTCGTCGACGAGGCGCAGGAATTCCGCAAGCTGTCCTTCGCCACCAATATGTCGACGTTGAAGGGCATCGATCCCAACGGCTCTCAACGCGCATGGGACTTGTATGTAAAGTCCCGGTTCGTCGAAACCAAGAACCCCGGCCGCGCACTGGTGCTTGCCTCCGGCACGCCGATCACCAACACGCTCGGCGAGATGTTCTCCGTCCAGCGCCTGCTCGGCTATGATGCTCTCCATGAACGCGGACTGCACGAGTTCGACGCCTGGGCGAGCACCTTCGGCGAGACGACCACCGAACTGGAAATCCAACCCTCGGGCAAATACAAGCCGGTCAGCCGGTTCGCCTCCTTCGTGAACGTCCCGGAACTGATTTCGATGTTCCGATCGTTTGCTGACGTCGTGATGCCCGCCGATCTCCGAGAATATGTCCGGGTTCCGGCCATTTCCACCGGTGGGCGGCAGATCGTCACCGCGACGCCTACCGCGGCGTTCAAGATGTACCAGCAGATCCTCGACAGCCGCGTCAAGGCGATCGAAATGCGCGAAGGGCCGGCGCAGCCGGGCGACGACATCCTGCTTTCGGTCATCACCGATGGCCGTCACGCGGCGATCGACCTGCGCCTCGTCATGCCCGCCAACGACAACGAGCCGGACAACAAGCTCAATCTGCTCGTCGGGAATGCCTTCCGCATCTGGCAGGAATCGGCGGACCAGGTGTTCGTGCGGCCGGATGGCAAGCCGTACGACCTGCCCGGCGCCGCGCAGATGATCTTTTCCGACCTTGGTACGATCAACGTGGAAAAGACGCGAGGCTTTTCGGCCTACCGTTGGATTCGTGACGAACTGGTCCGGCTCGGTGTGCCCGCCAGCGAAATCGCCTATATGCAGGACTATAAAAAGTCGGAGGCGAGGCAACGCCTGTTCGGGGATGTCCGCGCGGGAAGCGTGCGGTTCCTGATCGGCTCCTCCGAGACGATGGGCACCGGGGTCAACGCCCAGCTTCGGCTCAAGGCGCTTCATCACCTCGACGTGCCGTGGCTGCCGTCGCAGATCGAGCAGCGCGAGGGCCGCATCGTCCGCCAGGGCAACCAGCACGATATCGTCGACATTTTCGCCTATGCGACGCAAGGCAGTCTCGACGCCAGCATGTGGCAGAACAACGAGCGCAAGGCCCGGTTTATCGCCGCCGCGCTCTCCGGCGACACGTCGATCCGCCGGCTGGAAGATCTCGGTGAAGGGGCTGCCAATCAGTTTGCCATGGCCAAAGCCATTGCCAGCGGCGACGAGCGCCTGATGAAGAAGGCCGGCCTGGAGGCTGATATCGCCCGCCTCGAGCGCCTGCGCGCCGCCCATGACGACGATCTCTTCTCGGTGCGCCGGCGGCTGCGAGAAGCCGAACGGGATATCGAGGTCGCGACGCGCCGGATCGCCGAGATCGGCAAGGACATCGCGCGGCTGGTGCCGACATCAGGTGAGGCATTCACGATGACCGTCCTCGGCGAACAGCAGGTTGAGCGCAAGGACGCCGGGCGCGCGGTGATGAAGGAGATCCTCACGCTCGTCCAGCTTCAGCACGAGGGCGAGGCGCAGCTCGGTTCGATCGGCGGCTTCGGCGTCATCTACGAGGGCCAGCGCTTCGGCAACGATGGCTACCATTACCGCACCGTCCTGCAACGCACCGGCGCCGACTATGAGGTCGACCTGCCGGTCACCGTCACGCCGCTCGGGGCGATCTCCCGTCTCGAACATGCGCTCGATGATTTCGAGGGCGAGCGTTACCGTCAGCGCCAGCATCTGGAAGACGCCAACCGCCGGCTAGCCTCCTACCGCGCGCACGAAACGGGCACCTTCGCCTTCGCCGACGAACTCGCCGCGAAGCGCCGGGAACTGGAGGAGGTCGAGGAGGCATTGGCCGCCGAAGTCCGTGCCACCGCCGAGCCGGTCGCGCAAGCGGCGTAATGCCGGCGACGATCATGACGGGAGCAACGCAGCCGCCGCATAGCTGCGTTGCACAATAAATGTTTTCCAGATGGTCAAGAAACGGGCATTATGCTCGCAGTTGATGCACATGGCGGTCTCCTCCCAGTGCCGCCGCGTCAGCTGTTCCCCTCTGGAGGTTTTGACCTTCACACTTCAATGGGCCGCGGTTTCGCAGGCCCATTTTTTTTTGCCCATCGCTATCGTCGCCTATACCGGCTGGCGCAGTTCCTCGACCAGCTCGGGATGCCGGTCGAGCAGCCGAAGCAACTGGCTCGTCGGCCCGCTCGGTTCGACCAGACCGCGCTCGTACTTGTCGAAAGCGCTCTCGCCCACCTTGAGGATCCCGCCGGCTTCGCGTTGCGAGAGCTTCAGCTTCTTGCGAACCCGCCGGATCGTCGCCGGCGACGGTATTCCCTCGACTTCTTCCTTCAGCGCCCGCAGTGCAGCGTCCGACGCCTCCATGTCGTCACCGACATGAACGCCGTCGTCGCTGTCCGCGGAGTAATAGCCCGGAAGCCCGACCGTCTTGGTACGGCCCTTGTAGGTGACGACGAATGGCCGGACATCCCGGTGCAGGGTCTCTCCCGTCTCCGGGGAAACCATCGTGTCCGGCAAAACCTGCATCTTAACTGCCATCGGATTTCTCCTTGAACGACATGACCCGGAATTCGGTGACCACGTCCGCCTGGAATTTAATATAGAGGACCAACCCTTCATCCTCGGCTGGCGCATGATAGACGTCCTGCCAGACCCGGTGATCCGCATAGGTCGTCATCGACTTGTAGAACATCGAGCGATCCAATCCGGTGACCGCTTGGACGATGCCAGCGCGGTCATACCCCAAAGCCATCGCCGTACGCAGTGCCGTCGTCGTGATCGCCAACGTCCTGGGTGATCCCAATGCCGCCTTGATCGCCTCGAGATCGTATGTCGGGCGTTTCTTTTCCATGCTTCGATATGCCACCTTAATGGTGGCAAATCAAGAGCTGCAACACCATCCGCCCCCCTACCCCGCCGATTCTGCGGCGACTGTGTCGTCCGGATCGGCCCTCGGAAAATAGGGGGAAAGAGAAAGGGAGAAAATGAGGAACCCGATCGCAGATCGGTCCTCGCGCCGGCGCTTCGCTCAACCGCCACCTGCGCATCCCGGCAACTCGTCCTTCGCAGGGCCGTTGGCCCCGCTTGTCCTTCGCCGCAGGGAGGCTCGGCCGCAGTTGCGCCGGTCCGGCCGCCCCGCGGTCCGGAAGGTGTCTTCGGAAAAAAGAAGACACGAGAAGGACCGGCAAGAGGGCCGCGTCCGTACCCCAGAAAGGAACATCCCATGCGTGTTGCTGTCGTCGATCCCCGTTTGCTCAAGGACAACCCCGACAAGGCTCGCCAGTCGAAATCGTCGCCGCAGGCCGATGCTTTGATGGTCGCCACGATCAAGGCTGTCGGCATCATCAATCCTCCGATCGTCTTCGCCGAACCTGGTGGTGGAAACGGCCTCATCATCGACAACGGCCATCGCCGCCGGGATGGGGCAATCGCCGCCAACCTCGACGAGATCAAGGTGCTGATCATCGAGGCGGCGAACGATAACGGCGCGATGCGCAACATGGTCGAGAACATCGCACGCGAAAATCTCAATCCCGTCGACCAATGGCGCGGTGTCGAACGTCTCGTCGCGCTCGGCTGGACCGAGGAAGCCATCGCACTGGCGCTTGCCCTCCCCGTCCGCCAGATCAAGAAGCTCCGCCTGCTCGCCAATCTCTTCCCCGGCATGCTTGAGCAGATCGCGCTCGGCGACATGCCGGGCGAGCAGCAGCTTCGCATCATCGCCGCGGCCAGCGTCGAGGACCAGGAGTCGGTCTGGAAGGCGTGCGAACCGAAGAAGGGCGACACGGCGCAATGGTGGTCCATCGCCAACGCTTTGAACAAGAAGCGCATGTATGCGCGCGATGCCAGCTTCGGCGATGACCTTGCCGCATCCTATGGCATCGAATGGTCGGAGGACCTCTTCGCACCGGCCAACGAGGATAATCGCTACACCACCAATGTCGAAGGCTTCCTTGGCGCACAGCACGAGTGGATGACGTCAAACCTTCCGAAGCGGGGCGCGATCGTCGAAGTCAACGGCTACGGCCAGCCGGAGCTGCCGAAGAAGGCCGAGCGCGTTCATGGCAAGGCGCTTAAGTCAGACCGCACGGCAATGTATCTCGACCGCGAGGGCAAGGTGCAGTCGATTGTCTACCGGCTGCCCGACGAAAAGAAATCGACGGGCAAGGGTTGCACGGCAACGATTGGTGGCACCGGTGGCGCAGACGAGCCCATCGTGGCGTCCAAGCCGCGCCCGGATGTGACGCAGCGTGGTCACGACATGATCGGTGATTACCGCACGGACGCGTTGCACGAGGCACTCGGCCGCGCGCCGATCGAGGATGACACGCTGATGGCGTTGCTGGTCCTCGGCTATGCCGGAACCAACGTCCGTGTCGATTCCGGCGCCGGTGGCGCGATGTTCGGAGGAACCCGCTTCGACCGGCACGCGGCCATGCTGTTCGACGACGAGGGGAAGTTCCTGTTCGATGTGGACACCCTGCGGATTGCCGCGCGCAAGACGCTCATCGACGTCCTGTCATGCCGCCGCGGCATGTCGAACAGCGGTGTCCTGTCCCGCGTTGCCGGCGGGGCTATCGGGGCCGATGCCTTCCTTCCGAACATGGGCACCGTCGATTTCCTCGAATGCCTTTCTCGCCAGGCACTCGAGGCATCCTGCAGCGAAGCGTCGGTCACGCCGCGCCAGCGCGTTCGCGAAACCCGCGCGGCGCTTGTCGAGCACTTCAAGGAGGGGCACTTCGTCCACCCCGCTGCCCGGTTCGCGCCCGAACTGGCCGAGCTTTCCGACATCCTCAAGGCCCGCGACATCGCCGTGGAGGAGGACGAACAATCGGAGGACGATCAGGCCGAGAGCGATGGCGAAGAGGCCTCGACCACGGAAGCTTCCCCGGAGGTGATTGACGACACCGCGCAGGCGGACGGCGACACCCAGACGGAGGAAACGGTCATCGAGGGCGACACCGCCTACTCTGTCGCTGCTGAATAGGCCCCGCACTTCCCCTTCTCGCTCGACACCTCCGCCGCTGGCAGCGCCCGGCGGCGGAGGTGTGTTCAATACTTTGATCCTGCAGGAGAATGCCATGAATGCGGACGTGACCATCTCACTCCCACCTGTCGCTTCCGTCGTGGAATGTTGCGACGGAAGCCCCCCTCCCCCGGAGCACTATGTCGCGACGCTTTATCACTGGAAGCGCAACGGCGCCTCAAGCCCCCACGTCCGCAAATGCGGTGAGACGGGCCAGGACTGCCCCGGCGGGAATTTCAAACTCGGTTGCCGCTCGCTCCTGTCGCGCATGGAAGAGGCTCGTCGGCAGACACAGCACCAGCTCGACCTTATCGACCGGCAGATCATCCGCCGGATAACGGCCGTCATCCCGCACCTGCATCCGCGCCGGTGCTCCTATCGGCGGGGCCAGCCGCCGGAAGCAGGCGCCTTCCTCGCCCGCTATCGCGCCAACCTCGCCGCGATCACGGCCGAGCGGCAGCAGGAAATCGACGCGCTATCGCGCAAGCTCGCCCGGCAGGACCGGGCAATCGCGGCACTGCGCGCGCGACCCGGTGGGCGGACACCACCATGATTCTCTCCTGCGACCGCTGCGGCGAAACCTGGGCGGACCATCCCATCGCCCGCGTCCCCTGCCCTACCTGCGGGGTTGGCATCGGAATGTAGGGCCTCTGGCCGTCCAAGAACCAGGCCGCCTGCCCCCGCACTGCATTGCGGCCTGATCGCCTTCAGGTATCTGGTTCGACCGGACCGAACCGGACTGGACTATGCGTCGCTGATCGGCGCAGGAAGGTGCGGGCGTGCGAACGCTCTTGGCCATCGTTTGCCTTTCGGTTCGGGCGATGAGCCAACCCCTTGCCGGAGCACCCTTCGGTTCAGCACGGTCTTAAACCGGCGGCCGGTCGTTTCAAGGCCGCTGCGCGCCGCGTTGCGGCCGGTTCACCCTCCCTTCGCAAGGCGAGCCCGCGTCCCGCGCAGGGGCTGCGCCCCCGCTTGTCCGCAAGCCCACCTTTCTCGTTCAGGCGCCCCGGACCTGTGAAAGCGACCGTCTGACCGCCGGATTTTTTCGACCGCACCGAAGGGCGCTCCGGCAAGGGGCCGGCGCAAGCCTTCGGAAACCGAGAAGGAAATCGAGCATGGCCAAGTCAACAACCTCCCGCCCGTCTGCCCGCGTCGTCCCGCTCCGCAAGGGTGCAACCCTCGAAATGGTCCGTCTCACCTGCCCGGATGCCGTCCAGGCGCTGCGGATCGCCGAAAGCTTCGGGACCGCCGTCGTCGACGGCGACGGTGTGCGCGATACGCACGAGCGCCTCATCCTCGAAACCGTCGAGGCTCTGTCCGAAGGCTTCGGCGAGCGTGCGATGCAGATCCACCTGCAACGCGTCGTGGGAGCCTTCGTCGGTTCCGCCCATGGCGCCGGCCAGTTCTACTCGCGCGCCGTGACGGAAGCCCGCGACGCTACGGCCAAGGCCGCCAGCGATGCCCGCGACGACGACCGGGACGGCATTGTCGGGTACGACAGTTCCGCGCAGCGCAAGCGGGAATTCGCCGCCGACATGGGTATCCAGGCATTCTCGCTCCGCATGGCCGCCGAAGGCGCGGTTGCGGCTTATGAACACGCCGTCGGGGAATCCTGGAAGCCGTTCGATCGCCCTGTCGACAATCCCGGCCAGACGCTCGATCGCAAGGCGGCCGAAGCGCAGATGGACGCGCTCGGTTGAGCGGTCAGGCGGGGCTTCGGCCCCGCCATTTTCTCTGCTATCGGGGCCTATTGGCCCTTGGACTCAGTGGAAACTTGGCCGGGTCATCGGTCCATGGATCGAAAATGGCCGCGCCCGAGTGGCGCGTGTCTTTTACGTTGCGCGTGACGAGATAGAGCTCGTACTCGATTGCGGTCGCCGCCAGCAGAGTATCGATCACGGGGGGTGGATGCCCGGTGTCCTTCTTGACTTCTCCCGAAATGCGTCCCCAGAGCCGCACGGCCTCGTCGCGAAGGGAAAGCACACGATCACCAAACCGGTCCGCGAGAGCGTCCCGCGATGCGATATAGCGCGAGCGATCCGGATGGTCGTTTGGCAGGTTGTGAATTCCCTTGTCGTATTCCGCGAGCGTCAGGATGCTGAGATGGAACGTCTCTTCGTCTTGACCAGTCGCCCATGCTTTGACTGAGGGTGCGCCCTGCGGATTGATCAGCGCGGCCACCACATTGGTATCGAGCAGCCATCCCCTCACAGTTCGACATCCCGGCCGTGGTCGGCATCGCGTTCGAGATCCAGGTTGTCGAGGTGCAACGCCTCCATGAACTGCACGAACGGCACGCGAGGCGCAGTCGGTGTCAGACGTTCGAACTCCTCGACGCTCATGATAACAACCGCATCGTGACCTCGAACGGTCACGCGCTGGGGACCGTCCTCCCTTGCATGCCGGACAACTTCACTGAAGCGCGCTTTCGCGTCCTCTAGCTTCCACCGTCCGTTCATCGTCGGGTGTACCGGCCTGTTTGTCCCTGAAAATTGTGTCTGCTTACCCATTTGTCTCACCTAGTCAGATGGTCAGATATATAGCATGCCCGACGTTCCTTCGCCAGATCAGAAAAGGAAATGTCGAACGACGAGCGCCAAGCGACCCGTCCGGCTTTGGTCCTGCAGGAGCCGGGATTCAGCGCAAGGGCTTCGCCCTCCTCCACTTCGTTCCGGCGCGATGCGTGCGCTGTCCCCCTATGGCTCCGGCTTCCGGACCGCCGTGACGAGGTCGCGATAGGCGCGACCTCTGGAACGGAGGTAAGGAAAATGAGGAAAAAGACCGAAGCGCAGCGCGTGGACATCTATACGCGCATCACCGACAGGATCGTCGAGGATCTCTCGAACGGTGTCCGCCCATGGGTCCAACCGTGGCGCGTGTCCAACTTGGTAGGCCGGATTACCCGTCCTTTGCGTCACAACGGGCTTCCCTATAGCGGCATGAACGTCCTGCTCTTGTGGTCGGAGGGCATCGCGCGGGGGTTCTCCTCGCCGACGTGGATAACGTTCAAGCAGGCGTTGGAGCTCGGCGCAACCGTTCGCAAGGGCGAGTCCGGCGCGACCGTGGTCTTCGCCAGTCGCTTCAGCAAGACGGAATCCGACGGTCGCGGCGGCGAGATTGAGCGTGAGATTCCTTTCCTGAAGGCATATAATGTCTTCAACGTTGCGCAGATCGACGGCTTGCCGGACCGCTACTATCAATCCGCACCGCCTGTTACCGATCCCGTCGATCGGATCGAGCATGCCGATCGGTTCTTCCGCAACACCGGCGCGCATATCCGTCATGGCGGCGACCGAGCCTTCTTCAGCCCTGCGACCGATCATATCCAGATGCCATTCGTCGAAAGCTTTAGGGACGCGGCCTCCTACGTGGCAACCCTCAGCCACGAGGCCACGCACTGGACGGCGCCGGCACATCGCGTCGGCCGCGATCTCAGCCGCTACAGCAAGGATCGCAGCGAACGGGCGCGCGAAGAACTGATCGCCGAGCTTGGCAGTTGCTTCTTGTGCGCCGATCTCGGTATCGCGCCGGAACTGGAACCGCGCCCGGATCATGCTTCCTACCTCCAGTCGTGGTTGCAGGTGCTCTCGGATGACAAGCGGGCGATCTTTGCCGCCGCCGCGCACGCGCAGCGCGCCGTCGCCTACCTTCACGGCCTGCAGCCGGACGCGGGTGAAGAGCGGGAGGCAGCATGATGGCTCCCTATCCCGCAAATCGCCTCCTGATCCTTGCCTGCTCGGCGACAAAGCGCGACGGCCCGGCCTATATGCCGGCCATCGAACGCTATGACGGCCCCCTTTGGAAGACCCTGCGGTCGGTCGACCCACATGGAGACAAGGCGAAGGTCGCTTTCCTGTCCGCGCGCCTGGGGTTCCGAGCCGCCGCCACGCCGATTGAACTTTACGACGCGCGCATGACCCCGGCGATCGCGGGCGAGATGAAGGCGGGCGATCTCGGAACGCGGTGGCCGAAGCAGAAGACCAAGCGCCGTGCGATGGCCTCCGGCGAGCATCCCGGAATGCACATCGCGACTTTGACGGGCTATGGACGTGTTCCCTTCTCGGATGTCGCCCTTGTCGGCGGCCATCTCTATCTCGATGTCATGCATCATCTCGTCGACCTGTTCCGTGAAGGCGGTCATATCGTCGGCGACGCTCGGGTTGCCGAGATCAACGGTTCCATCGGTATCATGCGTCGCGATCTTCGCCGCTGGCTGGACCGTGAATTAAGGGAGGGACGCTGATGCTCTTCTCTCCGCATGGTCTCGATCCGTTAGAGGAAGGATCCGCAGCCATTCTCCTTCGCGCGGTCATGCGCGATCACGATATTGCGGCATGGGCCGACGCCGTCGAGGTCGAACAGGCGCTACGCAACGGCGTTCGCGGTATCCGTGGCCAGGTCCTCTTGCATCGCTCGTGCGTGCCGCTGGACGAGGCCGATTATCGAAGGCCTTTGGTCGCGGTCAGCTCGACCTCTGGCCGAACGAATGCGAGGGGATGTGGTGTGTCTGAGGATAGGGAGCGCCGGCGCGGGGGGCAGTCGGTCCCGCCTCCTCTTCGAGCCGCTGCGCTGAGGCTCCTACGGCTGCCCTTTCTCCCGCGCCGACGCGTCGAGAATTCCCGAAATCCCGGCCTGCGGCCGTCGCTATGCTCATTTCTCCGATGCTCTTCATCTCTTCAGATCCCGCCTTGCCCGCTTCGCGGCGCGGCGGCGCGATCGAGGCCCGGCCGCGCCGGACCCGCACACCTCGTCCCTCCCCCTGAAAGGAAACTCCATGACCACGCTGCGCCCGCTCATCCGAGCCGAGCACAATGCCATCAGAGCCTATGCCATGGAGCATGGGCGGTACTGGAAAGCCAGTCTGCGCGATGACTGGATGAATGCGCGAACCACAGGCGTCATGCACGCGCTGCGAAATTCCCATGGCCCGAGCTGGTTGGTGTCATTTTCACTGGTGCGGGATCAATCTTCGGCAGGAGCAACTCGTGCGATATCCGTCACCGCGGGTAATGGTGACATCTTCGAAGCGACCATGATGGGAGCCGATGAACCCTGGATGATCGCCTATCCGGAAGGGCAGGACCGATTTTACGGAACCGAACGCGAGGTCCGCGCGCACATCAGGCAGCTCGTCCTGTATGGCGCGAAGGCAAAGGTCGCGCCGTAGGTCGTTCAACGGAGCCACGCGGATCGTCGGGACCGGCAGGTTCGTCCCGCATCTTGGTTCTGGCCATCGCCAGCGGCGACCGCGCTCTATGCCTCCGGCACGCAGCCAGCCTTCGGCCGTCTCCGCCGATGCCGGTGACGATCGACTTGTCCGGGTCGGCGCTTCGCCGCCTCTAGTGTCGCCCCGGCCGCGCTGTCTTCTCCGGACGGGTGCGAATGATCGAGCTGATGGTGGTTGGCGCGGCACCCGGAAGACCGGGAGCGCCCCACCTTAGCAGGAGGGCTGGGCATCAGTGATCTGTTTGACGGGGCCAGCCCAGATGGTCTCGGCGGTAGGGCGCTGCCATGGCAGTAGATGCGCCGAGTGCATGGAGCCGGTGCCCCTATGCCTGCGGAAGAAGAGGATTCCGTGTCGTGGAGGGCGCTGTCCTCCAGCGGGCACGCGAGGACAGCCCAGCGAAAGCCGATGCGGAGGAGCGATATCGAAGGCAGCGGGATCGATCGGTGACGGCGGGCACACCGAATGCACAGCTGCAGCCCGTTGGAGCCGACGTGGTCGCCGCCGGCAGCGAAGAGGTGCTGCCGATAACGGCCGTTTTCGAGAGCCTTCCGGTTTGATCAACCCTGGCGCGGTCATCACGTCCTCGATGTGGCATGTCTGATCGGAGACCGGCTGCGCCTCGATCGTCCTCCCGCAACGGCCGGCTTCAACTTTCTTCCCCTGCCGGAACCCACCCCATTCGACAGGTCGAATGGGGACCCCGGGCCGCCGTCATTCCTCGCGGGACAAGAAAGCCGCCTCCGGCCGCCCTCCACTTCGTTCCGGCCCAAGGGGTGCGGTCCGATCGTCCCCGATCCTTTCGACAGCCATCGAGGTCGCGATGGACGCGACCCGAGCAACCCGAAAGGATCTCGAAAATGGCTATCATCGGCAACTTCTCCACCACCGGCAACCTCATCAGTGGCGCGGTCCGCACCCTGACGGTCTCGATGAAGGCCCGCCTCGTTCCGATCGAGCGCACCTCCCGCGACGCTCCTGACTTCCGCGTGATGGCGGGCATGGCCGAGGTCGGCGCAGGCTGGAACGCTACCTCCACCGACGGCGAACCCTACATCTCGGTCAAACTCGACGACCCGAGCTTCAACGCCCCAATCAACGCGGCCTTGTGGCCGAGCCAGACCGACGGCGACTACGACCTGGTCTGGAACCGCCCGAAGCGCGACGCCTAATCCCGGAAGCCCCGCCTGCCAAGGCGGGGCGCTCCCCCATAGATGAAGCGGGAAACGGGCATCGAGCCCGTGTCCCGCTTTCCGGGTGCCATACGGAGAGGAAAAGTCTGCTCAGTCCGTCCGAGGGTGCCATGGCGACAACCATGCCTCAAGGACGAGCGGTTCCCCCAAATTTCAGTCCCGTCCCTTGCGGACCGCGCCAGAAATTCGGCTCCCCCACTCGCCGGCTCCGCCGGTCGCCTTCCGCGATCCTTGACCCCTGCCTGCCACCATGACCGCGCGGGTCGTCTTTCACAAAACGTCAAGGAGACGACGATGACCTACGACCTCGACCGCACGATCCTGGAACTCGAAGCCGAAGCCCGCAACGCCGATCCGGCCGAGCGCCGCCAGATCGAGACCGAACTCGGTTTGGCGCGGGCCGAACGGGAAACCATGCTGGCCAAACAGGACGGCCGCATCAGCGCCGAGCCGCCCTTCTAGGCAGGCCGTGCTCATCCAGCCGGGATAGGACCTATTGGCTAAAGTTCTGCAAATAAAGCAGATTTCGTTAGTTTTGACGGCAGTCAACGTAACGGTGCAAAACACTTCTCTCCCTATTCCCATGTCATCAGAATCGGCTTCATGTGCTCTCTCGCAACGGGCCAACAGTCGTTAACCTTTTGTTAACCCTATTTTCCTTGCCGGATTGCGAGAATCGGAGATAATGACGGCATATTATCAAAATCGGTAATTTTACCGGCAGAATGGCCCGAGGCATCATGAACGCGTTCAGTCCGCTCCCGTCTTTTGAGCTCGACGATAAAATTTTGAGGCAGGGTGCCGAAATCTCGCGCAAGCTCAATCAACTGCGCCTTGAGAACTTTCCGCCCTCCGCGAAGAAGACCCTCCGCCAGTTTTCGGTAGCGGAAGTGGCGCACTATCTCGGTGTCACTCCGAGCAATCTGAAACGCTTGTATCTTGATGGCAAGGGGCCGATCCCGACCACCATGTCTGGGAACCGGAAATTCTACACGGCCGAGCAGATGTGGGAGCTACGGCACTACCTCGCTGAAACCGGGAAGAGCGAGGCTAAGAAATACGTCCCGCAGCGAAAACCCGGCGACAAGCTTCAAGTAATTGCCGTCGTTAACTTCAAAGGCGGCTCGGGCAAGACGACCACGGCCGCCCATCTTGCGCAACACCTGGCTCTCACAGGTCATCGCGTCCTCGCAATCGATCTCGATCCGCAAGCTTCGCTTTCGGCTCTTCACGGCTTTCAACCGGAGCTGGATGAGAACCCATCGCTCTACGATACGATCCGCTACGACGATCAGCGGAAGCCCATCGCGGATATCATTCTGCAGACCAACTTCCCCGGCCTCGACATCATCCCGGCCAATTTGGAACTGCAAGAATACGAGTACGACACCCCGCTCGCCATGCAGGCAGGCAGCGAAGGCAAGCGGTTCTTCACCCGCCTCGGCAAAGCCCTCTTGGATGTCGATGACCGCTACGATGTCGTGATCATCGACTGCCCGCCGCAGCTTGGCTATCTTTCCCTGACGGCGTTAACGGCCTCGACGTCGGTCCTGATCACGGTGCACCCGCAGATGCTCGACCTGATGAGCATGTCGCAGTTCCTGCTCATGCTCGGCAACATCACGAAGACGATCAAACAGGCTGGCGCAGACGTCCGCTTGGACTGGCTCCGCTATTTGATCACCCGCTTCGAGCCGCAGGACGTCCCGCAGGTGCAGATGGTCGGCTTCATGCAGTCGATGCTTGCGGAGGAAATCCTGAAGACGCCGATGCTTAAAACCACAGCGATCTCTGACGCGGGCCTGACCAAGCGCAGCCTGTATGAATTGGACCGCTCGAACTTCAACAGGGACACCTACGACCGCGCCATAGAATGCATGGACGGCGTGAATTTCGAGATCCAAGGCCTGATCCATCGGGCATGGGGGAGGATGTGATGGTTTTGACTGCCGTAAAAATCTACTTTCAGCCCAAGACTATCAACCATTTAACTCAATTTCGAGGATAGCGATATGGCTCGGAAAAACCCCTTCATGAACATCATGGGCGACGCAGCGCCCGATGACGACAAGGCAATCCTTCAGTACACGAACAAGGGAGCTTCGAAGTCGCTCATCCACTCTCTCGACGAATTGGCCGCGCAAGCGGATAGGTTGCTCGAAGGGGAGGCGGTGGTCGATCTCGCCCCCGAGATCATCGACGGCTCTTTCGTTCGTGACCGCCTCGAAGATGACGAGCAGGACTTCGCTGACCTCCTCACGGCTATCCGGGATCGGGGGCAGGATACCCCGATCTTGGTCAGGCCGCACCCGACCACCACGGGCCGCTACATGGTGGTCTTTGGCCACCGACGCCTTCGAGCTGCCAAGGCGCTTGGGCGGAAGGTCCGTGCGGTCGTCAAAGACCTCAAGGACAGTGATCACCTGGTTGCCCAAGGGCAGGAGAACTCCGCGCGGGCGAACTTGTCGTTCCTTGAGAAGGCGCTGTTCGCCGCCGAGATCGCCCGCCGTCAATTCGACGGGGACAACGCGATCGCGCTTTCCGCGCTCTCCATCGACCGGGCGACGTTCTCGAAGATGCTGGCCGTCTCGACCATCCCCAAGGAAGTCCTCGATGCCGTCGGCGCGGCCAAGGGCATCGGACGCGACCGTTGGTATGAGCTGAAGAACCTGCTTGATCGGCCATCGACGCTCGAACAGGCGTCAGCCTTCATCCAGTCCGATGATTTCAAAGGAAAGACCGGGGATGACCGCTTCAATTCGCTTCTGGCTTTCGTGAAGAGCCTTGGGAAACAGTCCCGGCCGAAAACCGCCAAGACCAAGAAGTGGGCGTCGGATGACAAGGCCGTGTCGGCCGACATCCGCAACGACGGCAAGACATACACATTTGCTCTTAAGGCAAAGGATGCAGGAGGCTTTGGCGATTACATCGCAGAGAACCTTGCCGACCTGTATCAGGCCTACCGGAGCAAACAGGATCAACAAGGAGTGTAGCCCGCAAAAGAAAAAGGCCCCCCAAACGTTTCCGTCGTGGAAGCCTTCCTCAGATTTCTAGCAAGATCGAGAATCGCATTTCCACGAATCCCAGTCAAGAGTCTTTGGCACCGTTTTGGTGAGCGGATTTCTTTTGCCTAAACATAGGTGAGAGAACCATGGAGAATGCGTACGTTACGACGCCCTTTGGGCGGCGGGCGATGTCGCTCGGCATGTTGGCAAGCCAAAAGATTGCCGAAAACATCGAGCCCGGAATTTCGCGAAACAAGTGGAAGCTGTTCAGGGCGATTTGCGAAGCACGGCCATCGCTGGGGGTGACGGATCGCGCTCTGACCGTCCTCGACGCGCTGCTGACCTTTTATCCAGCCGACGAGCTATCCGAGGAGCGCGGCCTGATCGTCTTCCCGTCGAATGCCCAGCTGTCGATCCGCGCAAGAGGGATGACCCCCGCGACGTTACGGCGGCACTTGGCCGGGCTCGTGGACGCCGGATTGATCCTGAGGAAGGACAGCGCCAACGGAAAGCGTTACGCGCGCCGGGGGAGGGCAGGGGAGGTCGAGGAGGCCTTCGGTTTCTCGCTTGCCCCTCTGCTGGCAAGGGCGGCCGAGATCGAGGCCTTGGCGGCCCTTGCAGTAGCCGACCGCGAGCAGCTGCGGATCACCAAGCAGCGCCTGACGATTTGCCGTCGTGACATTGCCAAGCTGATCGCCGCAGCGATCGACGAGGGGGTTAGGGGCGAATGGGAGAGGATTTCGCTCATGTTCCGTGAGATGGTCGGCCGACTTCCTCGGACGCCAGGTATTGCAGAGTTGGCTTCCGCGCTCGAAGAGATGGAGATGCTGCGCGAGGAGATCGTCAACCAGCTGGATGCAAACACAAAAACACGAAAAATCGACTCCAATGAGTCTCAAATTGAGCGCCACAAACAGAATTCAAATCCGGATCTCAATCATGAATCTGAACCGGGCTTCGAAACGAAGCTGGGGGCAAACTCGGCGGATACCATCGGGCGGCAGGGTGTGCCGATGACAGACGACGGAAATATCTCGAATTCCGCCGGCGGCGGTGCAGGCGAGCAACGCCAGAGACGGAAGGCATCGACCTCTTCTGAGAACGGCCCGTTAAAATCGTTCCCACTTGGACTGGTCCTGCAGGCTTGCCCGGATATTGCCGACTACGCCCCCGGTGGCAAGATTGCAAACTGGCGCGACCTCATGTCGGCCGCCGTCGTCGTCAGATCGATGCTCGGCGTTAGCCCGTCGGCATACGAGGCCGCATGCGTGGCCATGGGACCGGAGAACGCGGCGACCGTCATCGCCTGCATCCTCGAAAGGGGAGGGCATATCAACTCGGCGGGCGGTTACCTCCGCGATCTCACGCGGCGGACCGAGGCCGGGGAATTCGCAATCGGTCCCATGCTCATGGCGCTTGTTCGAGCCAACAGTTCCGTCAACCGTAAGGCGGGTTGAGAGGGCTTGTTAAACCAAGGCGTTCGGGCCAAGTCTTGTCGATAAAACCGGGATCATATGCAGCGCGGACATGACGCACACGACTTCCGACGGAGAAAACGCGAGGGCATTCCTCGACAGCCTGAGACGGGGCGACCTGTCGGCGCTGCTTCTGCATGCCCAGATAGACATCGGTGTAACAAGCGAAGGCTACCTGGGAAATCGCATCGTCGTCGTTGTTCGCGCCCCTCAACCGTTTGCCGCCCGCTTGGCGGCGCGTGGTCAATTCCGTCTCGAGCAGATGCTAATGGCAGGGGCGAGAAGGGAAGCGCGTAATTGCCTCCCCCTTTCCCCGCTCAGGAAATATCAGGAATCCGCTCGGCGATTTTTTCCAGATAGTCGTCGATCGCCTCCTCGATGTAGGAGTTGAACTTCCGCCGCTCGATTGCGGCGAGGATCTTCAGCTTCTTGTGGACCTCGGCGCGGATGTGGATGCCGGTCGTGACTTTTTCGGTGTCGCGGAAGCGTTTGCCGGCGACCGGGTCGAGGCTTTCGCCCTTGGCCACCATGTCGCGGAGCTGGCCGCGCGCCAACGGCGGCTTCGGTGATGATGCCAGTGCCTGGTCTTCGTCAGCGGGTTTTGAAGCCGGCCCTACCTTCTCGCGAACCGAAGGGCGGTCGCGGCCTGTCGAGATCAATCCGAGGACGAGGTTCTTGCTGTCTGCGCCCTCGCTCATTGCTTTGCCTCGCTGGCCTTCGACCGGTAGAGGGCAAGCAGCTCGCTAAGCAGCGTTTCCATTTCCGCGATCGCCTTCGGATCAGGCTTCGCTGATGTCTGGAGCGTGCCGGCGGCGCCAATCGATTGATAGGAAGCGCGCCGTGCGATCGGATGGCTGGCGAGTGCGACACCGCTCTCGCGTAAAATTTCCCGGAGTGGCTCATGCGCCTTGGCGCGGCCGGTCACTAGATCGTGCTGGTTGATGACGATCATCGTCGGGAGCTTACGCTTCTGATCCTCTTCGACCACCGGAACATGGTTCAGCGCGAGCTGCATGCCGGCGACCACGTCGTCCTGGGTCGTCTGCAGCGGGATCAGGACGATGTCGGCGCAGTAGAGGCCAGCGAACAGGTTCTCGTTGGTCGTGCCCTCGACATCGACGAAGACGATTTTGCCCTCCTGCTGGTGTTGGAGAGCAAGCTTGTAGTATGGGTCGGAACAAGAGCAGTGCCAAATCGTACGCTAAGGCCGAACGGATGG
>DPXQ01000031.1 GCA_003527225.1 Rhizobium sp.
TGTCGCATCACGTCCATTTCCTCGCATCGGTACGAAATGCGACGTGGGCGGGCGTCGTCGTGGCGGCCTTGGCGGCGGCGCTATTGGGCTGGTTTGCCGCGCACCGAGGCCTCGCCCCCCTGCGCCAGGTCACCGAGACCGCCCGTAAGCTGTCTGCACGGCAACTCGCCGAGCGTCTCACCATCGATGATGCCCCGCTGGAGGTGCGCGAGCACGTCGACGCCTTCAATGGCATGCTCGCTCGGCTCGAAGCCGCTTTCCAGCGCCTCGGCGACTATTCGGCGGACATCGCCCACGAACTGCGTACGCCGATCTCGAACCTGATGACCCAGACCCAGGTCGCGCTGTCGCGACCACGCACGAACGACGAATATCAGGACATCCTGGCCTCGAACCTCGAGGAATATGAGCGCATCGCGCGCATGGTCAGCGACATGCTGTTCCTCGCCAAGGCTGAGGAGAACACCCTCGCGCACGCGGGCGAGGCGATCGACCTGGCCCGCGAGGCAGACGCACTGATCGACTTCTACGAGGCGCTGGCCGACGAGCGCCAGGTCCGCATCGTGCGCCAGGGCCAAGCGAGCGTTCAGGGTGATCGCCTGATGCTGCGGCGCGCGCTGTCGAACCTGATCTCGAATGCGCTTCGTCACACACCGAAAGAGGGGCAGATCACGATCAGGATTGACGCGGACGCAGCCGGCGTCCGTCTCGCCGTCTCTAATGTCGGCGACCCGATACCCGCCGATCAGATCGAACGGATCTTCGAACGCTTCCATCGCGGTAGCGCCCAGCGCGAATCTCGCGGTGAAGGCGCAGGGCTCGGACTTGCGATCACGCGTTCCATCGTGCAGGCCCACGGGGGTCACATCACTGCGCGCTCCGCTGAAGGTGTCACCTGCTTCACGATCACCTTGCCTCGCAATGAAGCCTCATTGCCTTCCTGATCCTGCAAAGTCGACCGGGGTCCCGGCTGTCTGACGGAAATGTAATTTTGAGGTCAGCTTACCGTTGGGCTCAAAGTGCCAAACTTTGCCTCGACGCCATCAACCGGAAGACGAACATGAAGACGAAAACTGTGCTCGGCGGGCTCCTGGCAAGCCTGATGATCGTGAGCGGCGCAGCGTTTGCGCAGGGGCCCGTACGCGTAGAGGTCTACAAGAGCGCTTACTGCGGGTGCTGCGGGAAATGGGTCGAGCACCTGAGAAAGAACGGCTTCGATGTCGTGACGAAAGACGTCGATGACGTCCCCGCAGCCCGCAAGGCACTGGGCATGCCGGACAAATACGGCTCATGTCACACGGCCAAGGTAGGTTCCTACTCCGTCGAGGGGCACGTCCCTGCGGACGACATCCGACGGCTTCTCTCCGAGTCCCCAAAGGCCATCGGACTGGCTACGCCGGGCATGCCGCAGGGGTCGCCGGGGATGGAGACGTCGACCCCGCAACCCTATGAGACACTCCTGGTCGGGCTTGACGGAAGCGCGGCGGTTTTTGCCCGACACTGACGGCAGAGCTGGTGAGCATCGGCTTCAAGAGCGCAGTGCCGGCCAACTTACGAACCACGTTGGCCTCAGCTCGCTCTATGGCTGGTTCCGGAGCTCACCGGTCGCTGGAATGACGATTCTGCTACTACCATGTGTGGCAGCAAATGGCCGAAGTCCGCCTTCGCCGCGCCCGGGTTGCCGGACCGCGCCACAGGGAACTGAAGGGAGGGTATTGCTGGCCGACGCACGCCTCAGAGTATCCCGGGAGCAAGCAGGCAAACAAGGGCACACTGCAAAGCGGTTTTTCGCTACAGCCCATTGATCACCTGAAACAATCTGCCCTCATGTCCGTCGGCAAAGCCGACTACATGCCCAGGTTGCCAAGACCTTCAAGACTACGGTGCGTTGCGACGCACCGGCCCTTCTCTTCGCCACGTCGTCTCCGGCGCTTTCTCCCGCCCCTTGAGGCAGCGACTGCCCCGGCCGGCTGTGCTGCCTCCGGCTACCTCGAGGGCAACAACATGCCTGCCTTCCATCCTTCCAGGACGCTGTGCCGCATCGACGAATGCCCCGACCTCATGGCCGGCGGTTGCGTCGGTGACGAGCAGGACAATCTCGTCTTTCTCTCGATCTGGGCGCGCGACACCGCCGTTCAGGAGTTCCTCGCCCGCCTGACCCTCGGCCGGGATGAACAGGGGCTGGATCAGTTCCACATCATCACCGAGCAGGGCGCATCCATCCCGGAAGTATCACGCGGCCAAGTGAGCCGACATTGAGGCAAACTTAGACAGACTTGTTGCAGCGTGCCGACCAAACGCTGTCAGCGGGGCCATTCAACACCCGTTGCCGCGTTGCCCGAGCCATCCACGCAAAGCCAAGCCCTCCTGCCAAGGCCGTTGCATCCACCCCCAGAGTTGCGGCGCTGCCATGGGCCCACATGCCCAGGGATGGCAGTAACCAAGCCAACAGGCTGGTGGCCGGGATGGCGAAGGTCAAGGCGGCCGCCAGCCACAGGAGATGGACGGCGGACCGTGCCGCGCCGACGCGGAATGCCCAGGCGATGGCACCGAAGAAAACCGCGTAGTAGAGGATCTGGTGCCAGGCATCTAGATCGCCCACACGTCCGTGCAGCCACTTGGCGGCGACGATGGTCAGCGAGATGCCGCAGACGGCGCCGAGGCAGACGCCGACGGTGGCGGCGGCCATGCCGCGCACGTCGCGCCGCTGTTCCGGCGGAATGCCGGCGGCCTCGCCTTCGCGCGCCGCCTTGATCCGACGGGTTTCCACCCAGAGCAGGTTGCCGCCATAGAACAGCCAGGCGCCAGCGACACCCAGAATGAAATAAATCCATTGCACCGGCGTGCCGCCGTAGGTGCCGAAATGGAGAGCGAAGAAGCTGCCGACGACGGCATTGGGTGCGCTTTGGTGGCCGGGCAGGAAATCGGCGTTCATGACCTTGCCACTATAAGGATCGACGGCAACAAAGCCGCCCATGAAGCGCGGCGAATGGGCGGTGGCGTCGTGCCCCCAGACCCGCACGGTGGCGCGTGACCCGGTGACGTTCAAATATTGCAGGGAAGTCGGCTCGAAGGTCGGCGACAGGGCCTGCGCACTGGCCAGCAGCTCGGCCGGCGGCAGCATGTCGACCGGATCGCGCGGCGGCGCGGAAGATGGCCCGCTACCGCGCGAGAAGGCCGTGGCCCACTTGCCGTCGTGGATCAGCTTGTCCTGGATGTAATAGAAGCCGTCATGGTAGGCGAAGACCACAGCTGTCAACGCCATGACGAAGTGGAATGGCAGGCTGACGATGCCG
>DPXQ01000040.1 GCA_003527225.1 Rhizobium sp.
AGACGATGCGGCGAAGCGCCAGCCGGTCGCCGATCAGCATTGCCGCGGCTGCCGCCGGCCGGACCGCGAGCGTGCGGTTCTCGACCGGGATGTCGCTTTCGAGGATCTCGCCCTCGACCACCGGGGCGATCTCCAGCAGTTCCTCGTCGAGCGATCCGACCCCCGCCCGACCGGCAAGCAGCGCATTGTCGAGCAACTGGATCATGTCGCCGATATCGGCAATGGCGCGATCCCGTTCGGCTTCGTCGGGGATCTGTTCGGCGCGCAACCGCAGGCGCGTCGCAAAGGTGCGCACATCGTGCTGGATGCCGCCGATCAACGCCAGCCGCGCCGCGATCATCGCGTGAAGACGCGCCTGCAGCCGAGCGAAAGCCTGGACCAGCGTGCGCGTCTCCGGCGCGCTGAAACGCACATCGGGAACCGGAACGGGCGCTGCCGCCGGATCCATTTCGTCGACCGCGGCGGCAAGGCGGCGCAGGGGCCGCAGTTCGCGATGCAGGACGAGGACGGCGATCACCGCAGACAGCGAGCCGAGCAGGCCGGCACCGAGGCCGACCGGCAAGCCGAACCAGGTGACGAGAAACGGCGTGCGGGTTTCGAGGATGAGCACGTTCGCGCCTTCGAGGGCCACAGCGAACTCGATCGGATTGTCGTCGCCGCCAAACAGCCGCGGCAGTCGCGACCGCTCGCCATTGCGCGCCAGCATGGTCACCGCCAGCAGGCTTTCGCCCAGAGCCTTGCGATAGGGCTCGAAGCGAGCATCCGACATCACGTCGACATCGATCCCGGCATTGGAACCCGCCAGGTCGTCCTCCAGCCTGAGTTCGAGAATGGCAGAATTGAATGCCCGAAGGAGCCCCTGGCGTTCCGCCGCTCCGGTCCGCCGGACGATGTCGACGATCGCCGCGACTTGTTCCGGCGCCGGCATGGCGGCGGCGCTTCTCAGGTCGTTCGCCAGGTAGATCGACGAGAGCAGCATGACCCAGATCGCCAGGAGCGAGGCGCCTGCGATGGCGACGAGCCGAGCGGAAAGGCCGATCCTGAGCATCACGGCACCTGCCGGACCATCGCGGTCAGCAGATAGCCGTTGTTGCGCACCGTCGTGATCAGCCCGGTGCCGGGGCTCGCCGCATCCAGTTTCTTGCGAAGCCGCGAGACGAGGATGTCGACCGTCCGGTCGAAGGGGTCGGACAGGCGCCCGTGCGTCCAGTCCAGGATCTGGTCGCGCGACAGAACCCGGCGCGGACGCGTGACGAAGCAGGCGAGCAGGTCGAACTCGCTGCTCGTCAGCGGAACCGGCGCACCGTCGTCCAGGGTCAGCAGGCGCGCATCGAGATCGACGAGGAAACGATCGAAGGCGAAGCGGCGGGTCACTGCCGCGCGCGGCCTCTGGCCGGCACGACGCAGCAGGGCGCGGATGCGCGCCAGGAGTTCCCGCGTACCGAAGGGCTTGACGAGATAGTCGTCCGCGCCGAGTTCCAGCCCCACCACCCGGTCGGTCTCGTCCCCCTTGGCGGTCAGCATCAGGATCGGCGTGTCCTGATCTGCACGAATGCGGCGGCAGAGGCTGAGCCCGTCCTCGCCCGGCAGCATGAGGTCGAGGACGAACAGGTCGACCGGGGTCCGGCGCAGCACGACATCCAGTTCGCTGCCATCTTCCGCCAGCTCCACACGATAGCCCTCGCGACGCAGGAGATCGGCGACGAGCCGGCGGATGTCGGCATCGTCGTCGACAATCAGGATGGTCTGCGGCTGGCTGATCGGGTGGCTCGTCATCGGGCCAGAATGCGGGGAAGAAAGGCCCCGATCAAGGGCTTCGAGACCCTTGATACAAATTGCAACATGGCGGCAGCGCTTCGTTACGAAAGGACACCTGAACGAAAACCGGGCCGTACATTCGAGCTGCAGTATCGGATCGTCATCACTTGCCGAGGCTCTTCGGCGCACAGGACGAGGATCGCACCATGAACAGGCAGTTTGCCATAAGACCGAAGGAAGCAGAGCGCATCGCCTCCCTCACCTGCGGCCCTTTTCTCCATTCCCGCCACAGCTGCCGCATAGACATGCGGCCGAAAGGCGGGGCAACCTATCGTGAAGGCGCCGTCCGCTGGTGCCCCCCCACCCGCCTTCATGATGCCCGGCGGCGGGGCGCTCTCCACTGAACCCGCCGCCGGGTCCACCTCATCCGAACCCAACCATGAACAGAAGGAACCGACCCATGCCGAAATCCCTGACCCGTCGCCTGCTCGCCCTTGCAGCGCTTGGCGCCACCCTCACCCTTTGCGCCCTGCCCGCCCATGCGCAGACCCAGCCCACGCCGGAAATGCGCGCCAAGGCCTACAAGGTCATTCGCGTGTGCAAGGCCGATATCCAGCAGTTCTGCAAGGGAATCGAATATGGCGGCGGTCGCGTCGCCCAGTGCCTGCAGCAGCATCAGGCCTCCGTCAGGCCGGATTGCCGCACGGCGCTCAGCGAGGCGATGACGAACTGATCCCGCTGTCCGGGTGGCCCACCGGAGGCGCTTCGGAACAAAGGCTTGCGCCGCCCGTTTCCCCGCCAACCCAAGGAGATGGAACATTGGCGGCGCGAGCGATCTGGAGAGGTGATCTCGTCATTGGCGAACTCAGCTGCCCGGTGGCGCTCTATTCGGCCGTCACCGCGCAGGAGCGCGTCTCGTTCCACATCATCAACCGCGATACCGGCCATCGCGTTCGCCGCGAATATTTCGATGCCGATACCGACGAGGGCGTCGACAATGACGATCTGGTCAAGGGCTATGGGACGAGCGAGGGTCAGGCCATCATCCTGAAGCCGGAGGAGATCCGCGATGCGGTGCCGGACAGCGACAAGACGCTGGAGATGGCGCGTTTCATTGCATGCGACGCGGTCGACACCATCTTCCTGGAGCGCCCCTACTATCTTGCGCCCGGCAACCGGCAGGCACTGGAAGTCTATGACCTCGTCCGCGAGGCGATGGCGGCAAAGGGCGTGGCGGCGCTGGTCGAGACCGTGCTGTTTCGCCGCGTTCGCTCCCTGCTGATCCGGCCGCATGGCAAGGGCATGATCGCCACCACGCTCAACTTCGATTACGAAGTGCGCCCCGCCAAGGAAACCTTCGGTGGGATCTCGGCGATCAAGATCGAGGGCGAGATGCTCGACCTCGCCCGGCATATCATCGAGACGAAGCAGGGCGAATTCGACCCCGCCGACTTCGAGGACCGTTACGAGGAGGCGTTGATCGAGCTGGTGAAGGCCAAGATCGCCGGCCGCAAGCCGAAGCGCCTGCCGAAGCGCAAGGCGTCCAACGTCACCGACCTGATGGAGGCGCTGCGCAAGAGCGCGGGCGTCAGCGGCAAGGACGAAGGCAAGCGCAAGGCCCCGGCCAAGCGCGCCAGTGCCGCAGGAACGAAGGCCAAGAGCGCCCCCAAGCAAAAGGCCGGCTGATCCATGTCGCTCGATCTCTACCGCCGCAAGCGCGATTTCAAGGCGACGCCGGAGCCGAAGGGCAAGGCGTCGCGCGCCCGGGGAGACAGTTTCGTCATCCAGAAACATGCCGCCCGCCGCCTGCACTACGATTTCCGGCTGGAGATGGACGGGGTGTTGAAGAGCTGGGCGGTGACGCGCGGCCCGAGCCTCGTGCCCGGCGAGAAGCGGCTTGCCGTTTACGTCGAGGATCATCCGCTCGACTATGGCGACTTCGAAGGCACCATCCCGAAGGGCCATTATGGTGCGGGAAGCGTGATCGTCTGGGATCGCGGCCGGTGGACGCCGATCGGCGATGTGAAGAAGGCCTATCGCAAAGGACACCTGGAGTTCGAGCTGGAGGGCGAAAAGCTCTCCGGCCGCTGGCATCTGGTGCGCATGGCCGGAAGGCAAGACGAAAGCCGCGAGAACTGGCTGCTGATCAAGGGCGAGGACGAAGCGTCGCGCGGCGAGGACGATCCCGACATTCTCGAGGAACGGCCGGAATCGGTGAAGACCGGCTTGCGGATCGAAGAGATCGGCGAGGATGCACCGGCGAAGGACAAACGCTCCGCCCGCAAGCCGGCAGCGGCTAAGCGCGCGGCCGTCGCAGAAACTGCCACCCCGTCGTCCCAGGATGTGGCCGCCGACAAGGTCAAGGGTGCCGTTTCCGCCGAAAAGCCTGCGTTCGTCGAGCCGGCGCTGGCGACCGCCGTCAAGACCGTGCCGAAGGGCAAGCGCTGGCTGCACGAGATCAAGCTGGACGGCTATCGCATGCAGGCGCATCTGGCAAACGGCAAGGTGACCCTGCTGACGCGCACCGGGCTCGACTGGACCGAGCGCTTCGGCAAGGCGATCGGCAAGGCGCTTGCCGCCCTGCCCGCACGCGAGGCGGTCATCGACGGCGAGGTGGTGGTCGAGAATGGCGCGGGCACCAGCGATTTTTCCCTGCTGCAGGCGGACCTGAGCGACGGCCGGACCGAGCGCTTCGTCTTCTACGCCTTCGATTTGCTCTATCTCGACGGCTTCGATCTGCGCCCGGCAGCGCTCAGTGCACGCAAAGCGGCGCTCAAGGGCCTGATGGAAAAGGCCGGTCCTCCGCTGAAATTCAGCGATCATTTCGACGAGAGCGGCGATCTTGTCCTGAAGCATGCGTGCCGGCTGAGCCTGGAAGGCATCGTCTCCAAGGTCGCCGACGCCCCCTATCGCTCCGGGCGCGGGCGCGACTGGGTGAAGTCGAAGTGCTCGGCGCGGCAGGAAGTGGTGATCGGCGGCTACGTGCCGTCCTCCGTCTCCAAGGGTGCGATCGGCTCGCTCGTGATGGGAACCCATGATGATGGCAAGCTCGTGCATATCGGCCGCGTCGGCACCGGTTATACCGAAGACGTGGCGCGCCGGCTGATGCGCACGCTCGAGCCGTTGCGTCAGGACAAGAGCCCGTTTTCCGACAAGCTTACCGGACTACAGAAGAAGGACGTCGTCTTCGTCCGGCCGGAGACCGTGGCCGAGATCGAATTCCGCGGCTGGACGGCGGACGCCCATCTGAGGCACGCTTCGTTCCGCGGCCTGCGCGAGGACAAGGCCGCGCAGGATGTGGTGCGGGAGAGCGAAATGAAGACCACGCCGTCCGAACCGAAGCGGACCGTGAACCTGACGCATCCGGACCGGGTCTACTGGCCGGATGCCGGGGTGACCAAGGCAGGCCTTGCCGACTACTACGTCGAAGTCTGGCCTAGAATGGCGCCTTTCGTCGTCAACCGCCCGCTGGCGCTGCTGCGGTGCCCGGAAGGCGTCGGCGGCAGCTGCTTCTTCCAGAAACATGCGTGGCGAGGCATGCGCAAGGATATCCTGGTCGCGCCCGATCCGTCCCAGCCGGACGAGGAACCCAATGTCGTCATCCGCGATCTGGACGGCCTGCTCGGCCTGGTGCAGGGCGGCGTGCTTGAAATCCATCCCTGGGGTGCGACGCTCGACGCGCTGGAAAAGCCCGACATGGTCAACATCGATCTCGACCCGGGTCCGGGCGTCAGCTGGGAACGGGTGATCGCGGCCGCGTTCGAGGTTCGGGCGCGGTTCGAGGCCATGGGACTTTCCGCCTTCGTCAAGACGTCGGGCGGCAAGGGCCTGCATGTGGTGGCGCCGGTTAAGCCGAAGACCGAATGGCCAGACGTGAAAGCGGCGATGAAGGCGCTGGCCGACGACATGGCGAAGGACAGCCCGTCGGACTATGTCTCGACCGTCAGCAAGGCCAAGCGCAAGGGAAAGATCCTCATCGACTATCTGCGCAATGGACGCGGCGCGACAGCAGTCGCGCCCTATTCCCCGCGCGCCCGCGCAGGCGCGCCGGTGTCGATGCCGCTGTCCTGGGAGGAACTGGGACCCGAGATCGGGCCGGCGCATTTCACCATCGTCAATGAGCTCGCGCGGCTTTCCGGCCTGGAAAAAGACCCATGGGCAGACTTTCGCGCCGCCGAAGCGGTCGTGGCGCCGCCAAAGGCTGTGAAGAGAAAGGGCCGCTAGCGCTTGCCGGAGGGCTTCTTCTCCGAGGCCAGGCTCTTGCGCAGCGCCGTCATGATGTCGATGACATTGTCGCGCCGGGGTGGCTCGGATTTCTTCGGCCGCGCCGGTTTAGCCGATTTCCTGCGAGCCTTGATGATTGCATGCAGCCGGTCCTCGACCGGATCCTCGACGAGGCTCGGAGACCATTTTTCGATCCGCTCGCCGACCAGCTTCTTCATCATCGTCAGGGCCCGGGCCGAGGGTTCCTCCTTGCCCGCGTCGCCGAAGAACTCCTCGCCGCCGCGCACCTCGTCGCCGTAGAGCAGCGTCCAGGCGAGCATTCCACGGTCGCGCGGCAAAAGCAGGACCGCGTGTTCGCGGCGGTAGAGCACTACCCGCGATAGGCCGGCGGTTTCCGTCTTCGCCATCGCTTCGCGGATGACGGCGAAGGCCTCCTCGCTGACCTTGTCGGCGGGAGCCACATAATGGGGTGAATCGTACCAGATCCAGTCGATCGACGAGGCGGGAACGAAACGCTCGATGTCGAGCGTACGGGTGCTTTCCAGCGCGACGTCATCGAGTTCCTCGTCCTCGAACAGGACGTAGTCGTCTTCTCCGCGGGCATAGCCTCGCATCTGATCTTCGTCATCGACCGGCTTTCCGGTGACTGCGTCGACATAGCGGCTGACCACGCGGTTGCCGGTGCGACTGTTGATGTTGTGAAACCTGAGCTTGGCGCTTTCGGTGACCGCCGGCGTCATGGAGACGCGGCAGGTGACGAGCGACAGCTTGAGATAGCCCTTCCAGAACACGCGCTGCGCCATCGGTGCCCTCTCCTTCAGCGTCGGCCGGTTGGCCGCATTTCGATCCCTTTCGACCGTCAACGCCCCATGATCGCAGGGGTTCCGTGCAGTGCAATAATTTCGTCGGTTGCAACCGGAACCGTTTGCCTCTGCGCAGCGTTCGACACATGGCGATGAGGGAGACCAGACCATGGACGACTACGATACCGAATGGATAGCGAGACGGGCCTATACGCTCTGGGAAGAGGAAGGTCGACCCGACGGTCGTCATGACGAGCACTGGAGACAGGCGGTCGAGGCCTACGAGATAGTTCGGGCAAGCGCCAAAGCCACCACGTCGAACGCCGAGCGCCGCATCCGCAAGGCCCGCGGGAGCACGGCGGCCGACGCTGCCGACCCGGTTGTCCCCGCCACCCGGAAGTCCGTCTCGCCCCGCACGGCGCGCAAGGAATAGCCGCCATGGGCACGATCAACCTCGCCTCCCCCCTCCCCGGTTCGCAACTCATCCAGCGGCTGCGCGACACCATCCGCCCCCTGGATGCAAAACCGCTTTCCGCGACGCCAGTCCGGCCACGCCTCAAGGTTCTCGCTGTCGCCTCGGAAATCTATCCGCTGGTCAAGACAGGCGGCCTGGCAGACGTGACCGGGGCCTTGCCGAAGGCGCTGTCGGCCTTCCGTATCGATAGCCATAGCCTCGTTCCCGGTTATCCGCCGCTGCTCGGCATGGCGCGGCGTTCCCCGCCGCTGGTGGAGTTCGACAACCTGCTCGGCGAACGGGCGACGCTTCGACATGTCGAGATGCAAGGCCTCAGCCTCTTTGTCCTCGACGCGCCGCAGCTCTACGACCGTGACGGCGGCCCCTATGTCGACGGTCGCGGAACAGACCACGCCGACAACTGGAAGCGCTTTGCCGTGCTGTCGCTGGCCGCGGCCGAAATCGCCGCCGGGGCGCTTCCCGGCTGGAGGCCGGATCTCGTCCACACGCACGATTGGCAGACGGCGCTCACATCGGTCTACATGCGGACGATGGACTGTGCCGTGCCGGTGGTGCTGACCATCCATAACCTGGCCTTCCAGGGACAGTTCTCGGCGGACCTGCTCGGCGCCATCGGTCTGCCGCCGAGCGTCTACGACGTCGACTGCATGGAGTATTATGGCGACATCAGCTACCTCAAGGGCGGGCTGATGACTGCCGACCACATCACGGTCGTCAGCCCCACCTATGCACGGGAAATCCTGACGCCCACCTTCGGGATGGGTTTGCACGGCGTGATGAGGAAGCGCATCGACCGGCTGCAGGGCATCGTCAACGGTATTGACCAGGACGTCTGGAACCCGGCGGCCGATCCCTATCTCGCCGTTCCCTATGACGCCAAGACGCTGCGCAACAAGAAGAAGAACACGCCGGCGCTTCTGGAGCGCTTCGGGTTGACGCCGGGCAAAGGGCCGCTCTTTTCCGCCGTCAGCCGCATGACCTGGCAAAAGGGCATGGACATGCTGGCGGAAGTGGCAGACGAGATATTCCACGCGGATGGCCGCCTCATCGTGCTCGGCCAGGGCGACCATGAGATCGAGGCGTCCCTTCAGCGAACGGCAGAGCGCTATCCGGGCCGCATGGCGGTATCGGTCGGCTATGACGAGGAAAGGGCGCACCTGATCCATGGCGGTTCGGATGCGATCATCCAGCCGTCACGCTTCGAGCCTTGCGGGCTCACCCAGCTCTATGCCCTGCGCTACGGCTGCGTTCCCGTCGTATCCCGGACCGGCGGCCTGTCGGAAACCATCATCGACGCCAATGATGCCGCCCTCTCCGCCCGCGTGGCAACCGGTTTTCAGTTCCACCCCGTCACGTCCGACGGGCTACGCCATGCGATCCGCCGGGCCTGCAACGCCCACAGGAATCCGAAGCATTGGTCACGGCTGCAATTGCGGGCCATGCGCGCCGACTATTCCTGGGACCGCAGCGCCGGGGCCTATGCGGCCGTCTATGAGCGGTTGGTCGCGACGCCGGAAGGTGCCTTCAACTGACCGATGCGCAAAAAGCGAAGAGGCCCTGCTCCACGCAGGACCTCTTCAGGCGGCTTGCGATGTCTGGAATGCACGCACGAGCAATCACTTGGTCGTCGTACCCGTTCCCTCGACCTGGCTCTCGCCACCAGTGCCGGTCTCCGGCGTGGGGTCACGATCTGTTGTGGTTGCCGGCGCACTCTCGGTGGTCGCAGGCGTGGCGTCGCGCTGGTTCGGTGTCTGGTCTTCGCCACAGGCCGTGAGGGCCAAAGCGAGCAGCAGGACGGAAGCTGTCTTCTTCATCGCCACATCTCCTTTGCCGGTGTGTCGGCATGGCTGGCATCGCGAAGCGCGATGCTGCGTTCCAGCGCCGCCAGATCCTCGCCGTCGACCGGCACGGGATCTCCGGCAATCGCCTCGAGCACTTCGGCCTTCAGCGCGCCGTGGCGGATCGCCCAGCGCAGCGTCTCGCGCGTCTGTCTCTCGGCCTCGAGCTGCGCGTAGAGCGCAATGATCAGCCGGTCTCGGGGATCGGGATGCCGCCGCCAGCGCGGCGGCCGAACGGTATCGGTCACGGTAAGGCCTCCTGTCTGCAAAATTGTCGATCGTCCCAAGGAAACATTTCCGCTGCTCCATTGTTCCCCAGAGCGGGCGCCAGGCTCCATCCGGGCGACATACGATGAAGGAGACAGACATGAGCGATCTTCCGAGACAGGAAATCGAAGGCAAGCTGAATGCCCACCGGGAGATCCTCGTTTCCCTGTTGGCCGCGGCGATCACGGGACCGGAAGCGGTCGCCGGCATCCTGGACAACCTTGAGCAGGAACTCCTGCCGACCGACGGTTCGGAAGACCCCGGCCTCACACCGTCGGCAGGCTATGCTTCCGGTGCGGAGAAGTCTGACGAGATCCGCGCCATCCTCGCTGCGGCAAAGGAACGGGCCATGGCGATCGAGCGTCTGCGCGGCGCCGTCTCCGACGCCCGAGCCCGGTGACGGTCATCGGCTCCGTCACTCGCGGCCGGAATGATCGGCCGGATCGTAGTTCACGTCCCAATCCTTGGGTTGGTTCTTCTTTCCCGGCGGCCATTTGTTGACCGTCGCGTCCTCAGACCCGGTAATGACCGTCGGCTTGGCGCTCGCCACGCCGTCATTGTCGCCGCCGTGTTGCGTGCCGACAAATTGCGGTTCGGCATCCTTGCGGATGTCGCCGGCAGCGTCATAGACATAGGGCTTGTTTCCCATGGGGACCTCGCATCGATCCGTAGATCGTCTCCTGTTGGTGGGGGCGCGCCTCATCGGCACAAGAGATCAACACGCGAGCGGCGCCAAAGGTTCCGGGCTGGGAGTGATCCCCAGGTCAGGCGTGCTCGCCATGCGCGAGCGGGTTTTCGATGACCGAAAGCGGGGCGGTCAAGCACCATCGCAGGCCGCTTTCGGCGAAATCGACGGTCACCTTGCCCCGGAACGCGGCGGCTGCATGACGCTCGATCACAGTGGTGCCGAACCCCTGGCGCGACGGCTTCACGACCGCCGGACCGCCGCTCTCCACCCAGTTGATGACCAGATCCGTCGACCCGTTCTCGCCTTCGACGACGTTCCATTCGATCAGCACCTGGCCCTCCGGCACGGACAGGGCGCCGTATTTTACCGAATTGGTGGCAAGCTCGTAGAAGACCAGGCCGA
>DPXQ01000077.1 GCA_003527225.1 Rhizobium sp.
GTGCCGAAGGATGCCGAGCGGCTTGCTGCTCTTGCCGCACGCCTGAGACTATCGAAGGCAGAGACCCGTTTCCTTGATCATTTTGCGCGAGCGCCGAAGCCTGCCGAAAGCATCAAGGATGCAGTATTCGACCGGGACCTCTACCGCTACGGAACCGAGGGGATCATCGCAGTCCTGAAGCTGGAGCTGGCGTCGGCCAGGACAAGAGCCGAAGACGACTCCGGCGCCATGGCCCGGACCGCGCGGCTCTCTGCACTCTTGAAGCGTGCCGAAGCTTTCGTGAAACCGCAATTTCCCCTGAGTGGTGCGGACGTTCTGGCTGCCGGCGTCGAGCCCGGACCCAGGGTCGGGAAGGTTCTGAAAACTATCGAGGACGAGTGGGTGGCTGCAAGTTTCGCTGCGGACCGGGCGAAACTGATCGCCCGGATCAAGGATCTGAGCGGCACGTGAACTCACTCTCAGGAGGCACTAGCCGATTGTGTGATCCGGGCCTTGATGTTCTCGATCATGCTCTCGCGGATTACGGTTTCGCCGTGCGCCGTCTTCATGTGCTCGACAGCCCGGCGCACGATTTCCGCATCCTCGTCAGCCCGGGTATGCCAGTCACAACCCGGGACCAGTGAACCGCATTCGAACTGTTTCATGGTGCATCTCCTCTTTGTCTGGGTTGATCATGGTTGCCTATATCGCAATTTGCGAAAGCAACCAATCTTTCAGCCGAGATCGGCGATCCGGTGCCAATTTCGTCCGCGCCGTTACCCGTGTTTGTCAGGCGCATGTTTTGGCTGGACTGACCAGTCCGCTGGCTCGTCGTCTTTGTCTGCTTTGGCTTCGGCCGCCGTCGCCTGCACCTTGCCGGGCTTGTGATGGGCGGGTGCGTAGATCGTATAGACCTGCATCGGAGTCGACCCGATATTGGTGATGTTGTGCCAAGTCCCCGCCGGAACAAGGACACACCAGCCGTCCGAGACTTCCTTTTCGAAAGTCAGTTTGTCTTTCGAGGTTCCCATCTGCACCCGACCGCGACCAGCGTCGAGGCGTATGAACTGATCTGTCTCCGGATGTGCTTCAAGGCCAATGTCTTTCCCGACCGGGATCGACATCAGCGTTACCTGCAAATAGCGCCCGCTCCAGGCGACGGAACGATAATCTGTGTTTTCCTTCGTCGCCTGTTCGATGTCGAATGATTGCGGTTTTGGGCCAATGTCAGTGATCGTCATTCTACCCTCCAATCATAATGCGCGAATTGAGCGCATTGATAACATGGCTTTGCGTGCGAAGCCATTAGGGCGGACCACGGGAGCCGAAGCGCGAACGTCCGCTTCGGTTCATTTTCGACCGGGACAAGTAAAGCGGGCATGGGCGAGCATCCCTAATCTCGCCTGGCCCAGGCGTTGAATACCGACGGGGCGACCTTCGCCTTCCAGCTCCTGATGAGACGCTCGGCGTCATCGGCGGTGTCGCGGTCGCTCAAATCGCGCCCGGCAAGCCGGATCTTGACCTGCTCCACGAAATAGGAATGCGGCAGATCGACACCGCCCGATGCTCGCAGTTCTTCCGCGAGCCGGTCTATGAAATGCTGGGTGTTGGTGCAACGCTCTGGCGTTTCAGTGTTTTTGGGGATGGGAATGCTGCTCGAACTGGCCATCACAATTCTCCTCCTGAAAACCTCAGAAAGGATACCACGGCGAGGGCCGGCACCATATGAATTTTTTTGCCGCAAGAGCGCAATTCGGACCGGAACGGGCAGCGCGCGCCCTGGTTCAGGGCCAGCGAACCACCGGAGGAAGCGACGAGAGTATCGATTCCACGTTGCCGCCGGTTTTCAAGCCGAAGATGGTGCCCCGATCATACAGCAGGTTGAACTCGACATAGCGCCCGCGGCGGATGAGCTGCTCGTCGCGGTCGGCTTCCGTCCAGTCCCTGTTGAAATTCGCGCGGACGATCTTCGGATAGACGAGATTGAAGGTCCGGCCGACGTCCTGGACAAAGGCGAAATCGGCATTCCAGCCGCCCTTGTCTTCGCCGGAATGCAACCAGTCAAAAAAGATGCCTCCGATGCCGCGCGGCTCGTTGCGGTGCTTCAGGAAGAAGTATTCGTCGCACCACTCCTTGTAGCGGGCATAGTCCGCGACCGCCGCGTGCCTTGCGCAGGTGATCTCCATCGCGCGGTGGAAAAGCCTGCTGTCGGGGTCTTCCTGATTGCGGCGCCGATCGAGCACCGGTGTCAGGTCGGCGCCGCCGCCGAACCAATGGCTCGAGGTGACAACCATGCGGGTATTCATATGAACAGCCGGGACATTGGGGTTGACCGGATGGGCAATCAACGAAATGCCCGAGGCCCAGAAGCGTGGGTCTTCCTCCGCGCCGGGCATCTGCTTGCGAAATTCCGGCGAGAACTCGCCATGGACGGTCGAGGTGTGAACCCCGACCTTTTCGAAGACCCGGCCCTCCATCATCGACATGCGGCCGCCGCCGCCCGCACCGCCCTCGCGCAACCAGTCCTTGGCGACGAACCGGCCCGGCGGCTGGTTCGAAAGCGGTCCTGTCAGATCCTGCTCCAGCGCCTCGAAGGAGGCGCAGATCGTGTCTCTCAGTTCCTCGAACCAGGCGCGCGCCTCGGCCTTCCTGTCCTCGATATCCTCCGGCAAGCCTTTCGGTAAATCTGGTCGTTCCATCCCACAGTCCTCAACCCGGTTCGACCTGTTCGCCTGGCGAGTCGGTCGCATCACAAATTTCCGCTTAGCAGTTCAGGGGCTTCCGAACCAGAGAAGGCGTCCGCGGTTCCTTGAATTTCGACTGGCAAAACACCTGTCCCGCGATTATCCTTTTTGGCAACGAGGTGTGTTTCATGACGAAGATACCCGGCTTGCCGCCCCTTGACGGCCTCAGACAGCAGATTGCCCGGCACCGGAAGGCAAGGTCCGATTCCGGCCATTTCGTCCGCGAGACCTTCTGTCTTTCGCGGGACGAGGCGCGTGCCAAGGCGAGAGAATGGTTCGATGCCTTTCCTAAGGCGGCCTATTGGACCGAAGTCGAGAGCTGGCGCCAGCTCGACGGCGACCGGATCGAATTCACCATGCGGCGCTTGCCCTCGGCCGACTGACCCGAACCGGACACTCGCCTCCTTTCAAGGTCTTCCGAAACCGGCTGTCTGCTGCCCGGATCACGGCTAATTTCACGTCCGTTAAACTTTTAACGCTGCCTTAAAGTGTTCTGAAATCGGGCTCTGGCAAATAGATCCCGAAAGATCGCTTCTCGCCTGCTCGATCCGGCGCGCGGCGCGGCATGAAGCCACGGCCATCTGAGGATGGGTCATGCAATCCGGCATGCTCACCGTCCACACATAAGGGTTTAGAATGACGAGCATATCCATCAATTCGACATCGGCTTCGGCGCTGTCCCTTCTGACCGGCTCAAGCAAGGCCCTCGAGGCGACGCAGACGCGTGTCGCTTCCGGCCGCAGGGTCAACGAAGCGGCGGACAACGCTGCCTATTGGTCGATCGCGACCACGATGAGCGCCAGCAATCTTTCGCTTTCCGCCGCGAGAGACGCGACGGGAATGGCCGCCGCAGTAGCCGACACGGCAGCGCTCGGGATCGAGGCTGCGACCGGTATCGTCGCCGAGATCCAGTCGAAGCTCATCCTTGCCAAGTCAGTCGGCTCCGAGAAGAACGCGATCAACGCCGAAATCAGCCAGCTCAAGGAACAGCTCGGAACGATTGCGAATTCAACCTCGTTCAATGGCCAGAACTGGCTGAATCTCGAGGCGGGACAATCACCGAAGGTGGAGTCGATGGTGGCCTCCGTGAGCAGCAACGCGGACGGTGAAGTGTCTGTCAACGTCATCGATTTCGATACGGCCCAATCGACCCTTTCGAGCAGCGGCGCCGCGTCCGACGGCATGTTGACGAGAGCCTATTCTGGTACGACGAAGAGCGGTGCTTCCTACGAGTATTATCTGCTCGACGCCAATTCCGCCGTTCCGGCATCTGCCACGGCGCAGGAGATCAAGATCTCCGAGAACACGACCTCAGGCGAACTCGACGGAATGATCTCGGCGGTCAGTTCCATGCTTTCGAACCTTACCGATGCAGGGGCCGCACTCGGAGCCACACGCAGCCGCATTTCCAGCAACACCGAGTTCCTGAACGATCTCGAGGATATCACCGCCATCGGGATCGGACGTCTGGTCGATGCCGATATGGAAGAGGAAGCGACCAAGCTCTCAGCCCAGAAGGTCCAGCAGCAATTGCAGACGATCGGCCTGAACATCGCCAATAGCAGCATGGCGTCGACACTGGCGCTGTTCCGCTAAGGTCGGGCGATCCGGCCACGGGCCGGGTTTGCGTCTTACTTGGGGGCGGGGCTTTTCGGCCTTTTTCGCCTGACGCCCGCGCGTGCTTCCTTTTCCGGTTCTGCTGGCACCAATGGCGGTCCCTCTACCTGTGCGGTCTCCGGATCTTGCGACGGGGGCCGGGACTCCGCCGCCGCCTGCGCAAGGCTGTCGGGCTGAGCTTCCTGCGGGGCTTGCTCCTGCCTCGTCTCGGGCACCGGCTCGATGGCGACCGGCTCTGTCACTGTGTCTGGGTTCTCGACCGGCACCGGCAGGCTGTGCGCAATGATATCCTTCAGGATACTGGTGACCTGAAGGGACCCCGGGAAACCCGTGTTGGTCGAGTGGCCCACGAAGGGAGCGCTAATGTCGGTCTCGATCTGCGGCCGTGAATTGATCTCGCCATACCAGTCGAGTGCGCCGACGACGTCGATTACGTCACGGAAATCCGGTGGCATGGCGATGCGTCCGCCGAATGTGACGATGCGCAGCCCTGCGGCGAGCGCGCGGATGCGGGCCCGGTCTTCTTCCTTCAGCGCATAGAGCGCCTCCGACAACACCCGATTGCCCTTCGAGTGCCCGACCAATGTGTGGAAGGAGAGGCGAGGATCGGCCAACAGCGTTTGAACGGTGTCCGTATCGAGACTGGAGCGGCGGGGCTCGGCTGTGTCGGCGCGTCGTTTGTCATAGGCACCAAGATGCGGGCGGCCAACGACATCGTCGAGAACTTCGAAGTCGTTCCGTATATGGCCGAGCCAGCCGAAGAAGAACGCGCCACCGATGGCCTCATTGAACATATCGCCGAGCCCGTATCCGGAGGCGACGGCGGCCACAGGTTCGCCCAAGGCATCTGCGACGTTACGGGCAAATGCGGCGGCGCCGATCGCGGAGCCGCCTATTCCGGCAACCGCAACCGCGTGCACATCCCGGCCGCCCCGCAGCAGGTATTCGTCAATATTGTCGCAGAGCGTCAGCATTCCCTGGCCCGTCGGCGGCACGACCATGATCAGGCCCTCGGCGGTGATGGCGTCGCTGACGTAGAAGGTTTCCTCGGCTGTGAGTGCCTTGACGTCATAGAACATGGCGTCAAGGCCGATATTGCGCAGGCGCCAGAGCTCGAGAGCGGCGTTTCGCACCGGCCGGTGTTGCAGCCGCTCGGGAAAGCTCAAGGAGCGCGCGAACTGGGTCAAACTCAGGGTGAATGCCGTATCAAACATCAGGCCACCTCATCGTTTATTTTGCATTGCAGCATGACACAGAAGGCGAAAGACGCCAAGTGAAGCTTTGACAACCACCCTGGCATATCCCTCCGTACTGTCATCAGATATCCAGCAGCAATGGGCCGTGTCCCTGTTCGGCAAGCGCGTCCTGCGGGTTTCGGAGCGGACAATCACTCATGGAGAGACATCCGCAACCGATACAGCCGCTGAGATGATCCCGCAGGTTCTGCAGCTGCATAATCCGCTTTTCGAGCTGGTTTCTCCAGTTCTGCGAAAGACTGCTCCAGTCTTCGGCGGTAAGCGGCCGATCATGCGGCAGTACCGAAAGAGCTTCGCGGATTTCGGCAAGCGGAATGCCGGTTCGCTGGGCGACCTTGATCACCGCGACACGACGCAGGACCGAACGCGGATAACGGCGCTGATTGCCCTTGTTGCGGTTGCTCTTGATCAGTCCCTTCGCCTCGTAGAAATGCAAGGTGGAGACCGCCACGCCGCTACGCTCGGCGACTTCGCCGACGCTCAATTCCCGCCGAGGCGGTTCGTTTGATGACTTGCTCATGACGGTATTTACCTCAATATTGGTTGAGGTCTTATAGCGTAAGCTCCCTGATTTTGAAACACGGAGCCTCGTGTCCATGACGAACGAATTCACTATTGCCGGCAGCCGCATTGGCGTTGACGGTTGGCCAATTGCCCTGGTGGGCCGATGCCCTGAGGACTGGGCGGTGGAACCGCGACTACCCGCAGGTGAACCATGAACGATCCCAGCGAACGTCTATGCGCCAAACCCCGTCTGCCTCAGAGCCTCTCCGGCAATCATCGCCGCCGACACGGCGACGTTGATCGATCGCCGGCCTTCGATCATGGGAATTATGACCCGTGCATCAGCATTGTCGTGCACATGATCGGGGACGCCGGCGCTTTCTCGGCCAAAGAGCAGGATGTCGTCCGGCCGATAGGCAAAATCCGTGTAGGGTTCGGCTGCCTTGGTGGATGCGAGCACGAGGCGGCGGCCGGTCGTCGAGCGCCAATCCTCGAACCTTTCCCAGTTGATATGGCGGACGAGCGAGACGGAGCCGAGGTAATCCATTCCGGCACGCTTGAGATTGCGGTCGGATATGTCGAATCCAGCCGGCTCGATGATGTCCACGCCAAGCCCGAGACAGGCGGCGAGACGTAGGATCGTGCCGGTATTGCCAGGAATGTCGGGCTGGTAGAGGGCAAGGCGAAGTGAGGTCATGCCTGCTTCCATAAGCCGGGATGACCCACGCGCTCAAGCCGATATTGTCCATCGCCCGGATGCGTGTGGTGTTCGGGCAACAGCGTTTGGGGTTCGGGCAGAGGGTGGCGGATTGATGCTTTTCAATTGTGGCGGGCGGGTTTAAAAGGCTTCCATCTTTAACACGCAACAGGGAGGCCTCGATGATATCCAATGGTACGACGCGCCTTCCGGCTCCGGATTTCCATCTGCTTGCGTGACGGCGATATCGCCACTTTGTTCCTGATTTTTCCTTTTTGAATTCATGCGCGGCCGGTCTTCGGCCTCGCCCCAATTTCAAGCCCTCGCTATTGGCGCACGGTTTCGCTGCCGCCGAATTGCCGATGGGCCTAACGATGTGACTGGAGCTTTTCCATGTTTGGCTGGTTCGAACAGCGTCTCAATCCCTATCCCGCGGAAGCGCCGGACTTGCCGCCGAACGGGCTATTCCGCTTCTGCTGGCACTACACCAGGCCGGCACTGCCCTGGCTTCTTGCCATGGCGCTGTGCACCGGTCTGATCGCGGTCGGGGAAGTAACCCTTTTCCGGTTTCTGGGCGACATCGTCGACTGGCTGTCCAAGGCCGACCGGGAGACCTTCCTGCAATCGGAGGCCCCGCGCCTGATCGGCATGGGGCTTGTCGTGCTCGTCGGTCTGCCGCTCGTGGTGGCGATCGATTCGCTGATCATGCACCAGGTGCTGCTCGGCAATCTGCCGATGATCGCGCGCTGGCAGATGCACCGTTTCCTGTTGCGGCATTCGATGACGTTCTTCGCCAACGAATTCGCCGGGCGGGTCGCCACCAAGGTCATGCAGACTTCACTTGCCGTGCGCGAAGCGGTGATGAAGATCCTCGACGTTTTTGTCTATGTCGTCACCTATTTCATCACCATGATCGTCGTGGTCGCGGCCGCAGACCTGCGGCTCGTGGCGCCGCTCGTCGTCTGGCTTGCCGTCTATATCGCCATCGTCAGCTATTTCGTGCCGAGGCTGAGAAAGATCTCGGCCGAACAGGCTGACGCGCGTTCGATGATGACCGGACGAATTGTCGACAGCTACACCAATATCTCCACCGTCAAGCTGTTCTCCCATGCCGGACGGGAGGAAGACTATGCACGAAGCGGCATGGACGAGTTCATGCAGACCGTTCACAAGCAGATGCGCAAGGTGACGATGTTCCATGTGCTCGTCTACCTCAACAACTGCATTGCGCTTTTTGTGGTTGGTGCCTTGTCGATCTGGTTCTGGCTGAACGGCATAATTTCGGTCGGCGCCATTGCGATTGCCATCGGTCTGTCGATGCGCATCAACGGCATGTCGCAATGGATCATGTGGGAAATCTCGGCGCTCTTCGAGAATATTGGTACGGTCTATGACGGCATGGAGATGATGACCAAGCCGCACGATATTCTCGACCGGCCCGGTGCGAAGGCGCTGACGGCGCCGAAGGGCGAAATTGTCTACGACCACGTCCGCTTCCACTACGGCAAGTCAAAAGGCGTGATCGAGGATTTCTCGCTCATCATAAAGCCGGGCGAAAAGATCGGTCTGGTGGGGCGCTCGGGCGCTGGCAAGACGACGCTGATGAATCTCCTCCTGAGGTTCTACGACCTTGAGAAGGGCTACATCACGATCGATGGCCAGGATATCGCGACGGTCTCTCAAGATAGCCTGCGTTCGCTGATCGGCGTCGTCACTCAGGATACGTCGCTGCTGCACCGCTCCATCCGCGACAACATCGCCTATGGCCGTCCGCAGGCGACCGATGCCGAGGTGATCGATGCGGCCAAGCGCGCGAATGCCTGGGAATTCATCGAATCGCTGGTGGACCACAAGGGAAGGACCGCGCTCGACGCACAGGTCGGCGAACGCGGAGTGAAACTTTCCGGCGGCCAGCGCCAGCGGATCGCGATCGCGCGGGTGTTCCTGAAAAACGCGCCGATCCTGATCCTCGACGAGGCGACCTCGGCGCTCGATTCTGAAGTGGAGGCGGCGATCCAGGAGAGTCTCTTTTCGCTGATGGAGGGAAAGACGGTGATCGCGATTGCCCACCGCCTGTCCACCCTGACGCAGATGGACCGGCTGGTGGTGCTCGACCGTGGCCGGATCATCGAGACAGGCACGCATCAGCAGCTTGTCGAGAATGGCAACATCTATGCCGATCTGTGGAACCGCCAGTCCGGCGGCTTTCTCGCCGATCACGAGGTGGAAGTGGCCGCGGAATAGGCTTCCATGCGGACGAGCCGGGAACCCGGCTTGTCCGTATTTCGCAAGCGTTGAGCAATGTTCGACTGCGATTCATCGGCGAGACTGCTGGTCAGGTCAGGCAACGAGGGCAGCATGGGGCGTTATCTCGATTGGGTCTGGGCAGCGGCCGCTGGCGTCATGCTGGCTATCATGATTACGCTCAATAGCGGGCTTGCAGGCTACTCGACACCGTTTCTGGCCTCATGGGTCGTGCATGGCGTCGGCGCGCTGATGGCACTGGTGCTTGTGCAGGCGAATGCCGTACTTGCCCGGAAATCACGTGGCACCTTGGGGCAGCAGAACGAAAAGCCACCGCTCTGGTCCTATTCCGGCGGCGCGCCCGGCGCGCTTGCGGTTGCCCTCGGGGCCATCGCGGTCAATAGCAGCCTGGCGCTGGCCGGAGCCCTGTCGCTGATGCTGGTCGGGCAGATCTTGTTCGGTCTTGTCTCCGATCTCTGGGGCCTGTTTGGCACGCCGAAACGGTCGCTCAACCGGTTCGATCTGCTGGCGGCGCTCTGCGTCATCGCCGGCAGTGCGTTGCTGATCTATTCGGGAGGCGCGTGAATGGCGGGATATATCGCGCTCGCCCTCATGGCCGGAGGTTTCGTCGGCATGAGCCGTTCGATCAACGGCCGTCTCGGCATGGACGTGGGACCGCTGAAGTCATCCTACTGGAACCATTTGATCGGCTTTTTGTTGCTGACAGTCTTCGTCTTCCTTTTCGAACGGGGCAGTTTCGATCTGTTGGGCTCTACCCCGTCATGGGCCTTCACCGGCGGCATGATCGGCGCGGTGTTCGTGGCCGTCAGCTCCTATGTGTTTCCGCGCATCGGGGCGGCCCGTTCGGCGCTGTTGATCATTGGTGGTCAAATGATTGCCGGCCTTGCGATCGACTATCTGCGCGGTACCGCCGGTTTCCATCCCGGCCAGCCGGTCGGGGTGGGGCTGATCCTGCTCGGAATTTTTATGACGCGGTTTTCGCGTTGAGTGACACGTCGCGACGGGTTCAAGAACTATAAGAGGCTCTTTGCAGAGCGTATTGCTTTGCCCTGTCATGGAATCCGCCTATATCGGTCTCATGTTGTTTCGCTCCATCGCCCGCCTCTTCGAAAGCTGGATCGACCCCTTTGCGCTCCGCGGCAATCTGCGTCCGCCGGAAAGCACCTGGGCCTTCGTCTGGTTCTACGTCCGCCAGGCCAAGTGGGCGTTCTTCGCCATGCTCGTGCTTGGCGGCGCCGTCGCCATGCTGGAGGCGGCGCTGTTCTGGTTCGTCGGCCGGCTGGTCGACCTCATCGACACAGTGCCGAAGGAGGCCGGCTGGAGCGGACTGATCGAAAGCCACGGCACGGAACTGCTCACCATGTTCCTCGTGGTCCTCGTCGGCCGCTTCATCGTCGTCACCTTGGGCGCGCTGGTCGAGGAACAGGTGATCGTGCTGAATTTCTTCAACCTGGTGCGCTGGCAGACATATGCGCATGTGGCGCGCCAGTCGCTTGCCTTCTTCCAGAACGATTTCGCTGGGCGCATCGTCACCAAGGTCTGGTCGGCCGGGCAGGCGACCGGCGACCTGATGACCTCGCTGCTGCAGGTCGTCTGGTTCATGGCCATCTATACGGTATCAACCATGGCGCTGGTGGCGCAGCTCGACTGGCGGCTGGCGGTGATCGTTGCCGCCTGGGTTGTGATCTTTGCGATCCTGGCACGGATCTTCGTGCCGCGCATCCGCTTTCACGCCCGCGATACCGCTGAGACTGCCTCGATGCTGAACGGCCGGCTGGTCGACAGTTTCGGCAATATCCAGACACTGAAACTGTTCGGACGCGAAGAGCAGAACGACCATTACATCAAGGGTGGGTTCGAACGGTTCCAGGCATCGCTGCAACCCTTCGCGCGGCTTCTGACCGGCGTTCGTTCAGCGCTGGCGCTGTTGTCCGGGGTGATGATCACCATGATCGCGGCGCTGTCGATCGACCTGTGGTTTTCCGGCGCGATCACCGCCGGCGGGGTTGCCTTCACGCTCGGCCTGGTGCTGCGGCTCAATATGCTGCTGGGGCGGATGATGACGCAACTGAACGGCATCATGCGCAATATCGGCACGATCCAGAACTCGGCCGAGCTGATTTCCAAGCCGATCGGCCTTGTCGACCGTGTGGACGCTAGGCCGCTGACGGTCACGCAGCCGGAAATCCGCTTCGAGGACGTCTCGTTCCACTACGGCCGCGGCAAGGGGGCGATCGACCACCTGACGCTGACGATCCGGCCCGGCGAAAAGGTCGGCATCGTCGGCCGCTCGGGGGCCGGCAAGTCGACGCTGGTCAATCTGCTCTTGCGTTTCTACGACGTCGAGGGCGGACGCATCCTGATCGACGGCCAGGATATCTCCACGGTGACGCAGGAGAGTCTGCGCGCGCAGATCGGCATGGTGACGCAGGACACCTCGCTGCTGCACCGCTCGATCCGCGACAACATTCTCTTCGGCCGCACCGACGCCAGCGACGCGCAGCTGGCGCTGGCGTCGGAGCGCGCCGAGGCCGACGAATTCATCGCAAGACTGGAAGACCAGCGCGGCCGGAAGGGATTCGACGCCCATGTCGGCGAACGCGGCGTCAAGCTGTCCGGCGGCCAGCGCCAGCGCATCGCAATTGCGCGGGTGATGCTGAAGAACGCGCCTATCCTGGTGCTCGACGAGGCGACCTCGGCGCTTGATTCCGAAGTGGAAGCCGCGATCCAGTCCAATCTCGACCGGCTGATGCAGGGCAAGACGGTGCTGGCGATTGCCCACCGGCTGTCGACCATTGCCGCCCTCGACCGGCTGGTGGTGCTCGACAAGGGTCGTATCATCGAGGAGGGCACGCACGCCGAACTCGTCGCCAGCGGCGGGCTCTATTCGGAACTATGGGCGCGTCAATCGGGTGGTTTCATTGCTGTCGACAGGGAAGGCGAGGGGGAGACGGAGCCTCGTTCCCCGGACATGGGCAAGGGCGTCGGCTCGCGAAACCTGTAATCGAGTTCGAAGCTCCGGCTTGCTGTCTCTTGTATGCCTGGCGGGAAGGCTCTACGGGTTGGGTGATACAGGGGGAACAGGTCTGAATATTTTCCGCGACAATGTGCCTCCATCCCCCTGTGAAGGCTGGACATATTTCGCTATCAGGCTTAGAACGCGCCAAATTGGCGGGGAATCTGTGGCGCATTTGTGTCTGCGCGCCGATTCGTCGTCCCCGGGGCAATGCGGTTTGTCGCAGAATTTGCGAAGAGGATGGTTTGACCGTGAGCGAACACGACATGAATAGCGAAACCTTGGGCGAGCCTTCTCGCCGCGATTTCCTTTATCTGACGACCGGTATGGCCGGTGTGGTCGGTGCCGTTGCGGTTGCCTGGCCATTTGTCGACCAGATGCGTCCGGATGCGTCAACGCTCGCGCTCGCTTCGATAGAAGTGGATGTCTCGGCGCTCGAGCCGGGCATGTCGCTCACCGTCAAGTGGCGCGGAAAGCCTGTGTTCATCCGCAACCGTACCGACAAGGAAGTCGAAGAGGCCAAGCAGGTCGCGCTCACCGATCTCAAGGACCCGGTCGCCCGCAATGCCAACCTGGCACCTGACGCAGCGGCGAACGATCTCGACCGCTCCGCGGGCGAAGGCAAGGAAAACTGGATCGTCATGATCGGTTCCTGCACCCATCTGGGTTGCGTGCCGCTCGGTCAGTCCGGTGATTTCGGCGGATGGTTCTGTCCCTGCCACGGCTCGCACTACGACACGGCCGGCCGTATTCGTAAGGGGCCTGCCCCGCAGAACCTTGCGGTTCCAACCTTTGCATTCGTTTCCGATTCTGTGATCAAGATCGGTTGAGGGGATACATAATATGAGTGGTCATTCTAGCTACCAGCCGTCCAGCGGCCTCGGGAAATGGGTTGACGCGCGGCTGCCTCTGCCGCGCATGGTCTATGACAGTTTTGTCGCCTATCCGGTGCCCCGCAACCTGAACTATGCCTATACCTTCGGCGCCATGCTGTCGGTCATGCTGATCGTGCAGATCCTGTCCGGCGTGGTTCTCGCCATGCACTACGGTGCCGAGACGTCGATCGCCTTCAACTCGGTCGAAAAGATCATGCGTGACGTCAATCACGGCTGGCTGCTGCGCTACATGCACGCCAACGGCGCATCGTTCTTCTTCATCGCCGTCTACCTGCATATGGCCCGTGGTCTTTATTACGGTTCCTACAAGGCCCCGCGCGAAATCCTCTGGATCCTCGGCGTGGTCATCTATCTCCTGATGATGGCGACCGGCTTCATGGGCTATGTCCTGCCCTGGGGTCAGATGTCCTTCTGGGGCGCGACCGTTATCACCGGCTTCTTCACGGCCTTCCCACTGGTCGGTGAATGGATCCAGCAGTTCCTGCTTGGCGGCTTCGCGGTCGACAATCCGACGCTCAACCGCTTTTTCTCGCTGCACTACCTTCTGCCCTTCATGATCGCCGGCGTCGTCGTACTGCACGTCTGGGCGCTGCACGTCACCGGCCAGACCAATCCGACCGGGGTGGAAGTCAAGTCGAAGACGGATACCGTTCCGTTCACGCCTTACGCGACGATCAAGGATGCTTTCGGTGTATCGGTCTTCCTGATCGCCTATGCATGGTTCATCTTCTACATGCCGAACTATCTTGGCCATCCGGACAACTACACCATGGCCGATCCGCTCAAGACACCGGCTCACATCGTTCCGGAATGGTACTATCTGCCGTTCTACGCGATGCTGCGCGCCATCACCTTCAATGTCGGCCCGATCGACTCCAAGCTTGGCGGCGTCCTGGTGATGTTCGGTTCGATTATTATCCTGTTCTTCCTGCCCTGGCTGGACACTTCCAAGGTCCGCTCGGCGGTCTACCGTCCGTGGTACAAGCTGTTCTTCTGGGTCTTCGTGATCGACTGCATCGTCCTCGGCTGGCTCGGTTCCCGCCAGCCTTCGGACCTGTACACGCTGCTCGCACAGCTTGGCACGCTCTATTACTTCGGCTTCTTCATTGTGATCATGCCGCTCCTGGGCCTCTTCGAGAAGCCGCGGCGCGTTCCGAACTCGATCACGGAAGCGGTTCTCGAGAAGAGCGGCAAAACTGCCGACGCCAACGTCTAATCGCTGCGATAGAGGGATAACAAACATGAAAAAGCTTGTTGCAAGCATTCTATCGCTCGCAGTGGTCGCCGGTCTCGGCCTCGCTTCGGGAGCCGCTGCCCAAGATGCAGGTCACGATATGGCCGCAGCCGTTGAGCATGCGGCCGCGCTCGGGCACTACCCGATTTTCAAGCCGAAAAACGTCGACTGGAGCTTTGCAGGTCCGTTCGGCAAGTACGACAAGGGTCAGCTTCAGCGCGGCCTCAAAGTCTACAAGGAAGTCTGTTCTGCCTGCCATTCGATGAGCCTCGTTTCCTTCCGGACGCTGGAAGACCTCGGTTATTCGGAAGAGCAGGTCAAAGCCTTCGCCGCCGAATACGAAGTTCAGGACGGCCCGAACGCCGACGGGGAAATGTTTGCCCGCAAGGCTGTTCTGTCGGATCACTTCCCGTCGCCCTTCCCGAACAAGGAAGCTGCTGCCGCCGCCAACAACGGTGCGGCCCCGCCGGATATGTCGCTGCTCGCCAAGGCCCGCGGCGTCGAGCGTGGCTTCCCGACATTTCTCTTCGACATCTTCACGCAGTATCAGGAAGGTGGCCCGGACTATATCTACTCGCTCCTGACCGGGTACCAGGAAGCGCCAGAAGGCGTCACGGTCGCCGATGGCACCTATTTCAACCCGTACTTCGCCGGCGCTGCTTCGCTCTCCATGGCGCCGCCGATCAGCGATGACCAGGTCACCTATGACGACGGTGCGCCGCAGACCATCGACCAGTATTCGAAGGACGTCTCCGCGTTCCTGATGTGGGCGGCCGAGCCGCACCTCGAAGAGCGCAAGCGCACCGGCTTCATGGTCATGGTGTTCCTGGCGATCTTTACCGCTCTTGTCTACCTGACCAAGAAATCGGTTTATGCAAACAAGGAGCACTGAGCGCTCCCGTCGGAATTGAAAAAGGCGGCTTCGAGCCGCCTTTTTTGTTGGTCGGACATAGCGGAATTGCTAGTGTCCGGCGCAACCCTCCCGAAATCCAGTCATGACGGAAATACCATGAGCAACTTCGCGCTTGAGCTCGCGTCCTCCATCCGGTCTATCCCGGACTATCCGAAGCCCGGCATCATTTTCCGCGACATTACCACGCTTCTTGGCAATCCACGCGCCTTCCGCCGTGCGGTCGACGCGCTGGTACAGCCCTATGCGGGCCTCAAGATCGACAAGATTGCCGGCATGGAAGCCCGCGGCTTCATTCTCGGCGGCGCCGTGGCGCACCAGCTGTCGGCCGGCTTCGTTCCGATCCGCAAGAAGGGCAAGCTGCCGCACGAGACGGTCAGCATCGCCTATAGCCTTGAATACGGTGTCGACGAGATGGAGATGCATATCGACGCTGTCGATCCGGGCCAGAAGGTCATCCTGGTCGATGACCTGATCGCGACCGGCGGGACGGCGGTCGGCGCCGTGCAGTTGCTGCGCAAAATTGGCGCTGACGTGGTCTCGGCCTGTTTCGTCATCGACCTTCCCGACCTCGGCGGGCGCAAGAAGCTGGAAGCCCTCGGCGTGGAAGTCCGCACGCTGGTAGAGTTCTCCGGCCACTGAATCAGGCCAGTACAAGGTCCGGGCCGCGACCTGGCAGAGACGGCGCTGACCTGTCTCAAGACAAAGCCCGACGCTCGGATTGCATCCGCGTGTCGGGCTTCGGCGTTCTGGAATGTCTCAGTTGTCGTCCTTTTTCACGACCGTCTTGGCAGGGCGAGGATCCTCACCTTTGTTCTCGCGGGCACGTGTTTCCGGCCCGGCAACGGTAATACCGTGGTCGAGGTCTCTCTTGGCTGTTTCCTCGGTCTGTCGCTTGTCCTTGTGCATGGCCAGCTCCTCTTTTCAGTCAGTGATACAACGATCACGGGGCCGGACGGTTCCATCGCGAGCAATAGAGGGGACCGGTTAGCGCAGCTCCCCACACATTGGTTGTCACGGACGGGGAAGGGAGAGCGATCGCGTCACGCCTCGATGGCCTTGCGGATGTCCTCAGCAATGCTCTCCGGTTTGGTTGCCGGCGCATAGCGGGCGATAGGCTGGCCGTTGCGGCCGATCAGGAATTTGGTGAAGTTCCACTTGATCGCTTCGGTGCCCAGTATGCCCGGGACCTCATGGGTGAGGTACTTGTAGAGGGGATGGGCATTTTCCCCATTGACTTCGACCTTCGCAAAAAGGGGAAAGGTGACGTTGAAGTTCAGATCGCAGAACGTCTTGATCTCCGCCTCCGTTCCGGGCTCCTGGCCGCCGAACTGGTTGCAGGGGAATCCGAGTACCGCAAAGTCCTCGGGAAACTTATCCTGCAATGTCTGGAGGCCGGTATATTGGGGCGTGAAGCCGCATGCGCTGGCAGTGTTGACGACGAGGACGACCTTGCCCGCGAATTCGGAGAGCTTCCGTTCCTTGCCTGTTATGTCGAGCGCGCTGAAGTCATGGAGGTTCATGCTTGTCTGTCCCTACCGGTCATATTCCAGAACGCCGCTCTTGAAGCGCAATACGGTCTCGCCGTGCTGGTTTTGCCCTTCGCACAGTATGGTGTTGAGGAGGAGCTCCGGCCTGCTCTTGAGGGCACGGCTTTCGACCATGGCCACGCTATAGGAAATCGTATCATCGGCATAGACCGGCTTCAGCCATTGCAGTTCCTGAAAGCCCGGGGAGGGGCCGAGCTTCGGGGCAATGATACCCGCGCCGTCAAGCCGTGCCATCTCCGCTTTCCAGAAGTCGACGAAGGTGCGCATCCACTGCGCGCAGGTATGCCAACCGGAGGCGCAAAGCGCACCGAAGACATAGTCCTTTGCCGCGACCGGGTCGGTGTGGAAAGGTTGGGGGTCGAATTTCTCGGCAAAGCGGATGATCTCATCCGCGGTGAAGGTCTGGCCGCCGATTTCGATTTTCTCCCCCACCGGATAAAGATCAATCATTTTCATGCGGCATTTCCTTCCACGGCCCGCAGGCGGAACATGATCGAATTCTTCGACAGCAGCACCGGTTCGGACTTCTGGTTTTCGAGTTCATGCCGGAATGCGACGATGCCGATATGAGGCCGCGAGCGCATCGGGCGCGCCGCCTCGACGACCGATCGGCCCGAGAGCGTGTCGCCGGCCAGGACCGGTCTCTTCCACTCCATGACGTCAATACCCGGTGAACCCTCCGACGCCGACCGCAGGAGATAGGAATCGATCATCATGCGCATGAACAGGCTGCTGGTGTGCCAGCCGGAAGCGGCAAGTCCGCCGAGCAGGCTCTTTTTGCCCGCTTCCTCGTCCAGATGCATCGGCTGAGGATCGAATTCTGCGGCAAATGCAGTGATCTCTTCTGCCTCGACGGTCTTGGGACCAAGTTCGAAAATCCTTCCGGGATAGAGGTCCTCGAAATACAGTTCTAACGACGGCATGCGCGGTTCCTTGTATGAATTTGCGTGCAGAATGGCGGTCCCGGCCGGCAAATTCAAGGAGCGTTCATGAGGAGGTGGATCGATCGTGCGCCTTTACCTGTTCCTCGCTCACGAGACGTGCAGCCTGCTGGGATTGGGGCGGCAGCATATATCCCGTATGCCGTGAAAAGCCGGCCTGCATGGCTTCACAACTGACCGTCGTGCACGACTGTTTATTTCGTGATATCGTTTCAAGGCTTCAGCCCGAAAGGAAAAGCCATGTTCACTAAAAACGTAGGTTCCGCCGACAGGATCGTACGCGTGATCCTAGGCCTTGCCATCCTCTCCCTTTTCTACTTCTACCCCAATGCCTGGTGGCGCTACTACACGCTCATCGGGCTCGTACCCCTGTTGACTGGATTGTTCTCGTTCTGCCCGCTCTATTCGATGCTCGGCATGTCGACCTGCCCGACAAAAAAGGTGTAACGGGCGCGCGCGTCGACGGTTAGAGGGTATTTGTCGCCATAAAAAAGGCATCGCGGCCGGATTGGCCGCGATGCCCTTGTTCGTTTTGTCCGTACCGTCTCAGGTATTGAAGCGGAAGTGGATCACGTCGCCATCGTGGACGACATATTCCTTGCCTTCGTCGCGGGCCTTGCCGGCTTCCTTGGCGCCGACTTCGCCGCCGAGGTTGACATAGTCGTCATAGGCGATGGTGAAGGCGCGGATAAAGCCGCGCTCGAAGTCGGTGTGAATGACGCCGGCGGCGGCGGGCGCCTTGGTGCCCCGGACGATAGTCCAGGCGCGGCATTCCTTCGGGCCGACCGTGAAATAGGTGATGAGGTCCAGCAGGTGGTAGCCGGCGCGGATCAGCCGGTCGAGACCTGCTTCTTCGAGGCCAAGGGCGGAGAGGAATTCCTTGGCTTCTTCTTCCGGCAGCTGGGCCACTTCGGATTCGATTGCCGCGGAGATGATCACGCATTCCGCGCCCTGTTCGGCAGCCATCTTGGCGACGGCTTCGGTATGCTTGTTGCCGGTCACGGCGTCGGCTTCCGCGACGTTACAGACATAGAGCACAGGATGAGAGGTCAGCAGGTTCAGGTCCTTCAGGATCTGGATCTCGTCTTCGCCGAGGGTCTTGAGCAGAAGGCGCGCCGGCTTGCCTTCGTTCAGGAGCTTGATCACGGCTTCCATGACCGGCAGCTGGGCCACGGAATCCTTGTCCTTGGAGGCGGCGCGCTTGCGGGTCTGCTCGACGCGGCGCTCCAGGCTTTCGAGATCTGCGAGCATCAGCTCGGTTTCGATCGTTTCGGCGTCGCCAACCGGATTGATGCGGCCTTCGACATGGGTGATGTCGTCATCCTCGAAGCAGCGTAGCACGTGCACGACGGCATCGACTTCGCGGATATTGGCGAGAAACTTGTTGCCGAGGCCTTCGCCCTTCGACGCGCCGCGCACCAGGCCGGCGATGTCGACGAAGGAGATGCGGGTCGGGATGATTTCCTTCGAACCGGCGACTGCTGCAAGCTTCTGCATGCGCGGATCGGGAACGGCGACTTCGCCGGTGTTCGGCTCGATCGTGCAGAAGGGATAGTTGGCCGCCTGAGCGGCGGCTGTCTTGGTCAGCGCGTTGAAGAGGGTGGACTTGCCGACATTCGGCAGTCCGACGATACCGCATTTGAAGCCCATGGCTTGTCACCTGCTCAGCTTGAATTCCTTTGCAGTGCGTATGGGATAAAGGCGGTTCGCGGTCAACCCTTTGACGTCCTGCTTTGCTGTTTGCGTTCGCTTCGGTCGCAAGCTCGCGGGGATCGGGGATTGGTTGTTGAAAGACAGGCCGATACGCGGCAATATTGCATGATCGGAATTCCTCTTGCCTCGTTCTGTCAATGACCGGGTGTTGAGATGAGTGAAATTGGAACCGAGCTCAAGCCAAGAACGAAAACGGTGCCCAGACTGGAGCGGCCAAAGCTCTACAAGGTCATCCTCTTCAACGACGACTACACGCCGCGCGAGTTCGTCGTCATGGTGCTGAAAGCGGTTTTCCGCATGGCCGAGGAGATCTCCTATCGCGTGATGATCACCGCGCATCAGAAGGGCAGCTGCGTGGTGTGCGTTTACGCGCGCGATATCGCCGAGACCAAGGCCAAAGAGGCTACCGACCTCGGCAAGGAGGCCGGCTTTCCGCTGATGTTCACGACAGAGCCGGAGGAGTGACGGTTCTCAGTTCCTGCGGATTTGAAAGCCGGTTTTGTTCTGCACAAAGCCGCAGGCTTCATAGAACTTATGAATAGCGGGATCGGTGCGCCCTGTGAGCAGCATGGCCTTGTAACAACCGGCAGCCCAAGCCGCTTCAATCGCATAGCAAACCACCGCCCGACCATAGCCTTCACCGCGACGGTTGCGGGCGCTGACAACATTTTCGATCAGGGCATAGGGCCTGCCGCCGCGGGTGAGATTGGGGATTACGACGAGTGTCGCAGTCGCGGTCGGTCTGTCGCCATCGAGGGCCAGAAAGATCGTCATACCGGGCTGGGTGAGCACTTGCCGGTAGGTTGTCGCTGCCAGCTTCTCGGGGAGCGGTGTCTCTGCGGGATGGAGCTCGTGGTAGAGCGCGAGCAGGGCGACTAGGTCCTCGTCGCCTGCGACGCGGACAGGAATATCCGTCACCACCTCAGTCACCCTTCTTGGAGAACATCCGCTTCAGCATTTCCGCCATCGGGCCGATCTCGGGGAGCTTTTTCGGCTGGGCATTGTTGCGGGCCTGATGAATATGGGATTGAGCTTTGACTTCCTTGGTCGGCTTCTGCTTTGCGTCCTCGGCCTTGCCGCCGGTTGCGTGCGCCAGCTTGTTCATGAGCTGCGATTCCTCCCCCTTCACGAGCATGGCGGCATTGTCGGCAAGCGCGTCGAGCAGTGGCTCGAGCCAGACCCTGTCGGTCTTGGCGAAATCGCCGAGGACGTGGCCATGCACCCGCTCCTTGTCGCCCGGATGACCGATCCCCATCCGCAGGCGGCGGTATTCTTTCCCGCAATGGGAGTCCAGGGACTTCAGGCCGTTGTGCCCTCCGTGGCCGCCACCGGTCTTCATGCGGACCTTGCCGGCAGGAAGATCGAGTTCGTCGTGAATGGCAATGATGTCGGACGGCTGCAGCTTGAAGAAGCGCATGGCCTCGCCGACGGATTCGCCTGAAAGGTTCATGAAGGTCTGTGGCTTCATCAGCAGGACCTTCTCGCCGGCAATCTCGCCTTCGGCAATCTCGGCCTTGAACTTCTTCGACCAAGGCGAAAAGGTGTAACGACGGTGAATGGCATCGACCGCCATGAAGCCGATGTTGTGCCGGTTTTCCGAATATTTTGCGCCCGGGTTACCGAGACCTGCGATGATGATCATGAACCGAGTCCGCTGCTGGTAATGCGTCACCTCTCAGCACCGCGAAACGCCCGCCTTGTCAAGCCGCTTCGCGGTCCTGCGCGCATGTGCCGATCAATTGCCGGTCGGCATCCTGTATTTCTGGAAGATTGCCTTCTGGGTGCCGTCGGCGACCAGCTTGTCCAGGCCGGCCTGCATCTCTCCGATCAGCGCTTTGGGAAAGTCGATATTGCAGGCGATTGAGAACTTCTGTTCCGACAGGATAAACAAGGCATCGATGGCATTGCCTTCGGCCTTCAGGTCCTCGTAGTACTTCTCCGAGATCGGCATCAGATCGATCCGTCCGCTCATCAGCTTCTTGAAAGTGAGCTTCAGGTCGGTCGCGAGGTCGATCTTCGGGAAACCGTTCCGCTCAAGCAGATCCTGGGTGTAATCGTTGCGCTGGGTGCCGACGGTGTATTGGCGCGCTTCCTCGATGGAACGCGGCTTGATGCCGGATGCTCTGTTGGCGATCATCACGTTGCGGTCGATGGCGAGCGGCTCGATCCATCTGAAGCGCTTGTCGCGTTCAGCGATATGGGCAGTGGTGAACACGCAATACATCTTTTCGCTCTCGGCGAGGGACAGCGCCCGCGCCCAGGGCATCATCTCGATCGTGTAGTCCGCCTTGACGTATTTCATCAGGCCGACCGTCTGTTCGTATCCGACGCCGCGATATTCCCCGCCTTCGCGGAAATTATAGGGCGGGTAATCCTCTGTGGTGAAATGGATGGTTTCGGCACAGGCGGCGCTTGCCAGTCCCATCGACAGAAGAAACGCGGCGATCCTCATAGGCACTTTCCTTCGCAATATCAGGGATGCTCAGGCGATCGAGCGTCCGCGTTTTGGTGAATTCTCCATGGTCTTGATCAACTGGCGGATCGGCTGCGGCCGGGCGAACAAATAGCCCTGGCCGCGATCGACGCTGAACTGCCGCAGGATTTCGTATTGTTCCTCGGTCTCGACGCCTTCGGCGACCACCGAGCATTCCATCTTGTGCGAAATCGCCGTGATGCCCTCGACCAGCATGCGGCTCTTGTGTTGCAGTTCCGGCTCCTCGGCCGAGAGCGAGCGGATGAAGGACTGGTCGATCTTGACGATGTCGACGGGGAAGCGGTTGAGGTAGCTGAGCGACGAAAAGCCGGTGCCGAAGTCGTCGAGGGCTATGCGGCAGCCGAAGCGGTTGAACTCGTCGAGGATGGTGCGGATCTGCGGATTGTCGTGAAGCAGGGTTGCCTCCGTGATTTCGATCACCAGGCGGTTCGGCGCGATGCCGTAGCGCGAGGTTAGCGCCGCCAGCCTGATCGGTAGGGTCTGCTCAAACTGAATTGGCGAGAAGTTGATGGCGATATAGGCCTCGTCGTCTTTCGTCGCCTTCGAGATATGCACGAGATTGGCAAGCGCCTTTTCCAGAATGCGGTTGCCGATGCGGGTGATGGCGCCGGTCTCTTCGGCGACCCTGATAATGTCGCCGGGCGCCATGGTTCCCTTTTCCGGATGCTCGAGCCGCAAGAGAGCCTCGTAGCCGACGACCCGGTTGTCTTCGAGGTCGACGATCGGCTGGAAATAGGCTTCGAACCAGTCCCTGTCGAGGCCGGTCTCGATGTCGCGTTCAATCGCTGCGCGCTGGCGTGTATTGTCCTGGATCAGGGGATCGTAGAGCAGCGCGCCGTTCTTGCCGTCGCGCTTCTTGCTGTACATGGCCATGTCGGACTTCTGCAGCAGTTCGGCGGCATTGCCGGCATGACGCGGGTAGAGGGCCACGCCGATGCTGGCGCTGAGGCGGACAGTGGCGCCTTGCACGAGCAGAGGTTCATCGAAGATGGCGCAGAGGCGGTGGCTCAGTTGCAGCGCGTCGTGCTCGACCTTCGCAGAACGCAAGAGAACCGCGAATTCGTCACCACCAAGGCGGGCCGCAACGGCGCCGGACGGCAGCAGGGGGCGCATCAGGTCGACGAGCATACGCAGGACCGTATCGCCGGCCTGATGGCCAAGATTGTCATTGATCCACTTGAAGCGGTCGAGGTCGACGAAGATGCAGGCAAGCTCTCCGCCCATCTTGTCGGTCAAGCGGATCTCGGCATCCAGCGCATTCTCGAATCCCTGCCGGTTCATCAGACCTGTCAGATGGTCGGTGATGGCTTGGTGATGATTGCGAGCCTCGGACTGTTTGAGCGCGGTGACGTCGGTCATGACGCTGAGGGACAGGCCGTTCTCGCCTTCCTTGCCTTCCTTGCTCGCCTCGGCGATCAGCACGTCCATCACATTGCCGTCGGCGCAGACGAATTTCGTCGTGCACTCGACCACGGCATCCTCGCGGTTCATTTGACGCTTGCGCTCGAGGTATGTGTCGCGGGCATCTTCATGGACGAGATCGGCGAAACGCTTGCCCAGGACCTCGCTACGCTGGTAACCGGTGGCCAGCAGCCAGTAATCGCTGACGCCAGTGATGCGATCCTGCTCGTCGAGTGAGAACAGCATGGCAGGGGTCAGGTTGTAGATGTCGGTGGCGCGACGGTGGGCGATCTTCAACTCGCGCTCTTCCTGCTCGAGCTGGATCTGCATGGCGTTGAAGCTTTTCGCCAGCCGGCCGATCTCGTCGTTGGACTGCCAGTCGACGTGATGGCGTGAACCGAGCTGGCGCGTCGCCTCGATCGCCGCCGTCAGCTTCATCAGGGGCTGGATGATCATGGCGCGATTGCCGAAGATCGCGGCGAGGACGACGCCGAGCACTGCGACGACGAAGATCCCGATCAGGATGATCTCGGCATCGCCCAGTGAGGACAAAGGGTCGAAACGGCCATAGTAAATGGTGATCGTACCCACCGGCTTGCGGCCATCGATGCCTTCGTAGAAGATTTCACGCGACTTCGATTCCACGCCGCTCTTCGGCCACTTCGGGAGCGGTGGCATGGAGACATTGATGCCACCAGACAGATCTCTGACCTGGACCTTGCTTATGGCATTGGCGGAGATGATGGTTGCGGCGATCTGCTCGACGCCTTCGCGGTCGAAGTCCCACATCGGCTTGGCCAGCGCCTGCGCATTGGCGGCCAAAAGAACTTCGACGTGATCATGCAGTTCCCTTTCCGAGCGCTCGGAAGAAAGCGCCAGGAAAAGGACCAGAAGCGGAACCACGAGAATGACGACGGCAACCGCGATGATCGTGAGAAACCGGCTCTCTACGGATCGGCTCATGGCACGATGAAACCGGCAGAATGCTGATCTGGCGTCATCTCGGCCAATGTCTCGCGCTCCCCAAACGATATTTCGACATGGAAGCGTGTCATGCAATTATTAAATGTCGCTAAAGCGGATAAAGAAACATTTCATAGCTTTGGTGATTGCTTTCGTGAGCCTGCGTGCGAACACGAAAAATCCCGCCTCCTTCGGAAGCGGGATCCTCATGGGGCAACAATGCTGCCGTATTGTATCAGGCTTCTGCTTCGCCTTCTTCGGCGAGGCCGCCAGCTGGAGCGACGATCGTCGCGATCGTGAAGTCGCGGTCGGTGATGACCGGGGTCACGCCAGACGGCAGCTTGACATGCGAGATGTGCAGGCTGTCGCCGATCTTGTGACCCGCGAGATCGACCGTGATGAATTCCGGGATGGCACCGGCCGGGCAGTGAAGCTCGACTTCGTGACGGACGATGTTCAAGACGCCACCGATCTTCACGGCCGACTTGTCTTCATTGACGAAGTGAACCGGAACCTGGACGACGACCTTGCTGTTTGCGGAAACGCGCAGGAAGTCGACATGCATCGTGAAATCGCGGACCGGATCAAGCTGGTAGTCCTTGGGGAGGACCTTGATCTTTTCGCTGTTCAGGTCGATCGTCGCGACGGTGGTCATGAAACCGCCGGCGTGAATGCGCTTCGTCACCGCATTGGTATCGAGCGAGATGGCGATAGGGGCCTGCTTGTCACCATAAATGACAGCGGGAATCAAACCGTTGCGGCGAAGTTCACGGGAGGACCCCTTACCAACCCGTTCGCGTGCCTCGGCCTTGAGCTCATAAGATGTGTGGCTCATGGTTTTACCTTTCGAGATTATATGGAGAGTCTCGCAAGCGCGCGTCAGCGACGCTCGTCGAAACCGGAGGTTCCCGAAAGAACCTCATCCGCGTTGCCTCCAAGGGTGTCTACACGGACCGGCGCGCTATAGAACAGAAGTGCCGGAAAGGCAAGCTTTGTCGGGAGTTTTCGTCGCAAGGGCGCGCGCAAGCGACCTTTCGCCCGGCCATCAGACGCTTTTTCGGCACCAGCCGGCAGCTTGTCAGTGAAGGTGTCGCACATCTGCGACAGTCTGCACCACGACGATGCGATGCTCCTTGTTTTGGTCCATCGTCATTGAAAGAATCCTGTGACGTAGGCATTATCGCTTTGGGAGGAGCCGATGCGCCAGCCATCCAACCATTCTGATCTCGTCTACGCGACCGCGTCGCAGAGTTCCGCGGCGGCGAGTTCGCCGATTGCCGCATCGTGGCGGCGCTGCCTCAACCTCCATCAACTGGCCCCCGAAGAGGGTCGCAGGCCGGTTCAGGTCGAGGATGCGGTGTTCCGATCCGCACGCGAGCGCATGGAGCATCTGGTCCTTGCGTGCAGCGACGAGGTGGACCGTCTGCATCAGACGATCGGGCGCTCCGGTTGCTGCATCGTGCTGTCCGACCGCGACGGGATCGTCCTCGATCGGCGGGGATCCGCCGGCGACGACGCTGACTTCCGCGAACTGGGTCTATGGCAGCAGAATGTCTGGAGCGAGGCGAGCGTCGGCACCAACGGCATCGGCACGGCGCTGGCCGACGAGCGCGCCGTCATCATCCACCGGGAACAGCATTTCCTCAGCTCCAACATCGAGTTGAGCTGCGCCACGGCGCCGATCCGCGACCATATGGGTCGGGTGGCGGCCGCTCTCGACATTTCCACCTGCCGGAGCGATGTCACCGATATGACGCTGGCGATCCTGTCGCAGGCGGTGCGCGACGTCGCCTCGCGGGTCGAGGCAACGCTTTTCCGCCAGGCCTTTCCGGGCGCGCGCATCATCATGGTGCCGACCGCCCATGCGGCGACCGCGGCCCTCATCGCCGTGGACTATGACGACCTGATCCTCGGGGCGACGAAGGCCGCGCGCGCCGCCCTCAAGCTCGACGACCAGCGGATCGCCCAGGGGCTTCCGGCGGCCGACGCCCTGCTTGAGAGCCGGGGTGATGCGAGCTCCGATCTGGACGACGCGGAGCGGGCGGCGCTGCGGCGCGCCTTGACGCGCACCAATGGCAATGTCTCGCAGGCCGCGCAGATTCTCGGCATCAGCCGGGCGACCCTTCATCGCAAGATCAAGCGTTTTTCCCTACAATAGGCCGCTTGCCCTTATCTGTCGCATTCGTGAAACAGTGTGCGCTGCGGTATGACTTCGCCTCTCTATCGCCGCCGGCCGTTCCCCGCAATCATCCTCGCACAGGTCCGTTGGAGGGACCTTTCCCAGGGAGGATGACAGCATGAATATTCAGGTGCAGACCACGAGCAAGACGCCGTTCAAGCTCCGCTACGGCAATTTCATCGGCGGCCAGTGGGTCGAACCGGTCAATGGCCGCTACTTCGACAACACCACGCCGGTGACCGGCGGCAAGCTCTGCGAGGTTGCCCGCTCAGACGAACAGGACATCAATCTGGCGCTCGACGCCGCGCACGCCGCCAAGGACAAATGGGGCCGGACATCGACTACCGAGCGCTCCAACATCCTGATGAAGGTGGCGCAGCGGATGGAGGACAACCTCGAACTGCTGGCGCGTGCCGAGACCTGGGACAACGGCAAGCCATTGCGCGAAACCATGGCGGCCGACATTCCACTGGCCATAGACCATTTCCGTTATTTCGCCGCCTGCATTCGCGCCCAGGAAGGCACGATCGGCGAAGTCGACCACGACACGATCGCCTACCATTTCCATGAGCCGCTCGGCGTCGTCGGCCAGATCATTCCGTGGAACTTCCCAATTCTGATGGCTGCCTGGAAGGTGGCTCCGGCACTCGCCGCCGGCAATTGTGTCGTGTTGAAGCCGGCCGAGCAGACCCCGGCCTCTATCCTGGTGCTGGCTGAACTGATCGCCGACCTGCTGCCGCCGGGTGTNNCCTCGACCGGCCGGCTGATCATGCAGTATGCCAGCCAGAACCTCATTCCGGTCACGCTCGAACTCGGCGGCAAGTCGCCGAACATCTTCTTCGAAGACGTGATGCGCGAGGACGACGACTATCTCGACAAGGCGCTGGAAGGCTTTGCCATGTTCGCGCTCAACCAGGGCGAGGTCTGCACCTGCCCGAGCCGCGCACTGGTGCACGAGAAGATCTATGACCGCTTCATGGAAAAGGCGCTTGCGCGCGTAGCCGCCATCAAGCAGGGCGATCCGCTCGACATGTCGACCATGATCGGCGCCCAGGCGTCCAGCGAACAGCTGGAAAAGATCCTGTCCTACATGGATATCGGCCGCCAGGAAGGCGCCGAAGTGCTGATCGGCGGCGAACGCAACAACCTCTCCGGCGATCTGGCCGGCGGCTATTACGTGAAGCCGACGGTGTTCAAGGGCCACAACAAGATGCGCGTCTTCCAGGAGGAAATCTTCGGACCGGTGGTGTCGGTCACGACCTTCAAGGACGATGCCGAAGCGCTCGAGATCGCCAATGACACGCTCTATGGCCTCGGCTCCGGCGTGTGGAGCCGCGACGCCAATCGCTGCTACAATTTCGGTCGCGACATCCAGGCCGGCCGCGTCTGGACCAATTGCTATCACGCCTATCCGGCGCACGCCGCGTTCGGTGGCTACAAGCAGTCTGGCATTGGTCGAGAAACCCACAAGATGATGCTCGACCACTACCAGAAAACCAAGAACATGCTGGTTTCCTACAGCCCGAAGGCGCTCGGATTCTTCTGATCCGACCATCTTGACAGGAAAGAAGCTTGTTGCCCTCGTATCAGCCTCTTGCCGTCCCTCTCTCCGCCCTGGCAGGGGGAGGGATTGTCGTTGCGGGAAGGAGGAACAACGTATGATCGACGAGACCAATCCGACACAGCCGCGCGTGATCGCCACGCAGGCCGCACTCGACTTCATCCGGGAGATCCAGTCGGATCATCCCGACATCCTGTTCCACCAGTCCGGCGGCTGCTGCGACGGCTCGTCGCCGATGTGCTACCCGACTGCCGAGTACCGGGTCGGCGAGACCGACGTGAAGCTCGGAGAGATCGGCGGCGTGCCGGTCTATATCAGCGGCTCGCAGTTCGAGGTCTGGAAGCACACGCAGCTGATCATCGACGTGGTGCCGGGGCGAGGGGGTATGTTCTCGCTCGACAACGGACGTGAGCGCCGCTTCCTGACACGCTCGCGGCTATTTGCCGGCGGCGAGGCCTGCGCCATTCCGGCGGTTGCGGCGGCGCCTTCCCCATAGGCGAGAAAAAAGTCCCGCGAAGCATGAGCTCCGCGGGACCCTCGATGGGTGGCTGCTTTGTCTCAGGCGGCGCGGCGCGCAGCCGGTGCCGAAGCGCGGCCGATCGAGAAGCTGCTTACCTGCTGGGTCAGGCCGTCGGCCTCGTTCGCGAGAGCGAAGGCCGCGGCTGTGGTTTCCTCGACCATGGCTGCGTTTTGCTGGGTGACCTGGTCGAGATCGTTGACCGAGGCGTTGATTTCCCCGAGACGGGTCGACTGCTCGCGCGAAGCGGTGGCGATCGCCCCGATATGGTCGTTGATCGCGGCGATGTTGCCCTCGATCAGATGCAGGCTCTCCCCGGTCTTCAGGACGAGCGCCACGCCACCCTCGACATCGGCTGTCGAGGTGTTGATCAGCTGGCTGATGTCACGCGCGGCGCCGGAAGACTTCTGCGCCAATTCGCGCACTTCCTGGGCCACGACGGCAAAACCCTTGCCGGCATCGCCCGCGCGGGCAGCCTCGACCCCGGCATTGAGCGCCAGGAGGTTGGTCTGGAAGGCGATCTGGTCGATCACATCGATGATCTGGCGGATCTTTGACGAGGAACTTTCGATACGCTCCATCGCTACGATTGCATCGTTCACCACAGTGGACGAGGTCTTGGCGCCGGAAAGGGTCTCGGCGGCGACTTGAACAGCGGTTTCGCAACGCTTCAGCGCGTCGTTCACCGAACCGGTCATCTCGCCGAGGGCTGCTGCTGCTTCCTCGAGGGAAGCCGCCTGGCGTTCGGTGCGGTGGGCGAGATTCTCCGAGGCGCTCTTCAGATCGGCAGACCCGCCGCGAATGGTGTCGGCGCTTGCACTGATGGTGCCGATCGTTTCCTCGAGCCTTTCCACGGACTGGTTGAAGTCGATGCGCAGATGGTCGAGCGAGGGCACGAAGGGTGTGTCGATCCGCTGGTTCAGCTTGCCGCTGGACAGGTTCTGCAGGCCGGTCGCCAGCGCCGAGACTGCGTCTTCCAGCTCCTTGGCGCTGCGGGCTTTTTCGGTTTCGCGCTGGCGGCGCTCCTCATCCATCTGCTCGTTGCGCTCAACAGCGTCCGTCTCCATGCGCTCCTTCTCCAGAGCGTTCTGGCGGAAGGATTCCAGGGCGCGCGCCATGGTGCCGATTTCGTCTTTCCGGCTGGTGGCGGTGATGTCGATATCCTTGTCACCCTGGTTGAGGCGGTTCATCAGGTTGGCGAGGTCGGTCAGCGGGCGGGTAAGGCCAGAAGAGACGAGCATGCCGATACCACCCATGGCGACAAGCACTGCGAGGGTGGCAAGGAAGGCCCACCATGCCAGCTCGTTGGCAGAGGACAGAACCTTTGCTTCTGCCTGGCCGATGACCAGCAGATGCTTCTGCCCGAACAGCGTGACCGGCAGGAATGAATAGAAGGAGGTGTGATCGCCGGAGGTTGCGAATGTCGAACCCGCGATCCCTGTTGCTGCGGCCGCAGTTAGTTCGGGCGCCACGCCTGCATCCTTGCCGCCAGACACCGTACCGGCGCGCACAGCGCCGCCGTCGCTGAGCAGGAAGGCATCATCGATGGAGGTGCCAAGGCCGTCTGGCGTCAGCATGGCGGAAAGCTTCTTCGCCGATATGCGAACGATGATCACGCCCTTTTTCACTGTTTCGCCCCAGACCGAGACGGCCAGTGGCTGGGCGATAAGCGCTGATGGCGTGTCGCTCTCGTAGGAATAGTCATTGAACCCGGACATCTGAACCTCGTCCAGCTTGCCGGCATTCGCGCGATCGACAATCTCCTTCAGCGGGGCATTCTGCGGGTCATTGATATTCGTGAGGAATTCCTGACCCTTGGTGACAGAGTAAACAATGGTGCCATTGTTATCGGCGATCAGGATGTCGCTTGCACTCGTGTTCTTCCAGGCGCTGGACAGGGTGCCGTGGATGCCTGCGTGACGCACGCCATAGAGAAGCTTTTCCTTGGCGCCATCGATAGCGGCACGTTCTTCGGCCATGGTGCCGTCGGGCTGGAAGACCTTCTTGATGTTCTCTGCCTCGATGGGAATGATGTTGACCATCGTATCGGTGGCCTCACCGATTGCCGTATTCTGTGCGAGTTCCGCGAGCGACTGGCCGACGCGGCTGATATAGGAGCCCAAGTCCTTGGACTGGTTGCTGGCAACAGACTCGAGGCGCAATTTGCTCGCTTCGATTAGCCCGTTCTTGCCTACCTGATAACTCAAGATGCCGACCGAGAGGCAAGATACCAGTGTCGCGCCAACGACAAGGCTTGCGAACTTGGCTTTGACCGACGACAGGACGCCTGTCCTGACTGGCCCCAAATTGTTTCGTGACATAAAAAACGCTCCTCCGGCGGGACTAAAATCCCCGGGAGTGTCGCGGAAATTGTTTACGGTAATCTTAAGTGAGCCGCGATGCCACGACTGAATGTGGCAGGCACCGCAACAGCAGATGTCCGTGCACAATGCAGGTCGTCGCCGACGAGTGCTGCTATCGGCGAACTGCGACCGGCGGGTGCTTTCGAAATGCTTTAGTCGAAGAGGCTCGAGACCGATTCTTCCGCGCTGGTGCGGTTGATCGCCTCGCCAAGCAGGTTGGCGGTCGTGAGAACGCGGATGTTATGAGCCGACTGGACTGCCGTCGTCGGCTGGATCGAGTCGGTAATGACCAGCTCGCGCAGTTTGGACGACGCGACGCGGGTGACGGCGCCGCCGGAAAGCACCCCGTGGGTGATATAGGCGGTGACGCTTGTGGCACCGTGCTTCAGCAGGGCTTCGGCGGCGTTGCAGAGGGTGCCGCCAGAGTCGACGATATCGTCGATCAGGATGCAGTCCTTGCCGGTGACGTCGCCGATGACGTTCATGACTTCAGATTCACCCGGACGATCGCGGCGCTTGTCGACGATGGCCAGCAGACAGTCCAGCCGCTTGGCGAGCGATCGGGCGCGCACCACGCCGCCGACGTCGGGCGATACGACCATGACGTTCTTCGTATCGTAGCGTTCCTTCACGTCGCGGGCCAGAAGCGGCACGGCGTAAAGGTTGTCGGTGGGAATGTCGAAGAAGCCCTGGATCTGGCCTGCATGCAGGTCGAGGGTCAGCACGCGGTCGGCGCCGGCCTCGGTGATCAGGTTGGAGACAAGCTTGGCCGAGATCGGCGTGCGCGGACCGGGCTTCCGATCCTGGCGGGCATATCCGAAATAGGGAAGCACGGCGGTGATGCGGCGGGCTGACGAGCGACGGAAGGCGTCGATCATGATCAGCAGTTCCATCAGGTGGTCATTGGCGGGAAACGAAGTCGACTGGACGACGAAGACATCCTCGCCGCGCACGTTTTCCTGGATTTCGACGAAAATTTCCTGATCCGCGAACCGCCGAACGGTGGCTTTCCCGAGAGGAACGTTTAGATAATTGCAGATTGCCTCGGCCAATTGCCGGTTCGAATTACCTGCGAAAACCTTCATTTTGGCCCGCCTATTGTCATGCTGATTGGCGCCTTTTAGCGTCCTTGAACTCGAATGCAAGAGCCTTGGCCGTAATGGGCTTTTTTTTAATGAAAAGTTTGTGACTGCTGCCGGTCAGCCACGTTCGCCGCGCCGCCAGCCAAGGTACTCTGCGATGGTCTTGGTCGCTATCTGCTGCATGAGGGAGGCGGGGACGCCGGCCCAAGGATCGCTCGCATTTGAACGTACCACTTCCTGTCCCTGAATACGATGCAGTCGGCTGCCGTTGGCGTCGAGAATGTCCCAGACGTAGACAACGGTCACTTGACCGCCCTCGCCAAAGGCCGAGAAATAACCCTTTAGAATATGATCGCTTGCGGCGTCGTTTGAGCTCTTTATCGTCAGGCCATTCGCGCGGGCTTCTGCGCCGAGCTGCCGGGAGAGGGGCGTGACCGCCTGAACGGGCGCGCCGATAATCGGCAGGAAGCGGACAGTATCTCCATTTGACGCGGGCAGCGCCGCGGTCTCCTGCGTGGGTTGCCGGGATGCCTGCGGCTGAGAAGCTTGCTGGATCGGTGGCGGCGGCTGCATGGGCTGGTTGCCAGCCGCAAGAGCTTGGGCCTGCGCCTCGAGCGTATTTTGCGGCGGCGATACGTAGCCCGGCTGTGGGAGGGAAGAGGATTGCACTTGCCCTTCGCCCGAGTCTGCCATCTGGTCGAGATCTGACTGGGTGAGAGAGCCGCTGGTGGCTGACTGCGTGCCCCCGCCGACATCGACCTGGGGCGTGAGCGCATCGGTTGTGTTGCAGGCGGACAGGGAGAGTGCCAGGATCAGGATCGTTGATGCCAGTCCGAAAAATCTCATCCGCTATCTCGTCCTTCCCCTTCCGGCGCCGCCGATCCTCCGCTGAATGTTATGAATTCCCGGTGGGCTTCCTGTCAAATCCTGAATGTCGATCGGCCCTAGCGGACGATCAGGTCAAGCGGATGCCTGGAGAGCGCTCTCGGTTCCTCGACCGTCGTCAGATAGGTATGTCCGAGCGTCATGGCGGTTTCTCTCTCGGAATCCATGATGATCATGTGCACGAAGAGCGACATGCCGGGCAGGATTTCCTGCGGATTGCCGACGTGGAACATCTGGTGCTCCATCCATGACGGAGAGAACCGCGCGCCGAGCGAATAACCGCAGGCATTGAGGCGATGGCGCGTCAGGCCGCGTTCGTCCATGATGCGCGCATGGGTATCGAACACGTCGCCGAAGGTATGACCCGGGCGCAGCACGGCCTCGATCTCCTTGATGGTTTCATGGCAAGCGGCATAGAGCTCGCGGTGGCGCGGTGAGGGGTCTCCGATCACCACCGTGCGCATCATCGCGGCATGGTAATGCGCGCTCGCCCCGGCCCATTCGAGGGTCAACTGATCGTTTGCCGACAGCGTGCGGCGTCCGGCCTTGTAACGGCAGAGAAGTGCGTCGGGGCCCGAGCCGATGATGAATTCGTTTGCCGGATAATCGCCGCCGCCGGAGAAGACCGCGCCTTGCATGGCGGCGAGGATCGCCGCCTCGCTGCCGCCTGCGTGAATGAGCGGAAGAGCCGCGTCAAGGGCGTCGTCGGCAAGGGCCGCCGCGCGCTCGACATAAGCGACCTCGGCAGGGCTCTTGACCAGCCGCAAGGCGCTGACGAGATAGGAGGCGTCGACGATCTGGCCGAAACTCGTCAGCTGATTGTCGAGCAGCCGGGCGACGCGGCCCGTCATGCCATGGGTGTCGTATTCGACACCGATGCGGCAGCCGAGCAGATCCATCTCGCTCAAGAGATTGCGCAGATCCACGGTTGGATCGGCGTTGACCCTGTCGACCCAGATGATCACGTTCTCGATATTCGACGTATGGCGTGCCTGGCGCAGGTCTGCCGAGCGCGTCAGAAGCGTCATGGAGCCGTCGGCCTTGACCACGAGCGTCTGGAAGAAGCAATAGCCGAAGGTGTCATAGCCCGTCAGCCAGTACATGCTTTCCTGGGCAAAAAGCAGCAGGGCGTCTAGCTTCTCCTCAGCCATCCTGGCCGTCAGCCGCTCCAGCCGGGCGGAGAATTCGCTTGCGTCGAAATGCAGCGCCATGTCAGTCCTCCGTAATGGCAATAGCGGAAATCTGCCGCCCGTAGTCCGGTTCTCCGGCATGGGTGGTGCGGCGGTAGGAAAAAAATATCTCGGGCTCGGCGTAGGTGCAAAGGCCCAGGCTTTCGGCGCGCAGACCTGCATCCGCCAGACGTTTGAGCGTCAGTGCCTGCAGGTCGAACATCGCATGACCGTCCTTTGACGACGGCGTGAAAAAGACCTCGTATGCGGGGTTCTGGTCGAGGAAACGGGTGACGAATTCCGGGCCGACCTCGTAGTTCGTGCCGCTGATCGAAGGGCCAAGGCAGGCGAGGATATTTTCGCGGCGGGCACCGAGGGTCTCCATCGCGGCCACAGTATTTTCGAGCACGCCCGCAAGCGCGCCTTTCCATCCGGCGTGAGCGGCGCCAATCACGCTGTTTTCCGGATCAGCGAAGAGAATGGGACCGCAGTCTGCCGATAGAACGCCCAGGATGATGCCTGGTACCGACGTCACCATTGCGTCGGCCTGCGGCCGGGCGCCGTCATGATCCTTGTCCACTATGATCACGTCCGGTGAATGGATCTGGTGCACGGTCGCGAGCCGTTCCGGTGGAAGACCGAACCATCGGCTCACGCGGCTGCGGTTTTCATGGACGCGCTCGGGCGTGTCGTTCGAGCCGAGGCCAACGTTCAGTCCCTGGTAAATGCCCTCTGACACGCCGCCCTTGCGGGTAAAGAAACCATGCCGAAATCGGCCTTCGCCGTTGCCTGCGAGGAGAGGGCTTTCGATCGGCTCTGGTGAAGCTTGATCCTGCATTGCCTGTTTCGTGTCCGCGATTTGGTGAGGGGTGCTTGCTGTTCTTCCGCCCACTCTGCTGAGCGAAAACGATGTTGGCGGCGTGACGATGACCGGCGCGATGGTGGCCCATGGCCAAGCCGTCTGTCAATCCGCCGGCTTGAAGGGCTGGAGCGCTACGGCCGGGCTGGAGAGCGCAAGTACTTTGAACAGCTCGCCCATTCGGCCTTCGCCGGCCCCCGCCAGCCGCTCGACCGCCTCTACGATTTCCTGCTGGACTTTCTGGTCCTTACCCCGCCCGAGAGCAGCTGCGCGCTGCTCGATCCCGAGGCCGACCAAGAAATCGCCCTGATGCATGCAGCCATTGACACGCCCGCCCGCTGCCTCGGCGGTTTTCGCAAGCTCCTCGAAGTCGACGTGGCTCGTGAGGTCCGCAAGACCCGGATTGGCCAGTGGCGGGTCGAATTCATGGGAACGGACCGCCTGCAGCGTGTCGCCGTAGCTGGTCACCATGTGGCCGTAGTCGATGATGAGCGCGGATCCGCCAAAAGCGCGGAGTCGCTCGCACATGGTCAGCAGGACTGCCTGACGTGCCGGTGCGATCTCGAAGACCGTGCCGTCGGGAACGGGGCCTTCCAGCGTCGGCAGGAGGGTGGGATCGAGGCTCGATACACCAACGGAAAATGCCAGGTCGTCGTCCGCATCGAGACCGACCATACGTTCGCGAAATCCTGTCGGAGTCTTCACAAACTGGCGGATGGGTATGGCGTCGAAGAGTTCGTTTGCCGCAATCAGGGTGAAACCATCAGGCATCTCGTCGAAGCCCGAATGCCATTCCACCTTGCCTTCATGGGCAAGAAGGGTCTGGCGCTGGACATCCTGGAGGCGCGGGCTGGTTTCCACGAGGTGGACGCTCGCCGCCTCGTAAAGGGCCGGGGCGATGCGGGATATCACGCGCAGCATGTCTGCCATCATGGTGCCACGTCCGGGGCCGATTTCGGTCAGGCGGACCAGATCCGGTTCTCCGTGGCGCTGCCAGGCATGCACCATGAATATCCCCACCATCTCGCCGAAGAGCTGGCTGATTTCCGGCGCGGTGATGAAATCGCCGGCGCGCCCGAAGGGATTGCGGGTGCGATAGTAGCCGTGCTCCGGATCGGCAAGGCATAGCGCGAAATAATCGGTGACGCTGATCGGCCCGTTGGCGCGAATGAGCGATTTGATCTTGCTGGCAAGCGCAGTGGTCACGATCGATGCCTCATCGGTTCAGCTTCACTTGGCGCGACTGTCGGTCTTGCGCGCGCGAAGGATCGCCCAGAGCCCGGCCGCGAGCATGGGCAGCGACAGGACCATGCCCATCGTCAGCCAGTTGCCGGCAAGATACCCAACCTGCACATCAGGTTCACGGAAGAATTCGACGAAAATGCGGGCAAGCGCATAGAGCGCAACGAAGCTCCCCGTCACCAGTCCCGGCGATCTGAAAGCCCTGAAAGAGCGGATGAGGATCTGCAGCAGTATGAAGAGTAGTAGGCCTTCCAGGCAGGCTTCATAGAGCTGGCTCGGATGGCGGGGCATCGGCCCCCCGGTCGGAAAGATCATGGCCCATGGAACGTCGGTTACGCGCCCCCACAATTCGCCGTTTACGAAATTGGCGATCCGCCCGAAGAAGATTCCGATGGGAGCAACGCTTGCGACGATGTCGAACAGGCTCCAGAGCGGAATGGCATGACGACGCGCGAAGAACACCATGGCGAGCGTCGCACCGACGAAGCCGCCATGGAACGACATGCCGCCATTCCAGATCTGAACCGCGCGGATGGGCTCCGCCAGAACCGACGGCAGATCGTAGAACAGGATGTAGCCGATACGACCGCCCAGCACGATGCCGAGGGCCACCCAGACTAAGAAATCGTCCAGATGGGCGCGGGTGCAAGGCGGCGCGTCGTTCGGCCAAAGGGTATTGTTCGCGAGCATGCGGCGCGCCACCAGCCAGCCGAGCATGATCCCGGCCACATAGGCGAGACCATACCAATGGATGGCGAGGGGACCAATCGAGATCGCCACCGGATCAATGGCCGGAAAGGACAAGATGGCGAGGAGGGCGGTGGCTGATTGCACGGTTGCACCTTCATGAATGTTGGCGGAAAATGGCGTCCCAATACGGGACGGTCAAGATGCAATCTTGTCGCCATGGACCGGGACGGCGGACCTGCGGTATGAAATTGCCTTGCATCACCCCCGGCAAATGCCTACCTGAAATCGCGCCATCAACGATGCCGCAGAGCGGTGTCGAACACAAAAGGGAGCCCAAATCATGTCCACCGGACCGAACCGTGTTCTGGATGAATTCGCAAAGCTGATGACGGACGCCGCAGGTGCTGCCCAGGGCGTCCGGAAGGAAATGGAAACGGCTTTCAACGCCCAGGCCGAACGATGGCTCAACAGCATGGACGTGGTAAAGCGCGAGGAATTCGAAGCGGTACGGGAAATGGCCGCGAAGGCGCGCGAGGAAAACGATGCGCTGCTCAAGAGAATCGCGGCGCTTGAAGCGCGCCTGGGCGCAAAGGGCAAATAGTCTCTCTTTCATGCGTGATTGCGTGACAATTCGCCGTCGAATCCCCGAGGTCTGACGACTTTGCCGGATTCGGCGGCGAATCTCTTCAGCGCTGGTGCTCCTGGCGGGTCGCCCTTGCGGTTCATCGGACCGCCCGCAGCGGCAAGGCCGTTCGAGCCAAAATAATCCCAATGATTTTCCACATGCCGGCGGAGCCTAAAAAGCCAATTGCCAGAGTCGGTTAAGCTCGCTTGCGGAGATTGTGCCGCAACGGCTGTCCACAGGCCTGTAGCGCAAATATCAATTCTGGGCTGGTGCTTGGTCTTCGCCGTTATACACTGATTTTAAATGATGATTCGAAACGGACCGTCGCAAGTTTCGGACAGGGTGGATGTGTTGTCCTGACGGTTCTTAGGGAATCATTCCCAGTGTTGTTCCCGGTAAAATCGTGTCTGTTCGTATGTGTCGTCACGCGAATTGTCGCATTCAATCCGGTCAAGAAGGTGCTGCATGAGCCTTATGGAAATTGAATTTGAGCGTCAGTCCAACCCGGTCGACATGATCGAGTTCGTCGCGGCCAACAACGACTGGTCGTTCGAGCGGTCTGGCGAGGACGAGATCGCCATGACGGTCGAAGGGCGGTGGGCAGACTATCATGTTTCGTTTTCATGGATGGAGGAGTTCGAAGCCCTGCATCTTGCCAGCGCCTTCGACATCCGGGTCCCGGAGACCCGGGTGAACGAGGTCATCCGCCTTCTGTCCTACATCAATGGCCAGGTTCTGATGGGCCACTTCGATCTTTGGCGGCAGGAGGACGTGATCATCTTCCGCCAGTCGCTGCTTCTCGCGGGGGGCGCGGAGCCGACCAATCGTCAGGTTGAGGTTCTGCTGTCGAGCGCGGTCGATGCTTGCGAAGCTTATTTCCAGGCCTTCCAGTTCGTCGTATGGTCCGGCATGGACGCCAAGAGCGCCATGGATGCGGTTCTGTTCGAAACGGCCGGGGAGGCCTGATCATGACGGCGTCGGCAACCCGTCACATCGTCCTTGTCGGTGCTGGCAATATGGGCGGTGCCATGCTTTCGGGCTGGCTGAAGAGCGGCGTGCCTGGTTCTTCCGTGACGGTTATCGATCCGGGCCCATCAGAGGCCATGATGGCGCGGATTGCCGAGGCGGGCGCGCGCTACACCAAGGATGTTCCGCAGGGGCTTGAGGCGGGAATTCTGTTCCTTGCGGTCAAGCCGCAGGTCATGGGGTCGGTTTTGCCGCCCCTCAAGCCGTTGGTGGGGCGTGATACGGTCGTCGTTTCCGTCGCTGCCGGCACGACCCTTTCCTTCATGGAGGGCCATCTCGGGCAGGCGGCTATGGTGCGGGCCATGCCGAATACGCCGGCGATGATCGGACGCGGCGTAACCGGTGCATTTGCCAATGCCAGGGTCAGTGGGGCGCAGCGCGATATCGTGCACGACCTGCTCAAGGTTTCCGGCCCGGTCGAATGGGTTGCGTCCGAGGCAGACATCAATGCCGTGACGGCACTGTCGGGCAGTGGCCCGGCCTACGTCTTCTATCTCGTCGAATGCATGGCTGAGGCAGGCCGCAAAGCGGGCCTGCCGGCGGACCTCGCCATGCGTCTCGCACGGGAGACCGTCGCGGGGGCTGGTGAATTGCTTCACCAGTCTCCCGACGACGCTTCACGGCTTCGCCAGAACGTCACATCGCCGGGAGGGACAACCGCCGCGGCGCTTGCCGTTCTGATGGCCGAAGATGGAATGCAGCCACTCTTTGACCGCGCCATTGAAGCGGCGCGGGTGCGGGCCGAGGAACTGGCGGGATGACCGAGCGGAATATCTTGCCCGAGGTCATCACCTACGGCGATTTCGAGAAGGTTGATATCCGCGTCGGGACGATCATTGCTGCCGAACCCTTTCCTGAGGCGCGCAAGCCGGCGTTCAAGCTCAAAATAGACTTCGGTCCCGAGATCGGGGTTAAGAAATCCTCGGCACAGATTACCGTGCACTACACCGCCGAAACGCTTGTCGGCAGACAGGTGCTCGCGGTCGTCAATTTTCCGCCTCGGCAGATAGGGCCGTTCCGCTCCGAGGTTCTGACGCTTGGTTTCGAAGACGAGGACTCAGCCATCGTCCTTGCCAGTGTCGAGCGTTCCGTGCCGAACGGAAAGAAGCTGATGTAGCCGGGCGCCATCGCACCTTGCAGATGCAGCGTGTGCCTGAAATCACAAACGAATTTCGGGCGATCTCTGCCGCCTCAGGCCGGAATGCGTATGGTGGCGCGCAGGCCGCCGAGAGGGCTGTCTCCAAGCGTGATGTTTCCACCGTGGCTGCGCGCGATATCGAGGGCGATCGCAAGCCCGAGGCCCGTGCCTGAGGCATCGAGATTGCGTACCTCGTCGAGCCGGAAGAAAGGCTTGAAGACGTCGTCGCGCAGCTCCTTCGGGATGCCGGGTCCATCGTCGTCGAAGGTGACGGTCAGCCATTTGGCGCTGTGCGTCGCGTTGATCTCCAGCCGGTGCGCGTAACGGCTGCTGTTGGAGGCAAGATTGCCGACGAGGCGCGCGAACGCATTCGGCCGCACGTTGATCTCGTCCTCGCCTTCAATCCTGTAGGACATCTCCTTGCCTTGGAGCGCGAAATCACTCCGGAGCTTTTCGAAGAGCTCGCCGAGCTTGACCGTGCCGACGTCTTCTTCCGCTTCGCCGCGCGCGAAGGCCATGTAGCCCTCGAGCATGGTCTGCATATCCTCGATATCCTTGTTGAGGCTTTCCAGTTCCGGATTGTCGCCGGCAAGCGCCAGTTGAAGCTTGAAGCGCGTGAGGATCGTGCGCAGGTCGTGGCTGACGCCGGTCAGCATGGCGGTGCGCTGCTCCATCTGTCGCTCGATACGCTCGCGCATGAGGATGAACGCAAGGCCTGCGCGACGTACCTCGTCTGCTCCGCGCGGACTGAAGTTCTCCGGAGCCTTCTGCCCTTTGCCGAAACTCTCCGCGGCTTGGGCGAGCGACAGGATTGGCCGGATTTGCCCTCGCAGGAACAGGATGGAGATGACGATGAGTACCAGCGCCGTTGCGACCATCCAGACCAGGAAGATATGGGTGTTCGAAGCATAGGCCTGGTTGCGCAGGGCGAAGATGCGCAGGATGTTGTCTGCGAGCTTTATGCGGATTTCGACAAGCCGGGAGTCGCCTACGGTGTCGATCCAGAATGGTCTATTGATCTGGCTCTCGATCTGGTCGCTCAGGATCTGGTCGAGGATGGAGAAGAACGGCTTCGGGCGTGGCGCCGGAAGTTCGCCGCCAGGCTCCAGGGAGATCGTCATGGTCAGCCGTTCGCGGGCTATGCGGACAATATTCTGGTAGTCTGCCTCGCTCGGATAGTGCTCGATGAGGTCGATGATCGCGGAAATGTCGCGCGTAACGCCTTCCGACAGTCTTTCCGTCACCATCTGCCAATGGCGCTCCATGAAGACGAAGGCAACCACCGTCTGCAGGATCAGCATAGGCAGGATGATGATCAGGAGGGAGCGCGCATAGAGCCCCGTCGGCAACTGGCGCCGCAGCCAGCGCGAAAACCATTTCAAGCCGTTGGCGGGAGGGCGGTCCTGGTCCCTCCGGATGCTGTCAAAGAGTACCATCTTTTCCTTCGCTTCCACGCCATGTCCCACCGCTCGTCGACGGCTGCACGGCTGCGCCTAGTCCATGCTGAGGCGATATCCTATGCCCCGGACGGTCTGAAGCCAAACCGGATTGGCCGGGTCGTCCTCGATCTTGCGGCGGAGCCGGTTGATCTGCACATCGATGGTGCGTTCTCCCACCTCTGTATCGTTGCCGATCAATTCATGGCGGGGAATTGTGTCGCCCGCACGACTGGCAAACAGCAGCATGATCTCCTGCTCGCGGTCGGTCAGACGGATCAGTTCGGAGGCCTTCTTGAGTTCCCTGCGGGACAGCGAGAAGGTATAGGGACCGAACATGATCTGCTCGATCTTGGGCGCGTCGGCGATGGTGTTGCGTTTGAGGATATTGTTGATGCGCAGCACCAACTCTCGCGGATCGAAGGGCTTGGGGAGATAGTCATCTGCGCCTGCCTCGAGGCCCGCGATGCGCGATTCCGCCTCTGAGCGGGCGGTCAGCAGGATAACGGGGATCTTCTTCTCGGCGGCAAGGCTCCGGGTCAGCGAAAGACCGGACTCTCCCGGCATCATGACGTCGAGCACAAGCAGGTCGAAGTTGAGACCTTCGAGCTTGCGGCGGGCCTCGCCGGCGTCTGCAGCGACGGTAATCCGGAAACCCTGTTCGGTCAGATAGCGATGCAGCAGGTCGCGAATGCGCGTGTCGTCGTCAACCACCAGCAAATGGGGCGCATCATCGGGAATGTACAGCTTCTTCGCCATTTCATTCGCCTCCGGAAGGTACTGATGGGGGCATCGGCTCCGTCAGGCTCATGCCTTCGAGAAAGTGCTTCACCGCCGCGCGCATTTCGGGGTCGAATCCCTCCAGCGCTCGGGAAATCCGAAGCGATTGCGGTTCCGACAGCGCAAGCGCCAGTTCACGGCCGGCAAGGGTCGGATAGAGCCTGCGCTGCCGACGATCAGCCGGCCCGGCGATCTGGCGGATATAGCCGGAATCGATCAGTTCCTTCAACACGCGCGCCAGACTCTGCTTGGTAATCTGGAGGATGTTCAAGAGGTCGGCGACGGTCATTCCCGGTCGGCGGCTGACAAAATAGACAACGCGATGATGGGCGCGGCCATAGCCTATCTTGGCCAATATCGCATCCGGATCCGAAACAAAGTCGCGATAGGCGAAGAAGAGGAGTTCGATGGTCTCGAAATCGATCGTCTTGTCATCGACGACCGGCATTTCAGGAAGTTCCTTTTTGGCAGCCTTACCCGCAGACTGTCGTGCCACTGCTGTATTTCCTTTCATTCGGTCGATGGCGGTGCAAGCTGCAAAGAGACAGCGCGCCGTCCTCACATCGACCAGGTGTTGTTTCCGAGCTGTGACCGCGATTTCCATGCATGCGCCTGGCGCCGTACGGCCAGCATCTCGAATTCGTCGCCAAAACTAAGCGGATATCGTCCTAAACTCCAACGAAAATCCGGCGTTCGCACAGTTTCTGACGCATCCGAAAGGTTTGCGAAAGGCGCGGTTGTTATCCATGCATGGCGATCCGGGTAAAGGGGGAGGGGCCAGATGGCGACAGCCAATGTCGATGAGACGGGCAGCAATGTCACACGGGCTCTTCTCCGCCCCGTACTGATTTCGGTTCTTGCGGTGAAAATGGCGATTGCGTGCATGCTGATCCTCCATGTCAGCCTGCCGCCACATTTGCAGATAACCCTTGAGCCTCGTAGCCAAGACTGATTTTCCAACGGCTGTAAACATGGTATGCGCGTCTTCCTCCGCGCATAGGATGCTAACGGTTTCAGAGGACGTCATGGGACAATTGCAGGCCGGGATTATTCCGGTGACACCCTTCCAGCAGAACTGCACGATACTTTTCGATTCGGAAACGAAGGAAGGCGTGGTCATCGACCCCGGCGGCGATGTCGATGCCATCATACAGACGGCCAAGGAAAACGGAATCAACCTCAAGGAAATCTGGCTGACCCATGGGCACATCGATCATGCCGGCGGCGCCGATGAGCTGAGGGAAGCACTCGGTCTCAATATCATTGGCCCGCACGTGGATGACCTGCCGCTGCTAAAGAACCTGGAAAAACAAGCGCTGATGTTCAATGTGCCAATGCGGGTGCGCAACGTGGTTCCGGACCGCTGGCTCAAGGATGGCGATCAGGTTTCCTTTGGCGAGCATGTCTTTGAAGTCTATCATTGTCCCGGCCACGCACCCGGTCACGTCATCTTCTTCAACCGCAGTCAGAATTTCGCTCACCTCGGTGACGTCCTCTTCAGCGGATCGATCGGGCGGACCGATTTGCCGGGCGGCGACCACCAGACGCTCCTGAATTCGATCCGCGACAAGGTATTGCCGCTCGGAGATGACGTCGGATTCATCTGCGGCCACGGGCCTGGCGGCCGGATCGGCGAGGAGCGGCGCAACAATCCCTTCCTGCGCGGGATCTGACAGGCCACAAAAAAGACGCGCCGGAAATCCGACGCATCCTGTACCCATCCAGTGCTCTTGCCGTCAGCCGGCAGTGCAGAAATGCGACATTCCATCGTAGCCGGTGTAGGTGCCGGTGCGGGAATTGAAGCTGCGATACCGGTCCGAGCAATAGCGGTACCATTCGGGCGTCCATGGCTCCAGATCGTATGCCACATACGCACGGGCCCGACGCGGGGGCGGCGGCGGTGGGTAATCGTCAATATATGCCGGTTCAGGATCCTCGTAGATCGGAACAGGTTCGACATAGCGCCGCTCAACATAGCGCCGTTCGACGTAGCGAGGCTGGCTTGCAATGGCTGTGCCTGCGATCACGCCGGCGGCAAGACCGACGGCGCCAAAGACCAGGGCATCGTTGCTTCGATGACGGCGATAATATTCATCAGCGACCGCCGGGCTTGCGATGGTCACCGCCGCGGCAGCGATGGCGGCCGACAGTAGAGAGATTTTTGCGAACTGGATCATGGCGTTGCCTTCCTATGCCTGCGATTCACATTGCCGTGTCTATCGGACAATGGGGGCAATTTATGGGCCGCAAGGTGAATGTAAGCTGAACAAAAAAACCCGGCAGTTATGCCGGGCCACAACGCGAATACCAATGCCGTTCCGAAGATCAGCCTGCGATCTGCAGGTTGACGGCCTTCGGGCCTTTACCGCGACGGTCCGGCTCCGTGTCGAAGCTTACTTTCTGGTTTTCCGACAGCCCCGTCAGCCCGGAGGCCTGGACAGCGGAAATATGCACGAAGATGTCAGCGCCACCATTGTCCGGCTTGATGAAGCCGAAGCCCTTGTCGATATTGAAGAATTTTACAATGCCAGTCTCGGCCATGCGTCAGGTCCTTTTCTCTCTGCCCAATGTCTGAAGGGCAGCATTGCAAGTTTACCCTCAACGGGTGTGTAGCAGGCATTTCTCGAAATGTGAGGAAAGGGGCCTCTGTTACCGCAGCGGATGATGCGGAAACGATCAAGCCAATCGTTTCACCATCAGGCTGCCCGGAATATTTTGCGTCTCCGGCACACATGAAATTATAAGGTCTTCCCGTGCTCGTAAAATTGCCCGAACGCGGCAAGAGTGCTTGGTTTGTGAAAGATTGGCAAGCGAAAGTTTTCTAACGGTGCCGTCCAACGCATTGGCGTCATACGGTTTTATGCGCTTTTTTCAGAAAGTTCCGCCTTGCTGGACGACGCCTCGACTCACGTTGCATCGCAAGCGATGCTTCGCCGAAGAGTCTCCGGGCGAGAGCAAACGAGACACGGCTTCATCCTTGAGGGGCGCGATTTCAGGCGGCGCTTGTCCTGCGCCGGGCAATTTCGGGGACCAGCTCGACAAGCAGCATGGCGCTGAACATCAGCGCGCAGCCGGCATATCCGATCCCCGGCAGGGTCTCATTCAGCAGGATTGCGCCGAAGACCGCACCGAAGACCGCTTCTGATGACAGGAAGATCGCGGCCTGGGGGGCTGTCGTGTAGCGCTGGCCTATGATCTGCAGCACGAAGGCAACTCCCGAAGACAGGATGCCGGCATAAAGGATCTCAGGCAGCGCATGCGCGACTGCCGCGCCGTCGATCGGTTCGAACGTGACACCAGCCAGCGAGGCGCCAACCGCGCAAACGGCGAATTGTGCGCTCGCCAGTGCGAGCGGGCGGCCGCTTTTGCCAACGACAAGCGGGGTGAGCGTGATCTGTATCGCGATAAAGACAGCGCAAAGAATGATCAGATGGTCGCCTCCCCCCAAGCCGGAGAGTGAGCCACCGCTCAGGAGGAGGATACCGAAGAGGGTGAGGAATGCCGCCGGCCAGACGACCCAGTGGGGACGGCGGCGAAGAATGAAGACCGCGATAAGGGGGACGAAGACGACGTAGAGGCCGGTCAGGAAACTAGCATTGGTGACGGTTGTCGTCTTGATGCCGATCTGCTGGGTCGTCTGTGCGGCCAGAAGCGAAAATCCGATCGCCACGAACGAGACCCAATCCCGGCTTGTCAGCGGCGCGGACGCATTTCTCGCCTCACGCCAGGCAAAGGGCAGCACGACGATGAAGGCAAGGCCGAAACGCAATGCGTTGAACCAATTGGCGCCAAGGTACTGCATGGCCGTCGACTGGGCGACGAAACCGCCGCCCCAGATCGCGGCCGCGAGAAGCAGTATCAGATTTGCCTGCATGCGAGTCATTGGAAAGTCCGGATTGCGGTGCGAGGGCGGGAGAGGCGAGGGCTAGCAGCTGCATCTGCGTTCGACAAGCCGGATTGTCGTTGCGGGTGTTCGGCGACGCGGTTCCACTTTCCTGCCGGTGTCGAGGTCAGGGCGGAGGACGGCAACCGCCTGATCTTCACGCCTTGCGGTACAAGCGGCTGCTCGGTCTGACCTTAATCAAACATGTAATTGTCCAGGCTGATCGACAATACAAGGGCGCCTCTGACGGCAATGACTTCGGCGGGCTCGAGCTTTCGGCGGCGGTCGGGCCGCGCTGAGCCGATCTAGGGTGGGGGCGCGCGCGTCACCTTCAGAAGAGCCCCGTCTTCTTCATCGGTCAGGAGCAGAACGGAGCCGTCCGGCGCGACCTTCACGTCGCGCAATCGCCCGAATTCTCCTTCGAAGATACGTTCTTCGTGAACAATCGCACCGCTTTCGTCCCGTTCGAGGCGGGCAAGTAGCTGATATTTCAGGGCTGCGACAAGAAAATTGCCCTCCCATTCCGGGAACATCGCGCCGTGATAGACGTCGATTGCGCCGGGGGCGATCGACGGATCCCAATAATGGAGCGGCTGCTCGAATCCTTCGGCTACCTGCCCGATGCCGATCTCGGCGCCGGAATAGTGCTTTCCGTAAGCGATGATCGGCCAGCCGTAATTCTTGCCCGCCTTCGGCTCGTTTACCTCGTCACCGCCGCGCGCGCCATGCTCGACGACGAAGAGCCGGCCACCAGCCGGGTCGATCACGATGCCCTGCGGATTGCGGTGACCGACGGACCAGGTCTCCGCCATGCCTGCGCCGCTGCCCACAAACGGATTGTCGGAAGGAATACTGCCATCGGCATTGATATGAAGTATGGAGCCGGCATGGTCTTTCGGGTCCTGGGCGCGATCCATCTCGCCACGTTCGCCGATACCGAAGAAAAGGCTGCCGTCGGCGGCAATGGCGATGCGCGACCCGAAATGCAGGTCCGTGTCGGTAAAGCGGTTCATTTCAAAGAGCCTGGAGAGCTTTTCAAGGCGGTTTTGAGCCTCGTCGAGAACGGCACTGAACAGCGCCGTGCCCTGTCCGCCGGAGCCGGGGATAGAGGCTGTAAAGAAGAGCTTGCGGCTGTCCTTGAAATCGGGCGCAAGCGCGATGTCGAGCAAGCCGCCCTGTCCACCGGTATAGATTTCCGGCAGCCCGGAGATTGGCTCGCCTTTCTGGCCGTTGCGGATGATGCGGAGCAGACCGGGACGTTCGCTGACGATATAGCCGCCGTCCGGAAGGATCTCGACGGACCACGGGTTTTCAAGGCCCGTGGCGATTTCCGTCACCTGGAGATTCACCTTCTGGGAGGGGTACTCGTTTGCTGCGGATGCACTGCTGCCGAAAGGCAGGTCTGGGCCGGTAGTCACCGCAAGCAGCGCCAGCAGCACGACCTTGTTCGGAAATCCTCTTTTCGGCACGGAACTTCCTCCCTCGGCCGCACAAACCATCACGGTTCGAAGATATATTCGGGAAAATGCGGACAATTGACAAGCATCGGGTGCGACGAAGCGAAATAGGTCAATGAGTGGGTTGCCCATGGGGATGGAGTGTGGCCATGTCTGCCCCGTCCCTTGCCGTCAGCAGGGCACTGCGCTGCGAAGGCAGCGCCGAGGTCAACGCCTTGGTCTTGAGTAGCAGCCCATCTCCAATGAGGACGATCCCCCACAGACCGATGGCGGCAATCGCCACAGCGATCAACTTTTCCAGCGGGCCAAGGCGCTGCCAGACGCCTGGTCGCTTGCGGGGAGGTTCAGAACCCACGGCGGCGGTCCTCCGCCTGGATCATATCCTTCAGGCTGCGGCGCCCGAGTGATAGCCCTGCGGCGGCCATCACCGCGAAACAGACCATAATGATCCCCATGACGATACGTCGGTCAGCAAGGCCGGAGACTCGGGGCAGCTCGAAGCCGCGCTCGTCGCCGGTAAGAAATTCCGCAGTGGTGGAGGTCGAAGCGGTACTCATGGGACTTGTCGCAACGAGACCTGCCTCCCGGACCATCTGGCCGGCAATCGGGTTGCTGTCCGTTGTCCTCTCGCGACCGAAAACGGCGCTGGCAGCATCGGTGTTCAACCCGGACGCCTCGACGAGGGAAGCTGAATTGTTCGATCGCGAGAACGGTCCGCCTAAGTCCAGGTCGCTGGGAGTGACCGATGCTGCCAGTTGAGGCACGGGGATATGGGTAGTCTCGGCGCGGGCGGTCGCAGTCGTCAGGGATATCACGAGGAAGGCACAGGCAAGGAACGCCGCGGTCACCACAAGTGCCGTCGCTAGGGATTTGCGAAACCTCGACAGAACGGTCTCTTCCTCGTTGTCCATAAACATGACCGGTACCCTCGGTACAAGAAATTCAAACCGTGAGAATATTGCGCTTGCTTTGTGGGCTTCTCGGGGACCGAATTGTGGCCATGGCGCGTATTTCTCATGGCAATAATATGGCAAGAGAGCGTGTGTTCGCAGGGCCTGGGGTTGTCTCCAAACAGCACCGAGTCTCCTAGCCCAGACGCTTTCCGAAGACCCGGGTTGGGCGTGGGCGCGTGCTATCGGGAGGGCCGGAATCAAGGGGTCGGGTCTCCGGCGCTGTAACGCCGGCAAAAGCAGTAGCTTTCCTTTCCGGCGCCAACGGCAACAGCATTTCAGGAAACCGCTCATTGAAGCTCGTGGGCGCGATTTCCGGACGGGCAAGGGCATAGCCCTGCAGCAGCGATACGCCGAACTCCTGACAGAGATCGACCTGCCACGTCTCTTCCAGGCGCTCGAAAATCGTCTCGGTTCCCGTATCGGACAACTGCCGCACGATGACCTTGAGCAGGGCGAAGCCGGCGGCGTTGTGCATGTAGTCCCGTACCCAGTCGCCATCCAACCGGACGAAGTCGGGCCGAAGCGTGCGTACCCGTTCCATATCCGTGTCGCCAGCGCCATAGTCGGAGAGCGAGATGCGGAAGCCCGCCTCGCGGAGGCGCTCGACGTTGCGTGCAAGTTCATCGGGGTCAACGGCGATAGCGCCGGAAATGTCGCAGATGATGCGACGCGGCTCAATGCCGGCTTCGTGTCCAGCAAGGCGAATGCGGTCGAATTCGAGGCGCAACCTTGCCGGATCGGGATAGAGCGACGGACTAAAGCTGACGAAGGCCAGCGCGCGGCTGCGATGCAGTATTCCGGTATTGAGAATATGGATGCTGCGGAGCAGGCTTTCGATTTCCGGCAAGTCCGCCGGATCGACCAGTGGAAAGAACTGCGCCGGCGTAAAGGGCTCACCGTTGCGGTCGGCTCGCACGAGCCCTTGGAACGAGTGGATGTCGAATACACTGCCGGACAAACGCCGGAAGACAGGCTGCAGAGCAGACTTCAGGACGAAGGGGCCGTAGGCCGTCGACCATGCACCGTCATCGCCTCGAACCATATTATTATAGATACTGTGTGTGTGCATTCGTCTTTGCTCGCAGTGATGGAACGGCCCTTTGTCTGCAATCAATCCTACCAATCAAGACTTACCCGGGCACTAATCGAACCTCAAATGCCGAAAACATTGTCGTTCCCGGGTGCCTGGGGCGGTTTGCGCTTGAAACAAAGGGCTGATTTCGCCATAGAGCTTGAACCTGGAGCCTTGCTCGAACTAGGTTCCCCCGTTCAACAGCTTCAGGATCCATGACCATGGCATTTCTCGCCGACGCCCTTTCCCGCATCAAGCCTTCCGCGACCATTGCCGTCACGCAGATGGCCCGGGAGCTCAAAGCCCAGGGCAAGGATGTGATTTCGCTGTCCGTCGGCGAACCGGATTTCGACACCCCCCAGAACATCAAGGATGCGGCGATTGCCGCCATCCAGCGTGGCGAGACGAAGTACACGCCGGTTTCCGGCATCCAGCCGCTGCGCGAGGCGATTGCCGCCAAGTTCAAGCGCGAGAACGGGCTGGACTACAAGCCGAGCCAGACGATCGTCGGCACGGGCGGAAAGCAGATTCTCTTCAATGCCTTCATGGCGACGATCAATCCGGGGGATGAAGTCGTCATTCCGGCACCGTACTGGGTGTCGTACCCGGAGATGATCGCGCTTTGCGGCGGTACGCCGGTCTTCGTCAAGACGACGATCGAGAACAATTTCAAACTGACGGCCGATCAGCTCGAAAAGGCAATCACGCCGAAGACCAAGTGGTTCATGTTCAACTCGCCCTCCAACCCGTCGGGCGCCGCCTACAGCTATGACGAACTCAAGGCGCTGACCGATGTGCTGATGAGGCATCCTCATGTCTGGGTGCTGACGGACGACATGTACGAGCATCTGGTGTTCGGTGATTTCGTCTACTACACCCCGGCCCAGGTGGAGCCCGGCCTCTACGACCGCACGCTCACCATGAACGGCGTTTCCAAGGCCTATGCCATGACCGGCTGGCGCATTGGCTATGCGGCCGGCCCGATCGAACTCATCAAGGCGATGGACATGATCCAGGGCCAGCAGACCTCGGGTGCCTGCTCGATCGCCCAGTGGGCCGCCGTCGAGGCGCTCAACGGTCCGCAGGACTTCATTCCGATGAGCAAGAAGGCCTTCGAGGAACGGCGCGATCTGGTCGTCTCGATGCTGAACCAGGCGAACGGCCTCGTCTGCCCGAAGCCGGAAGGCGCCTTCTACGTCTATCCGTCCTGCGCGGCGCTGATCGGCAAGAAGGCACCCTCGGGCAAGGTCATCGAGACGGACGAAGATTTCGTGATGGAACTGCTTGCCACCGAAGGCGTCGCGACCGTTCACGGCTCGTCCTTCGGCCTCGGCCCGAACTTCCGCGTCTCCTACGCGACCTCGAACGACAAGCTGGAGGAGGCCTGCCGCCGCATCCAGCGCTTCTGCGCGGACTGCAAGTAAGCGCAACGCACCAAGGCCCAATTGAAAACGGGCGGTGGATCAATCCACCGCCCGTTTTCTTTGTTCAGAATACCAGTCCTCGGCCCTACGTCGCTGTTGCCGGTGACGGTAGCCATCTCTCGCGTTCCCGGTAGAGCGCCGGCAAGCTGAGCAGGGCCACGCAAAATACTGCGATCGCGGTCTTGGTGATCTGCGAGAACTCCGGCGTCTTGCCGTCGATGTAATAGACCATGAAGACAATGAGGACGTGCCACACATAGACCTGCAGGGAGTGACGGCCGAGCAGTTGCAGGTAGCGAAAGCTGAATACGGCGGTGACGAGGCTTGCCGTCTTGCGAATGCGGCTGTCTCGATGTCGGGGGCCGGCGATCAGGAGCCATGCCATCCCCGTGGCAAGCGCCGCGAAGTTGATCAGGTAAACCGGACCGAAATCGGCGCGGATTTCCAGAGTGCCGAATTTCTCCAGCACAAATCCGGGCAGCATGTCATAGGCGGTTGCGATGCGAAGAGGCAGGAAGAAGATGAGAATGGTCAGTGCGGCCTTGGGAATGAGCGTCCTTTCGGGGCTGAAGACCTTATGCCACTCGATCTTGTTGACAGCCGTCAGCGATCCGGCAATCAATCCGGAGAAGAAGACAATCTGCCAGCCGAGCAGGTTGAAGCTGACCCTCAGTCCTTCGCTGTCGGGCGCGCCGAGCCAGGAGTCGATTGGATAGGTGACTATCCGGTGGAGGCCGAGCTGCCCGGCCATCCAGACCACCAGCGACCCGATGGCCACCATGGTCCAGCGATTGGTGATGCAGAGCCAGATCAGCATCGGCGCAAAGATCATATAGATGATATATTGCGGCAGGATATCCATGAAGGTCGGCTGGAACAGGAATGCCGCAATGGCAGCCAGTCTGAGCGGGTCGTCGAGGTGGGTTTCGCCGAGCCAGTTCTGCCAGATGGCGGTTGCGCCAGGCAGCAAGAGGCGGGCCAGAAGAACAACCAGAATGATCCCCATCGCGTAGCGATACAGTTCCAGCGCACGCGCCCATATCTTGTCTCGGCCGGCCTCATATCCGCTTTTCAGCATCCTACGGGCATAGACCATGCCGACGAGAAGGCCCGACAGGAATACGAAACCCTGAGCATCTTCCACGAAGGTCAGTTGGCGGTGGTTGATCTCCACGAGCCAATAGCCACCGGCGAAAATGAGATGGTTAAGCAGCATGAAGACAAGGAAATAACCACGCATCCCGTCGAGAATGTCGAGTCTCTTCACAGTTCCGACTCCAAGGTTTGCCCTCCCCGCGGGGCACAAATCACTCGCATCATGTCGATAATGCGGCGACCCGGTCTCCAGGACGGATGTCGCGACGGCAAAACGGGAAATGCACAGAAAGGTTCCCGACACCGAACGAATATGGGCACGGTCCGGGCTCTCGGATTGCCGAATCAATGCTTCCTTGCCTCGAGTTTGCAGATCGCCAGCTTTGATGAGATAGTGTTTGGGGAGAGGAGCAGACCGGAGCGAGGAGACGTGCATGGTCAAGGTCACCTACGAAATCGTACCGCATGACGGCGGCTGGGCCTACAAGCTCGGCGATGTCTTTTCCGAGACTTTTGCCAGTCACGATGAGGCTTTGGAAGCCGCACGGATTGTCATCCTTGAGCAGCAGGTCGGCGACGAGCCTGTCGAGATCAGCTACCAGGATGAGAAGGGCAAATGGCACGAGGAATATAGCGACGGGGGCGATCGGCCCGAGACAGAAGTTGTCGATCGCTTCAATTCCGGTGAGACGCCCGCCTAGCGATGGTCCTCCGGTTCGTGACCGAGGAATTCCCGACGCCCGGATTCGAGAGTCTCTTCAATACGGTACCAGCTTTCGCTTACCTTCCTGGAGAGGGGGCAATCCATTTTGTGAAGTGCTTCAAGTACTGATTCAAGTTGCATCGCCACGTCCGATCTTTGCTCGTTCAGATACGGTCCGACCCAACAATGCCTATTGTGCGATGTAGTCCAGCAGGCCCGCGACAAGCGCGTCGAAGGTTACGCGGCAGCGCGGAGCGGTCTTCAGGTTTTCATGCATGACGATGAAAGTTTCCAGAGACAGGTCGAGGGCGCCCGGCAATACCGGAACCAGGTCGGGATCGCGGTGGGCAAGCGCGTTCTGGCACATCCCGATACCGCAGCCCGCGCGGATGGCCGCGAGCTGGGCGAGATTGCTGTCGGTGCGCAGGGCGAAATGGGTTGCGGCAATTTCCGGTCTGTCCTTCAGCATGGCGCGGACATAGGCAAGTTCCCGGTCGAAGCCGATCAGCCGATGTCTGGAAAGTTCGTTCAGGCTGGCCGGCGTGCCATGGCTCTCAAGATAGCGCCGATGCGCATGGAGGCCGAGCGGTATCTTTCCGATCCTACGGCTGACGAGCGCGCCCTGTTTGGGGGCGACCATACGCACCGCCACATCGGCTTCCTGCTTCAGCAGATCCTCGACTTCGTCGGACAGCGAAAGCTCGATCTCGAGTTCCGGGTGCAATTTCTGCAGATTGGCGATGATGGGCGGCAGGACCTCGACACCGATCACTTCGCTGGCGCTGATGCGCACCGTGCCGGTGACGGCGTCGGGGCGACTTGACGCCGTGCGCAACAACGTGGCCGCCGCTGCCGCCATCGTCTCGGCGTAGGGCTTCATCTGCAAGGCGGTTTCGGTCGGAAGCAGACCTTGCTGTGTTCTCAGGAACAGGCGCGCGCCGCTCCCCTCTTCCAATGCATCGATGTGGCGGCCGACCGTCGGCTGTGTGAGGCCGAGCGCACGGGCCGCTCCCGAGAGGGAGCCTTCCTGCAGGACTGCGAGGAAGGTGCAGTAGTAGTCCCAGGATGCCACGGTATCGCTCATATAAATCTGTATATCAAATAGAGAAAAATAGACAATTCCGTATGTCATCACTCGCGTGGATACTTCTGTGATCGAAATCAGTCGGGAGCCAAGTCATGACGGAAGACAGGAAGAAATCACCCCCCGTGGCTCTCGTTCTGGGGGCGACGGGTGGCATCGGCGGCGCGATGACGGAGAAGCTCATCGAGCGTGGTTACGCGGTACGTGCACTTCACAGGAACGCGGCCGCGAGAGCGCGGAACAATCCCGCGATTGATTGGGTGCAGGGGGATGCGATGGACCGTCAAGACGTCATTCGTGCCGCCCAGGGTGTCGCTCTCATCGTGCACGCGGTTAATCCGCCGGGCTATCGCAACTGGGGCCAGTTGGTGCTGCCGATGATCGTCAACACCATCGCGGCCGCCCGGGCCGTTGGCGCCAGCATTCTGATGCCGGGGACCGTCTACAATTTCGGGCCGGACGCTTTCCCCGTCCTGAGGGAGGAGAGCCCGCAGCATCCTGTTACCGTCAAGGGGAGGATCCGTGTCGAGCTGGAGAAACGGCTCGAGGCCGCGTCCGGCGATGGCGTTCGGGTCATCATCGTCAGGGCAGGGGACTTCTTCGGTCCCGGCGCCGGCAACAACTGGTTCGCTCAAGGACTGGTCAAGGCCGGGAAGCCGCTCGCCTTTGTCACCACTCCCGGTGAAACTGGTGTCGGGCATCAGTGGGCCTATCTGCCGGATGTTGCCGAGACGATGATGCAGCTTGTGGAACGTTCTGATCGCCTGCCGGTCTTTGCGCGTTTCCACATGGATGGATTTTATGACGTCGACGGAATGCAGCTAGCGGCTTCGATCCGTCGGATCATTGGCAAGCCGGACCTGAAGATCAAGCGCTTTCCATGGCTGTTGGTGCGTCTGGCGTCGCCCTTCGTGCCGCTCTTCCGGGAACTCGGAGAGATGCGTTACCTGTGGCGCGAACCATTGCGGATGGACAATGCGCGGCTTGTAGAGGTGCTCGGTGCAGAGCCGCAGACCCCGATCGATGTGGCTGTCGCACAGACGCTCTCAAGTCTCGGATGTCTTGATGCAGGAGCGGGAGATCAGGCTCCGTCTTTGATCGCAGAGGCGATTGGCTAGGCGGATCTGCATTCGCAGGATACCCCGCCGGGGTCGGCTGGGTATCCCATGCTGCCTTCAGTCGAGGAAGGGGTAGTCCGTGTAGCCTTCTGCGCCGCCGCCATAGAACGTGTTGCGGTTCGGCGTGTTCAGAGGGGCATCCTCTTTCAGCCGGCGCACCAGATCCGGATTGGCGATGAACTGCTTGCCGAAGGAGACCATGTCGGCTCTGCCCGAGGCGACGGTCTCGATCGCCATAGCGCGGTCGTAGCTGTTGTTTACCATCCAGACTGCCTTGCCGCCCTTTTCGCGATAGGCGGACTTCATGCCGGCCCAGTCGAAGGGCTGGCTTCCTTGTTGAAAATCGCGATCGCCACCGGTCGCCCCTTCGATTACGTGGATGAAGGCGAGGTTGTGGGCGGCCAGTTTCTCGACGAGATAGTTGAAGAGCGGCTGTGGATCCGGGTCGGACACGTCATTGGAAGGCGTCACCGGCGATATGCGGATGCCAGTTTTACGACCGCCGATCTCCTTGGCGATGGCTTCCACCACCTCCAGCGCGAGACGGGTGCGGTTTTCGATCGAGCCGCCATAGGCATCGGTGCGGTGGTTGCTTCCCGCCCGCAGGAACTGATCGATCAGGTAGCCGTTGGCGGCATGGATCTCGACCGCGTCGAAACCGGCATCGATGGCGTCGCGTGCGGCGCGGCGATAGTCCTCAACAATGCCCGGGATTTCAGAGAGCTCGAGCGCGCGGGGTTCGGACGTCTCGACGAATGCGCCTGTGCCGTCCTCGTCGATGAGATAGGTCTTGGATTTTGCCCGTATCGCCGAGGGGGCGACAGGTTTTGCGCCATTCGGCTGCAGCGATGTGTGGGATACGCGGCCAACGTGCCAGAGCTGGGCTGCAATATGCCCGCCAGCCTCGTGGACCGCGCCCGTCACGCGTTTCCATCCCTCTAGCGCTTCAGGCGTATAGAGGCCAGGCACCTGGGCGTATCCCTGACCTTGCTGAGTGATCGCCGTGCCCTCACTGATCAGAAGGCCGGCCGCGGAGCGTTGCTTGTAATAGATCATGTTGAGATCGTTCGGAATATTGCCCGGAGAACGGTTGCGGGTAAGCGGTGCCATGGCGATGCGGTTGGGGAGCGTCATATCGCCGACGGTGATCGGATCGAAGAGCGAGGTCATGGAAAGCCTTTCCTGATGAGAAACGGTACGGGATAGCACCGGGGAGGGGAAGAGTTATAGGGAGGCGTTCAGAGTATCGAGAAATGCTCCTATCGTTTCCTCGTCACGTCTGTAGAAAACCCATTGGCCGATGCGCGCGGACGAGACGAGCCCGGCGCGTTGGAGGGTCGCGAGATGAGCCGAGACCGTGGATTGGGATAGTCCGCAACGCTCGAATTGTCCCGCGCAGACCCCGACCTCGAAGGGTTGTGCCTGAGCCTCGAAATGCGCTTGCGGGTCCTTCAGCCACATCAGCATCTTGACGCGTGCCGGGTGCGCAAGCGCTTTGAAGATTTCGTCGAGGTTCATTGTTGCCGCATTCCGTATCACTGTCTGACGCTTCAGATATGGCGCGCTGGCGAGGGTTCAATACACATCGAAGTGAAACTTTTCGGCGCGACCGGTTGTGGATGCCTCAAGGCCTCGCGCCCTCGGGCAAAAGGCATTTGGAGGACGGAAGACAAAAAAAAGGGCCACCGGATCGCTCCAGGGCCCTATAAGTGTGAAGGTTAAAAACCTCCAGAGGGGAACAGCTGCTGCGGTGGAACTGGGAGGAAAAAGCCACCATGTGCATCAGCTGTGTGCGATATGGTGGTTATTTGTGCAGCGAACAATGGTTTTTTATGCATGTCTGGCATGCGCATGTTGCACGCCTTGATAATTGCACACGTACTGGCTGTGCCGCTGACCATTTCATCTATGACGACTGGGCCTAGAAGTTCCAGTTGCGAGCTTTCGCCACGATGAAATCGCGGAAAGCCTTCAGCTTGGCTGCATTCTTCATTTCGTCCGGATAGCAGAAATAGGTGTCGAAGGAAGGCACGTCGGCGCTTGTCACGAGCTGCAGCAGACCCGGATCGCGCCCGACAATATAGTCTGGAAGCATGGCGATGCCGATGCCGAGCAGGCAGGCACGCTTGATTGAGGTCAGGCTGTTGATCTGCAGCTGCGGCTGCCGGGGATTGTCCGAGGTCCGGCCCGCCACTTCCAGCCAGTTGACGTCGAGCAGATAGCCCGGCGCCGGTTCGCCAAAGGTGATGATGCGATGGTTGTCGAGGTCCTCGATGGATTGTGGCTCGCCATAGCGGTTGATGTAAGAGGGGGCCGCATAGACATGCATGTGAACCGTGAACAGCTTGCGCTGGATCAGATCCGACTGTTGCGGCTGGCGAAGCCGGATGGCGCAGTCGGCATGGCGCATGTTCACGTCCAGTTCCTCGTTGTCGAGGATGAGCTGGATCGACATGTCGGGATATAGTTGCAGGAATTCCTGTATCTTGTCGGTGAGCCAACCCTGGCCGAGACCGACCGTGGTCGTGACGCGCAGCTTGCCGCTCGGCTTTTCCGTCGTTTCGGTGAGCTGCATCTTCACCGTTTCAAGCTTCAGCAGCACGTCGTGGGCCGTGCGGTAGAGGAGTTCGCCCTGTTCGGTGAGGATGAGGCCGCGCGCATGGCGATGGAAGAGCTTGACGCCGACTTCCTGTTCGAGTGCGCTGACCTGCCGGCTGATCGCCGATTGAGAGAGGTGCAGCTTGTCCGCTGCGTGGGTGAACGAGCCTGCTTCGGCGGCTGCGTGAAAAATACGCAGCTTGTCCCAGTCCAACGGCATGCCGCCCCCCCTCATGATCTCTACTCCGCCGCTTGTGCGTGAACGGAACCGGCCGTCAGGTAACGCTCTGCCTCGAGCGCGGCCATGCAACCCATTCCGGCCGCCGTGATCGCCTGGCGGTAGACGTCGTCGGTGACATCGCCCGCGGCAAAGACGCCTTCGACATCGGTGGCTGTCGAATCCGGCGCGGTCCAGAGATAGCCATTTGCTTTCATTTTCAGCTTGCCCTTGAAGAGCTCCACCGCCGGCGCGTGGCCGATGGCGACGAAAACGCCGTCGATCGGCATTTCCGTAATCGCGCCGGTCACGGTATCGCGCAGCGTCGCGCCGGTCACGGACGGCGGCATGGGCGGCTTGGCGGGCGTGCCGGTGATCTCAGCCACTTCGGTATTCCAGATCACCTTGATGTTCTCTTTGGCAAAAAGGCGCTCCTGGAGGATCTTTTCCGAACGGAAGGAGTCGCGTCGATGCACGACAGTCACCGATTTCGCTATATTGGAGAGGTAAAGCGCCTCCTCGACGGCCGAGTTGCCACCGCCGACGACGATCACATCCTTGTTGCGATAGAAGAAGCCGTCGCAGGTGGCGCAGGCCGAAACGCCGAAGCCCTGAAAATGCTGTTCGCTCTCGATGCCGAGCCATTTGGCCTTGGCGCCGGTGGCCACGATCAGCGTGTCGGCGGTCCAGACCGCGCCCGAATCCGTGCGTATGGTGAAGGGTCGTTTCGCCATGTCGACTTCGGTCACGAGGTCGTTGACGATCTCGGCGCCGACATGGGTCGCCTGCTTGAGCATCTGCTCCATCAGCCAAGGGCCCTGGATCGGGTCGGCAAAACCGGGATAATTTTCCACGTCGGTGGTGATCATCAGCTGCCCGCCCTGTTCCATGCCGGCGATGAGAACCGGTTTCAGCATGGCGCGTGCGGCATAGATTGCAGCGGTATATCCGGCCGGGCCGGACCCTATGATCAGCACCTTGGTATGGCGGGCGGTCATGGTCTTTCCTTTCAGGGACGATGCAAAATGGACAGGCAGATCGATTCTCATCGAGGCTGTTTGTTTGCAGCCTCATTTATGATTGCTCCATGCATTTATTCAAGGTCAGCTTTGCAATAACAACAAGGCATTCTCCGTCATGGTAATATTTGTGCTTAACGCAGACTGATTCTTGCGTAATTTCCGGAATGGGCTACATATCGGCCCTGTCACGTCAGAAAAGGCTTTGCATTTGTTACGCGCCGAATTGGACGCCATCGATCTTCGCATTCTCCGGGAGCTTCAACGCGACGGCCGCATGACGAATGTGGAGCTGTCGGCGCGCGTGGGCATTTCAGCGCCGCCGTGCCTGCGCCGGGTGCGCAAGCTGGAGGAGGCGGGGATCATAGAGGGCTACCACGCATTGCTGAACGCCCCGAAGCTCGGCTTCGATCTCGTCGCCTTCTGCATGGTCGGGCTGAAGCACCAGTCGGAAAGCAACCTCAAGGCCTTCGCGGCCGCTACCGAAAGCTGGCCGCTGGTGCGCCAGGCATGGATGGTGTCGGGCGACAGCGACTTCCTTCTTCACTGCGTGGCCGAGAACCTGGCCAAGTTCCAGGACTTCGTGATCGAGGTGCTGACGGCCAATGATCACGTCCATACCGTTCGCACCATGCTGACGATCCGGCAGGTGAAGCGCGTCGGGCTCGTGGAAGTTTAATGACTTCCGTTCAGGGGTGCTTTTGCGGCTAGAACCATCTTGTGGTTGCGGTTGCGGAAACGTGTGATTGCCACCAGACGGCGGGTTCCGAAAAGAGTGCGGCGGATCTCGTAGAAGTAGCCGTAACCTCGCTCGTTCAGAAAGCGGATCAGCTCGGCTGCCGGTTCGGCGGTCTTTGCCCTGAGAAGTTCGAAGGCAATCAAGGGCGCCGATTGCGCAAGAATGGCTTCTGCACCCTTCAATGCACTCAGTTCATGGCCTTCCACGTCGATCTTCATGAAATCGACTGCCGATATCGCCTCGTCGCCCAGCATGGCGTCGAGCCGGTCGCAGGCAAAACCGATCGTGTCGGCACCGGCCTCGGCGTCCGTGACGATATGGGCCGCACCGATATTGCCAGGCACGCTTATGGCCCTTGCCACGAACGCTTCGCTCGAGGCTCCCTTCTGGTGGACAGTGATGTTCTTCATTGCCCGGGTATTGAGCGACAGGATCTCGAAGGTCAGCGGGTGGGGCTCGAAGGCGTGCACTTGCTGGAAATAGTTGCTGAAGGAAATGGTGTGAATGCCGATATTCGCGCCCACGTCCAGCGCATATCGACGTTCAGGCAGGCCCGGAAAGACGTGCTGCTCGAGATAATCCAGCTCAAGGTTTTCGAACCGCCCATACAGGATTGATTTGATGGAGATGTAGTCGAAGATGAATCCGACAAAGGTCTGCGGCAAAGCCCGGCTTTTCCGAGATTCTCTCAGGACCAGGGTCAAGAGCAGCTTTTTCGCAAGAAGCATTCTCAATCCAATTCAAGCTATCGGGAAACGCTTTCGAGACCCTTGTAGATCAGGCCGATACCGGCCGCCTCGTTTTCCAAAGTGAATAGTGCTGTCACCCGTGCCCGTGCACTTGCTCCCGCCGCATCGCGCCGCGCGTCGTCGTCCATGAAGGCCGCCACGGCCTCGCCCATGGATTCGCTGCTGCCCGCCGGGGTTACGATGCCGGTTTCGTGGTGACCGACCTGGATCAGTTCGCTGAACACGCCGACATCGGCGGCGACGACCGGAACGCCACTTCCCATGGCCTCGAGCGGGGTCAGGCCGAACCCTTCCCAGCGTTGCGGGGCGACATAAAGGTCAAGGGCGCGATACCAGTCGTTGATATTGGTATGCTCGCCGACGAAGAGAATGCGATCCGAAAGGCCGGCTTTGACCACACGCTCCTTGAGACCGTTCTCGTAGGCGACGTGCGAAGCGGTCGCGCGCCCGGCGATAATGGCGATCCAGTCCGGTCGGTCGGCAAGCAGCTCTATCATCGCGTCGACGAACAGGTCCGTTCCCTTCTGGTGGCGGACCCTGCCGAAGCAGCCGACGACATTTTTTGTGGGATCGAGGCCGACCGCGCGCTTTGCCGCAGCCTTGTCTTGGGGGGGAGAGAAGCGTTCCGTGTCCACGCCATGCATGATGACGGTGTTCTCCACCTCGAGATAGGCCGCCGTCTTGGCGCTGGTGGCAATCACTGCGTCGACGCGGGAAATCAGGAACTTCGTCCAGCGGGTGTGCCGCCGTTGCGAAGCTGAGGTGAAGACGATCTTCAGTGGCATGCGCAGAACATCGCGCAGAAGGAGGCCGGCCAGCATTTCGTTGTTGCGGCGGGCATGCCAGACACGGCTCTGTCTACCCTCAGGCCGGCGCCAGAGCCTAAACAGGTCGGAAAACTGAAGATGCGGGAGAAACGCCGGGAGGCCCGGGCCAAGGGTCGCAACCTTCTGGCCGAGCCTGTTCTGGACGGGGATGAGCTGGATGATCGTCGAGGTCACACCGGACAGGCGCTTCTTGAAATTCGGCGCGATGACCTCGACATTCCTGATATCCGTCACGTCGGAGATCCTCGCTCCGGCCCGATGCCGATCAGCCCCAATTAACCGAGAGGATTTCGTAGGCCTTGGAGCCGCCGGGCGCCACGACCTCGATGTTGTCACCGACCTCCTTGCCGATCAGTGCACGTGCGATAGGCGAGGAGATCGAGATGCGACCCTGCTTCACGTCCGCTTCCTGGTCGCCGACGATCTGGTAGGTCTTTTCCTCTTCGGTATCCTCATCGACGAGTTTTACCGTGGCGCCGAATTTGATTTTGGAGCCGGACATCTTGGCAAGGTCGATAACTTCGGCGCGCGCGATCAGGTCTTCCAGTTCGCCGATGCGGCCTTCATTGTGGCTCTGGGCTTCCTTGGCGGCATGATACTCGGCGTTTTCGGAAAGGTCGCCATGGGCACGCGCTTCAGCGATCGCTTCGATGATGCGCGGCCGCTCTTCCTGCTGGCGCCAACGCAGTTCCTCATTCAGCTTGACGAAACCGTTCTGCGTCATCGGTACCTTTTCAACCATTTCGACTTCCTTCGAGTATGGAGTCCGCGTGGTGCAGACATAAAAGAAAACAGGTTCCGAAGCGAAGCCGCGGAACCGTGTTTCAAATCGATATGCTGGAAACTATAGCAGAATCCGGAAGGACATTTCCAGAAGTTTTGTGTCATGCCGGAATTGCCGCCGATGAAGGAGGGGCATCAGGGCTCAACCTGATGCTGCACCGGCAGGTTGGGCGGATCATAGGGGCCATCGGGCAATGTGGCCGCCATGCGGTCGATTACTGACTGGTGAATCAGCGCATCCTCGGGAATGAGGCGACGATCGCATCGGGGCAGATAGAAGCCTCCAGTCTCGCCATGCATTCGCCAGGACGTGGCCGGGATGCGGCGGGGAACGAATTCAAGCACTTGCCAGGCAAAGTTCATGCTCTCATGACGCTTCGCGGTGGGATCCGGCGCGACGTAGGGCATCTGCGGATTCTGGCCGATAACGATCTCGTTCACGGTCCGGGTGATGAAGTCCAGTCCGGCTGCTTTCGCTTCCCGGATCATCCAGACGAGCGGGATCTTGATCAGCGCGCTTTCCTTTTCAGGATATCCGCCGCCGACATCTCCGTGAACGCCTGTGAACCAGACCTCCTTGAAATCCTGCGGGGGCGGGGCTTCCTTCGGCTTGAACGGTCCGCCCCAGTAGGGCTGGCCCGGCTCCCAGGTCTGCGGATTGTACATCGTGCGTCGCTCATCAATGGCCAGAGCCTGGCGCACGATCTCCACGCTGGGATTCCGGCGGGTGAAGGGGTGGCTTTTCAGCTGAAGCAGCCATCTACCGTTTTCGATGACCGAGGTGACGGTATCAAACAGGCCGAGCATCTTGATCTTCGGGCGATTGGTCTTCAGCGTACGTTCGTGAAGGCGCATGGTGGCGAAGGCGGAGGGTGCGTCTTCCCCGGGCGCCACTGGGTCGCCGCTCTGATCCCTGAATTCGGGTATGCCCTTATAGGCCCGGTATGCATAGTCGACCAGATTGAGGTGGTGGCGGCTGACCAAGCCCAACGCGTGTATGAAGCCCGCCAGCACCCTTGCCGTATAGGCGCCGCGGCTGAACCCGAACAGGAATATGCGATCGTCCTCGCCTTTCTTCTTGCCGTCCTTATCGCGCGGCGCGGACTGATAGTTCTCGACGATGAAGCGGTAGGCGTCCTTGACGTTCTGGTCGAGGCCCCAGCCTGTCGCCATTCCCCAGATCTCGATCGTCTCGCGATAGGGTTTCAGCCAGGCGTTCACCGCACCGAAGGTCCCGACGCCCGGATCGTAATAGACGACCTGTTCGTCCGTGCGTCGCAGGACGCCGAAGAGGCGCAGAATATTGGTGCGGTCAGCAGCGATCTCGTTTGACGTTCCGTCGAAAAGAAGAACGATGTTCTTAGCCATGGGCAGACCCAGCTTGATGACGAGGTTCATCCTATCGCGAGACGGCGAAATTCTCAAACGCGGTTGTCGGTCTTGCGGTTGAGTCACTTGGGGGAGATCGCGCCGATTGACGAAGTCGCGGTGGGTGCCGATGATGGCTGGGGCACGGATTGTAGCGGATCGCGTGCGAGGGAGGTGGCATGAGACCGGTGGTCTGGTTGACAATCGTGGCAATGATCGCGTTTGCGGCAAATTCGCTGTTGGCGCGATTGGCGCTGGGGTCCGCTTCGCTGGACTGGGCAAGCTACACGACATTGCGCATTCTTGCCGGCGCTGCGGTTCTTGCCTTGCTGGTTCGTGGCCGCGACAAGGCGGGCGGATCGCCTGCCGGAAGGTGGCCGGCGGCGGTGGCGCTCCTCGTTTATGCGCTGGCATTTTCTCTCGCCTATCTCGAGCTCGGTGCGGCGACGGGTGCTCTCATCCTGTTCACCTCGGTTCAGGCGACCATGGTCGGCTACAGCTTGATCCGGGGCGAAAGCCTCACCCTTGCGGAAATGCTCGGCTTCACAGTCGCCTTCGTCGCTTTCGTCTATCTCGTTCTGCCCGGTGTCGGCCGGCCGGACCCGACGGGCAGTTTGTTGATGGCAGTTTCCGGGATCGCTTGGGGTATCTATACGCTGAAGGGCCGAGGAGGAGGTAATCCGCTTGCGGCCACGGGGGGCAACTTCCTCTATGCATCGGTCTTGTGTGTGCCAATCGGGATCTTTGCGCTTCTCGCTGGGACAGCGACATGGGTCGGTATTTTTCTTGCAGTTTTTTCCGGCGCGGTGACTTCGGGTCTTGGCTATGTGATCTGGTACCGGGCGCTGGCCGGACTTACGAATTTCCAGGCGGCCCTTGTCCAGCTCTCGGTTCCGGTCATCGCTGCCGCAGGCGCTATCGTCTTTCTCGATGAGGCGATGACAGTGCGTTTCGCAATCTCGGGATCACTCGTGATCGGCGGCATCGGCCTGGCGATCATGGCCCGACAAAAGGCGCGGGCTGGTTAAACGGACGGTAACAGGCCGGCAAAGAAAAGGCAGGTGGGCCACCTGCCTTTTCGCATGGAGTTGCCGTCTCGATCAGAAATCGCTCTGCAGCGGACGAACGTCGAGCTGGACCTTCTTCAGGGACTGGATGGCTTCCGCGGCGAGGAAGCGCTGCGGCCGCCGGTCTCCATGACTTTGAAGCCGATCTCGACCAGCAGCTTGATAGCGGGCAGGACGCGGACCGAGACGAACAAACCGATCCATTCGCGGCTGGTTGCCCGCACCGGAATCGTCTCACGCTCGGTCTTGACCTTCGTGTTCGCAAAAAATCGGTGGAGAATTTCGCGAATTCTCCACCTTGGCAGGTGTCAATTTTGCGTGGCCGCAATTGTCAGCGGTTCAGCCGGTCTGTGTGGCGAGATAGGCGTCGAGCTTGGCCAGGGTCTGGTTGCCGCCTTCGACCGCGCCGAATTTCAGCGTCGCGTCGCGCGCTTCCGGCGTGGGGAAGATGAGGGTGAGCGTTACGCGGGTCTTGTCGCCTTCCGCCTCGAAGCTAATCTCGCCCTCAAAATGGGCGGGCTCGCCGATCTCGGCGCCGTGATCGTAGACGAGGCGTAACAGCGGGCTGATTTCCCGGTAGCGGATCCAGTTCGGCCAGTCCTTGCCGTCGGGGCCGTGCATCGTGTAGCGCCATAGGCCGCCGACGGAGAAATCCATTTCGTGGGTTTCGTTGGCAAAACCGTCCGGTCCCCACCAAGCGTCGAGATGCTCAGGCGTGGAGAACATCCTGAAGACCAGTTCGGGCGGTGCGCCGATAAGGCGCGTGACGGAAAGGGTTCGGTTCGGATCTGCATGGATGGTCATGGTCAAGGCTTCCCAGATTCGTGTTGAAGATGGTTTTCCAGCCGGTCGAAATTCTGTTCGTTGGCTGCCGCCAGGAATTTCTCGAGCTGCAGGTTTTCCTCGGTGGGCTCGAACAGCATGCGCCAGGTGAGCCGCGTGCCGTCTGCCTCCTCGTCGAAGGTCATGAACATGGTGAAGACATGCATGGGCAGGTGGTGGATGTAGCTGATCCGCTCCGGCACCACGATCTCCTCGAACGTGCAGAAGTTGTCGAAGTCCGTGCCATTCGAGGCGGTCATGACGATCCGCCATTTGCCGCCGGGCTGGAAGTCGAATTCGGGGACGGTGTTGGTGAAGCCATGGGGTCCCCACCAGTGCTTCAGTTGGTCGGGCTCAGCGAAGGCACCGAATACCGCCTGGCGGCTGGCCGCAAAGACACGTGTGTTCAGGATTTCAAGCTTGTCACTCATGGTCGTCGCCTTTCTGGTCAGCGTCGCGCTTGATGGTTTCGAGATAGGTTTCCAGCCGGTCGAAGCGGCGCTCCCAGAGGTCGCGATATTCCTCGAGCCAGCTGTCTAGCTTTCGCAGCGGCTCCGGTTCCAGCCGGCAGGGCCGCCATTGGGCGGTGCGTCCCCGCGAGATCAGGTTGGCCCGCTCCAGCACCTTCAGGTGCTTGGAGACCGCCGGGAGGGTGATGTCGAAGGGCTCGGCCAGTTCGTTGACGGTCGCCTCGCCCCGCGCCAGCCGCGCCAGGATCGCCCGGCGGGTGGGGTCGGCAAGTGCTGAAAGGGTTTCAGAAAGCGGGTCCATGTTATTTAGCCATATGGTTATTTACCTACGTGGTTAAATAAACCATAAAAAGAAACCGGTCAACATGTTGTCGACCGGTTTCCTTCGCGGGCTTTCGTTCAGAAGTAGCTCTGCAGCGGGCGAACCTCGAGCTGGCCCTTCTTCAGCGCCTGGATGGCTTCCGCGGCGGCGAGCGCGCCGGCCATGGTCGTGTAGTAGGGCACCTTCTGCATAAGGGCGGCGCGGCGCAGTGACTTGGAGTCCGAGATCGCCTTGTTCGAGTCAGTCGTGTTGACCACCAGCTGGACCTGCCGGTTGCGGATGGCGTCCTCGATATGCGGACGGCCCTCCAGCACCTTGTTGATCTTCACTGCCTCAATGCCATTCTCGGCGAGGAAGCGCTGGGTGCCGCCGGTCGCCATCACCTTGAAGCCGATTTCCGTCAGCAAGCGGATCGCCGGCAGGACGCGGACCTTGTCCTCGTCGCGGACCGAGACGAAGACTGTTCCGTCACGCGGCAGTTCGACGCCGGCGCCGAGCTGGCTCTTGGCAAACGCCAGCGCAAAATCGGTGTCGAGGCCGATGACCTCGCCGGTCGAGCGCATTTCAGGACCAAGCAGTGTGTCGACGCCGGGGAAGCGGGCGAACGGGAAGACGGCTTCCTTGACGGCAATATGCTTCAGATTGCGCGGATCCGGCTTCTTGCCATAGGCGGCGATCGCGGCGTCCAGCTTTTCGCCGGTCATGATACGGGCGGCGATCTTGGCGATCGGCGCGCCGATCGTCTTGGCGACAAAGGGGACGGTGCGCGAGGCGCGCGGATTGACTTCGAGAACGTAGATAACGCCATCCTTGATGGCGTACTGCACGTTCATCAGGCCGCCGACGTTCAGGGCCTTGGCCATGGCCTTGGTCTGGCGCTCCAGTTCGTCGAGGGTTTCCTTGCTGAGCGAGCGCGACGGCAGCGAGCAGGCGCTGTCGCCGGAATGGATGCCGGCTTCCTCGATGTGCTCCATGATGCCCGAGACGAAGACGTCCGTGCCGTCACACAGCGCATCGACGTCGACTTCGATGGCGTTGGTCAGGTAGCTGTCGAACAGCAGCGGGTTCTTGCCCAGCAGGGTGTTGATCTGGCCGGTCTTGTCGTTCGGGTAGCGCTGCTTGATGTCTTCCGGAACGAGGCCCGGAACGGTGTCGAGCAGGTAGGACTGCAGCATGCCCTCATCGTGGATAATCTGCATGGCGCGTCCGCCCAGAACATAAGACGGACGAACCACCAGCGGAAAACCGATCTCGGAGGCGACGAGGCGTGCCTGCTCGACCGAGTAGGCGATGCCGTTGTTCGGCTGCGTCAGGTCGAGCTTCATCAAGAGCTTCTGGAAACGGTCGCGGTCCTCCGCCAGGTCGATCATGTCGGGTGCCGTGCCGAGGATCGGGATACCGTTCTTTTCCAACGCCTCGGCGAGCTTCAGCGGCGTCTGGCCACCGAACTGGACGATGACGCCAACCAGCGTTCCCTTTTCCTGCTCGGCGCGCATGATCTCGATAACGTCTTCGGCGGTCAGTGGTTCGAAGTAGAGGCGGTCGGAGGTGTCATAGTCAGTCGAAACCGTTTCCGGGTTGCAGTTGACCATGATCGATTCGTAACCGGCGTCCTTGAGCGCGAAGGCGGCATGGCAGCAGCAATAATCGAATTCGATGCCCTGGCCGATGCGGTTCGGACCGCCACCGAGGATGACGACCTTCTTGCGGTCTGAAACCTGAGCCTCCGAGCGTGTGCTGCCGACAAACGGCGTCTCGTAGGTCGAATACATATAGGCCGTCGGCGAGGCGAATTCGGCAGCGCAGGTGTCGATGCGCTTGAAGACCGGACGCACGTTGAGCGCGTTGCGGATCTCGGCCACTTCCTTCGGGCGCTTGCCGGTGAGGCTGGCGAGGCGCGCGTCGGAGAAGCCCATGGCTTTGAGCATGCGCAGGTTCTCGGCGTCTTCCGGCAGGCCGTGCTCGCGGATGCGGGCCTCCATGTCGACGATCGCCTTGAACTGGGCGATGAACCACGGATCGATCTTGCAGCCTTCGTGCACTTCTTCCGGCGTCATGCCGAGGCGCAGTGCCTGGGCGACCATGCGCAGGCGGTCCGGCGTCGGCGTGCCGATGGCGGCGCGGATGGCGTTCTTGTCGTCGCCCTGGCCAAGGCCCGGAATTTCGATCTCGTCGAGGCCGGTGAGGCCGGTTTCCAGTCCGCGCAATGCCTTCTGGAGGGATTCGGCGAAGGTGCGGCCGATCGCCATGACTTCGCCGACCGACTTCATCGCGGTGGTGAGCGTCGGCTCGGCGCCTGGGAACTTCTCGAAGGCGAAACGCGGGATCTTGGTGACGACATAGTCGATCGACGGCTCGAAGGAGGCCGGGGTCGCGCCGCCGGTGATGTCGTTTTCAAGCTCGTCCAGCGTGTAGCCGATCGCGAGCTTGGCGGCGATCTTGGCGATCGGGAAACCGGTCGCCTTGGAGGCAAGCGCCGAGGAGCGCGAAACGCGCGGGTTCATTTCTATGACGACGAGGCGGCCGTCCTTCGGGTTGACGGCGAACTGGACGTTCGAGCCGCCGGTCTCGACGCCGATCTCGCGCAGCACCGCGATCGAGGCGTTGCGCATCATCTGGTATTCCTTGTCCGTCAAGGTCAACGCAGGGGCAACGGTGATCGAGTCACCGGTGTGAACGCCCATCGGATCGATGTTTTCGATCGAGCAGATGATGATGCAATTGTCCGCCTTGTCGCGGACGACTTCCATCTCATATTCCTTCCAGCCCAGCACCGACTCTTCGATCAGCACCTCGGTGGTCGGCGAGGCGTCGAGGCCGGAGCCGATGATCTCGAAGAATTCCGAGCGGTTGTAAGCGATGCCGCCGCCGGTGCCGCCCATGGTGAAGGACGGACGGATGATCGCCGGCAGGCCGACCTCGTCGAGCGCCTGGGCTGCGATCGCCATGGCGTGGTTCATGTAGCGCTGCTTGCGGTCGGTCTCGCCGAGGTTCCACTGGTTCTCCAGCTCGTCCAGCGCCTTGTCGAGTTCGGCGCCCGACAGCGTCGCCTTGAGGTGGGCGCGGGCCGATTCATGCGTCTTGCGGTCGAGATCCTTGATCTCAGTGGCGTTCGCCAGCATGGACTTCGGCGTTTCGAGGCCGATGCGGGTCATGGCTTCGCGGAAGAGGGCGCGGTCTTCGGCCATGTCGATTGCGGCGGGCTTGGCGCCGATCATCTCGACATTGTAGCGGTCGAGCACGCCCATGCGCTTCAGCGAGAGCGCGGTGTTGAGAGCGGTCTGGCCGCCCATGGTCGGGAGCAGCGCATCCGGGCGCTCCTTGGCGATGATCTTGGCGACGACTTCCGGGGTGATCGGCTCGACGTAAGTGGCGTCGGCGAGACCCGGATCGGTCATGATCGTCGCCGGGTTGGAGTTGACCAGGATGACCCGGTAGCCTTCCTCCTTCAGCGCCTTGACGGCCTGCGTGCCGGAATAGTCGAATTCGCAAGCCTGGCCGATCACGATCGGGCCAGCGCCGATGATGAGTATGGATTTGATATCTTGGCGCTTGGGCATGGTCTCATTCCGCTTTCAGGTTGCGCGAAAAACCGGCCAAGGTGAGTGGATATCACCGGCCGGGCGCACATACGAGGTCTTTTAAGGCTAGAAGGGGCTTATAGGGAAATGTTTGGCGTAGAGGAACCCCGAAATTGACGAAACCGACAGGAATCTTCGGGTACGCGTGAAAGCCTGGAGGCGTTGTGCGACGGGAGCTGCGCCGGGCAGCCACATTGCCTTGGCAGGGCGGCGTGCTACTGTCGCTATGGGGATGTCAAGGGAAGGGGAAAGTGTGCTCGACGGCTATGCGAATTTTGATGGCCTGGGCCTGGCGGAACTGGTGCGCAGCGGGCAGGTTTCTGCCGCTGAACTGGTGGAGACCGCGATCACCGAAATCGAACGGCTCAATCCACCGCTGAATGCGGTGACCCGGACGATGTTCGACGAGGCGCGGCGGGCGGCGGCTGGGCCTATTGGCGAGGGGCCGTTCGCCGGGGTGCCCTTCCTGTTGAAGGACCTCCTCTCCCAGGTCGAGGGCATTCCGACCTCGCAAGGCAACAGGCTCTTGGCGAAGATCCCGGCTCCTGGTGACAGCGAACTGGTCAAGCGTTGGAAACGGGCCGGGCTGATCTTCGTCGGCAAGACCAATACCCCCGAGTTCGGGCTGACACCCTATACCGAGCCGGCGGCCTTCGGGCCGACCCGTAACCCCTGGGACCTGACGCGCACGCCGGGTGGTTCCAGCGGCGGCTCGGCAGCGGCGGTTGCCGCCGGCATGGTGCCGATGGCGTCAGGGGGTGACGGCGGCGGCTCTATCCGCATCCCGGCCTCGGCCTGCGGCCTGTTCGGAATGAAGCCGACGCGCGGACGGACCCCCGTCGGTCCCTATATTGGCGAGGCTTGGGCGGGTTTTGCCGGTGAGCATGTTCTCACGCGCTCCGTACGTGATTCCGCGGCCCTTCTGGACGCAACCCATGGGCCCGATACCGGCACACCGCATCCGCTGCCGGTATACCAGGGATCGTGGCTCAAGGCAGTCGGACACCCACCGCGACGCCTTCGCATTGCGGTATCGAACATGCCGATGCTCGGCAAAGCAATAGCCCCGGAGGTCAGTGCTGCATTCGCCGATTCCGTGCGACTTCTCGAAAGTCTCGGGCATGAGATTGTCGAGTCCGCACCCAAGGTCGACCGGGACGCGTTTTCACTCGCCTTTCTCACCGTGCTCGCGGCCGAACTCCGCGCCGATATAGAGCTGGCGGCCGAGATTGCCGGCGTGAAAGTGCGGCCTGAGGATTTCGATGCGTCGTCCTTCGGTCTGGGCCTCCTGGGGCACGCGTTCTCGGCGACGGAACTGACGGCTGCGCTGCGTTATCTCAAGCTTTCGTCCCGCGCCATCATGGGTTTCTTCGAGAGCCATGATGTTCTGATGACGCCGGTACTTTCGAGGCTGCCGGTCAAGATCGGGGAATTGGAACCGTCGGTGCTCGAAAAGAAACTCATCCGCTTCATGGGTCATATGAGGGGTGGCTGGCTTCTGAAGAAACTCGGCATCGCTAATCAGCTTGCGGCCGAGACCTTCGAGTTCATTCCCTGGACGCCTGTCTTCAACGTGACCGGGCAGCCGGCCATGTCCGTTCCGCTTTTCTGGTCCAAGGACAACTTGCCGATCGGAATGCATTTCGTCGGGCGGTTCGCGGACGAGGAAACGCTCTTCAGGCTTGCCGGGCAACTCGAACAGGCGCGGCCGTGGAAAGACCGGTGGCCGCCACTGTCATCGAGTAAGTGAAGGCGTCCGCCGCCGTCCGTCGGTTTAGCATCTGCTTATTTCCCATGGCCGGCTGGAACGCTTTGCTCTATAGACGGTTATATCCGAATTGAGGGTTGAAGCCGCGCGCGGACAAGCCATAGGGAGAGGGTCCTACATCATGGAATGGAAAGGCCGACGGCAGTCTAACAATATCGAGGATCGCCGTGACGCCTCGACCGGCCGCGCCGGGATGGGTCGAGATCCGTCAGGGCGATCCGGCATCCGGATTCCGATGGGAAGCGGTCGCCGCGGCGGAGGCCTGAGCATCGGCACCATCATCTTTCTGGTTGTGATCTACTTCCTCCTGAAGATGATGGGCATCGATATGTTGCAGATGCTGGACGACGGTTCGATGACCGGTCCTGGATATGAGCAGTCAGTGGGCGAACGCCCGAGTGCTCCCGCGACCGACGAGATGACTGCCTTCGTGCGCACCGTCCTTGCCGAAACCGAGGATACCTGGAACGGTATCTTCAAGGCGGCGGGGGAAAACTACGAGGAGCCGACGTTGGTGCTGTTCTCGGGCGGTGTCAGCTCTGCCTGCGGCTTTGCTTCTGCCGCGACCGGCCCGTTCTATTGCCCGGGCGACCGCAAGGTCTATCTCGACACCGACTTTTTCCGGCAGCTCGAACAGCAATTCGGTGCCTCGGGCGACTTCGCCGAGGCCTATGTCATCGCCCATGAAATCGGTCATCACGTGCAGAACCTGACCGGCATTCTGCCGAAGTTCAACCAGATGCGGCAGTCGATGGGCGAGGTCGAGGCAAACCAGATGTCGGTTCGCGTCGAGTTGCAGGCCGACTGTTTCTCCGGCATCTGGGCGAAATACACAGAGCAAAAGGGTCTGCTCGAAGCCGGCGATCTGGACGAAGCGCTGAACGCGGCCCGTCAGATTGGCGACGACACCCTCCAGAAGCGCAGCCAGGGCTATGTCGTTCCCGATAGCTTCAACCACGGAACCTCGGCGCAACGGATGAAATGGTTCAAGCGCGGCTTCGACAGCGGCAGGGTGGACGCCTGCGATACGTTTTCGGGCGCGATCTGATCGTCGGGGCGTGACGCGTTCCGTCGATTTCCACTCTAGCGATACATCCCGTCGCGCAGATTGATACCGTATTCGATCCAGGCCTTGAGGGCACAGAGCATTTGTGCCCAGCCCTGGCAGTTGCCGTAGGATGCGGCGAGGCCCGTCGGGGTCTCCCGCCAGCCTTCCTCGGCGATCGTCACCAGGGTTCTGCCATCTTCGAGTGGAGCGAAGGTCATGGTGACTTGCGTTTTGTAGCCGGCTCCGGTGGTGACGGCGTCGCCGTCGACCGGGCCACCTTCGTTTGCTTCCCATCTGAGCACGATCCGTCGGTCCTGTTCGACCTCGATCACATCCACGGGGAAGGCGCCAGGGAAGTCATGGAAATCCCAGGTGACAGTCGTTCCCGATTCGAGCCGCCCCTTGGCGCCGCCAGTGGTGAAGTACTGCGACAGGTTCTGGGGATTGGCGACCGCCTCGAAAACATCGTGCACCGGGCGAGCGATATGGGCGGATACTTTGAACTTGAGTTCCATCATGGCCTCCTTGTATCGGCATCAATCATGTTATAAAAATATAACATGATTGCTTCGCATCTGGAAGACACTGTTTTCAAGGCGCTGGCGGCGTCGGTGCGCCGGGCGATCCTCGACGCGTTAAAGGACGGGCCCAAGACTACCGGCGCCCTTTGCGATTCATTTCAACCGCTTGACCGCTGCACGGTGATGCAACACCTGAAGGTGCTCGAGGGCGCGGACCTGATCATTGTCCGGCGCGAGGGACGCGAGCGCTGGAACCACCTGAACCCGCTGCCGATCAAGGCGATCCATGACCGCTGGATCGGTGCCTATGCGGCCGATGCGGTCAACCTGCTGGCGAAGATGAAGAGCGACCTCGAAGGGCCGCTCTCCTGAAGCGATCGACGAAGGCGGTCCGGCGTTTTTGCCTGCCACCCGATCGTCGCGAACTGGTTCATCAACAGGCGGCGCAGCATCGCACTTTCAGTGGCGCATCATTTTCTGGCGTTTCGAGCGGGACGAGGCGACGGTGACGGTCCGCGCACCGAACCGCGCCCGGTCCACCGCAGACATCACGCATTCCATCAGCCTCTGTGAACTATCGACGATATTTTTTGCACTATGCGCCCGCTGCTTGCTACCGTAGCGGGTTTCTACTATCCAAGGAACACGCGCCGCTCGCCAGCATCCTCTGGAAGCGGCTTTTTTCGTCTTGGATATTGTCATGTCGAGCCATTTTGCATCCGCGGGAACAGGGAAGGCGGCCAACAGCTGGGCCTCGCATATCCGCGCGACGCTTGCCTTGGGGATTCCGCTGATCGGCGCCCAGCTCGCGCAACTCGGCATCCATACGACCGACGTCGTCATCGTCGGACAGCTGGGCGCACAGTCGCTTGCGGCGATGGTTATTGCCGGCCAGTTCTTCTTCACCATCTTCATTTTCGGTTCGGGCCTCTCGATCGCCGTCGTGCCGATGGTGGCGCAGGCCTATGGCCGCGGAGACGTGGTCTCGGTACGCCGGTCGCTGCGAATGGGCATGTGGGCCGCAATCGCCTATGCGCTGCTGGCGATGCCGCTATTCTTCAATGCGGAGCGCATCCTGCTCGCGCTCGGCCAGAAGCCCGAAGTGGCGACCCTTGCTGCGGGCTACGTGATGATCGTCCAGTTCGGCCTCCTGCCGGCGCTGCTCTTTGCCGTGTTGCGGGCACTCGTCAGCGCCATCGGGCGGGCAGGGATCGTGCTTTACGTGACGGTCGGCGTGCTTGTGATGAACGGCTTTCTCGCCTACGGCCTCGTGCTCGGCCATTTCGGCCTGCCGGCGCTCGGCATGACCGGGGCCGCGATCGTCGCCGTCTGCGTTCAATGGGCGAGCTTCCTCGCCATGGTCGTCTATATTCAAACCCGCGAACAGACCCGGAAGTACGAACTCTTCGTGCGCTTTTGGCGGCCTGACTGGCACGCGCTTTGGGAAGTCGTGCACCTCGGCATGCCGATCAGCGTAACGGTTCTTGCCGAGGTGAGCCTCTTCACCGCCGCCTCGCTCCTGATGGGGCGCATCGGCACGATCGAGCTTGCCGCGCACGGCATCGCCCTGCAGCTCGCCTCCATCGCCTTCATGATCCCGCTTGGCCTCTCGCAGGCCGCGACGGTCCGGATCGGTGTCGCCCACGGTCGCGGCGATTATGCCGAGCTCGTGCGGGCGGCGATCGCCGTGCTCGCGATCGCCAGCCTGATCGCGATCGCGGGCGGCATCCTGTTCTTCTCATTGCCGAGATTGCTCAGCAGCGCATTCATCGACACGCACAAGCCGGATGCTTCGGCTGTTCTCGATTTTGCCGTGCCATTGGTTGCCATTGCCGGGGTCTTCCAGCTGGTCGACGGGTTGCAGGCGATTGCCAGTGGCTTGCTTCGGGGCCTCAAGGATGCGAGGGTGCCGATGATCATCGCCCTGTTTTCCTATTGGCCGATCGGGTTCCTTTTTGCTTGGCTGCTCGCCTTTCCGCTTGGTTTCGGCGGCATCGGCATCTGGCTCGGCTTCCTGATCGGACTGGCAAGCGCCGCATTCCTGCTGTGCCTGCGCTTTTTTCTCAGGGTGCGTTTCGAAATGAGAACGGCCCGCAACTAGGGCGGGCCGTCCAAAATCCATGTTCCAAATTTGAGAGTCGTTTCAGCGCTCTGCGAGTGCCGGTTCACCCTTTCTCTCACGCACCAGATTGATGAAGCGGCGGAAGAGGTAGTGGCTATCCTGCGGGCCGGGCGAGGCTTCCGGGTGGTGCTGCACGGAAAAGACCGGCTTGCCGACGACACGCAGGCCGCAATTCGATCCGTCGAACAGCGAAATGTGAGTCTCTTCAACGCCTTCCGGCAGCGACTTCGAATCGACCGCGAAGCCGTGGTTCATCGATACGATCTCGACTTTGCCGGTGGTGAAATCCTTGACCGGGTGGTTTGCTCCATGGTGGCCCTGGTGCATCTTGGCAGTGCTCCCGCCCAGCGCCAGTCCCAGCATCTGGTGGCCGAGGCAGATACCGAAGAGCGGTATGCCGCTGTCGATCAGTTTGCGGATGACCGGAACGGCGTAAACGCCCGTCGCGGCGGGGTCGCCCGGGCCGTTGGACAGGAAGACGCCGTCGGGTTTTAGGGCGAGAATGTCTTCCGCGCTGGTGGTAGCGGGAACCACGGTCACCTTGGCGTCAAGGCCGGTAAAGAGGCGCAGGATGTTGCGCTTGACGCCGTAGTCGACGCAAACGACATGGTATTTGGCGTCCTTCGGATCGAGCGTGCTGAAGCCCTCGTTCCACACCCATGGCTTCTCGCTCCAGACTGAGGACTGGCCGGAAGAGGCGACCTTGGCGAGGTCGAGGCCTTCGAGCCCGCTCCATGCCTTTGCTTCGGCCTTAAGGGTGTCGATGTCGAAAACGCCCGAGGGGTCGTGCGCGATGACGGCGTTGGGAGCGCCGTTGTCGCGGATCCATGCGGTGAGCGCGCGGGTATCGATGCCGCAAAGGCCGATCACGCCGCGCGCCTTCAGCCATGCATCGAGATGCTTGGCGGCCCGATAATTTGACGGCTCGGTGATGTCGGCCTTGAATATCACGCCGACTGCGCCGTGACGGGCCGCAGGCGTCAGATCCTCGATGTCTTCCTCGTTGGTGCCGACATTGCCGATATGCGGAAAGGTGAAGGTGACGATCTGGCCGAGATAGGACGGGTCGGTCAGGATTTCCTCATAACCGGTGAGCGCCGTATTGAAGCAGACTTCGGCCTGCACTTTTCCGGTCGCGCCGATCCCCTGGCCTTCAATGACTGTGCCATCGGCGAGGACCAGCAGGGCGGTCGATTTCCGGGTCGTCCAGGGAGCTGTAGGCGTCATTTTTTTCTTTTCCGTTTCCGGCCGTGTTCAGCCGACCTTGCAGGTCGGGTGTCGAAGGGCCATCTCTGTCGCAGATCAAGGCGGCGCGAATATGATCGCGCTGACCAGTCCCCAACTTAATTTCTGTGCAGGTGCCGGAAAATAGTCGGATCGGATCGCAAGGTCAATTCTTCGCTGTGGAAACTGCGGATTTTAAACCCACTGAATTCAATGGGTTGACTATTTGATTTGCCTGGCCGTCCCGGTCTGGCTATTACTTCGGCCGAAATGACAAGGAAAAGCCACAATTGACCGAGCCTGCCAACCGGCTTTTTCGTGGAGAAAAAATCATGATGCGCGATACTCTCGCCAATGTTCTGAAAGACGCCCTGAAGGCGAAGGATGTTCGACGGACCTCGACGGTGCGGCTGATCCAGGCCGCGATCAAGGACCGCGACATCGCCAATCGCGGACAGGGAAAAGACCCCGTCAGCGACGACGAAATCATGCAGATCCTCGTCAAGATGATCAAGCAGCGCGACGAATCCGCAAGAATCTACGAGGATAACGGACGCCCCGAGCTTGCCGCTCAGGAGCGGGAGGAAATCTCAATCATCAAGAGCTTCATGCCGGAACAGCTGCCGGAAGAAAAGGTGCGCGAATTGTGCGCTTCGGTGATCAATGAGACCGGGGCCCAAGGTTTGCGCGACATGGGCAGATGTATGAACGCCCTGAAGGAACGCTATCCGGGACAGATGGATTTTGCCAAGGCATCCGGTGTGGTGAAGGATCTGTTGAAGTAGGTTCCTGCAAAGCCGATCCGGCAAAGGCCTCGTCTTTTGGCGGGGCCTTTCTTTTTGCCGGGGGTGTTGCGGGCAAATCCCGCGGTCGAGCCAGCCTGTGAATAGCGGGTATGGTCCATCGCCGCGATAGCATTCCCGTCGCGGGCGGCCTATATGGGAGGATCAATCCCAGAGGACATGATGCGCTTTTCCAATTCCTTTCTCGACGAGATACGCGACCGCGTGCCGATTTCGGCTGTGGTGGGCCGTCGCGTGTCGTGGGACCGGAAGAAGACCAATGTCTCGCGCGGCGATTACTGGGCTTGCTGCCCGTTTCATGGAGAGAAAAGCCCGAGTTTTCACTGCGAGGACCGCAAGGGGCGCTACCATTGCTTCGGGTGCGGGGTTTCGGGCGATCATTTCCGGTTTTTGACGGATCTCGAAGGTTTGAGTTTTCCCGAGGCCGTGCAGCAGGTGGCCGACATGGCGGGCATTGCCATGCCGCAGCCTGATCCGCAGGCTGAGCGGCGCGAAAAGGAGCGCACGACGCTTCTCGATGTCATGGAAATGGCGACGCTGTTCTTCCAGGACCAGTTGCAGACCGCCAACGGCGCGCGCGCGCGCGCCTATCTTCGCGAACGTGGTCTTTCCGGACGAACGATCGAAACCTTCAGGCTTGGCTATGCGCCTGAGAGCCGCAACGCGCTCAAGGAGCACCTGGCCGGCAAGGGCGTGCCGAAGGAGCAGATCGAGGCGTGTGGGCTCGTGCGTCATGGCGAGGACATTCCTGTGTCCTACGACTATTTCCGCGACCGCATCATGTTCCCGATCCTCTCGTCGCGGGACAAGGTGATCGCCTTCGGCGGCCGCGCCATGGCACCGGACGCCATGGCGAAATACATGAACTCGCCCGAGACCGAGCTCTTCCATAAAGGCAACGTGCTCTACAACTTCTCCCGGGCGAGGCGTACGCTGCAGGGGGCGGGCGGATCCGATACGATTATCGCGGTCGAAGGCTATATGGACGTGATTGCGCTCCATCAGGCAGGCATAGAAAACGCGGTTGCGCCCCTTGGTACGGCGCTGACTGAAAACCAGCTCGACCTCCTCTGGAAGCTCACGCCTCAGCCAGTGCTCTGTTTCGACGGCGACGGGGCCGGGCAAAGAGCGGCATTCCGCGCCGTCGATCTGGCGCTTCCGCATCTGAAGCCCGGCAGGTCGGTCCGTTTCGCGATGCTTCCCGAAGGCAAGGACCCCGACGATCTCGTGCGTCGGGACGGTAGGGCGCCGTTCGACAAGGTGATGGCTGAGGCGCGGCCGCTTGCCGATATGGTATGGACGCGGGAGGTCAATGCCGGCCAGTTCGACACGCCGGAAAAGCGCGCCGAGCTCGAGGCCCGCGTGAAGCACGTGGTATCGGTCATTGGCGACGAGAGCGTGCGCCGTCATTATGCCCAGGATGTTCGTGATCGGCTGAACGCGTTCTTTCAACCTGCATCGGGCAACCGCAACGACAGGCGTGGCGGTTTCGAGCGCAATCTCCGATCAGGTCCGGGGCGGCAAGGTGCGCCGGCGACGGGCTTTGCCGGGCGCGGCACAGGTGGCATCTCCGACCGGCTTGCCCGCTCCAGCATGGTGAAAGGCAATCAGGACCAGCAGACGCTGAGAGAAAGCGTTCTGGCGCTCACAGTCATCAATCATCCGCAGCTTCTCCAAGACGAATATGACGAGATCGCCGCGATCGATTACGAGAGCCGCGAATTGCAGCGGCTGTGGTCGGCGCTTCTGACGGTCGCGGCCGGAGCGGGCGCGCACCTGTCGCGGGACCATCTTCTCGCCCGGCTTGAAGAGCAGGGGTTTTCCACGCTCATAAAGAGCCTCGACCAGCAGATCCGCAATGCCAGGCTCTGGACGGCGACCGAGATTGCTGCTGGCGAGGATGCGCGCGAGGGCTACCGGCAGGCGCTGTCTCTGCATAAGCGGTCGAAGGCGCTGAAAAAGCAGCGGCTGGAGCTTGAAAGGGAGGTTGCCGAAGCGACCGAGGAGGAGGATGCCGAGCGCATTGACCAGCTGATCGGAGCCCTCCACCAGGTGCAGCTGGAAATCACCCGCATGGAGAACCAGGAGGCGATCGTCGATGGTTTCGGCGTCATGTCCGGCCGGGTGAAGGGTGTGGCCACGGGCCAGCACTGAGCAGTCGTGGTAGCCGAGTGTCTCAGCGAAACCTGCAATTTTGTCCGTCTGGGGCAGATTTCTGTCCGGCCGTCGAAAGCAGGCTGTCGTGAATTCAATTATTCCCGTCTTCTGTCATGGGAAGCGCGGCGCAGCTTTGCTTCCCGGCTTGAACCAGCGTGGAGAGGATGGAAGAATGCGCATTCAGACCGTGGAAATCAGCGTAGGCCAGAAAGACGTTCCGCTGGCTTGTGAGCTTTTGGCGGAGGCTGCATTGGGGGCGCGGCAGTTGCCCGGATGCCTCGACTATCAGCATTATTGTGTGCCCGGCGATGCCGGACGGCTGCTGATCTTTCAGAAATGGGCGTCGATGGACAGTTTTGTCGCCTATCGCGAAAGCGATGTGTTCCGTGGTCTCAATTCGAACCTGAAGCCATTGGCATTGGCAGCGCCGGTGTCGTCGTCGTATACTTTGGAGGAGGCAAACGCTAACTGAGGGGATTCGTAAGTGACAGAGTCTTCCGGGCCCCCCGGAGCCTATTGCTTCTACAAGCGGTTCGAGTCGGCACCCGCCCGCACAGTCACCTTCGACCGCGACTATCTCCTCTATAGTGCAGACGGGGCTATGCGGATCACCGCCGACGGGCGCTCATGGCTCTTGCCGCCAGTGCGGGCCGCCTGGATCCCGGCGGCGATGCCCGTCACTGTCACGATGAGTCGTCCGGTCACCTGTTGTTCGGTCCTGTTCGATCCGGAGTTCATCGATCGCCGTATCCGCCAGTGCAGCGTATTCGCTATGGATGCGCTGGCTCGCGAGATGATCCTCCATAGCCGCCGTTGGGGCCGCGAGGATGGGCCGCTCGACGCCCACGCGGAGGTCTTTCTGAAGGCGCTCGCCGAGACCTGTATCGAACTCGCCCGGAACCCGCTCGAACTGTGGGTCCCGACCGGCCGGACCGATGCCGTCAAACGGGCGCTCTCCCTGACAGAGGACAACCTCGCCCGACCGGTCACAATGACGGAGATCGCTGACGGCTGCCATATGACGAGCCGCAGCCTTGCGCGCCGGATCCGGGGCGATACGGGGATGAGCTGGGGCGAATTGCTGCGGCGGATGCGCATGATCCGCGCGACCGAACTCCTGTCCGACCCCGAGAGTCAGGTCCTGGAGGTGGCGTTGTCAACCGGCTATGAGAGCCTCAGCGCCTTCAATCGGGCCTTTCAAGCGTTCAGCGGCGTGACGCCGTCCCGCTATCGAGCGGAGTTTTCCCGCAGCGGCAAGGCCTGACACCGGACGGCGCTCGGCTCGAAGCACCGTGATGCATGATCCCGGTCGGGCCGATGCATCCGAGTGCGAGTATTTGCAATCGCTTGCATACACCTGCATCTCCGGTGTCTCTCCCCTTGTCTTTGGCGCTTTCGATCCTACATTTGCGAATACAGGAGCGGGCGGAAGTCCCGTTGTGACGGTTTTTTCCTTTTTTCTTGGGTATTGACGCTGGAAAAGCTTGACGCCGGAGAAAATTGTGGGAATCACCAATGCAGGCATTAATAGGTGAAGTGGATCAGGGCGGATCTATATTACCATGTGCGGTCATTCGGAAGCGCAAGGATGCGGCGGGGCCGCTGGTACTCCTGTAGTTAAGCGGGAATTAAAGATCATTCCGTTAGGTCAGTGACTGTGATTCGCAGCGGGCAAGAGCCACGGTTTGAGCCTGCCCGTGTGACACCGTGCGATAGAATCTAGCGTCAGGGAAAGCGACGAGATAAATGGCAACCAAAGTCAAAGAAAACGAAGAAGCAGACAGCGAACGCGACGGCGCTACCGATGGTCCGCTTCTCGACCTTTCCGATGACGCGGTCAAGAAAATGATCAAAGCCGCCAAGAAGCGCGGCTATGTCACCATGGATGAGCTGAACTCGGTGCTGCCCTCGGAAGAAGTGACTTCCGAGCAGATCGAGGACACCATGTCCATGCTTTCCGACATGGGTATCAACGTCATCGAGGACGAGGAGGTCGAAGAGGCCGCCGCCAGCGATGACAGCGACGACAGTGACGACGGCGATAGCGAAGGTGGCGAACTGGCACCCTCTGCCGGAACGGCGCTTGCCGCAGCCAAGAAGAAGGAACCGACCGACCGGACCGACGATCCCGTGCGCATGTATCTGCGCGAGATGGGATCTGTGGAGCTCCTGTCGCGCGAAGGCGAAATCGCCATCGCCAAGCGCATCGAGGCTGGCCGCGAGACGATGATCGCGGGTCTTTGCGAAAGTCCGCTGACCTTCCAGGCTTTGATCATCTGGCGCGACGAGCTCAATGAAGGCACGACGCTGCTGCGCGAGATCATCGATCTGGAAACGACCTATTCTGGTCCGGAAGCCAAGGCTGCACCGCAGTTCCAGAGCCCGGAAAAGATCGAAGCCGACCGCAAGGCGGCGGAGGAGAAGGAAAAGACCCGCCGGTTGCGCTCGCCCTCTGGTGAGGACGACATCACCAATGTCGGCGGCGAAGGCCTGCCGGGCGAGGAAGAGGAAGAAGACGAGGACGAATCCAACCTGTCGCTCGCGGCGATGGAAGCCGAACTGCGCCCGCAGGTCATGGAGACCCTCGATCTTATTGCCGACACATACAAGAAGCTGCGCAAGCTTCAGGATCAGCAGGTCGAGGCGCGTCTTGCCTGCGCCGGTACGCTCTCCACCGGTCAGGAACGCCGCTACAAGGAACTGAAGGATCAGTTGATCACGGCGGTCAAGTCGCTGTCGCTCAACCAGAACCGTATCGACAGCCTTGTCGAGCAGCTCTACGACATCAACAAGCGCCTCGTCCAGAACGAGGGACGCCTGTTGCGTCTGGCCGAATCCTACGGTGTCAAGCGTGAAGCCTTCCTGGAACAGTATCAGGGCGCCGAGCTCGATCCGAACTGGATGAAGTCGATCGGCAATCTGGCCGCGCGCGGCTGGAAGGAATTTGCCCGGGAAGAAAACCAGACGATCCGCGACATTCGCTCCGAGATCCAGAATCTCGCGACCGAGACAGGCATTTCGATCTCCGAATTCCGCCGCATCGTGCACATGGTGCAAAAGGGCGAGCGCGAGGCGCGCATCGCCAAGAAGGAGATGGTGGAAGCCAACCTGCGTCTCGTGATCTCGATCGCCAAGAAGTACACGAACCGCGGTCTGCAGTTCCTTGATCTCATTCAGGAAGGCAATATCGGCCTGATGAAGGCGGTCGACAAGTTCGAGTATCGCCGCGGCTACAAGTTCTC
>DPXQ01000025.1:0-1732 GCA_003527225.1 Rhizobium sp.
CCTCTACATCACCGATCTCGGCCAGAACACGGGCGGCGATGACTTCTCCCGCCGCAATGCGAACCTCGGCGGGGACGGCAAGTCGCCCCGCGATCAGGCGCTCACGCTCCTTCGTGCGCCAAGGTTTGATATCGGTCCAGGCCGTCATGTCCGGTGGACCGGCCAATCCCGCGTAAACGGGGTCGATCTCATGCAGAAAGCAGGCCGGTGAAGCGAAGGAGCCTGGTGCATCATCGTCAACCATCAAGCGCCCCCGATCAGCCGTCCGTTGCCCGCAGGCCGGCCTCGAGGCCCGCCAGAAGGTCATCGATGTGCTCCAGCCCGACCGAAAGCCGCAGAAGCCCGTCGCTGATGCCGGCATTGGCCCGTGCCTCCGGCCCCATGTCTGCGTGGGTCATCGTCGCCGGATGGGCAACCAGGCTCTCGACGCCGCCGAGCGATTCAGCGAGCGTGAAAGCGCGCACCGCCCCCACGAAGCGCCGCACGGCGGGAACCCCGCCGGCAAGCTCGAAGCTCATCATTGCGCCAAAGCCGCGCTGCTGCTGGCGGGCCAGGGCATGATCCGGGTGATCGACGAGACCCGGATAATGGACGCGGGCGACCGCGGGATGGCCTCGCAACCGTTCCGCAACTGCCATCGCATTGCGCTCCTGCCCTGCCATGCGCGCAAAGAGCGTCCGAAGGCCCCGCAGCGTCAGCCAGCAATCGAAGGGTGGTGCGATCGCGCCGGTCACATTGGCCCAATGTTTGAGCTTTTTCGCCTCCTCCGGGTTTGCGGCGATGACGGCACCGGCGATCACGTCGGAGTGGCCGTTGAGGAATTTCGTCGTCGAGTGCAGCACATAGTCGGCGCCGAGCGAAAGCGGTTGCTGCAATGCAGAGGACAGGAAGGTATTGTCAACCACCACCCGCGCGCCTGCATTCTTCGCAAGCATCGACAGCGCCGCGATATCGACAACCCGCAGGAGGGGATTGCTGGGTGTCTCGATCAGCACCAGTGCCGCATGGTCGCCGAGTTGCTCCTCGAAGACCTCCCTGTCGGACTGGTCGACCAGCGCTAGCCGGATCTGGCCAAGCTCGGCCCGTGCCTTCAGGAGCCGCATCGTTCCGCCGTAGCAGTCGTGCGGGGCGAGAACCAGGCTGCCGACCGGGAGGCGGCCAATGAGAAGATCAAGCGCCGCCATGCCGCTCGGTGTCATCACCGCACCGGCGCCACCTTCCAGTTTGGCGATCGCCTCGGCCACCAGGTCCCGGGTGGGATTGCCGACCCGGCCATAATCATAGGCACGGGGCGCATCGAAACCGGCAAATTCATAGGTGCTGGAAAGGTAGAGGGGCGGGGCAATCGCGCCAAAGGCGGTATCGCTGGCAACGCCATATGCCGCAGCGACGGTTTCCGGGTGGAATTCGACCGGCGTTCGCTCGGACATTCTTGGCTCTCCTCATGTTGCAGTCGCAAAAATGGCCGGATTGATTACCTGTGACAAATGAATTCTATTGCGGTTTGTCCGCAACTTTTTTGCGGTTATTTTCGTTGGACGGAAAAGCATGGATCACGCGATCGCTCGAACATTCCTGGAAGTGGTGAAGGCCGGCAGCTTCGTCGGCGCCGCCGAGGCGCTCAACATTTCGCAGACGGCGGTGAGCGCGCGCATCCGCGTGCTGGAGGAACAACTGGAGCGCCCCGTTTTCGTGCGCAACAAGGCAGGCGCCAGGCTCACGCCGGCCGGCG
>DPXQ01000025.1:1939-3862 GCA_003527225.1 Rhizobium sp.
CAGGCTCAAATGAGATCATCGGAATAGACTGGGGTGCCGATTTCGCCGCGAGCCTCCGTGCCACATTTCCTGAGAACGCAAGCCCGGCCGTCTCGATCGGTTACGGGCCGCTCGCCCTTGACTACATCCTTGCAGTCGGCGGCGCCGGCTACTTCCGAGAGGGCTTTATCCGGCCCTACCTGGAGGATGGCCGGCTGCAAATCGTGCCCAACAGCCCAACCTTTGCCTATCCCGCCTATCTGGTCCTGTCCGAGAAGACGGAGCCGGCCCTTGTTCTGCGCCTGCGGGAAAGCTTGCGCGCGGCAGCAGCTGGATCACGTTAGGACGGATCGGACAACAACTCGGCAAGAACGACGGCCTGATTGAGCTTCCGGTCTCGCGCGCCGTAGAGCAAGGTGAAGGTTCTGGTCGCGCTCCGTTCTCTCAGGTCGTTGACGGCCGCGTTGCCTTTCAGCTCCAGAAGGTAGCGCTCCCTGAACTGCGCCCACAGCTCTGGTTTGTGGGCGAACCATCGGCGCAGTTCCGTCGACGGAGCGACATCCTTCATCCATTCATGCAATTTGGCCTGCTCTTTCGTACAGCCGCGCGGCCAGACGCGGTCGACGAGAACGCGGTCGCCATCGTCCGCTTGGGGATCGTCATAGATACGCTTGATCCGCACAGGCATGGTCTAGCCTCCCTGGCTTACCGTGCAACCGAGGTTCGAAAGCAACCCGTCCTGCAGGCCGTGGATCCAGCCGTGAATGGACACCTCCTTGCCCGAGGCCCAGGCCGCCTGCAAAGTCGGGGTTCGGGCAAGGCGCTCCACCTGTGCGGCAACCGAAGCCTCGCAGAGACGATCGAGTTCCGGCTCGCTCCAGCATTGGCGGCACTCAAACTGACTGCGCGCCAATTCACGGATTGGTTGCAGCCAATGGTCTATCAGCCCGAAGGACCGGCCGCTGACCGCGGCCCGAATACCGCCGCAGCCATAGTGCCCGCACACGATGATGTGCTTCACGCCCAGCTGGTGCACCGCATATTCGACCACGGATAGCATGTTGAGATCGGTCGGGTGAATGAGGTTGGCAACGTTGCGATGCACGAACACTTCCCCCGGCTCCAGCCCCGCGATCACATTGGCCGGCACACGGCTGTCGGAGCAGCCGATCCAAAGATATTCGGGCTCCTGCAAGGTGGCCAGGCGCTCGAAATAGTCCGCCTTTTCGGCCTTGCGCTCGCTGGACCAGGCTTTGTTTCGGGTGAAAAGCTCTTCAATCATATCGGTCTCCACTGTCTGACGTCTCCAAGCCTCTTGAGGAAAAGCTGACGTTTGTCAATTTTTGGGCCTGTCACGCAGTTGCGGCTTACGTTCGCTCTCTTTCCAACCTGCCGATGAGCGCTGACCACAAAACCCTGTTCGAAACCGGCAGGCAGGTCTTTTCGGCCAACTGCGCCGCCTGCCACGGCGAGGACGCAACTGGCAGCACCGACATGGGCGCACCGAGCCTCAACGACAAGACCGTCGACGCCACTTGCCCGCCAGCGCGGCCTTCGGCTGGCTTTTCGCCGGCTGGTGCGACCTCTGGCACAATCCGTTGCCGAGCCTGCTCTAAGTAGCACGCATCATCTGCGCGCAGCCCTGCATTGGCGCGCCATTGCCACGAGCAAGTCAGATGATGCTGAAGTCGCCGGAAGTCAGCAGCAGATCGACGCTGAGCACACCGATCAACACGCTGCCGCCGGCGGCATTGCCGTTGCTGTCGTAGAACAGATTGCCCGTATCGCTCTCGTAGATGATGCGGTCGCTTGCATCCTGTGCGAGGCCGGTATTGTTGCGCACGAAGGCGCCGGCCGCCAGCACGCCGACCGCGCCGATGGTCGTGAACACGCTGTTTTCCAGCGCGATGGTGTCGTCAGCCACGGAGAAGTCGGTGATCTCAT
>DPXQ01000161.1 GCA_003527225.1 Rhizobium sp.
GCCCAGACGCTCGCCAATGTCTATCAGGCGATCGACAACAATCACGAGATCGTCACGGTCTTGAACAAGATCGACCTGCCGGCGGCCGAACCGGACCGCATCAAGGAGCAGATCGAGGAAGTGATCGGCATCGACGCCTCCGAGGCCGTGCTGATTTCGGCCAAGACGGGTCTCGGCATTCCCGACGTTCTCGAGGCGATCGTCCACAAGCTGCCGCCGCCGAAGAGCGAGCTTGGCGAAAAGGGCCCTCTGAAGGCGCTGCTCGTCGACAGCTGGTACGACACCTATCTCGGCGTCATGGTTCTGGTGCGGATTCTCGATGGCGTTCTGACCAAGGGCCAGACGATCCGCATGATGGGTACGGATGCCAAGTACCAGGTCGAGCGCGTCGGCGTGCTGACGCCGAAGATGCTGGCCGTCGACAGTCTCGGCCCCGGCGAGATCGGTTTCTTCACCGGCTCGATCAAGGAAGTGGCCGACACCCGCGTCGGCGACACCATCACCGAGGACAAGCGCCCGACGGCGCACGCGCTTCCGGGCTTCAAGCCGGCCCAGCCTGTCGTGTTCTGCGGCCTCTTCCCGGTCGACGCGGCCGATTTCGAGGACCTGCGCGCGGCCATGGGCAAGCTTCGCCTCAACGACGCCTCCTTCTCCTTCGAAATGGAATCGTCGGCGGCCCTCGGCTTCGGCTTCCGCTGCGGCTTCCTCGGCCTGCTGCATCTCGAGATCATCCAGGAACGGCTGGAGCGCGAGTTCAATCTCGACCTGATCGCGACCGCCCCGTCGGTGGTCTATCAGCTCACCATGACCGACGGCACCGAGCGCGAGCTGCACAATCCGGCCGACATGCCCGATGTGGTCAAGATCGCCGAAATCCGCGAGCCGTGGATCAAGGCGACGATCCTCACGCCTGACGATTACCTCGGCGGCATCCTCAAGCTCTGCCAGGACCGCCGCGGCATCCAGACGGAACTGACCTATGTCGGCAAGCGCGCCATGCTGACCTACGAGCTGCCGCTCAACGAAGTGGTGTTCGATTTCTACGACCGGCTGAAGTCGATCTCCAAGGGCTATGCCTCGTTCGACTATCACCTGAACGGCTACCGCGAAGGCAATCTCGTCAAGATGTCGATCCTCGTCAACGGCGAGCCGGTCGATGCGCTCTCCATGCTGGTCCACCGGACCGCTGCGGAAAAGCGCGGCCGCGACATGTGCGAGAAGCTGAAGGAGCTGATCCCGAAGCACATGTTCAAGATCCCGATCCAGGCCGCCATTGGCGGCAACGTGATCGCCCGCGAGACCATCTCGGCGCTGCGCAAGGACGTGACCGCCAAGTGCTACGGCGGCGACGCCACCCGCAAGCGCAAGCTGCTCGACAAGCAGAAGGCCGGCAAGAAGCGCATGCGCCAGTTCGGCAAGGTCGAGATCCCGCAGGAAGCGTTCATCGCAGCGCTCAAGATGAGCGACGAGTGATCCTCCCCTTCTCCCCGCCGGGGAGAAGGTGGCCCGAAGGGCCGGATGAGGGGGCGTTCCGTTTCACCGGTCCGGCTTAGGCAGGGATCGAGATGATATCCTCTTCAGCCTCGACAGTGAGCCGCAGCCTCATTTTGAGGCGCGCCGGCGCGCCTCCACCAAGAGTTCATTCAAGCCGCGCGTGCCGACGCCGCTGTCCACGCCCTCCTCGATGAGCCGCTGAAGCTCGGCAATGCCCTGCTGCCGCTCCTGATCCCGCCGGATCAGATCGCGCATGTAATCGCTGGCATTGCCATAGCGCCCGCTCTGCGCCTGTTCCTCGACCCAGGTTTTCATTTGCTCGGGGAGCGAAATGTTCATCGTTGCCATGGCGACCTCCTGTCATGGCAAAGTTTGCCAATTTTTGGCAAAATATGCAAGTGAAGGCTGGCAAGAAGCGCATGCGCCAGTTCGGCAAGACCGAGATCCGCCAGCAAGCGTTCATTGCCGCGCTGAAGACGAGCGACGAGTGAAGCTACTAAATCGATTACGAAAGAGGGGGTCTCAGGGCCTACTTTTTTTGCCCTTGCTCTTTGGCAGGGCATCCTGAGCGCCATAGACACCGTATCAATGGCTAACTTTTAAATCTTTCTTTTTTCTCTTTTTCGTCTATTGTGCACCTAAAGGAGGATCAAGGTATGCGCCAAATTGAAGTATCGACTGACGTGTTCGCTGCAATCTGGGCAGCCCGTAAAGACGGTGAAAACAGTGAGGACGATGTTCTTCGCCGCATTCTAGGCTTGCAGGCGAAGACACCCGCTACACCGCTCCCGTCGACCCAAGAAGAGGCTGGCTTCAAGGACGCCCGCTTCCGTGTAGAATTGCCAGAAGGGTTTGAAATATTTCGTGTTTACAAAGGTCAGGAAATTCGCGCAAGAGCATCTAAAGGAAAGCTAGAACTGATCGGCAGCGGGCTGCTCTTTCCAAGCTTCAATCAACTTAGCCGCGCCGCCACTGGTAACATAGAAAACGCTTGGAAGAACTGGTTCTTCATTGGGCGAGACGGAAAGCGTCACCCGATCGAAGGTCTTCGATCAGACTCCAAACGCAGCGTCCGGCATCTGATGTAGCAACCTCAGAAAGAAACATGTGAGAACTTGTTAATACTATATTTAGCGTTTGCAGCCACAATCACCACAACCTAACCTTGCCAACGCAAGGAATCATTTCTTGTTCCTTTTGAATGGAGCCGTGATGACTAGAAGAACGCTAGCCGACCGCACCATCGAGCACCGTCGCGGTTGGCAGTGACAAGAAGGGCCACAAAACAGGAAGGCTGGTACCCGACCTGAAATGTGACCCGTGGTGTCAGCGGACATGCCCGAATCCGTTGGACGGAGTAACTGGTATGCCGATCTCTGATGAGTTGACCCTTTCAGAATCGCATTTCCCGGTCTCCGTTTCAAGAGGGCGTTATCTTTAAGTCAGGAGGTCAGGATGACCAATGACAATACGCCGAGCTATAGGCTCACCTTCGACGACGCCGTCCAGATTTGGCTTCGCCACTGGGCCGGCGAGTTTCAGAACCGGATTGCGGCGCGTTTCGACGTCAATCCGGCCCGCGTGAACGAAGCTCTGAAAGAACGGAAGCACGTCGGAAGCCGCGAAGCGGCACTTTCCCAGCGTTCTGCGTGAAGCATGGGGCCGTCGCATCAGCGGCGGCCTTTTCTCTCATCGGAAAAGGATTCTGAAGTGTCCAACAAACGCAACCAACATGTCGTACCCCATGCCGATGGCTGGGCGGTCAAGGGTGCCGGCTCCGAGCGAGCAACCAAGGTGGTCGAAACCCAGCGGGAAGCCATCGGCATCGCGCGCGGTATCGCCCAGAACCAGCAAACGGAAATGCTGATCCACGGAGAAAACGGCCGCATCCGCGAACGCAACTCCTACGGCAGCGATCCCCATCCGCCGAAGGGTTGAAGCACGCAAAATGGCGAGGCCGGCCCGGTGCCATCCTTGCCCGGCTGCTGCTCCCGCGCTAGCATTCATATGCAATCATAAACCCATATGCGCAATCGAGAGGGGAGACGGCATGCACAAGTTCAAGATCGTCAAGGCCGCGAACGACCAGTTCCGCGTTCAGTTTTCCTACAATGCCGAGATCATGGTGTGGTCGGAGAACTACGCCTCCAAGGCGAGCGCGAAGAACTGCGTGGAGTCGATCAAGAAGAACGCGCCGGGCGCCGCGATCGTCGACCTGACCAAGGAAGAAACCGGCACCGGCTATCGCTTCGAGATCGACGAGGCGAAGAATGGCGAGACATTTGTGCGCTTCAGGGCTGCGAACGGCGAGATCATGGTCCGCTCCGAGACCTATTCCTCCAAGTCCAGCGCCAGGAACTGCGCCGAATCGGTCCAGAAGAACGCACCCGACGCACCCGTCGACGACGAGGCCTGAAGCCACGGAAAAACGCGGGGAGCTAAGCCCCCGCCTTTCATCTGTCCCGCGGTTTGAACGGCGACCTGGCGGCCGTCAGGTCTGTGGCGCCGATAGCGTTCACCGATCTTACGGCTTCGTCGTATCCGCGCCCGGCGTTGCCGGAGCCGCATCCGTGGCCGGCGGGGTTGCCGACGTCGTCGGCGCGGCCGGTTGGGCCGGGGCCGTGTCGGTCGCGGCGGGCGGCGTCAAGGTCGTCGTGGCCGGGTCGGTGGTCGGACCGCTCATCATCACCCAGGCGGCGATGGCGAGGAGCACGACGGCGCCGATGGCCGCCCAGGTCCAGTTGCCGCTGCGCGGCGCTTGCGCCGGCGGCGTGGCGAGATCAGGACGGTCGCGATTGAGGTTCGGATCATAGGTCATGCGCATGTCCTCCTGTTGCATTGACAGGACAACGCGGAACGCCGCACTTGGTTCCTTCTCTTGCCGCAGCGAGTGACTTTCATCCCTTGACCGTCAAGTAGAGTTCGCTCACGCGCACATCCCCGCTCCGTCGCGCCGCTCGCAGTCCCAAGTGATAAAGACAACATCGAAATATCCAGCAAAATCAAAGGGGGCATGGCATTTTTGTCCCCCTTCTTCAAAACCGTGAGAGAATCACCCCGTTCCGCCATCGGATACACCGGAGAGCGTTGCCGGCGAGGTGGAACCGGTGCCCCGAAGTTCTGGCCAAAACGCAGGCCGGGTTTCGGGGGCCGTGCAGAAACAGTCTCCCTCCCGGCTGCAACAGGCCGGGGCGTGCCTTAGGGGCACACAGGAAGAGGACCGGCGACTGGCCCCGGGGGAAACCGGGGCCTTTCGGGAGGCCACGGGCATCGGTGCCCGCGAGCCTCGCCCTGGAAAAGGTGCCGTCATCCGCGCAGAGGGACCGAGTTGCACGGCAAAAGACACCGAACGGGACACGTCTTCGTGTCACTTAAAAATTCAAATCGAGGCACGAGGCGTGTCCCGACCGAACCACCCCGGAAACGGGGAACAGATGTGAAGAGCCAGACCACGGACGGAATCCGCCGCGTGAACGGGAAAGCGCGTCCTTGCGCAAGGAAGGGACAGAGACATGGATGACATCGACATTGCCGGCCACGACCGCCGGCTCAAGGAGCATCACGAGCGGCTCTGCCGTACGGCCGCGACCTCCGTCGCTTTCTACGTGACCTGCAATATCCGCAAGTGCCGCCGGGATCGTGGCTGCACGGGCCCGATGGTGGAGAGCGACCGGCAGGCGAGCAAGGTCGCTGCCCAACGCTTCATGGGGCTCTCCGGCAGCGCCGCCGCCCACCTGCCGCTCTGCGTGGCGCTGGTGCAGGAATCGATCTACCACGACCGTTTTCTCACACGACGCGAGGCCATCCTTCAGGCGCTCGCGTCCGACAGGTCCCTCCACCTGCCGCGCTTCGACCGGCGGATGAATGGCCGCCCGTGGACCGAAGAGTGAGTCATGAGCGCGACGACGCCGGACCTTGCCTGGACATCAGATCTGCCGGACCCAGGCCCGCGCGATCGCCAGCCCCGCGGCATCGGCCGCCTCGCCGTGCATGGCGGCATATTGCGGATGGCGGGAAAGCCAACCCGGCTCCTTGCGCTCGACGTGCTGCGGGAAAAGCCGGTTCCATTCCTCGACCACCGATGTGCTCGCCTCGAAATGAAACTGCGTGCCATAGGCGGCGCGGCCGATCCGGAAGGCCTGGTTCGGCGTCGCGGCATTCTGCGCGAGGCGTACCGCGCCCTCGGGCAGGGTGAAGGTATCGTCATGCCATTGGAAGGACAGGAAGCGGCCGCCCTCGGCCGCCGAGATCACGGGATCGCCGAGCCCCTCCTCGGTGGGCTCGATCCCCTCCCAGCCGAATTCCGGCGCCGCGCCGATCAGATTTTCGGCGCCATAGGCGCGCGCCAGGATCTGGCTGCCGAGGCAGATGCCGAGCACCGCCTTTTGCGCCTCGGCGAAGTCGCGCATCAGGGCGGCGAGCGCCGGGATATAGGGATGCCTGCCGTCGTCGCGGGCATTCTGCTCGCCACCGAAGACGACGATCCCATCATGATCGTGAATGCCTGCCGGCAAGGGCTCGCCGGCAAACGCACGGATAAGGTCTATCTCGGCGCCGGCCTCTTCCAGCGCCACGCCCACCTGTCCGTGGTGGGTGGATTTCATGTTTTCGATGATCGCAACGCGCATGCCCGGTATCCGTTCCCGACTTGTCCATTGTGCCGAGATGAGCACGGCGCCTGGCCGGATTCAAGTGCCTGCGCTATCCATGGACCCGAGAGAAGCGGGTTCCTATTATGGTGCCGACCGGAGGCGACCGATGAACGACAAACCCCGCATCACCATTCTCTACTGCACCCAGTGCAACTGGCTGCTGCGCGCCGGCTGGATGGCGCAGGAACTGCTGCAGACCTTTTCCGACGATCTTGCGGAAGTGGCGCTCATTCCCGGTACCGGCGGGGTCTTCGAGATCCGGATCGATGGCGCGCTCCTCTGGGAGCGAAAGCGCGACGGCGGGTTTCCGGGCCCGAAGGAATTGAAGCAGCGCGTGCGCGACCTGATCGATCCCGGCCGCGATCTCGGCCATGCCGACCGGCAGAAGACCGCGACGGAAGACGAGGGCTGAACGGACAAGGGCGGGGACTGCTCCCCGCCCTGACCGATTGGCGCTCCCGCTCAGAATCAGGGCGAGCGACAGACCTTGAAGTAACCGCTCGTCGACAGCGCGATGCCGGTTTCTTGGCCAATGACATGAAAACTTCAAAATGCCTGTTGACAGCAAAGAGCCACCCCCTTACATGCGTGACCGTCGCCCAGATGGCGGAATTGGTAGACGCGCCAGCTTCAGGTGCTGGTACTCGAAAGGGTGTGGAGGTTCGAGTCCTCTTCTGGGCACCAAATTCCCTTTTCAGACCGTTCCATACGGTCCGGAAACAACGCAAAAAGCCCGGCTCGCCGGGCTTTTTTGTTGCCTCCTTGCAGGCCCTCGGAGATCATCCGGACGGACGATCCGTGCGGCTAGTCCTTGCGCACCGGAACGGTCCGCACAGCCCCTGTCTGCTTCGCGAAGAACGACAGCCTCGACAGGCCGTACCCGATGGCGAGCCCCGCGCAGACGCCGAGCGACTTGACCGCGGCGTCCTCGAAATGGGCGTGCCGCGTCGGCGACAGGACCTGCATGACCTCGAAGAGAAAGGCGCTGGCGATCAGGAGCAGCGCCACCCGCTTCCACCGGTGGGGATAGGCAAGAGCAAAGAGCAAGGCGGTCACGGCATAGGCACCGGCCCGGTCGATAGTGACCGTTATGATGGTATGGGGCCGCAAACCGATCGGGCTCACGGTCACAAAAAGGATCGCCGCAAGCAGAAGCCAGGCGAAGGCTTTCGCCGCCGTCCCCACCGTCGCCCTTGCCGTCATGTCTTCACCCCGGCCCCGCTCACCCGACATCACTGGCCGAAACTCTGCGGATTGATGCCGGGATACCATTTCGGCGACAGGGGCGGATTGCGGCTTTCAAAGGT
>DPXQ01000019.1 GCA_003527225.1 Rhizobium sp.
TGATCAACTTCGCCCATGGTGACATATTCATGCTTGGCGGCTTCGCCGCTCTCATCGTCTACCTCATCCTGACATCGTTCTTCGCCGGCATTCCGGTGGCCCTCGCACTGTTGATCATGCTGGTCGTCGCGATGCTGATGACGGGGCTATGGAACTGGACCATCGAGCGGGTCGCCTACCGGCCGCTACGCGGTTCGTTCCGCCTTGCGCCGCTGATCACCGCGATCGGCATGTCGATCGCGCTTTCGAACTTCATCCAGGTCACGCAGGGTCCGCGCAACAAGCCGATCCCGGCGCTGGTCAATGATGTCTACCATTTCGGTGCGATCACGATCTCGCTGAAGCAGCTGCTCATCGTCGTCATCACGTCGATACTGCTCGCCGCTTTCTGGTACATCGTCAACAAGACGCCGCTCGGTCGTGCCCAGCGCGCCACGGAGCAGGATCGCAAGATGGCGGCCCTTCTCGGAGTTGATGTCGACAAGACCATTTCGATCACCTTCGTCATGGGCGCCGCGCTCGCGGCGGTCGCGGGTTCGATGTATTTGATGTATTATGGTGTTGCGTCCTTCAACGACGGCTTCATTCCGGGCGTCAAGGCGTTTACCGCCGCGGTTCTGGGTGGCATCGGTTCGCTGCCGGGCGCCGTGCTCGGCGGCCTGCTGATCGGCCTCATCGAGTCGCTCTGGTCGGCCTATTTCAGTATCGCCTACAAGGATGTCGCAACCTTCGCGATCCTGGCTTTCGTGCTGATTTTCAAGCCAACCGGTATCCTTGGTCGACCCGAAGTCGAAAAGGTCTGATCCCATGGCAAATCCTGCAAACGTGGCCGGCACGTCTCAACCCGGTACCCTTGCGCGCGCGCTCAAGGAAGGCATCTTCGCGGGTGTTCTCGCGCTCGGCCTGTTCATCCTCTATGTCGGCATCAAGACCGACCAGGACATCAACAATGTGCTGATCTGGTATCCGCGCTGGGGTCTTCTCGCGATCTTCGTCGCCGTCGCGGCCGTCGGCCGTTTTCTGGTCGTCGGCTTCTTCCAGCCGTGGAGCCGGGCCCGCAAGGAACGGCTATCGGAAATGCCGGTCCATGAGATCGAGGCCAAGCCCTCCTTCTTCCACAAGCATTTTCTCAAGCTCGCCCTTCTTGCACTTGTGCTTTATCCCCCGGTCATCGTCTGGCTGATGGGCGTTCAGGGCTCGCTGAAGTTCGTTGACAATTTCGGCATCCAGATCCTGATCTACGTGATGCTCGCCTGGGGTCTCAACATCGTTGTCGGGCTCGCCGGCCTGCTCGACCTCGGCTATGTCGCTTTTTATGCGGTCGGCGCCTATTCCTATGCGCTGCTGTCCCAGCATTTCGGCCTGTCCTTCTGGGTCCTGCTGCCGCTGTCGGGCATTCTCGCCGCCTTCTGGGGCATCATCCTCGGCTTCCCGGTTCTCCGGCTGCGGGGTGACTACCTGGCGATCGTGACGCTCGCTTTCGGCGAAATCATCCGCCTTGTGCTTATCAACTGGACGGACGTCACCAAGGGCACGTTCGGCGTGTCCGGCATTCCGAAGGCCACGTTGTTCGGTATCAAGTTCGATGCCTCGCCGACCGGCTTCGCCAAGATGTTCGATCTGCCGATGTCCTCGGCCTACTACAAGATCTTCCTCTTCTATCTCATTCTGGCTCTGTGCATGCTGACTGCCTATGTGACGATCAAGCTGCGCCGCATGCCGATCGGGCGTGCCTGGGAAGCTCTGCGTGAAGACGAGATCGCCTGCCGTTCGCTTGGTATCAATACGGTGACGACCAAGCTGACGGCCTTTGCCATCGGCGCGATGTTCGGCGGTTTTGCAGGCTCGTTCTTCGCGGCCCGTCAGGGCTTCGTCTCTCCGGAGAGTTTCGTGTTCCTTGAATCGGCCGTCATCCTCGCCATCGTCGTTCTCGGCGGCATGGGGTCGCTGACCGGCATTGCCGTTGCCGCGATCGTCATGGTCGGCGGCACGGAACTACTGCGTGAAATGGAGTTCCTCAAGCACGTCTTCGGGCCTGACTTCACGCCTGAACTCTACCGCATGCTGCTGTTCGGTCTGGCCATGGTTGTGGTCATGCTGTTCAAACCGCGTGGTTTTGTCGGCTCGCGTCAACCGACCGCCTTCCTCAAGGAGAGCAGGGCTGTCTCGGGAAGCTTTACCAAGGAAGGTCACGGCTGATGACTTCCGGAAACAATGCGATGACTAAAGACACCATCCTTAAGGTTGAACACCTTTCGATGAAGTTCGGCGGCCTGATGGCCATCGACGACTTCTCCTTCGAAGCCAAGCGCGGCGAGATTACCGCGCTGATCGGGCCGAACGGCGCTGGCAAGACCACGGTCTTCAACTGCATCACCGGATTCTACAAGCCGACGATGGGGATGATCACGCTAACGCTGCAAGATGGCAGCCAGCACCTGCTGGAGCGTCTGCCCGACTTCGAGATCACAAAGAAGGCCAAGGTCGCCCGCACCTTCCAGAACATCCGGTTGTTCTCCGGCCTGACCGTTCTCGAAAACCTTCTGGTGGCGCAGCACAACGCCCTGATGAAGGCTTCAGGCTACACCATCCTCGGCCTGCTCGGCCTGCCCGCCTACAAGCGTGCGGCCAGTGCGGCAATCGAGAAGGCGAAGTACTGGCTCGAAAAGGCCGATCTCGTGGATCGTGCCGACGATCCGGCCGGCGACCTTCCCTACGGGGCACAGCGCCGTCTGGAAATCGCCCGCGCCATGTGCACCGGACCAGAACTTCTCTGCCTCGATGAGCCGGCGGCCGGTCTCAACCCGAAGGAATCCCTCGTGCTCAATGCGTTGTTGCGTAGCATTCGGGATGAGGGCACCTCGTTGCTGCTGATCGAGCACGACATGTCCGTCGTCATGGAGATTTCCGACCACGTCGTTGTGCTCGAATACGGGCAGAAGATCTCCGACGGCACCCCGGATCACGTGAAGAACGACCCGAAGGTCATCGCGGCCTACCTGGGTGTCGAGGATGAAGAATTGGACGAAGCAATCCACGAAGTCGAAGCCGTTGCGGGAGGAAAGATCTGATGTCTTCTGAACCGCTTCTCAAAGTACAGGGCGTTGAGACCTATTACGGCAATATCCGGGCGCTGGACGGCGTGGACGTCGAAGTCCGCCAGGGTGAGATCGTCAGCCTGATTGGCGCCAACGGCGCCGGCAAGTCGACGTTGATGATGACCATCTGCGGCAGCCCGCAGGCGCGCGCCGGAACAGTTACGTTCGACGGCACAGACATTACCAAGATGCCGACCCACCTGATTGCGCGCCGTCGTATCGCGCAGTCGCCGGAAGGTCGCCGCATCTTCCCGCGCATGACCGTGTACGAAAACCTCCAGATGGGCGCCGGGCTCGACAACCTGAAATACTTCAACGAGGACGTCGAGAAGATCTTCACGCTCTTCCCGCGCCTCAAGGAACGCCAGGCCCAGCGCGGCGGAACCTTGTCCGGCGGCGAGCAGCAGATGCTCTCCATCGGCCGCGCCTTGATGTCGCGTCCAAAGCTGCTTTTGCTAGATGAGCCCTCGCTTGGTCTCGCACCACTGATCGTCAAGGGCATCTTCGAGGCAATCAAGAAGCTCAATCAGGAGGAAGGCCTTACCGTCTTTCTCGTCGAGCAGAATGCATTCGCCGCACTAAAGCTCTCCGACCGCGCCTATGTCATGGTCAACGGCAAGGTCACCATGAGCGGTACGGGCAAGGAACTGCTCGCCGATCCTTCGGTCCGTGCGGCCTATCTCGAAGGCGGCCACCACTGAGGGTGCAGGGGGAATAGATATGCAAGGCTTGTTTTTCGAAAGCGATACCGGCGTGCGGATGGTTCTGCGCTTCTTGGTGCTCCTGCTCGGCTTCTGGACCGCGTGGCGGACCGGAAAGGCGGTGGCCGAGGGCTGGCAGGGTTATGCGACCGTCGTGATCTATACGCTCCTGCTGGGCATGGTGATGCGTTTCCTGCATTACGCGCTATTCCAGGGACCGTTTGTCAGTCCGTTGCTTTACGGCGTTGATGTGTTGATTTTACTTGTTTTTTCCACCGCCGGATACCGCATGCGGCGTACAACGCAAATGGTGGATAACTATTATTGGTTATACGAGAAGACCTCGGCCTTCTCGTGGAAGAAGAAAGATTGACAGCCGCGTTTTTCTTGTCTCACATGTGCGGCAAGAGCGTGAGCTTTCATAAGAGTGGAACAGCTTTTCCGGCGCAGTCATGGTGGGTATTGCGCAGGGTTCTTGAAACCTAACCCGCCTAAAAAATTGGGAGTAACAAAATGAAGAAGTTTCTTCTTTCTGCCGTTGCGATTTCCGCAATGGTTGCCTTCGCGGGCAACGCATCGGCCGAGCTTCTGGTCGGTGTCGCAGGTCCGATCACCGGCCCGAACGCAGCCTTCGGTGCACAGCTCCAGAAGGGTGCGGAACAGGCTGCCGCAGACATCAATGCTGCCGGTGGTATCAATGGCGAGCAGGTCAAGATCGTTCTTGGTGATGACGTCGCTGACCCCAAGCAGGGCATTTCCGTTGCCAACAAGTTCGTAGCTGACGGTGTCAAGTTCGTGGTCGGTCACTTCAACTCGGGTGTTTCGATCCCTGCTTCCGATGTCTACGCAGAAAACGGCATCCTGCAGATCACCCCGGCTTCGACCAACCCGGTATTCACCGAGCGCGGCATGTGGAACACCTTCCGTACCTGCGGTCGCGACGACGCACAGGGCGGTATCGCGGGCAAGTATCTCGCCGATAACTTCAAGGACGCCAAGATTGCTGTCGTTCACGACAAGACCCCGTATGGTCAGGGTCTCGCCGATGAAACCAAGAAGGCTATGAATGCCGCCGGCGTGACAGAAGTGGTCTACGAAGGCGTCACCGCAGGCGACAAGGACTTCTCTGCTCTCATCGCCAAGATGAAGGAAGCCGGCGTTTCGATCATCTACTGGGGTGGTCTCCACACCGAGGCAGGTCTGATCATTCGTCAGGCTGCCGACCAGGGCCTTAAGGCTAAGCTCGTTTCGGGCGACGGTATCGTTTCCAACGAACTGGCATCGATCGCCGGCGATGCCGTTGAAGGCACGCTCAACACGTTCGGTCCGGACCCGCGCCTTGCGCCGCAGAACAAGGAATTGGTTGAAAAGTTCCGCGCCTCTGGCTTCGAGCCGGAAGCCTACACCCTGTACTCCTACGCAGCCATGCAGGTAATTGCAGGTGCCGCCAAGGCAGCCGGTTCGAACGACCCGGAAGCAGTGGCAGGAGCGATGAAGGCCAACACTTTCGCGACCGCGCTCGGCGAAATGGGCTTTGATGAAAAGGGTGACCCGAAGCTGCCCGGCTACGTCATGTATGAATGGAAGAAGGGCGAAGACGGCAAGTACAGCTACTTCCAGATGGACTGATAGGACTGCCTGACCGGCATTCTTGCAGGGGAGCCCGGCCGTCGTGCCGGGCTTTCTTGTTTAGGCACAAACGGTTGGCGTGGGGGCGCTTTGTGGCGAGGCTGCCTCTGCCCCGCTAGCTCTCATGCAGGACATGAGCGGCCTTGACCGCTGCGGATGCCCTGTTTTCGACACCGAGCTTCACGTAGATCTGTTCCAGGTGCTTGTTGACCGTGCGGGCGGACAGTCCCAGGATATCTCCGATATCGCGATTGGACTTGCCCTTGGCGATCCAGAGCAGCACCTCGGATTCGCGAACGGTAAGCCCGAAATTCTGGCGAAGCGTCTCGTCGTCGCTCCTGTCGCTGGATGCCGTCAGGCGGAAGAGGTACTCATCCGCGCCGATGGCTCCGAGGAAAGCCAGTTGCAGGACCGCATCGCCATTGTGGGAAAAGGGAAAGGCCGCATCGCGGGCAAAGCCCGGCTTGCCGTGCGTTTCCATCCACTGCGAAATCGCAGGGGCAACGATGTCAAGGCCGTCATCGCGGCCCGTGGCGGCATTGACGAGACGGGTCGCTTGCGGCGTCGACCAATGGATGGCGCCATCGCCCCTGACGGCCAGAAGGTGACGACCGGCAGCATCGAGCGCAACGCGGGCGCTCTGGGCCGAACGGGCATTGGTCAGATGGACACGGATGCGGGCGCGGAGTTCATCGATGTTGATCGGCTTGGTCAGATAGTCGACCCCGCCGGAATCGAGAGCATGAACGACGTGTTCGGTTTCAGTGAGCCCTGTCATGAAGATGACCGGCACCTGGGCGACCGTCGGATTCGCCTTCAGGCGGCGGCAGGTTTCAAAGCCGTCCATCATCGGCATGACTGCGTCGAGCAGGATGAGGTCAGGGCTGATGCGCTCGACGATGGCGAGCGCCGCCGAACCGGAAGTCGCGATCAGCACGGAAAAACCCGACTGCTCCAGCGCATCGGTCAGGAAGCCAAGGGCCTCCGGACTGTCGTCCACAAGGAGAACGATATCACGGGGTTGGGTTGTATCAGCCACTGGTTTCGGCTCTCTCCGTGTCATAGGTCTTCAGGAATGCCATATAGCCGGTCATGTCGAAAGCCTGGACATGAGCGCGCAAGGCTTCGGCGAAGGGCAGGTTTTCCTCAGCCCCGGCAAGATCGGTCAGCTTTGCCTCGATCCCGCGGACATAGCCGATTTCTCCAAGGCGCATGAGGTCTTCTATATGGGCAGGGCCGGGTGATGCAGGCTTCGCAGCCGGCTTTGGCTTTGAAGGCTGCTGCACATCATCCGCGTAGATCCATTCCAGTCCGAGATACATGGCGAGCTTGTCGCGCAGCCGCTTGACGTTCACGGGTTTGGCGATCGTGTCGTTATGGGCATCGCCCCCGCCGTTGACGGCCGATCCGTCACCGATATTGGCGGAAAGCATCAGTATCGGGGCCGTCTGTCCGGCCTCGCGGAGCCTTTCCACCAACTGCCAGCCGCTCATGCCGGGCATGGAAATGTCGACGAGGAAGAGGTCTGGCTTCACGCCCTCTATGAGCGTGAGGCAATCCGGGCCGCCATTGGCCGTCAGCACCACGAAGTCGAGGGGGCCGAGCACTTCGCGCATGAGATCGCGGTGATCCTCGTTGTCATCGACGACGACCACGGTGCGGCGCGGGCCGGTATAGGACAGGATCTTGCGCTCTGCCGCCGGCGCCGTGTTCGGCCGATCGACGGCGGACAGCATCAACCGGACGCGAAAGGTCGAGCCCTTGTCCCGTTCGCTCGTAACGCCAATCTCTCCTCCCAGCGTATTGGTCAGAAGGCGGGTGATTGTCAGACCCAGCCCAAGCCCGGGGAGTGGCCGGATGCTATCGGCCTCGCCGCGCTGGAATGGCTCGAAGACGCGGGTCAGTTCCTTCTCCGCGATGCCTCGGCCAGTGTCTGCGACCGTGAAGGTCGCGACCTGGCTGCGGTAACCGACGGTGAAGGACACCGTTCCTTGATCGGTGAACTTGATGGCATTGGACAGCAGGTTGACGAGGATCTGGCGCAGACGCTTCTCGTCGGCGCGGACATATTGCGGAAGGTTGCCCGAGCGCTGGTGCTCGAAGGTCAGTCCCTTGGCTTCGGCCTGGGGCCCGAACATATCGATGATCTGGTCGAGGAAATCCTGGATATTCAGTTCGTTGGAATAGACCTGCAGCCTGCCGGCCTCGATCTTGGATATGTCGAGCAGGCCGTCGATCAGGCCCGACAGGTGATCGGCGGAGCGGCGGATGACCTTGATTGCCGATTGCCGCGGCTGAGGGATCGTCTCGTCGCGCTCGAGGATCTGGGCATAGCCGAGCACGGCGTTGAGCGGGGTCCGTAGTTCATGAGAGAGGCCGACGACATAGCGGCTCTTGGCGCGGTTCGCCGCTTCGGCCGTTTCCTTGGCGGATTGAAGGGCCGCGTCCGTCTTTCGGTGGGCGGCGATCTCCTTCAGGAGAAGAGTGTTCTGGCGTGAGGATTCCTCTTCCGCCACCACCCGGCTGTCATGGGCCAGCACATAGAACCAGCTTGCAACGCCGGTGATCACCGAAAAGACGAAGAACACGATCAGCACCGTACGGTTCACGACCTCCGCCGTTTCCGGCAGGGCGGTACCGACCTGATGGGCGATCAGCGCCAGGATCGCCCCGATCAGCGATATAGCAATGGCAGTGGTCATGGCATAACGGCCGAGCCGTGTGGAGAGCCGGACGATGATGCCTTCCGGCAGGAAGGAGCGTGCGACGGTGGCAATCTGCGCATTCAGTTTCGCCTGCGGCTTGCACATGTCGTGGCAGCGGCTGTCGAGCGAGCAGCACAGCGAGCAGATCGGCGCGGCATAGGCCGGGCACCAGGCCATGTCCTCCGGTTCGAAGGGGTGCTCACAGATCGAGCAGGTGATCGACGAGAGGGTCTTCCAGCTCTGGCGAGGCTTTCGCGCCAGATAGAATTTTCCCCCCGTGCCCCAGGCGATCAGCGGCGAGATTAGGAATGCGACCAGTGTGACATAGGTCGCTAGCGAGGCCATCAGCGACCCGAAGAGGCCGAAATGGGCAGCAAGCGCGACGCCGCCGGAGAGGACGAGCGTGCCGAGGCCGACCGGATTGATATCGTAGAGGTGGGCGCGTTTGAATTCGATGCCCGGCGGCGCCAGGCCAAGGGGCTTGTTGACGAAGAGGTCGGCGGAAATGGTGCACAGCCACGACATGGCGATGATCGAGAAGATGCCGAGGGTTTCCTCGAGCAGCCGGTAAATGCCGAGCTCCATCAGGAGGAGGGCGATCGCCACGTTGAAGACCAGCCAGACGACGCGGCCGGGATGACTGTGTGTCAGCCGCGAGAAAAAATTCGACCAGGCGAGCGACCCCGCATAGGCGTTCATGACGTTGATCTTCAACTGCGAGATCACCACAAAGCATGCCATAAGGAGCATAGCCGCCGTCTCGTTCGGGATCATGTAGCCGAAGGCGGCGAGGTACATGTGGGCCGGATCGGCCGCCTCACGGGCCGGAACGCCGGTCGAGAGGGTGAGCACGGCCAGAAAGGAGCCCGCGAGCAGTTTCGGCACGCCAAGGACGACCCAGCCGGAGCCGGCAAGGAAGACAGCGAACCGGTGGCGAAGCTTGCGCCCGCCCTCCGGTGGCAGAAAGCGCAGGAAGTCCACCTGCTCGCCGATCTGCGGCATCAGGGCAAGGATAACGGCGGAGGCGGCACCGAATTCGACGAGGTTGAAGGGGGCTGCCCCACCGGCATCCGCGTTGGAATGGCCGATGCCTGCAAAGGCGCGCCACAGATCGAATTTCTCCCAGTCGAGAAAGGCGATAAAGAGAAAGGGCAGGATGTTGAGGACGATCCAGAAGGGCTGGGTGACCAGCTGGAATTTCGAAATCAGCCGAACGCCGTAGGTCACCAGCGGGATCACCACCATGGCCGAGATGATATAGCCGATCCACGGCGGTATGCCGAAGGCAAGCTCCAGCGCGCCGGTCATGATCGATGCCTCGATGGCAAACAGCATGAAGGTGAAAGAGGCGTAGATGAGCGAGGTGATCGTCGAGCCGATGTAACCGAAGCCCGCGCCGCGCGTCAGCAGGTCGATATCGACGCCATGGCGGATCGCATAGCGGCTGATCGGCAGGCCGATCAGAAGCATCAGGATCGCGGCGGCGATGATGGCGAGACAAGCGTTTGTTGTGCCGTAGGACAGCGTGATCGTTCCGCCGATCGCTTCCAATGCCAAGAAGGAGATCGCCCCGATCGCAGTCTGTGAAATCCGACTGGATGAGAATTTCCGGGCGCTCTTGGCGGTAAAGCGCAGCGCATAGTCTTCCAACGTCTGGTTGGCGACCCAGCGGTTATATTCGCGCCGGACGGGAATGATACGTTGGCGTGCTGCCATGCCTAATTTCTAGCGCCCTGCTGAGATTGACGTAAGATTAGGCAGTTTTGACGGGAATGAGGGGAATTGCAAGGGCAGGGATGATGCGGGCAGAGATTCATCCCCGATGTTGTTCGTGTAGCACCCGGATTTTATGGGGCGAGGGACGAGGGAGCGGTTTCCGTCCCGCCAGAATTGCCCGGTTCTCCTTCAGCGGCATGAATGCGGCGCCATCGATGCGATGATTGCTTTCGTTTCCATTTCTGCTAGAATTTCAAACGGATGCGGGTTCCTGTGCCGTCCGCGCAGATCCGGCGCGTTCATGAAGGGGGATTGTAAATGGCTGATACGAATGTTGGTGCAAGACCCGCCACCTGGCGCGTTGTTCTCGCGTTCATACTCGATCTGTTGATGGCGTTTATCGTCATCGGCTTTCTTGTCGCATGGATGTTCGGCGGTCTTACCGAGGAGGGTTTCAATCTGACCGGTGGCCCGGCGTTCCTGCTGTTTGGCTTGATCATCGCCTATTTCGTGATTTTCAACCGCTTCCTGGGCGGAACGATCTGGAAACGCATTTTGCGCGCGAAATGATCCGCGCGCCGCGTATGCAGACGCCGGCTCGTCGGCCGATGGCCCGATCTTAGCGCTGGCGGCTGATGCGGGTTTTCGGCGCCGCCTTGCGCCGCTTCTTGGCCGGTGCGGGCGCGACGTCCGCCTGCGATGCTTCCTGGAGCAGTCTCAATTCGCGGAGCGCCCGTGTCTTAGTTTCCCGGGCGGAGACCTCTGCGTCGAGGATCGCCCGGGCGGCGTCGTCGGTTATCTGGGCTTTGAGGTTTCTGGTTGGTTTTGCGGGTTTGAAAACTGCTTCGCTTGTGGCGGTCATGGACAACTTCCTTCAGATCTGCGTTTCGTATCTTGCGGGTCGCTGGTCGCACAACGGCAGCATCACTCCCCGCGCCCGCGGCACGGCGCGTCTCAGGGAGGGCAACAGTGTCATGAGCATAAAACAAAAGGCCGAGCTTTGCCCGGCCCTTCTCATTCCTGCATCTACGGTGCCGGTACATCCGCGGTCACCGGTCGCAAGAACGTATTCCAATGCTTGCTTGGATCGTGGTCACGTAATGGCTACCGGCAAACTCAGTAGCATTAATGTAGGTCCTGAACCCGGAAATACAAGGTGCGTTGGAATATTACTTTGCCTTCCGGTTTGACGGCGACAACCTGGGACCAGACGTGAGCTGGCCGGAAAACTGGCGGCAGCGAGCCAGCGTTTCGTCATTTTGTGGTTTGCGATGATCCCCTGTGGGCGCCAGGATGATCCTTGCCTGGACCCCCAAACGGAGAGGTTTCGGCACGGCCCGAAGCCTTGTCTCTTTCTTGCGACGCCCCGAAATCGAGGAACTCATCCATGAAAACCCCCAGAAGCTCCGTTCTGGTGCCAACACCGGCCTTGCGGAAGATGGCGCTCAACTGAGCCTTGATGGTCCCTTCCTTCGTCGCCCGCAGTTTGGCGATCTCGGAGATCTTCAGGCCGCGCAAGGACAGAAGGGCAATATCGCTCTCAGCCTTCGACAATCCCCAGGCCGCAAATTGCCTTAGCAGAATATCGTCGAAATGCCCGCGAAGCGACTGCAACTCATAGGCCTGTTCCGTCCCGGCACTCCGCAGCCTGCGCATCTGGCGGTGCGACAGGACATAGCCCAGCCAAAGGAGACCCACGGCAAAGCATTCGACAACCAGATGGAGCAATTGCGGCCAGGTCGGTGGAGGGGCGCTAATGAGATCACGGTGCAGTTCATAGATGATGTCGATACCGAACAACAACGCGCACAGAAACTGGATCAGGGCAATCAGCCCCAGCATACGGGCCGCGGGCCAGGCAGAGGGGTTGAATGGCCTCATTTGTCTTGGGTCGACAGCATGAGAGAACGACCCCTTTTGCGTGTTTTGCGGATGAACATTCGATCAGAAGCTTTATAACTTGAGTGATATTTATGTAAACCAAAGTCTAAAGGGCCTTCCCGCAGCAACGCAAGTCCGATGACGGCCATTGCCGTGCAATCATGGCGCGTGTTTACTTTGTTTTGCGGATTCCCACCACTTCGGGTGCCGCATAGGGGGGCCGGTGGCATGACGCCTTCGATACAGGTGCTTGTCCACCGAATGGGGGAGGAATGAATCATGCAGAGAGTTGCTTTTACTTTTGCGGCAGCGCTGGCTCTTGCCTTGCCAGGGGCAAGTTTGGCCGACGAACACGAAAACCGGGACTACGATCATAAGCCTGAGGCGCAGGACTTCATCCATGGCGCGCCCGAAAAGCCGTCCGAACCCTGGACACTGGCCGCAGGCGGACGAATCTACGACAACTGGTGGGACGCGCTAGACCGTGAAAAGCCGGAAAGCACCAATCCCGCCTTTCCGGTTTCCGTGAACAAGGAGCAATCCGGCTCGGGCACCTGGCGCTGCAAGGCGTGTCACGGCTGGGACTATCTGGGCAAAGACGGCATCTATTCCAAGGGTAGCAATTTCACCGGCATCAAGGGCATCAATGGTGCGATCGGCAAACCGGTGGAAGAAATCGCAAAGATCCTGCGCGATGCCAATCATCCCTACACGACCGAGATGATCACCGATGAGGAGATGCAGCGTGTCGCGGCATTTGTCAGTCGTGGACAGGTCGATATGCGGTCCTTCATCGACTACGAGACCAGGACTGTGAATGCGGGGGACAAGGAACTGGGACGCGGAATCTTCCAGACAACCTGCGCAGCTTGCCACGGATTCGACGGACGTCTGATCGACTGGGGTGAGGATGGTGCCCACAATTACGTCGGTACCGAAGCGGCCGAATTGCCCGACGAAGTGATGCACAAGATTCTAAGCGCCCATACCGGGGTGCAGATGATCAACCTGCGGGCTTTCCCGCTATCGTATGCGATCGATGTCCTGGCCTATGCAGCGACGTTGCCGCTTGAGCCGCCAACAGAGTAAGGACAGGCAACAGCGATCATGGGGCTGCGGGTCTATCCGCGGTCCCGGTTCAAATTCCATCAGGAAAAGCGGCCCGACCATGCAAGGCTGCCACGAATCGGCCGGACTTCATCCGGTTGCCCTGCGCGCCAGACTTCCGCTGTCTGGTTTGCACGTTCCCTCAGACTGGGCGACAGTCATATCCCCCCGCACTTCTCCCCCATCCCTACGTCATATGACGTATACGGTTTTGCGGCGCAGCGTCGGATAGTCCCTCCCAGCAACGGTTAAAGTTTCCTTTACCCACCGATTGCGGAGATCAAAGAGGGGATCAATCAGATGAAACTCAAGGCACATCTAACCGGCGCGCTTCTGGGCGCCATGCTGTCGACGACGGCATTCAATGGCGCATTCGCAGCCGACGACACAATCAAGATCGGCATCCTGCATTCACTCTCCGGCACCATGGCAATTTCGGAAACCACTCTGAAAGACGCCATGCTGATGCTCATCGACGAGCAGAACAAGAAGGGTGGCGTTCTCGGCAAGAAGCTTGAGGCCGTCGTCGTCGATCCTGCCTCCGACTGGCCGCTGTTTGCCGAAAAGGCGCGCGAGTTGATCGAGAAGGACAAGGTTTCGGCCGTCTTCGGCTGCTGGACTTCCGTTTCGCGCAAGTCGGTCCTGCCCGTGTTCGAGGAGCTCGACAACATCCTCTTCTATCCGGTCCAGTACGAGGGCGAGGAAAGCCAGCGCAACGTTTTCTACACCGGTGCTGCGCCGAACCAGCAGGCGATCCCCGCCGTCGACTACCTGATGGAGAATGAAGGCGTCGAGCGCTGGGTTCTTGCCGGCACCGACTATGTCTATCCACGCACGACCAACAAGATCCTCGAGGCCTATCTCAAGGCCAAGGGTGTGGCCGCCGAAGATATCATGATCAACTACACGCCCTTCGGTCATTCCGACTGGCAGACGATCGTCTCCGACATCAAGAAGTTCGGTTCGGCTGGCAAGAAGACTGCCGTCGTCTCGACCATCAACGGTGACGCCAATGTTCCCTTCTACAAGGAACTGGGGAACCAGGGCGTCAAGGCGGAAGACATTCCGGTTGTCGCCTTCTCTGTCGGGGAAGAAGAACTCGCCGGCATCGACACCAAGCCGCTGGTCGGCCATCTCGCAGCCTGGAATTATTTCCAGTCCGTCGACAACGAGGCAAATGCCGAGTTCATCAAGACCTGGAAGGCCTATACCAAGAACGACAAGCGCGTCACCAATGACCCGATGGAAGCCCACTATATCGGTTTCAACATGTGGGTGAAGGCCGTCGAGGCCGCCGGCACAACCGATCCGGACAAGGTGATCGACGCCATGGTCGGCGTGTCGGTTCCGAACCTTTCGGGCGGCTATTCGGCCATGCTTCCCAACCACCACATCACCAAGCCGGTGCTGATCGGCGAAATCCAGGACGATGGCCAGTTCGACATCGTCTACGAGACCCCGGGCCTCGTTCCTGGCGACGAATGGTCGGATTATCTCGCCGACTCCAAGGATCTGATCTCCGATTGGCGCATGCCGATGAACTGCGGCAATTTCAACGTCGCCGCCGGTAAGTGCGGCGGCAAGGGCTCCTGATCCTCGCACTGCCAACAAAAAGGGGCAGGGGGTGCCCTTCACCTGCCCCTCTCCCCGCCCGGCGGGGAGAGGGAACTTGAGTGTCGCCGCGAGTCCTCGTCACCCCGCGCGAGCTTGTCGGAGAACGGGGCGAAGGCGCCGCCAGGCGGATTGGGTGCGAAGTGATGACGATGAAGTTCTTGCTGAAAACACTGCTCTTCTGCCTGATCTTTTCAATGGGCACGCCATCCTATGCCCAGGAGAGCGATCCGAAGGCGCTTATCCGGGCGCTGGGCACGGCCAGTTTTTCCGAGGCTGAAACGATCATCGGAGATATTGCCAGGACCGGCGACCCGAAGGTAGTGCCGGCGCTGGAAGCCCTGGGCGAGGGTGATCTCTATATCCGCAAGTCCGATGGTGAAGTGTTCATCACCAGGAAGGCTGGCTCCAATCTCGCACTGATCGACCCGCTTTCGGGCGAGACGGTTGGCGAGGAGGCGAAGGGCGCCGTTTCCAAGATCAAGGTCAACAATAGCCTCAGGCGCGCCATCCGCTCGGCGCAAGGGGGGCTGACGCTGATGAGCCCGGACCGGGCGGTCAGGCTGCAAGCCGCCGATTCCGTGCTGAAGTCGCCGAGCGCGGACAATCTCGAACTGCTGGAAACAGCCCTTGCGGCAGAAAAGGACGTCGAGGTGCGGAAGCTGCTGGAGCAGGCACGCGCCGTGTCGATCATGGGATCGGATCGGGCGATCGAGGAAAAGCGCGATGCGATCGCCGGGATCGAGGGAATCGGCGGGCGCGACGCGATCGGCATCCTCATGTCGGCTGCCGCCTCCGCTGATGGGGCGCTCAAACCCGATATCGACAAGGCGATCGGCCGCATCGAGGACAAGCTTGCGCTCTGGGATGCGGCACAGAACGTGACCTACGGTATTTCGCTCGGCTCTGTGTTGTTGCTGGCCGCTATCGGCCTTGCGATCACCTTCGGCGTCATGGGCATCATTAACATGGCGCATGGCGAAATGGTAATGCTCGGGGCCTATTCGACCTTCATGGTGCAGGAGGTGATCCGTGCCAACTACCCGGCGCTGTTCGACTGGTCATTGACGATCGCGCTGCCGGTCGCTCTTCTCGTTACCGGGGCCATCGGTTTGGTGATCGAGCGAGGGGTCATCCGCTTTCTCTATGGCCGGCCGCTCGAAACCCTGCTCGCCACCTGGGGTATCTCGCTGATCCTGCAGCAGGCGGTGCGCACCATTTTCGGCCCGACGAACCAGGAAGTCGGCAATCCGTCGTGGATGTCCGGATCCTTCGGACTCGGCGGTCTGGCAATCACCTGGAACCGGCTCTGGATCCTTGCCTTTTCGCTCTCGGTGTTCTTCGCGCTGCTGATCTTCATGAAGCGCTCGGCTTTCGGCCTGCAGATGCGTGCCGTTACCCAGAACCGGCGCATGGCGTCCTCCATGGGTATCCGTACGCCATGGGTCGATGCATTCACCTTCGCGCTCGGTTCCGGCATCGCCGGCATGGCGGGCGTGGCCCTCTCCCAGATCGACAATGTCTCGCCCAATCTCGGCCAGAGCTACATCATCGACAGTTTCATGGTCGTGGTGTTCGGCGGTGTCGGCAATCTCTGGGGCACGCTGGTGGGTGCGTTCTCGCTCGGCATCGCCAACAAGTTCCTTGAGCCCTATGCGGGCGCCGTGCTCGGCAAGATCCTGGTGCTGGTCCTCATCATCCTTTTCATCCAGAAGCGGCCGCGCGGTCTCTTCGCACTCAAGGGAAGGGCGGTGGAAGCATGATCACGGCTTTCCTCATCCGGTCCCTGGACCGCAAGATCCTGATTGCCATCGCCATTCTGGTTGCGCTCGCCGTTTTCGTGCCGTTTTCGAATCTTCTCATCCCGCAAGGCAACCCGCTGCATATCCCCACCTATCTGGTCGCGTTGCTTGGCAAGTACCTCACTTATGCCTTGCTTGCTCTGGCGCTCGATCTCGTCTGGGGCTTTTGCGGTATCCTGTCGCTTGGCCATGGGGCATTTTTCGCTCTCGGCGGCTATGCCATGGGCATGTATCTGATGCGTCAGATCGGTCCACGTGGTGTCTATGGCGATCCGGTCCTTCCCGACTTCATGGTGTTCCTCAACTGGAAGGAACTGCCGTGGTTCTGGCATGGCTTCGATATGTTCTGGTTTGCCGCACTTATGGTGCTCTTCGTGCCGGGGCTCCTGGCCTTCGTGTTCGGCTGGTTCGCCTTCAGAAGCCGCGTCAACGGCGTCTATCTCTCGATCATCACCCAGGCGATGACCTATGCGCTGCTCCTGGCCTTTTTCCGCAACGACATGGGTTTCGGCGGCAATAACGGCTTGACCGATTTCAAGGACATCCTCGGCTTCAACATTCAGGCCGACGGCACGCGGGCGGCGCTGTTCGCGGCCTCGGCGGTGGCTCTTGCGCTGTCCCTGATGCTGTCCTCGGCAATCGTGCGCTCGAAGTTCGGCAAGGTATTGGTCGGCATCCGCGACGCGGAGAGCCGCACCCGCTTCCTCGGCTATAGGGTCGAGCACATGAAACTCTTCACCTTCGTCGTTTCGGCGATGATGGCGGGCGTCGCGGGCGCGCTTTACGTACCGCAGGTCGGCATCATCAATCCGGGCGAGTTCGCGCCGGCCAATTCGATCGAAGTCGTGATCTGGACGGCGGTCGGCGGCCGCGCCACCCTGATCGGTCCGATCATCGGCGCGGTGCTGGTCAATGGCGGCAAGACGATCTTCACCGGCCTTTTTCCCGATTTCTGGCTGTTCGCGCTCGGCGGCCTGTTCGTCGCCGTGACCCTCTTCCTGCCGAAAGGCATTGTCGGAACGATCGCGCAGGGCTTTGCCACCCGCAAGGAATATCGCCAGGCGGCGGCCTCTGCCGACGCCGAAGCCGGCATTGATGCCAACCCCCAGGCGGCGGAGTGATCGCGATGAACGACAAGAAACCGAAAAGCCTTCTCTATCTCGACGGTGTTTCCGTCTCCTTCGACGGGTTCAAAGCACTCAATTCGCTCTCCTTTGTCGTCGAACCGGGCGAGCTTCGCGCCATCATCGGCCCGAATGGTGCCGGCAAGACGACGATGATGGACATCATCACCGGCAAGACGCGGCCGGACGAGGGAGAGGTGTTCTTCAACGGCGACATCGACCTTACCAAAAAGGACGAGGCGGACATCGCCCAACTCGGCATCGGGCGGAAATTCCAGAAGCCGACCGTATTCGAGAGTCACACGGTCTGGGACAATCTCGAACTGGCGCTCAACCAGGCGCGCGGGGTGTTCGCCACGCTGTTCTATCGCCTCACCGCCGAAGACAAGGCTCGCATCGAGGAGATACTGGAAACGGTACGCCTGACGGCCCGCAAGGATCATATGGCCGCCAATCTTTCCCATGGACAGAAGCAATGGCTGGAAATCGGCATGCTGCTGGCCCAGGAACCGAAACTGTTGTTGGTCGATGAGCCGGTTGCCGGCATGACCGATGCCGAGACCGCCGAAACCGCCATCCTGCTGCGCCAGATCGCCAAGACCCGCTCGGTGGTGGTGGTCGAGCACGACATGGGCTTCATTCGCGATCTCGGCGTCAAGGTTACCTGCCTGGCCGAAGGCTCGGTGCTGGCTGAAGGCTCGATCGATTTCGTGAGCGCCGATCCGAAGGTGATCGAGAACTATCTGGGGCGATGACGGCATGCGCTCTCTTCCCCTCCCCAACCCCTCCCCACAAGGGGGAGGGGCTGTCTCCGCCTCCCGCCGTCGTCATCGGGGCAGGCGCTATCCGCTCGGTGTCTCCCCCCTTGTGGGGGAGATGGCCGGCAGGCCAGAGGGGGAGTTTTTCTTGTTCATTGGAGGGACCAACCCATGCTGACAGTCGAAAACATCAACCTCCACTATGGCGCGGCGCAGGCGCTGCGCGGTGTCTCGCTTCAGGCCGAGATGGGCAAAATCACCTGCGTGCTCGGGCGCAACGGGGTGGGCAAGAGCTCGCTGCTTCGCGCCGTCACCGGCCAGCATCCGGTCTCCGCCGGTTCGATCAGCTTCAACGGCGCCAAACTCGACGGAATTGCGCCATTCAATCGTGCCAGGCAAGGGATCGGCTATGTACCGCAGGGCCGGGAGATATTCCCGCTCTTGACGGTGAAGGAAAACCTCGAGACCGGCTATGCGCCCGTGGCGCGGAAGGATCGGTTCATTCCCGACGAGATATTCACCCTGTTTCCGGTCCTGCAATCCATGCTGGGACGGCGCGGCGGAGATCTTTCCGGCGGCCAGCAGCAGCAATTGGCGATCGGAAGGGCAATGGTCACCCGTCCGAGAATTCTCGTTCTCGACGAGCCGACCGAGGGTATCCAGCCGTCGATCATCAAGGATATTGGCAGGGCGATCCGCTATCTGCGGGACTCGACAGGCATGGCCATCCTGCTGGTCGAGCAGTATCTCGATTTCTGCCGCGCGCTTGCCGACCAGGTCTATGTCATGGATCGTGGCGAGATCGTGCACCAGGGACCGGCCGAGACGTTGGACACGCCAGAGGCGCGGCGGCACCTGACCGTCTGAGAATGCAGAGCGCGTTGACCATTTATTAGCAATATTTGGTTGAAGCTGGGCAGCCGTGTGGTATCCAATAGGATCTGCTAACAGAAGGCATTCTCATGAGATCCAGCGTGGTTTCTGGCCTCAGTCGGCCAGTTGCATTGCTTCGCGCCGTGGCGCTTGGCGCATTCTTCATCGCAGGTGCAATGGGCAGCGCTCATGCTGCCGGATGCGGCACTACCGTCAGTCCCGGTTATCACCAGCTCTCAATGCGCTCGGGCGGCCTGGATCGTCAGGCCGTTCTCTTCGTTCCTGCCAGCTATAGCGGCAAGGTGAAGGTGCCGGTCGTATTCGATCTTCACGGCAGCAACAGCTATCCGCGCGCCCAGATTGCCCGTAGCCGATGGGATGATGTGGCAGACCGCGAGGGTTTTCTGCTTGTCGCGCCGCAAGGCGGCCTCGACGGGAAGGTGGAGGGTACGCATGCCTGGAACGTGCCGGGCGTGACGCCGGGCGAGGGCCCGGATGACGGAGCATTCCTGAAGGATGTCGTGGAAACGGTGAAAGATCGTTTCTGTGTCGATCCCGGTCGCATATATGCCTCGGGCTATTCGGGTGGCGGGCGAATGCTGTCGCAGTACATCTGCAATGGTTACGCGGATTTCACCTCCGCCGGCTTCGTCATGAGCCTTCGCGCCGGGTATCCGTTGGAGAAAGACGGTATCTGGCAGCCGGAGAGCCAGAGTTGCCACCCTGCGGCGCCGGTTTCAATCATCGCGTTTTGGGGCTCGAAGGACAACATCAATCCCTTCGCCGGGGGCGGTGGCGCCTACTGGCAATATAGCGGCGAGACGGCCTTGAGACGTTGGGCCGAGCTCAACGATTGCCAGGGCGACATGAAGGTCACCAAGGGGGAACGGATTTCGTCGGCGGAGTTCGACACGTGCAAGGGCGGCGCGAGGATACTGTCCTACATGATCACGGATGGCAGCCATTCCTGGCCCGGGCGCTCGGTCGGATTCGCTGTCGGAGGTAGTTCCGATCAGGCCACACGCGAAGTTGACGCTGCCGGGCGGATGTGGAGCTTTTTCAGCGGCGGCGACGCGCAACTGGTGTCCGATCGGCAGACCGACGACCGTTGCACGCAGAGGGCTGTCACGGCCGCGTCGGAAACCGGCTCTCGTGAGACTACATGCGACCAGACGGGCGGGACGGCCGGCAAGGAGCAACTTGCCGCTGGCGGACTTTAGACACGCGGTCGATCCCCGATCCAGTCGTCTGATTATTCCGCACTTCGTCCGGCGGATTGCCTTCGAGATAGGCATCCGGCTCCGATGCTTTTCCGCGACCCCGTGAATATGCCGGCATGACGCCCGGTGGCAGGCGTCTTCAAAACGAGGCGCTCATCGGGCATGGGAATTGCTTTCCCTGACAGGTTGACACGCTTAGAAAAGAACAGCTGACGCGGGACGAAACGGGAGAGGCATCGCATTGACGGCATTGTCTGAAAGCAGGCAGCAGCGGACGCAGGGACGCGGTCATCTCACTGCCAAGGCGTTCGGTGGCAAGAGCCGCATTGCCGAGCTCTACCAGGAGGGAGCCGCGAAGATCAGGCTGCCGCAGACGTTCACCGATGAGATGGAAGCCGTGATCATCAATACGGCTGGCGGTCTGACCGGCGGCGACCGCATGGACTGGTCTATCGCGGCGGGGCCGGGCACCTTCGTTACCGCCACGACCCAGGCCAGCGAAAAGATCTACAAGGCGTCGTACGGAACCGCCGAGGTTGCGACCCGGATCGTCGCCGGAGCCGGCGCCAAGGTCCACTGGCTACCGCAGGAATCGATCCTTTTCGACAATGCTTCCCTGACCCGGCGGCTGGAGGCCGATCTCGACGAGACTGCCGAATTCATTGCCGTCGAAGCCATCTTGCTCGGGCGCAAGGCCATGGGCGAGACGATGTCCCGAGGCACCGTGCGCGACCGCTGGCGCATCCGAAGGGCAGGGCGGCTCATCCATGCCGAGGAATTGCGGATCGAGGGCGATGTTGCCGCGCTTACAGCGCTCGGCCCCGTTCTGGCGGGCCAGGTCGCCTTCGCCACGGCCCTCTATACCGGCCCGCTCTGTGAGGCGCTTCTGCCGCAGGTGCGGGCTGTCATGGGTGATGCGGCCGGCGGCGCCAGCCAGTGGAACGGCAAGCTCGTCATGCGGCTTGCGGCCGAAGATGGGTACACCTTGAGAAAAAGCCTTATCCCGGTGATTTCGGTCTTGCGCGGGGGCGCTTCAGTGCCGAAAGTCTGGAATCTCTGACAGAGATCAAAACAGTGGAGTGGTCATGAACCTGACGCCGAGGGAAAAAGACAAGCTGCTGATCGCCATGGCGGCCATGGTGGCACGTCGCAGGCTGGAGCGGGGCGTCAAGCTCAACTACCCCGAGGCCATCGCGCTGATTTCCGATTTCGTCGTCGAAGGCGCGCGCGATGGCCGTTCGGTCGCCGACCTCATGGAGGCCGGCGCGCATGTCATCACCCGCGAACAGGTGATGGAGGGCATCGCCGAGATGATCCACGACGTACAGGTCGAGGCAACATTCCCGGACGGCACGAAGCTGGTCACCGTTCATGAACCGATACGTTAAGCCATTGGAGAACTGATTCATGATCCCCGGTGAAATTATTGCCGCACAAGGCGAAATCGAACTGAATGCCGGCCTGCCGACGGTGACGATTGAGGTGGCCAATACGGGCGACCGGCCGGTGCAGGTGGGCAGCCACTATCATTTCTACGAAACCAATGCCGGACTTTCCTTCGAGCGCGAGAAGGCGCGCGGCATGCGGCTCGACATTCCGGCGGGAACGGCCGTGCGTTTCGAACCCGGACAGACGCGGCAGGTCACGCTGATCCCGCTGTCGGGCAAGCGGGAGATTTACGGCTTTCGCCAGAAGGTCATGGGAGCACTCTGATGGCGGTCTTACATTATCACGGAAGTTGCCAGTGCGGCGCGGTGGATTTCGACGTCGACGTCGACCTCGGGCATACGGTCGTCTGCAACTGCTCGCGCTGCCGGCGTCTCGGGTCGGTTCTGGCCTTCGCGCCCCGGGAGGCCTTCACGCTGAATTCCGGGGAGGACAGTCTCACGGAATACCAGTTCAACAAGCATCTGATTCATCACCTTTTCTGCAAGACCTGCGGGATCCAGAGCTTCTCCCTGGGGGCAATGCCGGACGGGACGGAGATGGTGGCTGTGAACGTCAATTGCCTGGACGATATCGATGCACGGTCCTTGCCGTCGCAGGCATTCGACGGCGCTTCAGCCTAGGAGACGGCGGTTGGCGGGAACAACGGTAAGAGCCGGCGATGTGGCGGGGCAATTGGCGGCGGGCGCGATCCTGGCGATTGTCGCTCTGGTCGACCCGGCGCCTGCGCATGCGGAGAACGAACCGGATATCGACTGTTCGACAGTGAAGGCCGAAGCCAGTCCGCAGGTTGTCCTGACCTATTGCGCTAGCCGGGCCTTCGAAGAGGCCGAAGCCGTTCTCAGCGAGCAGCTGGAAAAGACGAAGGCCATCCTCGCCGGCTGGGATGACAACCTGGAGCCTTCGGTGCGCGGTGCGGAAGAGGCGCTTTTGCAGGCACAGGCATCCTGGCTCGTCTATCGCGACCAGCATTGCCGTGCCGGCGGTTTTTTCGTTCGCGGCGGAACGATGGAGAGAATGGTCGTCTACCAGTGCATGGCGGATGCAACGCGCAAGCGGACGGAGGAACTGAGGTTCCTTGCAATGGGCAATGGATTGTGAGGACGGCGGAGATGCGGCTGGCCATGGGACGAAACAGGGATCGGATATTACAGAGATGGCTGCGCCTCACCGTGGTTTCGCTTGCGCTGGCGGGCGGATTGTCTCTCGCGCGGGCGGAGGATGAACCGCAGGTCGACTGCGAAAATCCTGTGACGCAGTTCGACATGAACGTCTGTTCCGACCGGGATTACCAGCAGGCGGACGCGGCGCTGAACGACCAATGGGCGGTGACGAAGGACGTCGTCAGGGAGTGGGATGAGAGCCGGAAGTCGCTCGGCCTGATCGCCAAGGCCGAACAGTCGCTCATGAAGGCGCAGCGTGCCTGGATAGATTATCGCGATGGGCAATGTGAAACGGAGGAGGCCGGCGTGCAGGGCGGCAGCAAGGCGCCGACGGTCTATTCCTCCTGCATGGCCGAATTGACGCGCAGGCGCACCGAAGAACTGAAATCGCTGGCCGAGAATTTCTGAGGAAAGAACGAGGTCGAAATGGGTCGCCGTATCGTGATCGTTGGAAACGGAGACATACCGGACGGGGTGGCCGAGACCATCGACGCGGCCGATCTGGTGATCCGTTTCAATGAATGCCGAAGCTTCGGGCGCGGCGGGAGCCGTACGGATGTTTTGGCCGTCTGCAATACGGGGCGCCCAGCGCTTGCCATGCTGTCATCGGCCGAATGGCGCCAGAGCCGCCCGGTTCTCGACTGCTCGGCGATCTGGTCGGTTCGTGATCCCGGAAAATTCCGGGAATTGCACCCCTATCTGATGGCCGACCATCCTGAGCTCGATGATTTCTGTGATGACTATACCGGCGATCTCGCGGCATTCGCAGTGGACAATGGCAAAAGCCACTCGGTTATCGATCGAGATATCCACGAGTCCCTCGACGATGCTCTGATTGCCCATGAGCCCGGCGATTACATCGTACCGAGCAGCGGTATGGTTGTGATCGGTCACATTCTGGCGAGCCGTGACTTTGCCGGAGATACCGTATCCCTCACCGGTTTCGGTCATCAAGGCTGGAGCGGCCATCCCTTCGCTGCCGAGAGGCGGCTTGTCGATTCATACGTTACCGCCGGCAGGCTGACGCGGCTCTCGCAAGCCGATTTTATCTCCCCCTCCCAAGGAGCTTGATATCCATGCCCTACAAGATGTCCCGCAAGGCCTACGCCTCGATGTTCGGCCCGACCACAGGCGACAAGGTGCGGCTCGCCGATACCGAACTCTTCATCGAGGTGGAGAAGGATTTCACCAGCTATGGCGACGAGGTGAAGTTCGGCGGCGGCAAGGTCATTCGCGACGGCATGGGGCAGAGCCAAGTGACGCGCGCGAACGGCGCCGTCGACACCGTCATCACCAATGCGCTGATCGTCGACCACTGGGGCATCGTGAAAGCCGACATCGGCTTGAAGGACGGCCGCATTGTCGCGATCGGCAAGGCCGGCAATCCGGATACCCAGCCGTGCGTCAACATCATCGTCGGCCCGGGCACCGAGGCCATCGCCGGGGAGGGCAAGATCGTCACGGCGGGCGGCATGGACAGTCACATCCACTTTATCTGCCCGCAGCAGATCGAGGAAGCGCTGATGTCGGGTATCACCTGCATGCTGGGCGGCGGCACCGGGCCGGCGCACGGCACGCTCGCCACCACCTGCACGCCCGGCCCCTGGCATATCGCCCGGATGATCGAGGCCGCGGATGCCTTCCCGATGAACCTCGCCTTCGCTGGCAAGGGCAATGCTTCGCTGCCCGGCGCTTTGGAGGAGATGGTGCTCGGCGGGGCCACGTCGCTGAAGCTGCACGAGGACTGGGGCACGACGCCCGCCGCCATCGATTGCTGCCTTTCGGTGGCGGACCAATATGACGTCCAGGTGATGATCCACACCGACACGCTGAACGAAAGCGGCTTCGTCGAGGATTCGATCGGCGCCATCAAGGGGCGCACGATCCACGCTTTCCATACAGAAGGGGCAGGCGGCGGCCATGCGCCGGATATCATCAAGATCTGCGGCCAACTGAACGTCATCCCGTCGTCGACCAACCCGACGCGGCCTTACACGGTCAACACGATCGCCGAGCATCTCGACATGCTGATGGTCTGCCATCACCTGTCGGCCTCGATCCCGGAAGACATCGCGTTTGCCGAAAGCCGCATCCGCAAAGAAACGATCGCGGCGGAAGACATCCTGCACGACATCGGCGCCTTCTCGATCATCTCGTCCGACAGCCAGGCCATGGGCCGCGTCGGAGAGGTGGCGATCCGCACGTGGCAGACCGCCGACAAGATAAAGCGCCAGCGCGGGCGGCTGCCGCAGGAGACCGGCGACAACGACAATTTCCGCGTCCGCCGCTATATCGCCAAATACACGATCAATCCGGCGATCGCGCAGGGCCTTTCCCACGAGATCGGTTCGGTCGAGATCGGAAAGCGCGCCGACCTCGTCATCTGGAATCCGGCCTTCTTCGGCGTGAAGCCCGACATGGTGCTGCTCGGCGGTTCGATTGCGGCAGCGCCGATGGGCGACCCGAACGCCTCGATCCCGACGCCACAGCCGGTACATTACCGCCCGATGTTCGGTGCATATGGCAAGGCGCGGACGAATTCCTCTGTAACCTTTGTGTCACAGGCTTCGCTCGATGCGGGCCTGGCTGGCCGCCTCGGCATCGCCAAGCAGTTGCTTGCGGTGAAGAACACCCGTGGCGGTATCTCCAAAAAGTCGATGGTCCTCAACGATCTCACGCCGCATATCGAGGTCGATCCGGAAACCTATGAGGTGCGCGCCGACGGGGAACTGCTCACCTGCGAGCCTGCGACAGTGTTGCCAATGGCGCAGCGGTATTTCCTGTTCTAAGCCAAACGCAAGCGGCATGCATCCTGCGCAATGCAGCCATGCAGGTTGAGACATGTTGCGCTTTTATGCTGCATTGCGGTCTGATTTAGGATAGTTCTAAAGAACAAATTCACGTCGCGGATTCTTCCCAGGATTTGCCGCGACCTCACAAGCCTACAGGAGAAGAAGATGCTGATCGGCAAGAGTGTGCCCAATGTGACATTCCGCACCCGCGTTCGCGATGAGGCCGTGGGTGGTCCCAATCCGTATCGTTGGCAGGACATGACCTCCGACGACTATTTCAAGGGCAAAAAGGTCATCCTCTTCTCGCTCCCCGGCGCGTTCACGCCGACCTGCTCGACCTATCAGCTTCCCGATTTTGAGAAGATGTATGAAGAGTTCAAGGCCGAAGGCATCGATGAGATCTACTGCATCTCGGTCAACGACGCTTTCGTAATGAATGCCTGGGGCAAGTCGCAGAACCTCAACCACGTCAAGCTGATCCCGGATGGTTCCGGCGAGTTTACGCGCAAGATGGGCATGTTGGTCGCCAAGGACAATCTCGGCTTCGGCATGCGGTCCTGGCGGTATGCAGCCGTCATCAATGACGGCGTCGTCGAGCAGTGGTTCGAGGAAGAAGGCTATTCCGACAATTGCGACAGCGATCCCTATGGTGTTTCCTCGCCGCAGAACATTCTCGCGACCATCAAGGGCAAAAAGGCCGCCTGAGGCTTCGTTTCATAGCCGCCTCGAACGGGGCGGTCGCAGAAATACCTTGTCTTATCAATTGTGTGTGGAGGCCCGGGTTTTCCGGGCCTTCTTTTATTAACGCCGATAGCCCTCCAAAACCTCGCACGGGCGGGAATGTTAAGAATTTCTTGTGAAGGCAGCGCCGCCAGCCCCGCCTTCTTGTGGCCTTTCCAGACAAACTACGGTTGTGCCCTTTGGCGTGAGGATCGTTGCCACTATTCACGAGCATTGACCATTTTTGGGTATTTATCGCGAATTCTGTGTAAAGCTGGAGCCTTTTGGGAAGTAGTAATCCCTCCAATTTCTGCAATTTTGAGAAGTAGAGGCGTTTTTCACAGTAGATAGTAATTCTATTTTACCGTTCAGTCGCATTTTACCGATTGTTTTAGGGGTAAAGGAACAGAAAGCGCCCTATTCAATGTGTGCTGCAGAATGAGGGAGCGGCACTATGGATCTTCTCAGACGATGGCTATCGCTTCAGATCGATCTCGGCAATTTCAACAGCCGAGGGGCGATCGCCGGCTTCGCGCTGAAGATGACCTTCAGGGCGGTTATCCTTGCATCGCTGTTCAGCATAGCGGTCCTGCCCCTCGCTCACCATTTCGATCTTCTGCCGATGGGCCTCGGTGAGGCGTTAAAGCTTTCCGTCGCATTGTCTTGGCTATTTGGCGGCGCCGTTTCCGGAGCGCTGGCGATCGTTACCGGCAACGTGATCCGCGATCTCTCCGTATCCCGGGCCAAATTCGAGCATCTGAGCCGAACGGATATGCTTTCCGGTCTGATGAATCGTCGGGCCTTTTCCGACGCGCTGAACGGGACGGATGACAATGCTTCCCTTGCGATCCTCGATCTCGACCATTTCAAGTCGATCAATGACACGCACGGGCATAGCGCCGGCGATGCGGTCATTCGCGCAGTGTCCGATACCATTCGGGAAATATTCGGTCATCAGCATTGCGTGGCGCGCCTCGGCGGAGAGGAATTCGGCGTCATTGTCCGGGGTATAGGCATGGCGCACAGATTGGTCATGGTAGAGCAGGTTCGAGCACTGATTGCTGCGCGCCCCATCCAGTGCGATGGTTTCGAGATCTACACCACGATCTCGGCCGGCGTTGCCGAGTTTCGTCCGGACCGCCGCAAGGAGTCCATCTATTCTGCTGCCGATCGGGCGCTCTATCTTGCAAAGGCCGAAGGGCGCAATCGTGTCGTCCATGAAGAGTGGGGGCATCGCACCATTCATGAACCGAGTGAAATGCGGAGCGAGCGCGCCGGGTCGACGGTGGATGCCGCCTGACGCGCGGAGAGGCGCCCGACCGGCAGGGCCAACTTCCTTGTTGCAGTGCGTCTGCTTATTCTGCATGGTTTGAAGGTCATCAATCCCGGGAAATCCATGCAACGCGTCAGCACCTATCTGCCCGCCGGAACCTCGACCGTGAATCCTGTCGGGTCGGTCGTCCTTGCCCATGACGAGCGCCATTTGCGGCGCAAGCTCCTGCACCTCACGGACGGCGAGATGGTCATGCTCGACCTCAGGGAGCCGGTGGCTTTTGGCGATGGCGACAGGCTGGTGCTCGACAATGGCGACCAGATCGAGGTCCGGGCAGCAGAAGAGAAGCTCTATGAGGTTGTGCCGCGCGATCGTCTGCATCTGGTCGAGCTTGCCTGGCATCTCGGCAATCGGCATCTCTCCACGCAGATCGAAGAGGATCGAATTCTGATCCTGCGCGACCCTGTGATCCGCAATATGCTCGAAGTGCTCGGCGCCCGTGTCGTCGAGGTGGTGGAGCCCTTCCAGCCGGTGCGCGGCGCCTATCACTCTCATGCCGGCGGCCATGACAACGGACATGGCCACTCTCACGGTCATGGCCACAACGAAAACGAGTGAGCCCCATGAGCGAATGCGCCGATACGCGGATGCTGCTACGGTTGATGGCCTGGCTTTCGCCGGCCTTTCCCGTCGGTGGCTTTGCCTATTCGGGTGGCCTTGAGACCGCCGTTCATGACGGGCTCGTGACCTCTCATCAGCAACTGGAGGAGTGGCTTCTCGTTCTTCTTCGCCACGGCAGCCTCTGGAACGACGCGGTGCTGTTGGCCGAGGCATTCCGGTCGGTAGAAGACGGAAAACGGCTCGCAGCAGGCGCGGAACTCGCCGCGGCATTGGCGGGGTCCGCCGAGCGTCACCTCGAGATCGTGCGGCAGGGCGGTGCCTTTGTTGCCGCGGCAGGTTCCTGGCCCTGTCCGGTCCTGTCCCTTCTGGACGACACGACGCCCTACAGCGTGGCAGTCGGTGCCGTTGCCGCGTCCAACGGAATGCAGCTTGTCGCCACGCTTGCCGCCTTTCTCCACTCGCTCACGTCGCAACTGGTCTCGGCGGCGATCCGGCTCGGCGTTACCGGGCAGAGGCAGGGCGTCGCTCTGCTCTCGCGCCTCGAAGACGTCCTCGCGGAGCAGGCCGAGCGCGCCGCACGCTCCAGTCTTGACGATCTTGGCGGAGCCGCGCTGATTGCCGACCAGATGAGCCTTCGCCACGAAATCCAGCATTCGAGGTTGTTTCTTTCATGACGATTCTGTCTGTCATCGTGAGCATCGCGCTTCTGTCGATCGCGGCGCTGCATCTTGCCTGGGCCGCTGGATCGCGTTTTCCGGCCGCAAGCGACGAGAACCTCGCCCATATGGTTGCGGGCTTCCGTGGTCAGGACCGGATGCCGCCCCGGTCGGCCTCGGCGCTGGTCGCCGCGATGCTGGGCCTCGCAAGCTACCTCGCCCTGGCGCTGAGCTCCCTTGTCGCGTGGCCGCTGGGGGCGCGGTTGCTCGCAGCTGCGGGAGCCTTGTTGGCGCTTGTCTTCCTTGCCCGTGGTGCGGCAACCTATACCGGACGGTGGCGGACATTAACGCCACAGGAACCCTTCGCAACGCTCGACCGACGATATTTCGGGCCGCTCAGCCTGTTGCTTGGGGCCGGCTTTGTTCTTCTGACAACAGGATATGCGGCATGAAATCCCTCAATGGACCCCTGCGTGTCGGAATCGGCGGGCCTGTCGGCTCGGGCAAGACGGCGTTGACGGAGAAGCTCTGCAAGGCGATGCGCGATGACTATTCGATCGCGGTCGTCACCAACGACATTTACACGCGGGAAGATGCCGAAGCTCTGGTGCGCATGCAGGCGCTCTCCTCCGATCGCGTGGTCGGCGTCGAGACGGGTGGTTGTCCGCATACGGCCATCCGCGAGGATGCAACGATCAATCTGCAGGCGATAGCCGAACTCAACCGCCGCATACCGGATCTGGACGTGATCTTCATCGAATCCGGCGGCGACAATCTTGCCGCAACATTTTCACCGGATCTTGCCGATCTGACGATCTATGTCATCTCGGTCTGTCAGGGAGAGGAGATCCCGCGCAAGGGCGGGCCGGGGATCACCCGTTCTGACCTCCTGGTGATCAACAAGAAGGATCTGGCACCCTATGTCGGCGTCGACCTCGCTGTCATGGACCGCGATGCCGAACGCATGCGCGATGCCCGACCCTTCGTCTTTTCCGACATGAAGAATGGCGCGGGTGTTGACGAAATAGTCCGTTTTCTGAAGGAAAGCGGCGGCCTCTGATCAGTCCTCGACCTAAATCTGCTTCAGCGCGCTGATATCGCTGATCTGGACGATCCGTCCGCGAACGGTCACGCCCGCGCGGCGTAGCGACGAGAAGGCACGCGACAGGGCCTCCGGCGCAAGCCCGAGTTTGCCTGCAAGCAAGCTCTTCTGGAAGGGCAGGCGGATAGAGGCAGAGCTTTCGTCCTGAGGACAGTTGTCGAGCAGGTAGTGGGCGACCCGCTGGGGCGCGGTCTGCAGCCGGTCGTTGGCGATGCAATCCATGCTGTTGCGCAAATGACTGGACAGGCACTCGATGACCGCCTTGGCCACGTCCTTTTCCTGCTCGGCGAGGCTACGCACCTTCTGCAGTTCGAACCGCGCGACCGTCACGTTTTCGGCGGCCTGGGTATTGTAGAGATAGCGGTCGCCAAAGGCGAGAAGGCACTCGGCAAAGGTATCTCCCGGGCCGCAGATGCGGATGTCGGCTTCGCGTCCGTCCTTGTTGAGCCGGTAGAGCCGGACATAGCCGCTCAGGACGCAGTAGAAGTGTTCGGCCGGTTCGCCCTCGCGGAACAGAATGTCGCGCGCCTCGAAACTGGTGACCGTGGCGATATCGAGCATGCGCGTCAGCGCGCTCAGGCCTAGCGATCCCATGAAGGGCGTTTTCAACAGTATGTTCTTGTCGCGTGTGTTCAATTTCAAAATCTTGTTCACGGTTCTCACGGCTCCACATAGCGTTCCTTTCGGAACGCAAAGGCCCAATCCTCGGGGCTGGTCGTTTGTCGGCCTGGGAGGGAGCATTCCATCCGAAGAAATGCGGTACCGGCTTCGCATCAATCGCGAGACGGCATCTTGGCCCGTCGTTGCCACCCTTCGACAACCGAGGCGACCAGCGGCAGATATTGCTCGCCACACCTCACTCCCAAAACCGAGAAACGACCCTCACTCGTCACTCAGTAGAAAAACGATAAGCAAGTCGGAGAAAATACGATTTGATTTCGATCAACCGTTTTTAGGGGTTTTGGCGAATTTTGCGGTGAATTAACCAAGATCGGCAAAAAAAGAGCCGGGCTGAACCCGGCTCTGGACTTCGACTTCTGCCGTTATTCCGCCGCAAGGGGCGGTCGTGGAACGATCTTCATATTGTCGCCCGGCCTTCGCGGACTCTCGGACACCCGTTTCTCGATTGCGCTCAGGCGACCCTCGATGGACGACAGCGTCTCGTCGTTCTTCTTCGCCATTTCCGTGAGTTTCCCGGAGCTCATCGTTTCCGGCTCTGTTTCCTTCGAGCCGACCATCCGCCCGAATATGTATCCGAGCAGGCGGGACAGATCGTCCATGATCAGGAAGAATGCAGGCACGACGAGGAGGCTCAGCGCTGTGGAGACAATAATCCCGCCGATGACCGCGATCGCCATCGGCGCACGGAAGGATCCGCCTTCGCCGACACCGAGAGCCGACGGAAGCATGCCCGCCGACATTGCGATCGACGTCATGATGATAGGCCGTGCCCTCTTGCGTCCGGCCTCGACCATGGCATGTACACGCTCTAGCCCCTGATGGCGCATCTCGATGGCGAAATCGACCAGGAGGATGGCGTTCTTGGTGACGATGCCCATCAGCATCAGGATGCCGATCAGCACCGGCATCGAGAGAGCATTGTTTGTAATGATCAGGGCCGCCGCCACGCCGCCGATGGCCAGCGGCAGGGATAGAAGGATGGTGAAGGGCTGGATCACGTCCTTGAACAGCAGGATCAGGACAGTCAGAACCAGGAGCAGGCCGAGCAGCATCGCGTTGACGAAGCTCTGCTGCATTTCGTTCTGCACCTTGGTGTCACCGCTCTCGGCAAGCTTCACCGTCGAGGGGAGCTGGGCTCCTTCCACCGCCGTGCGGAACGCCGCCGAGGCTGTATCGAGCGCGACGCCCTGCGGCAGGTCGGCGCCGATCGAGACCACCCGGCTGCGGTTGTTGCGCTTGATCGAGCTCACACCTTCCGCATAGTCGATGTCAGCGACGCTCGAAAGCGGAACGGTGGCTCCCGTCGCGGTCTTGATCTTCATGGCGCGGATGGCCGCGAGATCGCTTCGTAGATCGAGTGACGCCTGTACGCGTATCGGAATCAGGCGATTGTCGAGCGAGATCTTCGACAGCGCGGCATCCGTGTCGCCAATGGTGGCGACCCGCACGGTTTCGGAGATCTGCTGCGGCGTGATGCCGAGACGGGCCGCCTCGTCGCTTCGGGGGCGGATCTGCAGTTCCGGACGGGGCAGGGCGCCGTCAGCGCTGACATTTGCCAGTTGGGGAACCGTCCGCAGCTTTGCCTCGAGAATACCCACGGCGGCGTTCAGGTCCTCCTCGTTCTTTGAGAGGAAGTTGAACGAGATATCGCGTTCGCCTCGGTCATTCAGTTTCATCACGCGAATGTCGGGGATCGGCTGGAGCCTGGTAAAGACCTCCTTCTCGATATCCCATTGCGGTCGCGTGCGTCCGTGGACCGGCAGCTTGGGCAGGTACTGGCCGATCACTGGCAGACCGCCCATGCCTTTGTTGACCAGCGTCTTCAGCAGCGAATGCTCGATCTTCTGAAGGTTCAGCGTGACGCTGGCGCGCCGCAGTTCCAGGTCGCCCTTGGGTGAGGCGCCACCGAGAACGAAGACGCTCTCGACACCGTCAATATCCTTCACGGCCTCGTGGATCGCTGCGGTCTTTCGCTCAGTCTCGGCCAGTGTGGCGTTGGGCGGAAGCTCGACCGAGAGCACGACACGTCCCGCGTCTTCGGGAGGCAGGAAGCTGCCGGGAACCTGGGCGAGCAGCATCAACGATCCGATGAGGACGGCAAAAGCCCCCACCAGGGTCGCATAGCGGGCATACCAGCGGGTCGTTGTCGCCCTCACGAGCCGCGTATAGCCCTTCATGAATGCGCTGTCATTGTCTTGATGGTCATCCATCGCGTCTTCCGCGCGCATCAGATACGCGGCCATCAGCGGCGTGATGAGGCGGGCGACCAACAGCGAGAAAAAGACCGAGAAGGCGACGGTCAGGCCGAATTGGATGAAGTACTGGCCCGGAATGCCCGGCATGAAGGATACCGGCACGAAGACCGCGATGATGGTGAAGGTGGTGGCGATGACGGCGAGGCCGATTTCGTCCGCCGCCTCGATCGCCGCCCGATAGGGCGTCTTACCCATCTTGATGTGGCGGGCGATGTTCTCGATCTCCACGATCGCATCGTCGACCAGGATACCGGTCGCCAGCGTCAGCGCCAGGAAGCTCACGAGATTGAGAGAAAAGCCCATCATATCCATGATCCAGAAGGTCGGGATCGCGGAGAGCGGCAGGGCGATCGCTGAAATCAGCGTGGCGCGCCAGTTGCGCAGGAACAGGAAGACGACGATGACGGCGAGGATCGCGCCTTCCAGCAGCGTGTCCATGGCGGCTTCGTAATTGCCGTAGGTGAAGTAGACCGAATCGTTGATCAACTCGATGCCGACGTTCGGGTTGTCGGCCCGTACCTGGTCCAGGCTCTTGGCTACCGTTTCGGCTACGCTCACCTCACTCGCACCCTTGGCGCGGAAGACGGAAAATGTCACGACGGGCGTGCCGTCGAAGCGCGAAAAGGATTTTTGCTCCTCATAGGTGTCTTCAACTGTGCCCAGGTCGGAAAGCCTGACGAAACGGCCGCCGGAGAGGGATATCATCGTATTGGCGAGCGCTTCGACGTTGCGGCTGTCGCCGAGTGTGCGGATCGTCTGCTCCGCGCCGGCGACCTGTCCGCGACCGGAGCCGAGATCGAGATTGGTGCCGCGCAGCTGGCGGTTTACGTCCGCGGCGGTGATGCCGAAGGAATTCAACCGGTCAGGATTGAGTTCGACGCGGATCTCTCGATCTGCGCCGCCATTTCGGTCGATGCGGCCGATGCCGCTTTGCCCCTGCAGCGCGCGCTTGACGGTATCGTCCACGAACCAGGACAATTCCTCGAGCGTCATATCGGGCGCCGTGACCGCGAAGGTCTGGATCGCCTGGCCTTCGACGTCGATCTTCGAGACGATCGGCTCGTCGACGGTGGCCGGGAGGTCGCCGCGTACGCGGTCGATTGCATCCTTGACGTCCTGCACCGCCTGTTCTGTCGGCACTTCCATGCGGAACATCACGGTCGTCTGCGACCGGCCATCGGTGACGGTCGAACCCAGCTCGTCGACCCCGGTGATGCTGGCAACAGCGTCCTCGATTTCCTTCGTCACCTGCATTTCCAGCTCGGAGGGCGAGGCGCCGCTCTGGGTGACGGTGATGGCAACCAGCGGAACGTCGATGTTCGGGAAACGGGTGATCGGCAGGGCATTGAACGACTGGATGCCGACGACCATCAAAAGGAAGAATCCCAGAAGAGGCGCGATCGGATTGCGAATGGACCAGGCGGAAAAGTTCATCGTACTTTCCTTATCAATTCGATATTGCCGCGTCGTCGCGAACCGGGTTGATACGATCGCCATCGCTGACGAACGCGCCGGCCTTGGCTACCACCACATCCCCGGCTTTCAGTCCACTTGTGACTTCGATATAGGCGCCATCCTGAATGCCCGTCTCAATCGTTACCTTCTTGACCACGTTTTCGCTCACGAGACGGGTCGTGGTGCCATCCTTGCCGGTGGTGATGGCGGAGAGCGGCAGGGCCAGACCCTCGGCCGTGGCGATCACGATATCGGCCCTGGCAAACATGCCGACCCGAGCTTTGTCGTCTTCATCGATAGCGATATGCACGGCGCCGAGACGAGTCTGTTCGTCGACGATCGGCGAAATGAGGCGGATCGTACCGCTCAGCTTCGTCGTTCCACCGGCAACGGCGATCTCGGCCTTCTGGCCGTCGCGCATCCTCAAGATCTCGGTTTCGGAGACATCGGCCACCAGTTCGATCTCGCCGTCGCGGATAAGCGTGAAGAGGGGCTGACCGGCGCCGCTGGCAATGGCGCCGACCTTGGCGTTGCGCGAGGCGATGAGACCGCCGACAGGGGCCTTGACATCCGTCCGGGCAAGCTTGAGGTCGATGTCGGCCACTTGGCTCTCGACGACCTTTATATCCGCTTCGGCGATCGCGATCGCCTGCTCTGTGCTTGCGACCTTGGCGCGAGCGCTGGTTGCGGCCGTTTCCGCCTGTTCGACCTGGGAGTTGGCAAGCGTGCCGGATTTGCCGAGTGTTGCCGCACGCTTGTACTGGCGGTCGGCTTCCGCGGCGCCTGACTGGGCATCGGTCAGCTGGACCTTGTACTGTGCGAGTGCTGCTTCGGCCTTGGCCTTGGTGGCGGCCAGCTGGCTCTTCTGCAGGAGAAGGCTGTCATCGGCAAGGCGCGCGAGAACGCTGCCAGCATCGACCCTATCTCCAACATCGGCCCCGAGCGTGCGTATCGACAGGCCCTCGACCTGGGGCTGCACATAGATCTCTTCCACTGCCTTGATCGTACCTGTCGCCACGACGCGGTCGACGATCGTCCTCGTCTGCACTTCGGTGACGACGATGGATGGCAGAACCTGCTTTGGCTGATTGGCGGTCACGTCTTCGGCTGTCGCCGAAATCGGCAATAAGGCCATGCTCAGCGCGAACAGGGCAGCCATCGTGTTCGGATTTCGAGCCATGTGTCCCTTCCGAGGTTACAATTCAACAAATTCTATATTCAATATATATTTGGGTTGACCGTGGAGAAGCGTGGCACCCCATCCGCGATTTCGCGGATGCCGGTATATCTTCTTTATTCCCGATCGACAATTCTATCCTTAACTGGATGCGAGCAAAACAAGTGGGTGGCATCAGGCCCAAGTGCAAGGCCGGTGTGGTGATAAAATTGTACTGAAGTTCTATCCTGCTGCGGCGCACAAATCAATGTTTCAAGTACCGGTGGTTGCTGAAATTTCACGTAGGGATAACGATTCACGGTTGTGGAAAGAAAGACGCACGGGCCAGGGCCCGTGCGTCGCAGAAGGCGGTATTCCGTGGAACGACGCGCCTATTTCAGCGCTTCGTCGGTGATCGCGTGTGTAAAGGCGCCGGTCGGCTCCTTGGTGATGACCGGGTCGGAACCGCCGCCAAGCAGGGTTGCTACCGTGCGCTTGTAGTCGGCCTCGTCGAGCGCGCCGTTGGAGCCGGCGGTCAGCTTGGCGACTTCGCCCATCATGCGCTTCTGGTGGGTTTCGGTCTGGGCGCCGGAGGCATCGTTTTCAAGAACGATACCGGCTGCGTCATCCGGGTTCTGCTCGGCCCACTTCCAGCCCTTCATCGAAGCGCGAACGAACTTGACCATCTTTTCCTTGAAGGCCGGATCCTTGAGTTTGTCCTCAAGAACATAGAGACCGTCTTCGAGGGTTGCGACCCCTTCCTTTTCATACTGGAACGTGACGAGGTCTTCAGCCTTGATGCCGGCGTCGATGACCTGCCAGTATTCGTTGTAGGTCATGGTCGAGATGCAGGCTGCCTGCTTCTGCAGAAGCGGGTCGACGTTGAAGCCCTGCTTGAGGACAGTCACGCCTTCCGCGCCGCCATCGGTCGGGATCTTCAGATGCGCCATCCAGGACAGGAAGGGGTACTCGTTGCCGAAGAACCAGACGCCGAGCGTCTTGCCCTTGAAGTCTTCCGGCTTGGTGATGCCGGTTTCCTTGAGGCAGGTCAGCATCATGCCCGACGACTTGAATGGCTGGGCGATGTTGACGAGGGGCACGCCCTTTTCTCGCGTGGCGAGAGCCGAGGGCATCCAGTCGACGATGACGTCGGCGCCGCCGCCAACCAGAACCTGCGGCGGGGCGATGTCCGGGCCGCCCGGCTTGATTTCGACGTCAAGGCCTTCCGCTTCGTAGAAGCCCTTGTCCTTGGCGACGTAGTAGCCCGCGAACTGGGCCTGGGTGACCCATTTCAGTTGAAGGGTCACCTTGTCGGCGGCGGCCGCCTGCATGGCCACCAGCGACACGGCGCCAGCGAGCAGCAGGGATGCGAGTTTCAATTTCATTTTCTGTTCCCTCTTCTTTATTTATGCCTGTCCACCACGGACAGACGGATGCCAGAAGGTGACGGCGCGCTCAGCGAGCGCCACCACCCCATAAAAGATCGAACCGGCGAGCGCGGCAACCGCAATCTCGGCCCAGACCATGTCGACATTGCTGCGCCCCACTTCCGTGGAAATCCGGAACCCCATGCCGACGATCGGGGTGCCGAAAAACTCTGCCACGATGGCGCCGATCAGCGCCAGCGTGGAATTGATCTTCAAGGCATTGAATATGAATGGCCAGGCGGCAGGCAGGCGCAACTTGGTGAGCGTCTGCCACCAGTTGGCGGCATAGGTGCGCATGAGATCGCGCTCCATATGGCTCGCGGCAGAAAGGCCCTGCACGGTGTTCACCAGCATCGGGAAGAAGGTCATGATGACGACGACCGCAACCTTGGACTGCCAGTCGAAGCCGAACCACATGACCATGATCGGCGCGATGCCGACGACGGGAAGCGCGGAGACGAAATTGCCGATCGGCAGCAATCCCCTCTGCAGGAAGGGCGAACGATCGACCAGGATCGCGACCAGGAAGCCCAGGCCGCAGCCGAATACATAGCCCGTGAGCACCGATTTCAGGAAGGTCTGGCGGAAATCGGCCCATAGCGTCGGGACCGAATGTATGAGCCGGGTCCAGATCATCGAGGGGGCGGGGAGCAGGATCGAGGGAATATTGAAACCGTGCACGACGCATTCCCAGATGACCAGCAGGGTTATCCCGAAGATAAGGGGAACCGCGATGTTGGCCGTTCGCCGCGCGCTGGAGTTGGCAAAGCGCTGGCGGACGAGCCATTCGTTGAAAGCCCAGGCGGCAAGCCAGAAGACGAGGGCGAAGATCAGGTAGCCGCTGTTCATGGCTTTTCTCCCATGCGCTTGAGGACTGCGGAATGGGCAAGGCCGATGACCGAAACCAGAATGGCGGCAAGGCCGGCAGCCATGAACAGGGCGGCCCAGATCTGGATCGTCTGGCCGTAGTATGAGCCCGAGAGCAGCCGCGCGCCAAGGCCCGCCACCGCTCCGGTCGGCAATTCTCCGACGATGGCGCCGACGAGCGAGATGGCGATCGCGACCTTCAGCGAAGTGAAGAGATAGGGCATCGAGGCCGGCCAGCGCAGCTTCCAGAAAATCTGGCTGGGGCTGGCGTTGTAGGTGTGCATGAGGTCGAGAAGTATGGTGTCGGGGCTGCGCAAGCCCTTCACCATGCCGACGACGATCGGGAAGAAGCTCAGGTATGTGGAGATCAGGGCCTTGGGCAGGACGCCGCCGATGCCGATGGCGTTCAGCACGACGATGATCATCGGCGCCACGGCAAGGATCGGGATCGTCTGGCTGGCGATCACCCAGGGCATCAGCGAACGATCCATGGCGCGGTTATGAACGATGCCGATGGCCAGCAGGATGCCGAGAAAAGTTCCGATGGCAAAGCCGAGCAGGGTGGCCGAAAGGGTGATCCAGGCGTGATAGACGAGGCTGCGCTTGGAGGTAATCGCCTTGTTGACCGTGGTATCCCACAATTCCACGGCAATCTGGTGAGGAGCGGGCAGGACCGGGCGGTCTTGCGCGAAGGTGCGTTCCACCAACTGGCCAAAGGTCACCGGCTCGCCGGCGCGGGCGGCCTGGTCGCGTACGAACGGCGCGTTCAGGTAGACGACGAAGAGATGCCAGACCACCAGGATCGCCAGGATGACGGTGAGGATCGGGAAGACGCGGTCGCGGAAGAAGGAGGGTGAGGTCATGCACGACTCTCCATCGGACAGATGCGAGATACGGCGATCACACTACTCCTCATAGGAATGCCCCGCTTTCAGGCCCTCGCGGACGCGGTGGGCGATTGCCAGGAATTCCGGTGTCTCGCGGATGTCGAGCGGGCGCTCCTTGGGCAGCGTCGACTCGATGATGTCGGTGACGCGGCCGGGACGCGGGCTCATCACGACGATCTTGGTCGAGAGATAGACTGCTTCCGGGATCGAGTGGGTGACGAAGCAGATTGTCTTGTTCGTGCGCTCCCAGAGCTTCAGGAGCTGTTCGTTGAGGTGGTCGCGGACGATTTCGTCGAGCGCGCCGAAGGGCTCGTCCATCAAAAGCAGGTCTGCGTCGAAGGCGAGCGCGCGGGCGATCGAGGCGCGCTGCTGCATACCGCCCGACAGTTGCCAGGGGAATTTCTTGCCGAAGCCGGTGAGGTTGACGAGGTCGAGTGTCTGGTCGATGCGCTTCTTTTGTTCCTCCTTCGAAAAGCCCATGATCTCCAGCGGCAGCGCGATGTTCTTTTCGATGGTACGCCAGGGATAGAGCGCGGCGGCCTGGAAGACATAGCCGTAGGAGCGGTCCTTGCGGGCATTCTCCGGCGTCATACCGTTGACCGTGATCTCGCCGGACGTGTGCTTCTCGAGATCGGCGATGACGCGCAGGAAAGTGGTCTTGCCGCAGCCGGACGGGCCGATGAAGGAGACGAAATCACCCTTCTGCACGTCGAGGTCGACATTGGAAAGGGCGTGAACCGGCCCGTCTCCGGTCTGGAAGGTGAGACAGAGATCCTTGGCGGACACGACGGAGAATTCGGAAGCGGTCATCAGGGCGAACCAATCAAATTTCATGCAAATGCTGTCGGCGTCTTGCGTGCTATCATTACTGTGGCGAGTGTCACGGACATATCAGATCTGTCGGTCAACGGAGGAAAGCGAGAATGGACCTAGCATCGAAACCCACCTGCCGGATCGTTCGGCCCGGCAATACCTATGACGGCAAGCAGGGCCTGAGTTATTTCGAGGGAATTTCCGCCGAGACGGTGGGGTCGAAGGGCATCTGCATGCATGTGCTCACCATGCCTCCCGGTGCGCGAGCCAAGGCGCATCTGCACGAGAGCCACGAGACGGCGATCTACTGTCTCTCGGGCTCCGCCCACACCTGGTACGGCGACCGGTTGGAAAATCATGTCATTCTGCATGCCGGCGAACTCATGTACATCCCCGCCGGGGTGCCGCATCTGCCCGCGAACCTTTCCAGCACGCCGTGCACGGCGGTGATTGCGCGCACCGATCCCAACGAGCAGGAGAGCGTCGTGCTGTTGCCCGAACTGGACGCGCTGGTCGCGGTGTAGCCGGTGGTGCGAGATCGGGCAGAGGAGGGTGGATCGTGCCGTAAGCGCCATCGCGGGGATCATACGCCCGATGCCGGGATACCTGTGCGCTCGACCTTGCGGGGCGCGACCAGTTCCTTCCAGGTCGAAAGCGCTTTGTTGACGGCCTGAAAAGGCTCGCGCTTGACGAACTGGCCGTGGCCTTCCTCGGTCTTCACCGTCGTTTCCTCGATCACCACCTTACCGCGCGAGAGCGTGAAGCGCGGCAGGCCGGTCACCTGCTTGCCCTCGAAGACGTTGTAGTCGATCGCCGACTGCTGGCTCTTGGCCGAGATGGTCTTCGAGCGCTTCGGATCCCAGACGACGAGGTCGGCATCCGCACCGACGAGAACGGCACCCTTCTTTGGGTATATGTTCAGAATCTTGGCGATGTTGGTCGAGGTGACGGCGACGAATTCGTTCATCGTCAGGCGCCCGGTCGCAACCCCATAGGTCCATAACATAGGCATGCGGTCTTCGAGCCCGCCGGTGCCGTTAGGGATCTGGGCAAAGTTGCCGACGCCGGAACGCTTCTGCTCGGTGGTGAAGGCGCAGTGGTCGGTGGCGACGACCGAGAGCGAGCCAGACTGCAGGCCGGCCCAGAGTGAATCCTGGTGTTGCTTGTTGCGGAAGGGCGGTGACATGACGCGGCGGGCGGCGTGGTCCCAGTCCTTGTTGAAATATTCGCTCTCGTCGAGGGTGAGGTGCTGGATCAGCGGCTCGCCATAGACGCGCATGCCTTTCTGCCGGGCGCGGCGGATCGCTTCATGGGCCTGTTCGCAGGAGGTGTGCACGACATAGAGCGGCACGCCCGCCATGTCGGCCAGCATGATGGCGCGGTTGGTGGCCTCGCCTTCGACTTCGGCCGGCCGCGAATAGGCGTGCGCCTCGGGGCCGTTATTGCCTTCGGCGAGCAGCTTGGCGGTCATCGCCGCCACCACGTCGCCATTCTCGGCGTGGACGAGCGGAAGCGCGCCGAGTTCGGCGCAGCGCGAGAAGGAGGCGAACATCTCGTCGTCATTCACCATCAGCGCGCCCTTGTAGGCCATGAAGTGCTTGAAGGTGTTGATGCCCTTGTCCTGAACCACGGTCTTCATCTCGTCGAAAACGCGCTCATTCCAACCGGTGATGGCCATGTGGAAGGAGTAGTCGGCATTGGCGCGCGAGGTCTTGTTGTGCCACATCTGAAGGGCATCGAGCAGCGACTGGTCGGGGGCGGGCAGGCAGAAGTCGACCACCATGGTTGTGCCGCCGGCCAGGCCCGCACGCGTGCCGCTTTCGAAATCGTCGGCGGAATAGGTGCCCATGAAGGGCATTTCGAGATGCACATGCGGGTCGATGCCGCCCGGCATGACGTAGCAGCCGGCGGCATCCAGCACCGTGTCGCCGGTGAGGTTCGGACCGATCTCGACTATCAGGCCGCCCTCGATCTTGACGTCGGCCTTGTAGGTGAGGTCGGCGGTGACGATGGTTCCGCTCTTGATGACTGTGCTCATTGGTCCCGGTTCCCCATTTTGTCTTTTGGACTGGACCGTCGGCCTTCTGTCTGCCGGCGGACCAGAATTCGCGGCTTCGCAACTGGAAGCTGAGCCTATCCGATGATCTCCGCCGTCTCCAGCACCGCATGAAACAGCACGTCAGCGCCGGCGGTTGCCCATTCCTTGGAGATGTCTTCCGCCTCGTTGTGGCTGAGGCCGCCGACGCAGGGGCACATCACCATGGTTGCGGGCGCCACCTTGGCGGCCCAGCAGGCATCGTGGCCAGCGCCGGAGATCAGGTTCATGTGGCTGTAGCCGAGCCGTTCGGCCGCATTGCGGACGCTTTCGACGAGCTTCGGATCGAAGGTGACCGGGTCGAAATGGCCGACAGCCTCGATCGAACAGCCGACGCCGAGCGCTTCGCAGATCGTGGCTGCCTCCTCCTCGATCCTGGCGCGCATGCGATCGAGCTTTTCCTGGCTGGGGGTGCGAATGTCGACGGTGAAGACTACCTTGCCGGGCAGCACGTTGCGCGAATTGGGAGAGAAGAACATCTGCCCGACGCCGCCGACCGCGCCCGGCTGTTCTGCCATGGCGACACTCTGCACCATTTCCAGGATCCGCGACATGGCAAGGCCGGCATTGACGCGCATGTTCATCGGCGTCGAGCCGGTATGCGCCTCGCGGCCGGTCAGCGTGAATTCCAGCCACCACAAGCCCTGGCAGTGGGTCACGACGCCGATATCCTTGCCTTCTGCCTCGAGGACCGGCCCCTGCTCGATATGGAGTTCGAAATAGGCGTGCATCTTTCGGGCGCCGACATCCTCATCGCCCTGCCAGCCGATCCGCTTCAGTTCGTCGCCGAAGGACTTTCCATCCGGGTCCTTGCGGTCATAGGCATAATCGAGCGTGTGAACGCCGGCGAATACGCCGGACGCAAGCATGGCCGGCGCGAAGCGGGCGCCTTCCTCGTTGGTCCAGTTGGTAACGACGATCGGATGCTTCGTCTTGATGCCGAGGTCATTCATCGAGCGCACGACTTCGAGCGCGCCGAGGACGCCGAGCACGCCGTCATACTTGCCGCCCGTCGGCTGGGTATCGAGATGAGAGCCGACATAGACGGGAAGCGCGTCCGGATCGGTGCCTGCGCGGGTCGCGAACATGGTGCCCATCTTGTCGATGCCCATGGTCATGCCTGCGTCGTCGCACCACTTCTTGAAGAGTGCGCGGCCCCTGGCGTCGTCGTCGGTCAGCGTCTGGCGATTATTGCCACCGGCGATGCCGGGGCCGATCTTCGCCATCTCCATGAGTGAATCCCATAGGCGATCACCATTGATGCGCAAATTCTCGCCGGGTGCAGCCGTCATTCCAAAGTCCTCACCTGTTCTTCAACGGGTCATGCAAGTCGCATGCCCTCTTTGTTCCCCGGGTCGCCAGCAGCCTTGTGTTGTGCTTTTTCTGGACTGCCATATCCCCCGTTGCCTTTAGGGGACAACTGACGGATAATTTGACCGATTGGTAAACATTACAACTTCCATGGCGGCACTCAAGTCGGAAAACACGAAAAATCACGACAAAATGGCGAGCATCTGCCCAAAAAATCCGCAGCGGAAAATTGTGAGGCAGTGTATGGCCGGAACCCCATCCGGCAAGGGAGAGCAGGAAGAAACATGGCGATACCGAGGGCGGCAAAAACCCAGCGGCGGACACGGATACAGGAGGAAAAAGAGGAGGTCATTCTCGAAGCTGCGCTGGACGTGTTTTCGCTGCGCGGTTTCCGGGGGGCCACCATCGACCAGATCGCCGACGTCGCCGGAATGTCGAAGCCCAATCTGCTCTATTATTTCCGCACGAAAGAGGCGATACACCGGACGCTGATCGACCGGGTGCTGGAGAACTGGCTCGAACCGCTCCGTGCTTTCGACGCCGACGGCGATCCCGAAGAAGAGGTGCGGTCCTATATCCGGCGCAAGCTGGAGATGGCGCGGGACTTCCCGCGCGAGAGCCGCCTTTTCGCCAACGAGATACTGCAGGGCGCGCCCAACATAGAAGATGTCCTCAAGGGACCGCTGAAGGATCTGGTCGATGAAAAGGCGGAGGTCGTCCGCACCTGGGCGCGTTCGGGCAAGATCTTCTCCTGCGATCCCTATCATCTGATCTTTTCGATCTGGTCGACCACCCAGCATTACGCCGATTTTGACGTCCAGGTGAGGGCGGTGCTCGGCGAGGGTACGGCATGCGACGACCGCTTCGATGCCGCAGCCCGGTTTCTCGAGGAATTCTTCGTGCGCGGGCTCATCCCGAAAGCGGCTGTTCCGGCTTGATCAGTCGGGCAGTAGCGCCATGACGAGGAGGCCGCAGGCGGTTACGAAAGCGCCGAGGAACACCGGGGCGGAGGCCCAGCCGTGGCCGATCAGCCCTTCGATGACGATGATGAAGGTCGGCGTCAGGTAGCCGTAGGCGAGCACCTTGGGCGCCGGCAGCCGGACCGAGGCGTATTGCAGCAGGAAGAATGTCACGGCCGTAGCGAAGACCGAGAGATAGAGGACCGCAATCCACACGATCGGCGGAAGGTTCAGGTAGTCCACCACGAGAAGGCGGGGCGCCGCCGGCACCAGGATGAAGAAAAGGGTTCCCAACGCGGCCCAGAAGACGAAGGCGAGCGGCGCTTCCTTGCGATTGAAGAGCCTGAGCAGCGGCACATAGGCGGCATGGCAGAGAACTCCGACGAAGTAGATCATCTCGCCCCGGCCGACATCGAAGGCGAGAAGCGCCTCGACATCGCCGCGAAAGATCACCCAGACCGCGCCGGCTGCGGCGATCAGCAGGCTGGCGAGAACGCCGGGCCGTGTGTGCTGGCGCATCAGCAGCCAGGCGAAGACGGCGCTCAAGAGAGGCATGAGCGTGAAGACCGCACCTGTGGCCACGGGTTTGGTGAACTGAAGTGCTACGAACATGGTGGTCATGTAGACCGCCATCAGCAGGCCAAGCACGCCGAAGCGCCACGGTTCCCGCGGCCATTTCAACGAGATCCCCATCTTGAGGCAAAGGAGGGCGATCAGCGCTACCGTGAGCACGTAGCGCAGCGCCTGGAGTGCAATCGGGTCAACGAGCCGGGTGGCGATGCCACCGAGGGAAAACGAGGCCGAGACCAGCAGGGAAAAGAGCAGCACCGCGAGATGGGCCTTGAGTTTTTCCATTCCCCTGGCGTGGGTGTTGTGCCCGCTGGCCACCGGTATTTTCTCGGTCATTATGGTCCCACTATTGGCTGCCCGGAACATCCGATGGCAATGCTTGCCCGGTAGCACGAGCCCCAACCGGCTGCAAAGCGCCATGCCGCGAAAGCGGTACGGAAGGGGAGGATTATCCTAGGCGGTCTTCACATTCTTCGAAGAAAGCCAGGCTCTGCCCTTGGCGAAGGTGAGGAAGGAGGCGGCATCCATGGGGCGTGCCAGCGCATAGCCCTGCAGGGTCTGACAACCGAGATCGCGAAGAATTTCGGCATGCCGCATTGTCTCGACACCCTCGGCAACGATCTCGATTCCGAGCGATCGACCGATGTCGACGATTGAGCTGATGAGACGGCGCTGCGGGATCGAATCGATGATCGGAAACGTCAGCTGGCGGTCTATCTTCAAACGCCGCGGCGACAGTTTCAGCAGGCTCAGGATGGAAGCATAGCCGGTGCCGAAATCATCGATCTCGATGTCGATGCCATGATGCCTGATCCGCTCGATGCTCGAGGCCACCGCTGCGCCCTTGTCGTCGAAGGAGATGGACTCGAGCAGTTCGAATGACAGGCTTCCGGGCAGGAGGTCAAGGCTATCGAGGTGTTCGATCAGGCTTTGATCGAAGAGGCGCTGGGCGGATATGTTCACCGAGACCTTCCGGATATCGAGGTCGTTCGCACGCCAGCGCGCCAGCTGGAACAGGGCCTGGTCGAGGATCGCTGCATCGATCTGGGAGACGACGTTCAGGTTTTCGGCGACCTTCAGGAATGAGTCCGGGCCGATGATCCCCTGTTCCGGGTGGTCCCAGCGGGCCAGCGCCTCAACCCCGGTGATTTCGAGACTCTGGGCGTCGAACTGCGGTTGGTAATATGCGATGAAACCGTTCTGCTCGAGGGAGCGGAGAATGGCGTCGGCCGTCTTCTTGGTGTTGATCGTCAGCGACTTCAGAGTGTCGGTGTAGCGCTCGACCCGATTGCGGCCATAACGCTTGGCTTCGTAGAGCGCGATGTCGGCGTTGACGAGAAGCTGCTCAACTTGCGTTCCGCACTCGGACCGCGACGCGATGCCGACGCTCGCGCCGACCCGACACTCGTGCCCGGCATAGGTAATGGGCGTATTGACCGCTTCGATCAGGCGACTTGCAAGGTCGGTGCTATCCTGCTCATCGAAAGGTCCCGTGCAGACCACCACGAATTCGTCTCCGCCGATGCGTGCGACGAAATCTTCCTGGCGGATGGTTTCCCGCAACTTGAGGGCTACATGGCGAAGGATCTGATCGCCCGCGCCGTGACCTAGAGTGTCGTTGATATCCTTAAAGCGATCGAGGTCGACGTGCAGGAGGGTGAACTGCTCGCCTTCCTCGGCGGAGTCCTTGAGCTTGACGAGGTACTGGTCGAGATAGCGGCGGTTCGGCAGGGTCGTCAGGGCGTCATGGAGAGAATTGTACTCCATGTGCTGGCGGGCCAGTTCCAGCTCCCGGTTCTGGCTTTCGGTCTGGGACTTGGCGTCGCGCAATTCCTGCTGAAGTCTAATGTCGGCCGTGACATTCCAGTTCACGCCAACGATCTTCTTGCGGAAGAGCGAGTCACGATAGGTCGTTCCGAACGCGCGGATATGGCGGGTTTCCCCTGAGGCTGTGCAAATGCGGAACTCGGTCGTGTAGTCCTTGCCGGTTTTTATGGCGTCGCTGAAGGCGCGCTCTGCTTCCTCCAGATCGTCGGGATGGAGCGCATTGCGCCACATATCATATGTTCCGTAGCCGCTTGGATCGACATCGTAGAGTTGCCTCATGCGCGCATCCCAGTTGAGCTCTCCGCTATCGGTATCGAGTTCCCATACCCCGATTTTGGAGGCCTCGAGCGCGATTTCCAGTCGATGGGAGAGCGCGCGCATCTCTTCCTGATGCTGTGACAGGACCGCGATATTGCGCTGGCGCTCGCGAAGGAGGCGCGCGACCCAGAGTACAGGCGCCACTATCATGATGCCGACGACGAGCATTAGCAGGCGCGAAATCCAGGCGCCGGGCTGAGGTTGGTCCCATCCTCCCTTGGGAATAGCGGCGATCTTCCAGCTCTCATGGCCGAAATTGATGATCATGCTGACCGGCCTATCCGCGAAGATCGCCGGATCGCCGTAAAACGTCTCGATGATACGTCCGCCGTCCATCGTCGCGATGGCGACATCGAAATCGCGATCGTCGGCGTAGAGACCACTTTCGCGGTAGAGCTGTTCGACGTCGATTACGGACGAAATGATGCCCCAGGATGTATAGCCGGAATGGTGTGTCTCCACGACCACGGGGTAGCGGACGATCAGGCCCAGGCCTCCCTGGATCAGCTCAACCGGGCCGTCGACGACAAATCGGCCGCTCCGTTCGGCTTTCAGCGCGCCGTTGCGCTGGGCCTCATTGCTGCGATAATCGAGGCCCAGCACGTTTTCGTTGCCTTTGAGGGGATAGACAAAGGCGACCCTCAGATTCGGGGCGGCGGCAATATTGCGCAGCTGCGAGGCCGAGCTGAAAATGCGCCGGGAGAGAGCCGAAAAACGCTCCTGATTGATTTGCGGTTCCGTTTCAACGACTGCGACCAATCCCTTTAGCAACTGTATGTTGGCGCTCATGTTGCCTTCGAGCTTGGCGCGGATCAGGCCGAGGTCTTCAGTGACGTGAGAGCGCAGGTTCTCGAGGTTGATGCGTTGTCTCTGATGTTCCGCATAGATGATCGAAATTGCTACCGCCGCAACGACGATCAGGGCCGGAAGATAATAGGGTATCGCCGAGCGCAAGTATTCCCAGCTGAGATGTCTCTTAGTGATTGTGCTCATATTCGAAGCTACTTGAAACAGAAATCATCGACATCAAAAAGAACAACCTCCCGGATACTCACCAGGAACGATGAATGAAATCATTGAAGAAATCCTGAATCGTATCCTCAGAAATTTCGCGCAAAAGTGGTCGAGCGTCGCCAGGAGCGAGCGGGAATGTTGCCCTGACTTCCGCTTCTGTCTTGTTGCGGGGCAGGCCACGCCCAAAGAAAAGACCGGGCCTCCATTTGAGCGCCCGGTCCGGGAAGGCCCCGAAGTTGCTGGAGAAAGCTATTCGGCGGCTTGGACCGCCATCGGATTGTTCGGATGGGTCGTCCAGTTGGCATAGTTCGGGTCGACCGGCTTGCCGGTGCGCTGATCGAGCGTTCCGGCCTCCAGACCGACCATGGTAATGCAGTTCTCGACCGGACAGACGTTGACGCAGAGATTGCAGCCGACGCACTCGTCCTCCATCACCTCGAAATGGCGCACTCCATTGACTTCTGCCGTGATCGCCTGGTGCGAGGTGTCCTCGCACGCGATGTGACAGCGACCGCACTTGATGCAGGCATCTTGGTCGATGCGCGCCTTGGCGATGTAATTGAGGTTGAGGTACTGCCAGTCGGTGACGTTCGGCACGGCGCGGCCGGTAATGTCGTCGAGATTGCGATGGCCCTTGGCGTCCATCCAGTCGGAAAGGCCCGTGATCATCTCCTCGACGATCTTGAAGCCGTAGGTCATGGCGGCGGTGCAGACTTGCACATTGCCGGCGCCTAGAACCAGGAATTCGGCGGCGTCCCGCCAGGTCGTCACGCCGCCGATACCGGAGATCGGCAACCCATAGGTTTCCGGATCGCGGGCGATCTCGGCCACCATGTTCAGCGCGATCGGCTTGACCGCCGGGCCGCAATAGCCGCCATGGGTGCCCTTGCCGCCAACCGAAGGGTTGGGCGCGAAGTTGTCGAGGTCGACCGAGACGATCGAGTTGATCGTGTTGATCAGCGAGACGGCATCGGTGCCGCCGGCCTTTGCCGCGCGGGCGGGCTTGCGGATGTCGGCGATATTCGGCGTCAGCTTGGTGATGACCGGCATGCGTGTGTACTGCTTGCACCAGCGCACCACCATCTCGATATATTCCGGCACCTGGCCGACGGCAGCGCCCATGCCGCGTTCGGACATGCCGTGCGGACAGCCGAAGTTGAGTTCGATGCCGTCAGCGCCGGTCTCTTCCACCAGCGGAAGGATGGCTTTCCAGCTTTCCTCCGTGCAGGGTACCATGATCGAGGCGACCAGCGCCCGATCGGGCCAGTTCATCTTGACCTGCTTCATCTCCTGGAGATTGACCTGAAGCGGTCGGTCGGTGATCAGTTCGATATTGTTGAACCCAAGCAGGCGACGGTCGGCGCCCCAGATCGCGCCGTAGCGCGGGCCGTTCACGTTGACGACCGGCGGGCCTTCCTCGCCCAGCGTCTTCCAGACCACGCCGCCCCAGCCGGCCTTGAAGGCGCGTTCGACGTTGTAGGCCTTGTCGGTCGGCGGCGCGGAGGCGAGCCAGAAGGGGTTCGGCGATTTGATGCCGACGAAATTGTTGCGAATGTCAGCCATTGTTCATCCCTCTCAATGTTCTTCGGATCAAGCGACAGCACTTGCTCCCGCCGATAGAGCGGCGAGAGAACGATTGATGGATTCGGCCGCATCACGGCCCATGGCAACGGCGGATACCGTGAGGTCCTTGCCGCCGACAGCACAGTCTCCTCCTGCCCAGACACCACGAACAGAGGTCCGGCCCTCGGCATCGATCGCGATCTTTCCGCCCTCTGTCCGCAGCGATTCGATACCCTGGACATCGAGCTTCTGGCCGATGGCAACCAGAACCTGATCGGCCTTGATCTCGACGGTATGACCGGTACCTTTCATCTGGCCGTTCTCAAGATGGGTGTATTCGAACGTGATGGACGAGACATGCCTATGCCGGTGGTCGGCTTCCTTCGGTTGCAGCCAGTGGCGGATGACAACGCCCTTCGAAGCGGCGAGATCTTGCTCGAATTGCGAGGCGTTCATGTGTTCCTTGCCGCGGCGGTAGCAGATGGTGACGTTCTCCGCACCGAGCAGCTTCGACTGGATTGCAGCATCGATGGCGGTCATGCCGCCGCCGATGACGACGACGTCGCGGCCGACCGGGATATCGGCCTTGTCTTTCGCCTCCCGGAGATTGGCGATGAACTCCACCGCGTCGAGGATACCGTTCGTCTGGGCGCCCGGGATGTTCAAGGCGTTGACATTGCCGAGGCCGGTGCCGAGGAAGACGGCGTGAAAGCGCGATTGAAGATCGGCGAGAGTGAAATCGCGACCAAGCATCTGGCCGTTGATCACGTCGATATTGCCGATCGAGAGGACATAGTCGACTTCCGCCTGCGCGAAGTCATTCGTCGCCTTGTAGGTCGCGATGCCGTATTCATTGAGGCCGCCGGCCTTTTCCCGGGTGTCGAATATCGTGACCCGATGGCCGTGCATGGCAAGCCGATGGGCGCAGGCTAGCCCCGCAGGTCCGGCTCCGACGACCGCTACCGACTTGTCGGTCGCGGCTGCTGGTGTGTAGAACTGGCGGCCCTGCTCGATCGCGATGTCGGTCGCATAGCGCTGCAGCCGGCCGATCTCCACTGGCCGCTCTTCGGCGGTGTTGCGGACGCAGGCTTCCTCGCAGAGCGTTTCGGTGGGACAGACGCGGGCGCACATGCCGCCAAGAATGTTCTGATCGAAGATGGTTTTGGCCGAGCCGGTGGGATTGCCGGTCGCGATCTGCCGGATGAACATCGGAATATCGATCGCGGTCGGACAGGCCGCCATGCAGGGCGCGTCGTAGCAGAAATAACAGCGGTCGGCTGCGACGAGTGCTTCATGGTCGTCGAAGCGCGGATGCAGGTCTGAGAAATTCTTTCCGTATTCGGCAGCGTCCAGCCGCCCGGCCTTCAGGCCCGGTTCCAGAAGTCGCATCGTGGTTCCCCTTTTTATCGAGCGATTGGGAACAGGCTAACTCAGGAAAAAAAATTTATCAAACGGTAAAAGTTTTGGCTGCCAGCCGACAAAAGGCGGGTGGACAGGGTTCAGCGCTCGAGAAGTGCTTGCTCCCGGTTGCGGTAGTTCGTGGGCGAAAGGCCCGTGTGGCGGGAGAAGAATCGGCTGAAATAAGCCTGATCGTCGAAGCCGAGACTGTCGGCGATCTGCTGAATGGTAATTCCCGTAAAAACGAGATCGCGTTTAGCCTCCGAGACGATGCGCTCGGCAATCAGGCGGCTCACCGGCTTGCCGACGATCATGTTGGTGATGCGATTGAGATGGGTGACGGAGATCCCCAGCCGGCGGGCATAGAACTCGACAGGTAGATGCGAGCGAAAGCCGTCGGCAATCATCTCGGCCAACTGCTCGAAGCGGGCATGGTCGCGATCGTCGCCAGCCGCCAAAGCCGTTCCTCCCATGCGGAAGACGAGAAGCAGTGCGGTGACGATCATGGCTTCGAGGAGGGGCGAAGGGCTGTTGGTTCCCTGCATGATTTCGCGTTCGATGCGGTTCAGGATTTCGGCGAGAAAGACCGTGTCGGTGTGATCGCCGGGCATCTCCGTCAGGCGCGGGCGCGAAAGCCAGTCGCCAAGGCCGGCATGGGCCGGCAGCCGAGCGGGGAGGCGCTTCGACATCAACGTGATGACGGCTCCGTCGATATCCCTGGAGAAGCGGAAACCATGGTTTTTACGTTCGGGAACGACAATGACAGAAGGGGCGGAAAACGACCTCCACGCGTCTCCGAGCAGCGCCTCGCCATGGCCGTAGCGAATGTGCAGAATTTGAAAAAGACGTTCGTGGCGATGCGGCTTTATCTCCCAGTCGTAGATCTGGCTGCGGCTGGCGATCGACTCGGCATGCACCCAGAATTCCGGTATTTCGCCAGTCTGTTCGCCGTAGAGTGTGTATGTCGGGACTGGTCTCGTCATTTGCCGTGCGCACCTTGATGTTCAAATAGTCCAAAAGTTTGCCGGAAATTTCCATTGCCGGCAAGCGGGACGAGCTTATCATTTGGCAAGAAATCAGGGAGGATTTTCCATGCGCACCCAAGTCGCCATCATCGGCTCCGGCCCTTCCGGCCTCCTGCTCGGCCAGTTGCTCAGTAACGCCGGTATCGACAACGTCATTCTTGATCGCGTCGATCGCGACTACATCCTCGGCCGCATCCGTGCCGGCGTCCTGGAAGTGGGCGCCGTCGGCATGATGGACAGGGCGGGCGCCGGCGAGCGCATGCACAAGGAGGGGCTTATCCATGACGGCTTTGCGCTGTCCTTCTCCGGGCGGCGTCATCGTATCCATCTCAAGGGTCTGACCGGCACCTCGGTCATGGTCTATGGCCAGACCGAGGTGACGCGCGATCTGATGGACCATCGCGAGGCGATGGGTGGCAAGACCATCTATGATGCCGCCAACGTCACGCCGCACGACTTCGACACTGCCAAGCCATATGTCACCTTCGAAAAGGATGGGGTGACCCACCGGATCGACTGCGATTTCATCGCCGGTTGCGACGGCTTCCATGGCGTTTGCCGGTCCTCGGTGCAGGACAAAGGCATACAGAACTACGAGAAGGTCTATCCGTTCGGCTGGCTCGGCCTTCTCGCCGACGTGCCGCCGGTGCATCATGAACTGATTTATGCCAACCACGCCCGCGGCTTTGCGCTCTGTTCGCAGCGTTCGCTCACCCGCTCGCGCTATTATGTCCAGGTGCCGCTCAGCGACACGGTCGAGCAATGGTCGGACGACGCCTTCTGGGACGAGATCCGCCGCCGCCTGCCGGTGGATGTGGCCGAGGCGATGGTTACCGGACCCTCGATCGAGAAATCCATCGCGCCGCTGCGTTCGTTCGTAGCCGAGCCCTTGCGCTTCGGGTCGATGTTCCTGGTTGGCGATGCCGGGCACATTGTGCCGCCGACCGGCGCCAAGGGTCTCAATCTGGCGGCCTCCGACGTCCACTACCTGTTCGAGGGGCTGCAGGGCTTCTACGGCGAGAAATCGATGGCCGGAATCGATGCCTATTCGGCCCGGGCATTGTCGCGCATCTGGAAGGCCGAGCGCTTTTCCTGGTCGATGACCATGCTGTTGCATCGCTTCCCCGCCGAGGGCGATTTCGGCCAGAAGGTGCAGGAGGCGGAACTTGACTATCTCTCATCCTCCGAGGCGGCGCAGACCTCGATGGCGGAGAACTATGTCGGGCTTCCGTATTAAGGCTTCCCAAGGCTGATCTTCGGCCACAAGCTGACGGACGAGACCTCATGTCTCGTCCGTCTCTTTTTATCTATAAATATGAGGAAAATTGTCATGTTTAATCTTTACTCTAAAAATCAACTTTTATAAGGTTCGAACCTGCAAGGCTTTGGATCCGCCCCGCGGCGGACGGCAAGGTGAGGAACGAACCAGCATGGCGAAGAAGACGAAAACGAAGCAAGATAGGAAAAATGGTTCGCGGGCAGACGAAGGTGGGCGCGGGCAGGCGCCTGTATCATCTGGCCTTGATGTGCGCAGCTTTCTCTACGTCGGTGGGCGAGACTGCCAGGTCGCGCATCTGAGGCAGATCGCTAGCACGTTTGGTGCGGAACTCATTCACCACGATGGGGGTTTACGGGAGGCAGTATCGCGCATCGACACGGTTCTGCCCTCGGTCGACTGCGTGTTCTGCCCGATCGACTGTATCAGCCACGATGCGTGTCTGCGGGTGAAGAGCGGCTGCAAGAAGTTCGGCAAGGCCTTCATTCCGCTTCGTAACGGCAGCAAATCCAGTCTGGAGCGCGCGCTGCAGACGATGAGCGAAAGGAACGATTCCCCATGACTTACGATGGTCCAGAACCCACCTTCCTGAGCGGCCTCCACAATATGGCGGAGCTGCGCGGCGACGGTCTTGTGGCCGGATTCGGCGAACGCATGGCAACTATGGAAACAACTGGCGCAACAAGCGCCGAGATCATCGCGCTGCCGGGCTTGCATCAAAGGCCTCAATCACGGCAACCAATCTACAATCCTGGCGAAGGCGGATTTGCTGCGGAAAATGTCATTCCGTTCCCGCAGCCGAAATGGACGAAAAATGCCGAGCGGCGCAAGACGTGAAAGGTGGAGCGCTACCCCTGTTGTGGGCGGAGAAATGCGCTTGCGCCGGCCAGCAGCCAGCCGAGGATCATGAGCATTCCACCGCTCGGGGCAGCCATTGGGAAAAAGCCGCTGCCGATATACTGCTTGGCGACAAGATCGCTGGCAAAAAGCAACGTCCCGATACCCATGATCATTCCTGCGCCCGTCGCCGTTTTGATGTGCTTGTGTCCGGCATAAAGGGCAAGCATGGCCGGCGCATGGGCGAGGCACATGGCGGAAGCCGGGCCCAGCAGGGCGCCGCCAATATGGGTAGCGGCGGCCGCGAGCGCTACGCCGGCTGCACCGAGCAGGCCCGACAGGAGCAATATAAGGGGACGGATGCGGTCACAGATGCCCATGGCGGTTAATCAATCCCTGTTCTGCATGTGATGGGCGAGGCGCTCTACCGGTTCCCAGATTATGGCCCGCAACTTCTCGTTTTCAATCGTCTCGTCCATGGCGCGGCGGAAACAGAGCAGCCATTCGTCGCGTTCGGCCGGCCCGATTTCGGCGAGGAAATGACGGCGCCGCAGCATGGGATGGCCGCGCTTCTCGATATAGAGCTGGGGGCCGCCGAGATAGCCGGTGAGATACTCGTAGAGCTTTTCCTCGCTGCCGGTCAGATCAGACGGATGGATGGCGCGGCAACGGGCAGCTTCAGGCAGCGTATCCATCAACTCGTAGAAACGCTTCGTCAGTGCGCGGACAGTGCTGTCCCCGCCGATTGCCTCATACAGAGTGATAACCTCTTCGCTCACCTTCAAACCTCTTGATGCATGTTGCCCTTCTTGCCGGTTTTGGCGCCGTCACGCAACCGGTGGAACGGCCTATGCGGCGATCGGGCACATACTCGTTGGTCGCGGTGTCAGGCGGGTGGTGAGAGGCTCGGATCGGCGTGGGCTGCACGATCCGCGAGAGATGCCGCATGAAACTCCGGCCCAGATCAGTCCGGCCGTGACGGGGGAGGCTCCGCTGCGCGATCCTCTTCCTGCTGGAGTGACCTTTTCCGATGATCGGTTTTTTTCGGCGGGAGCGAACCTGCCTCAGCGATATCGCGCGCCACAGCGAGCTGCCAGCGTTTTCGTTCGGTGGGGGAATTGTGACGTCGAACGGTTGCCGGGATCTGGTCCGCCGGGATAGGTTTGTCAAAATAGTAGCCTTGCCCTATCTCGCAGCCCCATGAACGCAGGACAAGTGCCTGCGCCAGTGTCTCTATGCCTTCGGCCACCACTTCGATGCCGAGGTTCTTTCCAAGGTTGATCATCGCCTTGACGATCGCGCTGTTGCCGTTGTCGCTCGTCAGGTCCTCCAGGAAGGATCTGTCGATCTTGATCTCGTCCACGGGGAAACGGCGCAGATGTGTCAGCGCTGCATATCCGGTCCCGAAGTCGTCGAGGGAGATGCGGATGCCACGGCCCCTCAGCTCTTCCAGGGATCTGTGGATATCGTCCCCGAGGTCATCGATCAGGACGCGTTCGGTGATCTCCAGCTTCAAGGCGTCGAAGGGCAGGCCGGCGGTTTCAAGCGAGGCCAGGAGTTCGTCGGAAAAATGTGGCCGGTTCACGCATTCTGCGCAGACATTCACGGCCGTGCTCCCGACACGGACGCCAGCATGGTGCCAGTCGGCAATGTCGTGGATGACGAGAGACATCATCCGGTCGTTAAGGGCGATGTCGGAGTCCGGGCTGTCGAGTGCAGCAAGAATTTTCTCAGGACCAAGGATACCCTCGCGCGGATGCGCAATCCTGATCAGGGCTTCGACCCCTACGATCCTGCCGTCGGCGAGCGAGATCTTCGGCTGGTAATAGGGCACGATCCAGCCATTTCGAAGTGCCTCACGCGCCAGTTCGATCTCGGAAAATCGTTGCCGGTTCTGTACCCGTATCTCTTGCGTGAACAGTTTGACTGTGCCCTTCTTGGTCGATTTTGTCGCCGAAAGCGCAAGGTCGGCCTTCTTGAAAAGCTCATCGGCGGAATCTCCGGCATCGGAGGCGACGCAGCCGATGCTGACATGGCTGTTCCTGGATTTGGCGTTGCGCTTCAGTTGGCCATCCAGATAATGCCCAATGGCTTGCGCCTGATTGAGAACGTCTTCTTCTTCCGCGATCGCCTGCAAGACGACGGCGAACTCGTCGCCTCCGAGCCGGGCGACGAGCTTGTTCGGTGTGATGGCATCTCGCAGATGATGAGCGAGAAGCCGCAGGACCGCGTCTCCCGTCGGATGTCCGAAACGGTCATTCACCTGCTTGAAATCATCCACATCGAGAATAAGCAGGCCGACGCGCTGTCCCGCCTTGTCTGCCTCGGCGAGGGTTTCGGCGAGCTTTTCTTCGAACCAGCGACGGTTGGGCAGTCGGGTCAGGTCATCTTCATAGGCAGCACGCTGGAGTTTCTCTTCGGCCAGCTTATACTCGTTGATGTCTTCCAGCGTTCCGTACCAGCGAACGATATCGCCATCGTCGTCGCGCCGGGCGGCGCCGCGGGCGCGTGCCCAGCGATAGCTGCCGTCCTTGAGACGAATCCGGAACTGGACATCGACCTGCTCGCCGCTGCTCAGCTTCTCGCGCCAGATTGCGATGACCCCCTCCAAATCGTCCGGATGAAGAGCCTCGAGCCACTTCTGGCCGAGTGCGTCTTCCGGCTTAACGCCGGTGACGCCTTCCCAGCGCGACGATATTGTCAGGATATTGCCCTCGGGATCCGCGGTCCAGGGAATCTGCGGATTGAGATCGACCGCATAGCGATAGTGCTCCTCGCTTTCCTTCAGGGCCCGCAGCACATTTGTTCTCTCGATCACGACCGAGGCGATATGCTGTATTGCGCTCATCCGCGCCATTTCGTCCGGTGTCGGCGAGCGGATCTCGGTGAAATAGAAAGCCAAGGTTGCCAAGACTTTCCCGTCGGTCCCGTAGATCGGCCTCGACCAACATGAATGCAATCCATTGGAAAGCGCGAAATCCCGCCAGGTTTCCCACAGGGGGTCGGTCGAGATGTCGGAAACGACGACGTCGCGGCGCTCATAGGCGGCTGTGCCGCACGACCCTACGCCAGTGCCGATCTTGACGCCGGGGATTATTGAAAGGTCGAGAGAAAGGCTCGGGGCGACCGCGCCGGTAAAGACGCCGTTGTCCGTGTCGACGAGCAGGATGGAACAGTGAGCATCAGGGAGCTGACGTTCGGCCAACAGGCACAGTGCCGCCAGAACGTCATCGAGCGGCGCACCTGAGGCCACCATTTCCAGGATGCGGACCTGATCATCCTGAAGTTCCTGTGCGTCAATCTGATCTTGGATATCGACGGCGCAGCCGATCCACGCGGCGGTATGCCCTGCAACCGGACGGGCGCATACCTTGTGCCAGCGATATTCGCCGTCGTGGCGGCGAAACCGCATCTGGAAATCGTATTGCTCGCGAAGCTCCCCGTTCTCGGGATGCCAGATCGGCGGGACCTGACGGGCATCATCTGGATGAACCGCATGCAGCCAGCCATAGCCCCCTGTCTGTTTGGCCGTCAGACCGGTATAGTCCAGCCAACTCTGGTTGGCAAAAAGGACTTTTCCATCGAGACCCGTAAGCCATACGAAGCCAGGAACGGCGTGGGTCAGCACGCTGAAGAGATCTTCTCTCGGGAGGCCCAGAACATCGGCGAGCAACTGCCGTTCCATGGAGTTTCCTCGTGCTTCGTCGGCCTGTCAGCGTGGTCCTCGCAAATTAACAGCCGGCAGAACTCACAATAATAGTACATCGTAAGCTAATATACACTTAAACTGGACTGCCAAACGAGAAGAATCGCTGCGGTTGCAGGAGGTCGGAATTGGCCGGTTCTTTTTGGGACGAACGGCGGGAGAGCCTGGCCGCCATGAACGCGTGGGCGGTAAGCATGCGGCCAACCTTCCGGAAACGCTTCCACACATCCCGCAATCAGGAAATTGGCGCACTGGACGGGATTTTGCGCGAACTCACATGTTGTTGTTATTTCTCTCGATCTCTGATGCATCTGCTCGATCCTCTCTTTACGAGGAGGCGGTTGTCGGATTGACCAGAATATGGAAACATCCTCCCTCGACAAAGGACGTGCTGGCTGGAACGGACGGGCGTTCGGCGCCTCACCTCCACCCTCTTGATGAAGAGCATCACGCAGAACCGCCCGGTCCCACTCTAGAGAGCAAGTCTATGTGCGCATTTACCCCGCAAGATCCAGATTTTGAGACCCGCGTACAAGCCAGCTTTGACAAGCAGGGGTTGATGGGCACTCTTGGCGCTTCAATGCTACGCATTGCGCCTGGAGCGGTTGATATCGCCTTGACGCCAAGCCCGTCTGTCTCGCAGCAGCATGGTTTCGTGCACGCGGGAGCCGTGTCGGCCATTGCGGACAGCGCGGCAGGATATGCCGCACTCAGCCTCATGCCGCAAGGCGCCGGGGTGTTAACTGCCGAATTCAAAATAAACCTGGTTGCGCCCGCCGCAGGTGAACGGATCATCGCCAGGGGTCGCGTCGTCAAGTCCGGACGAACGCTGACGTTGGCACAGACAGAAGTTTTTTCCGAATCGGCGGGTCGCGAGAAGCTGGTAGCGCTTCTCACCGCCACTTTGATGACGATAGAGGGTCGGGACGGAGTGGCGAATTAGTTGATCAGGGGGCGATGCGCTCTGACGCGTCAAGCGAAGCCAGATGCCTTCCCAGCCGGGGGATAGGCATGTCGTGCCATCATTTGTTGAAATGGCGCACCCGACAGGATTCGAACCTGTGACCTTTGGAATCGGAATCCAACACTCTATCCAGCTGAGCTACGGGTGCTTCGTCGGCAAAAGAGACTCTGCCGAGGCGCTGTGAAGCGGTCATACCCCAGACTGCTTCTGGCATCAATGTGGAAAATGCAGGAATTCGCCGATCGCTTCCGGTGCGCAAGGTGGCGATCGCGAGGAGGGTCCGGTCCCTTCTGCGGGCCTTCTCCAAGACTGGTATAGCCCTCCGGAAGGCGCGCCGTTTGGTTCCCCGCTACCTGCTCCCCGTTGTCGAAGTCATCGATTTTGCGCGCGGTCGGCGGGCGAGACTTGTGCCGTCGGGCCATTTCGCTACTATGCCGCCGGGTTCCGGATGATTTTTGCATTCAGATGCGGGTTGGCCGGAATGGGGGGAGTGGGAAGAGATGAATGGCGTCGGCATGCCGAAGAAAAAGGCTGAGGAAGCACCTCAATCATCATCATCGACAATCGATTTTTCCATGATGGAAGATGCGGTCGGATACCGTTTGCGCAGAGCGCAGCTTTCGGTCTTCCAGCACTTCAATGAAACCTTCGCGGCCAAGGGCTTGCGGCCGACGGACTTCGCGGTTCTGCTGTTGCTCAGCCGAAACCAGGGACTGAAGCAGAGTGAGGTCGCCGAGGCGCTCGGGATCCAGCGGGCAAATTTCGTCGCGATTGTCGACGGGCTTGAGAACAAGGGCCTGATCGAGAGACGCAAGTCCGAAACCGACCGGCGCGTGCAGTCGCTCCACATCACCGAAACCGGCCTCAAGTACTTGCGTGATCTGATGCCGATCTGGGCACAGCACGAGGAATTGCTGATCTCCCGGTTGGGCGGAACCGAGGCCCGCGACCAGTTGATCGACCTCCTGAAACGCTTGTACGACTGACGAGCCGACACGGGCACCTTTTTTCGTGCTCAATCGAGCCTTGCGAGCGCTTCGTCGATCAGCAGGTTGGCGATCTTCATGCGCGTGGTGGCATTCTCGCGAAAATCCGGATGGACGCTGTCCGGATGGTTGTTCCTTGCGAAACGGCGGCGCTTTTCCGTCAGGTTTTCGCGGTTGTCGTCGGGGTCGATATCGAGATCGCACGCGATCTCGTCGACGGCAAGCCGGGCAAGATGATCCGGCATGCGGGGTTCTTCCGGTTCGGGTGCCGGGTTTTCCGGCATCTGATGCAGGTATGCGTCCTCGAAACGCGTGGCATCGCCGCTTCTTGGCGTTACCGCTTCGGCCACGAAGCCGGTGTTCAGGCCGGAAATGCGGTGGATGGGAACCTTGTCGTCTGTGCCGTCTTCCTCGGCCTCATCGGCGAGACGCTCGAGAACCGAATGGAAGAGTGATTGTCGAAACAGCATGGCTCGAGCTCCCCTCTCAGACGGGGAGATGATCACGTCAAGATGGCGCCGGGCTTGCGGTTCCAGCATTTCCGAAAGCGAGCTCAGCTCTGGCTTTGGCTCTGTCCCTGCGCCTTCACGGTCACGGCGACGGCGAGATCCTCGCCGGCATGGCCGATGCGCATTCCGGAGACCGGTGCTGCATCGGCATAGCACAGGCCGGATGCGAGGCGCACATAGCGGTCATCAGGACAGACATTATTGGCGGCATCGAAGCCGACCCAGCCGAGGGAGGGCAGATGCACTTCGGCCCATGCATGGGTCGCGGCCTGCTCTTCCTGGCCCTCCATCATCAGATAGCCGGAGATATAGCGGGCGGGGACGCCCATCACGCGGGCGGCGGCAATGAGGATATGGGCATGGTCCTGGCAGACGCCGTGGCCGGCCTCGAGCGCCTGCTCGGCGGTGGTCTCGGTTCCCGTCAGTCCCTGCAGGTAATTCACGGTCCCGTGGATAGCCGCCATCAGGGCATGCATCCGCTCCAGGTCGTTGTCGCCGGAGAGGCTGCGTGCCAGCTCCCGGGTAAGCTTTCCGGCCTTCGTGCGAGGCGTATCACGCAGGTACAGCCAAAGCGGGCAGTAACCGAGATGAGGCCCGAAAACGCCGGCGCGGTCCTCGGTCTCGACCTCCCCGCTCGCCACGATATGCACCCTGCAACTGTCCCCTTCAGTGGCAACGAGATGGACGTGATTGCCGAACTGGTCGTTGAAGCCCGCCTCCACGGTGGCGCCGTCGACGGCAATGTTCCAGGAGAGCACATTTTGTCCAGGCGTGTTCAGCGGCGTCAGCCGCAGGCGCTGCAGGGAGTATTGAACCGGCTGCTCGTACCGGTATTCGGTGATATGCGTGATCTTCAACCGCATGATCTTGTTTCCGTCCCTGCGCCGTCTAGCTGTAGAATCGGTATCCGTCGGTAATCTCCCGGCCAAGCTGGTTATTTCGGACGATGAAGTTGTCGAGAAATTCGTGCAGTCCCTGGTCCATGATTTCATTGATGCTGGCCGATTGTAGCGACCGGCGAATTGCCTCGGCGGTGTCGTGGGCCGGCAGTCTCTCGCCATAGTCCTCGGCGATATAGCCGAGATTGCTGGCGATCTTGTCATAGGAATAGGCAAGCGATCGCGGCATTTGCCCGTTTAGTATCAGGAAGTCGGCGATATGCGCGGCCTTGTGATCGCCATCATAGACCCAGCGGTAGGAACGATGCGCCGAGACAGAACGGAGGATCGATTCCCATTGCACATTGTCCAGCGAGGAGCCGACCTGGGTGACCGCTGGCAGCAGAACGTAGTATTTGACGTCGAGGATCCGGCTCGTATTGTCGGCGCGCTCGATGAAGGTACCGATGCGGGCGAAATTGTAGATCTCGTTCCTCAGCATCGAGCCATGAAAGGCGCCGCGGATCAGGCCGGCGCGGCGCTTGACGGCGTCGATCACTTCCGGAAGATCGGCCGATCTCAGCTTTCTCGCGAGCATCTGCTTTAGGTCGATCCAGCATTCGTTGGTCGCTTCCCAGGTCTCGCGGGTCAGCGCGGTCCGCACCATGCGCGCGTTATTGCGGGCTGAATCTATAGAGGATACCACGCTCGAGGGGTTCGAGGGGTCGCGCAACAGGAAGTCGATGGCATCGGTTGCCGTGACCTTGCCGTGGCTCTCGCTGAAGGCTGCTCGGACATTGGCGCTTTGCAGCACCGCGTCCCAGTCATCATCCGATGCGCCGGTTCGTGTCAGCGACATCCTCAAGCCTGCATCGACGAGGCGGGCTATATTCTCAGCCCGCTCGATATAGCGGAACATCCAGTAAAGGCCGTTTGCGGTTCTTCCGAGCATCGCCTCAATCCTCCAGAACCCAGGTATCCTTGGTGCCGCCACCCTGGCTCGAATTGACAACCAGCGAGCCCTGCTTGAGGGCGACGCGGGTCAATCCGCCGGGGATGATCTGCACCTTGTCGGAGACGAGCACGTATGGACGCAGGTCGACATGGCGCGGCGCTATCCCCTTGTTGACGAAAATGGGCACGGTGGAGAGGGACAGCGTCGGCTGGGCAATATAGTTCGAAGGCTGCGCCTTGAGCTTCTCGGCGAAAACCGCGCGCTCCTTCTTCGAGGCTGTCGGGCCGACCAGCATGCCGTAGCCACCGGAGCCGTGGACTTCTTTCACGACCAGTTCTTCCAGGTGCTCCAGCACGTATTTCAGGCTGTCGGCTTCCGAACAGCGCCAGGTCGGCACGTTTTCGAGCAGCGCCTTGCGGCCGGTGTAGAACTCGACGATTTCGGGCATGTAGGAATAGATCGCCTTGTCGTCGGAAATGCCGGTGCCCGGAGCATTGGCGATGGTGATATTGCCGGCACGGTACACGTCCATGATACCGGCAACGCCGAGATAGGAATCCGGCCGGAAGGTCAGCGGATCGAGAAAATCGTCGTCGACGCGGCGGTAGAGCACATCGATCGCCTCGTAGCCACGGGTGGTGCGCATCTTCACCTTTCCGTCAATGACGCGCAGATCCCCGCTTTCCACCAGTTCGACGCCCATCATGTCGGCGAGAAAGGAATGCTCGTAATAGGCGGAATTATAGATGCCCGGCGTAAGCACCGCGACACGCGGTTTGCCTTTGCAGCCGGGTGGGGCGAGCGAGGCAAGCGATTGGCGCAGGAGATGGGGATAGTCCTCGACGCGCTGCACCTTGTTGAGCTGAAACAACTCGGGAAACATCTGCATCATGGTTTCGCGGTTTTCCAGCATGTAGCTGACACCGGAAGGCGTGCGGGCATTGTCTTCCAGCACGTAGAACTGATCCTCGCCGGTCCGCACGATGTCTGTCCCCACGATATGGGTATAGACTCCGCCGGGCGGCCGGAAGCCGATCATTTCAGGCAGGAAGGTGACGTTCTTCTCGATGAGTTCGCGCGGAATGCGCCCGGCGCGAATGATCTCCTGCTTGTGGTAGATGTCGTCCAGAAAAGCGTTGAGCGCGAGAACGCGCTGCT
>DPXQ01000003.1 GCA_003527225.1 Rhizobium sp.
GTGCAGATTTCCCGAGCCAGCTCTGGGTTACGGACATCACCTATATCCGGACCTGCGAGGGTTTTGCTTATCTGGCCGTCGTCATTGATCTCTATTCTCGCCGGGTGATCGGCTGGTCAATGCAGAGCCGTCAAACCACGGATGTCGTGTTGCAGGCGCTGCTCAGGGCAGTTTGGAGGCGCAAGCCGAAGAGCGAGGTGCTTATCCACTCGGATCAGGGCTCGCAGTTCACCAGCATGGACTGGGCCTCGTTCCTGAAGTACCACAATCTGGTTCACTCGATGAGCCGACGCGGCAACTGCCATGACAATGTGGTTGCCGAAAGCTTCTTCAATCTTCTGAAGCGGGAGCGGATACGTCGCAAGATCTACCGGTCATGCGATGAAGCCCACCAGGACGTGTTCGACTACATCGAAATGTTCTACAACCCGAAACGCAAGCATGTCAGAAACGGAATGCTGTCGCCCGTCGAGTTCGAGAAGCAGCAGAAAATCTAACCCGAGGGTGTCTACGAAACTCGGGGCTATTCAGACCCCGCAAAGAACATCTCCGATGCAAATCCAGTGAGGCATGGCTCCAGAATTCAAAGCGCCACCTGACCTGCAACTTACAAACCGGCGCCTGTCACAAGACGGGCTATTTGGTCTCAATCTCGACGTCCAGGAACGGTGCATATTGCTGAGCGCCGAAGATATCGGCGTCGCCCGGGCTGCCGCTCGGACGGATCCGCAGGATCGTGAACTTGATGGCGAAAGCCGGATCGTATTCGACGAAGTCGGTCAGCCGTTGCCGGTCGACATTGAGAATCCGGCAGACCGAATCCGGCGTCAACGCGCCCGAGCGCTTGACCATTTCATAGGTGTCGCGCTCCCGGAAAATGATGTCGAAGGTGATCTTGTCGGTACCGGCATTCTTGCTGCGGATCGTCTTGGCGAGGTCGGAAAGTCTGGTCGCGGTCATTGTGCAGCCTCAAGCTTGCCAGCGCCGATCATGGCGCTATGGGTCGGGAAAAGTTCAAGCGGATCGCTGACGGCCATGGTGTGGTTCAGCGTCCAGTGATAGGCGGGGCTTGCCGGCATTACTTCATCGAGGACGAAGGAAACGCCGCCGGCGGTGCCCTTCACGTCGGGCAGGCGCGCATAGAAAAGCTGGCGTGTTCCAGTCATGGTCACTTCCTCGGCCATTTCCTTGGTCGGGGCGACACCCTGGACAACGATCATCAATTCGTGAGCAGGCTTGTCCTTCAGTGGCTCCATGTCGCCCATGATGCCATTGCGGCCGAAGACGTTGTAATGGAGTTCCCAGCCGTCGGGGCCGAAGCGCTCGCGCGTCTGGGCGCGAGCCCATTCGATGACTTCATCGACATGGGCGATCGTATAAGGGTCGCGGATGCCCGCCATACCGACGAAACGCTCGCCGAGCTTGCCGGAACCCTCGAGTTTGACCCGGAAGTCCGTAGCCGGAACGAATTCCATGCCAGTGACGCGCGTGGTCTTTTCCGACACCTGCTCATAGACGCAATTGGTCATGTCCAGCATGCCGCCGGCGACGAATTCGAAGAAGGGATTGGAACGCTCGTACATCGCATGACCGGCAACGGATGCCACCGTGCAGCGCTGTTCCGGCGCCATGGCGGTGACTTCCACCCACTCGTCGGTGATTTCGCCGAGAACGGTTTCCTTGGCGCCGTAGGGCTCGGCACAGAAGGAGGCGCATTCAAGCACCTTGCCGAGATAGTATGATTGTGCTTCCGGGAAGCCGCGAGCAAGCGCCGCGCAGGCAAAGACCGCGCTATCGGAAGAGCGTCCGCCGATTATGACGTCGCAGCCCTCGTCCAGCAGGGCCCGGAAGGGATGGACGCCGGCCATGGCGACAATGCGGTCGGTAGAATCAAGGTCTTTCTCTGTCAGCTCCGGCCGCCGGTCAAGGCCGAGGATCGGTGAACCGGAGCGGATCTTGGAGCGCACCAGTTCCTTGTCGACCTCGGAATAGAACCAGCCGATCTTGAAGGGCGGAAGGTCATGCTTGGCGGCGATCTCGCGGATCATCTCGACATACATGTCGACCCGGCTGTTGGTGCCGGTATCGCCAGCCGAGCCGATGATCATCGGCACGCTGATGCGGCGCGAGGCCAGCAGCATTTCTTCCAGATCGTGCTCCTGCCAGGCCTTGGGGCTGGCGCAGGTATCATTGCCGAGCGGGACCGGGCCGATGTCATCGCTACCGCTGTCGGCCGCGATGAAATCGGGTTTGGCGTCGACGCCGATGTGGAAACTCTTCGGTTTTAGCGGCGCAAAACCGAGGTGCCCGTTGGGGCAGATTATCTTCATGGACCGCATGCAACTTTCTCCATCAGCAACGGAATTCGTCTTGCTTCAATGAATGCATGCATCGTGCCAAACCTGTTTTTGCTTTTAAGCTATTGGATTTTATGGAGAAAAATAAGGAGGTGCGGAGTGGCGGAAGAGCATGCGCGAAATGCACGCAACGTGTCGTGCAATGCGCGCGACGTCAGTCGCTGACCAACCCGAGCTTGATCATCTGATGGCGCAAAGCGTGGCGGCTTATCTTCAGGGCCGAGGCCGCGCGTTGCTGGTTGCCGCCGTTGACTGCAAGCGCGGTTTCGATCAGCTGCTTCTGGTAGCGCGCTGTGGCGCCGTGGAATCCAAGCGCCAGATCTCCGGCGTCTGCCTGTCCCTGAGCGGAGGGCACGACCGCCTTCGCCTTGGCCTTTACGGTGCGCAGGATCCGGTCGGGCAGATGGCGCGGCAGGATGACGTCGTCATCCTCGAGGATGAAGATGCGTTCGATCAGGTTTTCCAGTTCGCGCACGTTTCCCGGCCACGGATAGTGCAGGAGAATATCCTTTGCCTCGTCGCCGAGGCCGCGGATCTTGCGCTTGTACTGGATGTTGAACTTGTCGACGAAATGCTGGGTCAGGATGAGGACGTCCGAGGCCCGTTCGCGCAGTGCCGGCAGGTTGATCGCCACCACCTGCAGCCGGTAGTAGAGGTCTTCGCGGAAGCGGCCGGAATTGACTTCGCCGAGGAGGATCTTGTTGGTTGCCGCGACGAGCCGCACGTCGACCGAGGTCGAGGTGACGGCGCCGACCCGGCGGAAACTCTGCGTGTCAAGGAAGCTCAGGAGCTTGGCCTGCAGCACCAGGTCCATCTCGCGGATCTCGTCTAGAAACACCGTGCCGTGGTTCGCCGTTTCGACGAGGCCGGCCTTTTTTACCTGGGCGCCGGTAAAAGCGCCGCGCTCATGGCCGAACAGCTCCGATTCCAGAAGGCTCGAAGGGATGGCCGCGCAATTGATGTCGACAAATTCACCCGCAGCACGCGCCGATTGCTGGTGCAGCATGCGGGCGACCAGCCCCTTGCCGGTGCCGGTTTCGCCGTAGATGAGAACGGTGCGGGCGGGGCTCTTCGCGACGCGCGTGATCAGCTTCCGCAGGGCATCGATGCTCGCATGCTCGCCGATCAGATCACGCTCGTAGTTCGCCATGGGCCGCCCTGGTTGAGACATGGCGACTATACCGGCATTTCGAACAACTGCCACTCTCCCGAACAGGGATTGCCTTCGAGAAAATGAAGGCTTGTCGTGTCGCAGCGGTAGATGACGGTGGAGATGGTCTGGGAATCGTCGCGGACCGCATGTTGGCAGAGCGGGCCGATGCCAGGTCCGTCCCCGGCGTGGCTCGCCATCAGTGCCGCCGCCGCCGGAACGCTCCAGCGCCGGTTCGGCACCATGCGCGACAGGAAGTCGAACCGGACTGATGAGTTTTCATCGATCCGGTCGCCATCCTCGACAAGATTGCAGCCCGCCATTTTCGCTGTCACGAAATGGTTGGTCCGCCACGAAGCCGCGCCCCTCTCGATGCCGAATGTATCGGTGCCGAATTCGATCGCCGCCGTCGCGCCGTTGCGGTCGGCAAGCACCAGATTTCCACCGCCGGCATGGCGCCGCGCGGCGATAAAGGCGACCGCCTCGTCGACCGTGCGGCAGGTCGCCAGAATCCGGGTCATGACGAAGTAGCGCAGCCAGCCGACCCCATGGTCCCTGCTGCCGACGTGATTGTCGACAAGCGCGAGGCCTGCCGCATTGATCCCGCTCGAATAGGCGCCGGGGCTGCCAGCGCTGCCGACGCAGATCATCCGGCCCGTCTCGATGTCTGGGCCTTCATGCAGGAAAACACGTTGCACCCCGAGATGGGTTCCGGAAAAGTCGCGGTTCTTGACCACCAGCGGCCCGTCGTCGCTATCGCCGACCGCCCAGGTGCTGCAGCCGTCAGTGTCGGTTTCCGCGGCAGTCTTGAGGTCGCGCAGGATGGTGATGTGCTGGTGGACGAAGAGGTCGTCCTCCATCAGGCCGAAACCGTCAGCAATGCCGGCCAGCTCCGCCATCGTGTCGGGATCATGCACGCTGAGGAATGCGCGTTGCGCCTCGATGTAGCGCAGACCGTCGGTATCGAGAAGGCCAGCAGCACCTGCCTGATCGACCCGGCCGAGCACGGCAGTGCGGATCTGCTCGTCGCTCACGCCGGCTTTGGTCGCCTGGGCGCGCCCGCGCTCGTACGGGCTACCGGAAAGAACGACCGGAGTGGCGGGCTTGGCGTTGAAGGGCAACATCGAACTACCTCAGGATCGTGACATTGTCGTTGATCAGGTGACAGGTGGCGGTGTGGCCATCGCCAAGTTCATGGCGCGGCGGCGCCTCACTCCGGCACAGTTCGGTCGCCAGAGGACAGCGGGTATGGAACTTGCACCCGGGTGGCGGCGACTGCGGCGAGGGCAGGTCGCCGGTCAGCCGCACGCGCTGATGCTTGCCCGGATGGTCTACGTCGGGCACCGCCGACATCAGGCTCTGGGTATAGGGATGGCGCGGATTGGACAGCACCGTCTCGACGGGTCCCATCTCGACGATCTCGCCGAGATACATAACCGCCACCCGATCACTCAGGTAACCGATGACCGAAATGTCGTGCGACACGAACAGGTAGGTCAGCCCCATGTCGCGCTTCAGGCCGGTCAGCAGTTCGATGATCTGCGCCTGGATCGATACGTCAAGCGCCGAGACCGGTTCGTCGCAGACGATGAACTGTGGATTGCTGATCAGCGCCCGGGCAATGCCGATGCGTTGCCGCTGGCCGCCGGAGAACTGGTGCGGGTAACGGTCGAGATGATTGGTCTTCAGCCCGACCTTGTCCATGATCGCGGCGACCTTGTCGCGCATCTCGCGCCGATTGGCGGCAAGCCCGTGCAGCATCAGCGGCAGGCCGATGATGTCGGCGACGGTGCGGCGCGGATTGAGCGAGGCATAGGGATCCTGGAAGATGATCTGCATCTGCCGACGCATCGCCTTCAAAGCGTCAGGCCTCAGTGCGGTGACCTCGGTTCCGTCGAAGACGACCTTGCCGGAGGTCGGCTCGTGCAGGCGAAGCAGCGCGCGCCCGAGCGTCGATTTTCCGCATCCACTCTCACCGATCAGGCCGAGCGTTTCGCCGCGCCGGACCTCGAACGAGACACCGTTGAGGGCGCGGATATTGATCGGCGGCATGCCGGTCGCCCAGGAAATCGGGCCGCGCCGGCCGCCATAATGTTTCACCAGGTTTTCGACGGTGATCAGCGGCGTGTTCGAAGTCTCGCTCATGCCAGCGTCTCCGTCAGGCGGATGCAGCGCGCCCGACGCAGGTCGCCGAGTTCGCGCATGTCGATCCTGTTCAAGCAGACGTCCAGGCGTTCGCTACAGCGGGAATAGAAGCGGCATTGCGGCGGCAGATCTATCAGGTCGGGGACCTGGCCCTCGATCGGCTTGATCTTCTGGCCGCGCAGGGAAAGCCGCGGGATGGATCGCAGCAGGCCGCGCGTATAGGGGTGCTGGGGTTCCTGGATCACCGAGGCGGTCGGGCCCTCCTCGACCACCTGGCCGGCATACATGACCATGACCCGGTCGCAATATTCCGAAACCACGCCAAGGTCGTGGGTGATCAGCACGACGCTCATGCCGAGCCGCACGCGGATATCGGCGATCAGTTCGAGCACCTGGGCCTGGATCGTGACATCAAGTGCTGTAGTCGGCTCGTCGGCTATCAGCAGCTTCGGCCGACAGGCGAGTGCGATGGCGATCATGATCCGCTGCCGCATGCCGCCGGAAAACTCGTGCGGATAATTTTTGAGGCGATCGCCGGCCGAGGCGATACCGACGAGTTCAAGCATTTCGACCGCCTTGGCGCGGGCGGCTTTTCGCCGTGCCATGCGGCCTTGCGGAAGCGTTTCGTCATGGGCGTAGAGCACTTCGAGGATCTGCTCGCCGACAGTCAGCGCCGGATTGAGTGCCGTCAGCGCATCCTGCATGGTCATGGCGATGTCGCGGCCACGGATCTTGCGCATGTCCTGCGGCGACAGCGAACGCAGATCGCGTCCTTCGAAGCGGATCGAGCCGCTGTCGATTCGGCCTGGTGCACGCACCAGCCCCATCACGGAGGAGAAAGTGACGCTCTTGCCGGAGCCGCTTTCACCGACGACGCCGAGACATTCGCCCGGATTGACGGTGACATCGACGCCATCGACGGCGAAGACGCGTCCGGCGCGGGTCTCGAACACGGTCCTGAGGCCCTGGACCTGAAGGAGGGGAGAGGCAGTGATCGTCATTCGTTGAACCTCGGATCAAAGGCGTCGCGCAGGCCCTGGCTCGCCACGTTGATCACCAGCACGAGCAGGAGAATGGCAAGGCCGGGGAAGGTCGAGACCCACCAGGCTTCAAGGATGAAGGCTCGCCCGTCGGCCACCATCGATCCCCAGGAGGCGGTCGGTGGCTGGACGCCGAGGCCGAGGAACGAGAGGCTCGCCTCGAGGATGATGACGTCGGCCATGCGGATCGTGGCAACGACCAGCACGGCGGACAGGACATTGGGCATGATCTCCTTGAGCATGATATGGAACCGCGAGGCGCCAAGCGCGCGGGCGGCCTCGACATATTCCAGCTCGCGCACGGCCAACGTCTCGCCGCGCACCACCCGGCAAGGAATGACCCATTCCTTGTAGACCAGCGCCAGAATGATGTTGAACAGGCCCGGACCCATCATCGCCATCAGGCCGATCGCGAAGATGAGATAGGGAAAGCCGAGCAGGATGTCGACGAGGCGTGAGATGACCACATCGACCCAGCCCCGCATATAGCCTGCAGCAAGGCCTGCCAGAATGCCGATGATGGTGGCTGCAATGACGACGACCGTACCGATGAAGATCGAGATGCGCGCGCCATAGATGATGCGCGAGAAGATATCGCGCCCCAGCGCATCGCAACCGAGCAGGAAGCCCCATTCTCCACCTGGCAACCAGGCCGGCGGCTGAAGACGGCGGAAGAGATCCGTCTCGTAAGGGTCCTGTGGCGCAATCCAAGGCGCGAAGATCGCCATGACGACGAAGGCTAGCAAGATAACGGCGCTTGCCAGCGCCAAGCGGTTTTCCGCGAAGGTGGCAAGGTTACGGCGGAACGGCGAGATGGCGGGTGCGGTCGTCGTCGGATCCGATACGGAACTCATAGCTTCACCCGCGGATTGAGGACCGTATAGAGAATGTCGGCGACGAAATTCATGAGCACATAGGTCACGGCGTAGAGCAGCACGGCCGCCTGAACGAGTGGGTAGTTACGTACGAAGATGCTCTCGACGACCAGGCGACCCAATCCCGGCCAGCCGAAGACCGTTTCGACGATCATGTTTCCGCCGAGCAGCGAGCCGGTCTCGATGGCCGCCACGGAAACCGTCGGGATCAGAGCGTTCTTCAGTGCATGACGGTACAGAATACGGCGGCGGCTGAGGCCCTTGGCTTCGGCGAAGGCGACATAATCCTGTCGCATGACTTCCAGCATGGCCGTTCGCGTGACGCGCGTCAGGATCGCTGTCATTGGCAGGCCGAGCGTGATCGCCGGCAGCAGGATATGCTTGAGGGCATCCCAGAAAGCGGAGAAACGCCCCTGCATCAGCGTATCGATCAGCAGGAAGCCGGTGATCGACGGTACCTCGCTGGCAAAGCCGATGCGACCCGATACCGGCAGCAGTCGTAACTGCACCGCAAATAGCATGAGAAGCAGGATACCGAACCAGAACCCCGGCAACGACACGCCGAACAGCGAGCCGATCGTCGCGATCTTGTCGATGATGGTGTTCTTGTGGATCGCCGCCGCCACTCCGAGCGGAATGGCGGTGGCAAGGGCGATAATCATCGCCACGAGGCTGAGTTCGATGGTGGCGGGCAGGCGTTCGGAAATCACGTCGATCACTGGTCGCCGGTGAAAGAAGCTGGTGCCGAATTCGCCCTGGATCGCATTGCCGAGAAAGCTCAGAAAACGTTCCGGCAGGGGACGGTCCAGCCCCAGATCGCTGCGTAGCAGGGCTTCCTGCTCGGCGTTCATATTCTGATCGCCGATCATGATTTCCACCGGGTCGCCCGGCGTGAGCGCCAGCATCATGAAGACGATGAGGCTCACGCCGAGGAGCACAGGGATCAATTGCAGCAGACGTTCGAGGAGGGTACCCAACCGCATCGTGCTCTTGTCCGTTTATTCGACGCAGGTGTCGTGAAGGTTGATGCGGCTGTCGGCACTCGGCTTCCAGCCCTTCACCCTCTTGGAAACGCCGTAGATATCCTGGGGAACCCAGAGATAGACGTAAGGCACATCGGCATTGATGATGGTCTCGGCCTGCTTGTAGAGATCGGCACGCTTGGCTACGTCGAGCTCGACGGAAGCCTGATCCAGCAGCTTGTCGAGTTCCGGATTGGCGTAGTAGGCAGAATTGCCACGATCTCCGCTGCGGTGGGTCGGCACGAAGATGTCATAGGGATCGAGCGAACCGTTGCCCCAGGAGCTGAAGTACATGTGACCCGCCGGCTTGTCGCTCTTCGGATCCCATTTGGCCTTCAGAAGTGCATTTTCGCTGACTTCCACCTTGGCGCGGATACCACTTTTGGCCAGCACGGAGGCGATCGCCTCGACCGTATCCTTATGTGCGCCTTCCGTGTCGATAACGACATCGATACCGTCGGGGTATCCGGCCTCGGCGAGCAGTGCCTTGGCCTCTTCCGGATCGTATCCGGGGGCGGGCAGGTCGGAGGCGCCGAAGGCGGCCGGGCTCAGAATGCCTTCGATGGAGACCGCCTTGCCGGCGAGGATGCGGTCGATAATCAGCTTCTTGTCGAGCGCATGGACCACGGCCTGGCGCACCTTGATGTCGTCGAAGATCTCGCCCTTGTTGTTGAGCGCGATGAAGAAGCTGCGGGTGCCGTTGACCGACATGACCGCCGTGTTCGGATTGCTCTCTACCTGGGCGATGGAGAAGGGTGGCAGTTCGTTGATGATGTCGACGTCGCCGGAAAGCAGCGCGGCGACGCGCGAGGCGGTTTCCGGAATAACCTTGAAGATGGCGCGGTCGACGCAGGCCTTCCCTACGGGAGTGATATCCGGCGAACCGCCGTAATACTCCTCGAACCGCTCCATGATGATGGAATCGCCCCTGCGCCACTCAACCAGCTTGAAGGGACCGGTGCCGTTGACCTGCGTCGCGAGGCCGGCGGAACCCACCTTTTCGACAAAGGCCTTGGAGACGACTTCCTGTACCGGCAGCATCGCCGGCAGGATCGGCCACGGTTCGCTGAGCGTGACGGTCAACTTGTCGCCATCAACAGCGACGGATTGCAGCGGACCGAGCAGGCTCTTGCGCGGACTGGTCTGGTCGTCGCCCATCGCCCCTTCGACGGTCAGGCGATCGAGGGTGAACTTGACGTCCTCGGCCGTCAATTCGGAGCCGTCATGGAACGTGATGCCCTCGCGGATGACGAATTCGAAAGTGGTCGGCGATGTCTGCGTCCAGGATTCGGCGATTTCCGGGACGATCTTCATGTCGCCGTCGCGGGTCAGGATGCCGTCATACATATTGCGGATGATGGTCTCTGTCTCGCGGTTGCGGTGGTTGGCGGGATCGAGAGTCAGGGCGTCGGCTGTGAAACCTACCCGGATTTCAGAAGCTTTGACAATTGTGGTCGGCAACAGTGCCACGACGGCAGTTGCTAAGAGTAGGCGCTTGAAATTCCCCATTATTGTTCTCCTTGTTATACAAGAGCCGTGGTCTTCTTGGTTAACCTCGGGTCCATCCTATGGATAGCAAGTGGCATGCCAGCTCCACGAAACTGAAGGGGCAGCCTGAAAAGTTAAAACAAATTATATAGTTACTCCCATCGAAACGCTTAGTCGCAGAACTTTCGGGATTTTATTGCGTGGAGTACGCGCATTGTGCGTCTGGCGCGCGCGTATTTAGATTCGTCTTTGGCTTGGCTGGTCCAATTGGGAAAAGGCACCTGTTCTGGCTGCTCTGGGACCAAACCTTGGACCGACGGAAGCTCGAGTTTTCCGGCTCTGATCACGATGGTTGGCTGGCATCACCACCGGTGATTATGCAGGAGGATCGGAGCTTTGTAACCGATCGCCGAGTGAGGATCGTTCCTCGTTGTAGTATCGATACCAAGTCTCCAACCTTTCGCGCGAATCCGCAAGGGTCAGGAACCATTGGGCGTTCAGGCACTCCGGCCCGGAGCTTGCAGTTGAACGCCTCGATGAAGCCATTGTCCGTCGGCTTGCCATGCTCCTCGGAATGAACGGCCTCAGCAGTGCCATCCGCTCCCCCGGTCAGTCTGCCGGATCTGGCGACACCTTGCGTCGTGCCATGCGGAAGGCCAGCGCCAACATCGCGGCGGTCACCGCATAGATGCCAAGCGCGATTGGGCTCTGGACCAGGATACCCCAGTCCCCGCCAGAAATTGACAGCGCCCGGCGCAGGTTGTTTTCCATGTCGGCGCCGAGCAGTAGACCGAGCACTACCGGCACCATCGGGAAATCAAGCTTCCGCAGCAGATAGCCGAATACCCCGAAACCGATCATCACCATCAGGTCGAAAGGCGAATGGCTGATCGAATAGATGCCCAGGAAGGACACCATCACCACCAGCGGCATCAGTAGCCACTGCGGCAGGCTCAGCAACCGGGTAAAGATGCCCACCATCGGGATGTTCAGGATCAGCAGCACGACATTGGCGATGTAGAGCGAGGCGATCAGCCCCCAGACCAGTTCGGGGCTGCGTTCGAACAGCAGCGGCCCCGGCTGGATGTTGAGCGAAATCAGAAGCGCCAGCATCACCGCCGTTGTGCCTGAACCTGGAACGCCAAGTGTCAGCATCGGGATCAGTGCCCCGCCCGCTGCGGCGTTGTTGCCGGCCTCGGGCGCGGCGATGCCGCGCGGATCACCCTTGCCGAAGGTGTCATGCGTGTTCGAGAGCTGCTTTTCGGCCGTGTAGGAGATGAAGGCGCCGAGAGAGGCGCCGGCCCCGGGCAGCACCCCGGCAATGAATCCGAGGCCCGCGCCGCGCAGCATGGCGGGGAAGCCCTGCACCATTTCGCGCAGGCGCGGGATGGTCCGTCCAAGCGGCACCATGGGCGAACCGCCGTTATGGGCAGTTTCGAAATAGACCAGTACCTCGCTGATGGCAAACAGTCCGACGATGGCTACGATCGGATCGAACCCGTCATAAAGGTGAAAGGTGCCAAAGGTATACCGTGCGATACCGGTTCCGGGATCCAGCCCGACCGTCGCCAACATCAGCCCCAGGAATGCCGCGATCAGCGTTTTGAACGGGTTCACGCCAACGACCCCGCCCACGGTGGCAAAGGCCATGACGTAGAGCGAGAAATAATCCGCCGGGCCGAAATGGATCGCCACCCGGGCTAGCGCCGGAGCGAAAAGGGTCAAGCCGATGGTGGCCAGCGTCGCCCCCACGAACGAGGCCATCGCCGAAATGCCAAGCGCCTGCGCCGCCTTGCCCGACCGGGCCATCGGATAGCCGTCCAGCGTGGTCATGATCGCCGGTTCATCGCCGGGAATGTTCAGCATGATCGATGAGATGCGCCCGCCATACATTGTGCCGTAATAGACCGCTGTCAGCAGGATCATCGCCGATGAGGGGTCCAGCTTCATCGCAAAGGCGACGGGGATCAGGATCGCTACCCCGTTCACCGGGCCAAGGCCGGGCAGGGCACCGACCAGCGTGCCGATGAAACAGCCGAATACGGCCAGCGCAAGGTTGACTGGTGTCGCGGCGACGACAAAGCCGGCCGCCAGGTTGTTCAAGATATCCATTACGTTATCCGAGTAACTGTGGCAGCGCCGGCAATGGCAGGTTGAGCAGCCAGTCAAAGACGAAGAAAAGGATCGCGGCAAGCCCCGCACCGGCCATCAACCCGTGCAGCCAGGCGGACCCGATTAGCCGCGCCAGAAGCGCCACGCCCAGTGCCGTGGCCAACGGAAAGCCCAGGGGTTCCAGCAGCAGCGAATAGCCCACCAGCACAGCGAGCGCCGCGCCCTGCATCAGCATTGGCCGTCCCAGGGACCAGACGGCATCCGGTCCCGGCCAAATCATCATCGCCAGGCTGAGGATCGCCGCCGGAAAGGCGACGATCATCGGAAATGCCGCAGGTCCAAGAGGGTCGCCGAAGCTGGCCTGAAAGGAACCCGCGGTCACTCCATAGCCGATCGACAGCGCCAGAAGCAGCAGTCCGACCAGCCGGTCCGTCACTGGATCACACCGATCTCGCGCGAGATACGCTCCATCGTCTGGGCCTGTTCCTTAACGAAGTCATTGAACTCGCCCCCGCCGCGCCAGACCGGAACAAGCCCGTTGGCGGCGGCGGCCTTCTTCCACGCCTCGGAATCATACAGCGTCTTCAGTCGGGCCACCCAGGCGTCATAGTCCGCATCCGAAACCTTGCCGCCGGTATAGAAGCCGCGCCAGTTGTAGCCAATCACGTCGATGCCCTGTTCCTTGGCGGTGGGCGCATCGGGGAAGGCGGGGATCCGTTCATCGGAAAGCGCTGCAAGGATGCGGATGTCGCCCGACTGGACAAAGCCCGCGATCTCGCCCAGGTCGGTGGAGACCGCGCCGACCTGGCCGCCCATCATCTGCGTCACGGCAGGCCCGCCGCCATCGAACTGCACCCAACGGATGGTCTTGTACGCGTCGGGCTTCATGCCGGCGGCATCGGCGACCATCAGCAGGCGGATGTGATCCCAGCCCCCCGCGCCCGACGACCCGGCGACCGCCACCGAACCCGGATCGGCCTTCAGCTTGGCAACCAGGTCGTCCAGCGTCTTGAGTTCGGAATCATTGTCGACGGCGATGACGCCCACGTCCGATCCCAGCATGGCAAGCCAGCGCATCACTTCGGTCCCGCCGGGATACTTGCCCTGCGCGATCTGGGTAACACCGACTGTAGAGGTGGCCACCAGAAGTTCGGCTTCGGAGGCGCGCTTGGAGGCAACATGCGCAAAGGCAACCGCGCCGACGCCGCCCGGCATGTTTGTCACCTGCACCGGCGCATCGACGATTTTCTCGTCGTACAGCAGAGCGCCTACGGTGCGGCAGGTGAAGTCCCAACCGCCGCCAGGATCGGCGGGTGCGATGCATTCCGCCGCGCGGGCCTCTGCCGCGCCAAGTACAAGCGCGATGACGCCTGCGCCCAAGAAATATTTGAAATCAGACATTTAGTTCCTCCCTTTTGTCTGTCTCATGATATGGAAGTAGTTTCAGCTGCCTCCGCGAATTGTACGGGCCGAAGACGGGGCGCCTTCGCTATCCGCAAAGCTGCGTGCCCCGAGGATGCGGCGGGCACATTCAAGTGCAGCAAGGATGCCGACCCCGACGGCCCGCGTATGTGCCCGCACCGCGCGTTCGGCCCCGTCAACGTCGCGCGCCGCGATCAGGCGCAGGATTTCGCTGTGTTCGCGATGCGCTGTCAGCCGCTCGTTGGCGTCGCTGGCCAGTAGCCAGCGCGGACGCACGGCCCGCCCCACGGCATCGCGCACCGCCTCGACCAGAAAGCGGTTCCCGGTCAGGGCGGCAAGTTCAACATGGATGTCAAGCCCGGCGCCGAGCCAGTGTTCGGGCGTCATGCTTTCGAGCCCGCGGTCCACCGAGACCTGTAACGCAGCGAGGCTTTCGGGGGTGGCGGTCTGACATACCTTGCGCACCACGATTGCCTCTATCTCCTCGCGAAATTCGAAAAGCTCGCGCAGTTGCGCGATGTCCAGCGGCGTCACCCGGTAGCCGCGGCCGTGGCGCTCTACAAGTCCGTCCGCAATCAACCGGGCGAGTGCCTCGCGCACAGGGGTCCTTGAGGCGCCGTAGCGCGCCTCGAGTCTGCGTTCTACCACCACCTCGCCCGGAGCAAGGGTCAGTGACAGAATGTCCGCGCGGATCTGGCGGAGTATCTGGCCGGCGATACCATCCGTGCCGTCCTGGCTGACTGTTTCAGGTTGCGTTGTCATGTTGACGTTTGCCATACCAAGTTTGTATACCAACAAAAACGACTGCGCAAACCCTTTCGAGGTCATCATGACAGCTTTGCTACAGAACTTCCCCGACACCGTGCGCATCACCGAAGTCGGCCCCCGCGACGGGCTGCAAGCCGTCCAGCAGTGGGTGTCTACAGAGGCGAAAATTGAAATGGTCAACGGCCTGATCGGCGCCGGATTGCGCAGCTTCGAGGTGACATCTTTTGTCGCCCCCCGCGCGGTACCGCAGATGCGCGATGCCGCCGAGGTGGTGGCTGGCGTCGATCGGGTGCCGGGACTGGAACTGACCGCCCTTGTTCCCAATGCAAGAGGTGCCGAACGGGCGGCAGAAGCGCGGATCGACGCCATGGTAGTTTTTTTGTCTGCTTCCGAAAGCCACAACCAGGCCAATGTGAACCAGTCGCGCGAAAGCTCGCTTGCCGGCTTCGCGGAGGTGACCCGCATCGCTGCTGCGGCAGGGATTGAGGTCAAGGGCGCCATCGCTACCGCCTTTGGCTGCCCCTTCGAAGGTGACTTGCCTGTGCAGGATGTGGTTGGCCTTGCCCGCGCCTATGTCGGACTTGGAATCCGGCGCATTACGCTTGGCGATACTACCGGCATGGCGACGCCGCCGCTGGTACAGGAGCGGGTGCGCGCTTTGCGCGCCGCCGTTCCTGAGCTGGAGATTACCTTGCATTTTCACAACACGCGCGGCGTCGGCCTGGCGTGCGTCTATGCCGGACTGCTGGAAGGCATCACCAGTTATGAGTCCAGTGTGGGCGGCCTTGGCGGCTGCCCCTTCGCACCCGGCGCCACGGGCAACATCTGCACCGAGGATCTGATCTATCTGCTGGATGAATGCGGGGTTGGGACCGGGGTGAGCGGCGAGGCAGTGGCCGCCGTCGCCCGCCGGATGGAAGACATCCTGGGCTATCCGCTTCCAGGCCAGATGATGCGGGCAGGGCCCCGGCTCAGGCTTCAACCGCGCTCCGCCGTGCGCTCCTCCAGCGGGGGTGTCCGGAAATGATGCGTCCGCCCCTTGACGGCATCCGCGTTGTCGACCTGACCCGCGTGCTATCCGGTCCTTTCTGCACGATGTTGCTTGGCGACATGGGTGCCGAGGTGATCAAGATCGAATCCCCTGAAGGCGATCCCGTCCGCGCCCAGGGAACCATCCGCGACGGCCTGTCGTGGTATTTTGCGGCCTTCAACCGCAACAAGAAATCGGTCGTACTTGACCTTTACCGCCCCGAAGGGCGCGCGGCCCTGCGGCGGCTCCTGGAAACCGCCGACGTGCTGGTCGAGAATTTCCGACCCGGTACCCTGGCTAAAATGGGTTTCCCGCCCGACGTCCTGAGCGCGATCAACCCGCGGCTGGTGGTTGGTTCGATCAACGGTTTCGGCAGCACCGGCCCCTATGTGGATCGCCCCGCCTTTGACTTCATCGCCCAGGCGATGAGCGGGCTGATGGCCACCAACGGCGCACCCGGGGGAGAGCCGATGCGCATGGCACAGCCAATGACGGATCTTCTGGCCGGACTTTATGCCGCCTTCGGCATCGTCAGCGCCCTGCACGGTCGTGATCGCGACGGCGAAGGCCAGAGGGTCGAGGCGGCAATGGTGAATGGCGCACTTTCGACGATGGCCTATATCGCGGCAGAGCATTTCGCCACCGGCCGGCCGTCCGAGCGCACCGGCAACGATCACCCGCTGGTCGCGCCCTACGGCCTTTTCCGCGCCTCGGACGGCGAGATCGCCATCGCTCCGTCGAACGACACGATCCTCAGCAGACTGTTCGACACATTGGGCCTTGGCGGATTGATGCAGGATCCGCGCTTCGATACCAATCCCAAACGTTTTGCTCGCCGGGCCGAACTGCATGGCATCCTGAACGAACGCCTTGCCCAGGACACGCAGGAAGGCTGGATCGCGCGGCTGAACGCCGCCGGCGTACCCTGCGGCCGGGTCCAGAGCTTGGACGAGGTGTTTGCCGATCCGCAGATCGTAGAACAGGAAATGGCGATCACCGTCGTCCATCCAGGTCACGGCGCGGTGCGGATGCTGGGCTTTCCGGTAAAGCTGGACCGTACCCCCTGCGACGTGCGCCTTCCGGCGCCAGATCTAGGTGCCCATACCGCGGAGGTGCTTGGCAAGACAGGCTTTACCACCGAAGAAATCACAGAGCTGATGACGGCGGCTGGTAAGGCAAAATGACTTGGACGGGGCTTGTCGCAGACATTCACCCGGGTTGCGATTATGCCGCCGGGGCAGGGGCGCCACAGCACCCC
>DPXQ01000062.1:0-4514 GCA_003527225.1 Rhizobium sp.
CGTTGATGAAGTGAACCGGAACTTCCACAGTGACCTTGCTGTCTGCGGAGACGCGCAGGAAGTCGACGTGCATGGTGAAGTCGCGGACCGGATCGAGCTGGTAGTCCTTCGGCAGGACGCTGATCTTCTCGCCGTTCAGGACGATCGTGGCGACGGTGGTCATGAAACCGCCGGCGTGGATACGCTTCGTCACTTCATTGGTGTTGAGCGAGATGGCAATGGGGGCCTGCTTGTCACCATAGATGACAGCGGGAATCAAACCGTTGCGGCGAAGTTCGCGGGAGGACCCCTTACCTACCCGTTCGCGCGCCTCGGCCTTGAGCTCGTAAGAAGAGTGGCTCATGGCATTTCCTTTCGAGGTTGTTTGGAGAGTCTCACCGGCATACGCTGTGATGCCCGCAGAAACCTGAGGCCTCAGAGAGAACCCCGTCCGCGTTGCCTCCAAGGGTGTCTACACGGACGGCGCGCTATAGACCAGAAGTGCCCGCAAGGCAAGCTTTTGCCGGCGGTTTTCGCGGCTTTAAGGCTGATATCCTCGCATGCGCCGCACGCCGTGTCACGCAAGGGTCCGATTGCGAGAAAGGAAAAGCGGTAACCATCCGCCGAAAGCCTTTGGAAATTGATGTTTGCCATATCTCCAACCTCGGAAATACATCGGCTGGACCCCAATGCTGAACATCCTCGCCTGCATCGCGATCGATCACGATCCGGTCTTCCTCATCTCTGCCGTCGCCATCTGTGTCTTCGGATCGCTGTTGACGATGCGGCTCTTCTCGCGCGTCAGGAGCAATCGTGGCATTGCGCGGCTGAGCTGGCTGGCGCTGACCAGCGTCATCGGCGGCTGCACCATCTGGACCACGCATTTCGTGGCGATGATGGGATATGAAACCGGAGTTGCCGTCGGTTTCGAACCGCAGGTCACGCTGATTTCGCTGGCGAGTGCCGTGTTCGTGGCCGCAGCGGGCTTCGCGGTTGCCGGAACGGCGGCCCGCAGTGCCCTGATCGAGGCCGGTGGCGCTCTGGTCGGTCTCGGGATTGCGGCCATGCACTATCTCGGCATGTCGGCCTATCAGGTGCAGGGACATCTGGAGTGGGACACGACCTATGTCGTCGCTTCGCTGATTCTTGCCGCCGCCTTCGGTGCCGTCGCCACCAACAGGGTGGCGCGGCCGGTGACGCGGTTCTGCCGTTATGGCGGGGCGCTGGCGATGATCCTGGCGATCGCGGCCACGCATTTCACCGGCATGACGGCGGTCACCGTCGTTCCGGATTCAACTGCCGCGCTGCCGTTGCACACCCTCAACGAGGGGATCATGACGGTGGTGGTGGTGGCGATCACCGTCGTCATCCTGACGCTCGGCGCGACGACCTATGTCATCGACCTGCAGGCGACCCAGGCAAGTCTTGCCCGCTACAGGCATCTTTCGCTTCACGACGCCCTGACCGGACTGCCCAACCGCACCGGCTTCCTGGAGCATGTGACGCAGCTGCTCGTGCGGCCCGACAGCAAGGGCGCCAAGCTGGCCATCCTCACCTTCGATCTCGACCGGTTCAAGGAGATCAACGACGTCCATGGACATGCTGCCGGCGACCATGTGCTGCGCACGGTGGCGCAACGCCTGTCGGCCAAGCTGCGGGACGGCGAGTTCCTGGCGCGGACCGGCGGCGACGAGTTCGTCGCGGTTTCCACGCGTTACTTCAGTCGTGGCGATGCCGTGCAGCTTGCCCAGCGCTTCATCCGCGAGATCACCCAGCCGATCCTCTGGGACGGGGTCACGGTCAGCGTGGGATCGAGCTTCGGCATTTCCATCTCTCCCGACAATGGCGAAACGCTGGATGACCTCTTGGCGCAGGCGGATGTCGCTATGTACCGCGCCAAGGCGACCGGCACGAACGAGGTTTGCTTCTACGACCTGTCGATGGACCGCCAGGCGCGCGAACGCAATGCGCTCGCCATGGAAATGCGCAGCGGTCTCGATCGCGGCGAATTCGAACTCGTCTATCAGCAGCAGAACAATGTCCGGACCGGCGAGATCATTGGCTTCGAGGCGCTCCTGCGCTGGAACCATCCGAAGCGGGGGCGGGTGTCGCCGGGTGAGTTCATCCCGATCGCGGAAAAGACCGGCTTCATCATCCGTCTGGGCGAGTGGGTATTGGAGGAGGCCTGTCGCGAGGCTGCGAGCTGGAAACGTCCGCTACGGCTTGCCGTCAACGTCGCGCCGCAGCAGCTGGCCAAGGACAATCTGCCCGGACTGGTCGCGGCGATCCTGGAGCGCACGGGCCTTCCGCCGCACCGGCTGGAACTGGAGATCACCGAATCGGGGATCGTCGCCGACCAGCAGCATGCGCTGCAGATCATCCGCCAGCTGAAGGCACTCGGGGTCAAGATCGCGATGGACGATTACGGCACTGGCTATTCTTCGCTTTCCACCCTGCAGCTCTTCCCGTTCGACAAGATCAAGATCGACCGCGCCTTCATCGAGGAAGTCGCGACCAGCCGCCAATCGGCCGCGATCGTGCACTCGACGCTGATCCTGGCCGCAAGCCTCGACATTCCGGTGCTGGCCGAAGGCGTCGAGAATGCCCAGCAGCTGGGCTTCCTGCTCGATGCCGGCTGCGAGGGCGTCCAGGGCTTCTATTTCGGCAAGCCGCTGGCGCGGGCGGAGGTGGGTGAGCTCGTGCGGGTGCCGCCATCGGCCATCCCGTCGTTTGCCGGACCTGGCGCGGAGGCCACGCTCATGCCAGAGAGAAAGGTCGCGTGACGAAGGCTGGAAGTGCGCTGGCGGATTTGTCGCAGATTTGCGACACTCCGCTGCCACCATGTTTCGTTGCTCTTGTTTTAGGCAATCGTGATTGAAAGAATCCTATGATGTAGGCATTATCGCTTTGGGAGGAGCCAATGCGCCAGCCATCCAGCCATTCGGACCTGGTCTATCAGACCGCGTCACAGAGCTCTGCGGCCGCAAGCTCGCCGATCGCGGCGTCCTGGCGCCGGTGCCTCAATCTCCATCAGCTGGCCCCGGAGGAGGGGCGCAAGCCGGTTCAGGTCGATGAAGCTGTGTTCCGCTCCGCCCGCGAGCGCATGGATTATCTTGTCCATGCCTGCAGCGATGAGGTGGACCGCCTTTACCAGACGGTTGGGCGATCCGGTTGCTGCATCGTGCTTTCCGATCGCGACGGCATCGTGCTCGACCGGCGCGGGGCGCCCGGCGACGACGCCGAGTTCCGGGAGCTCGGCCTTTGGCAGCAGAATGTCTGGAGCGAAGCGAGCGTCGGCACCAACGGCATCGGCACGGCGCTCGCCGACGAACGGGCGGTGATCATCCACCGCGACCAGCATTTCCTCAGTTCCAACATTGCGCTCAGCTGCGCCACCGCGCCGATCCGTGACCATCTGGGTCGGGTGACGGCGGCGCTCGACATCTCGACCTGCCGCAATGATGTCAGCGACATGACATTGGCGATCCTGTCGCAGGCGGTGCGGGACGTGGCCGCGCGCGTGGAGACGACCCTGTTCCGCCACGCATTCCCCGGCGCACGCATCGTCATGGTGCCAACTTCGCATGCCGCGGCCGCAGCACTGATCGCCGTGGATCAGGACGACCTCATCCTCGGGGCGACCAAGGCGGCGCGTGCTGCCCTCAAGCTTGACGACCAGCGCATTGCGCAAGGACTTCCGGCTGCCGATGCCCTGCGCGAGAGCAGGGGCGATGCGGGCTCCGATCTCGATGATGCCGAGCGGGCGGCGCTGCGTCGGGCGCTGTCGCGCACCAACGGCAATGTCTCCCAGGCGGCGCAGATCCTCGGCATCAGCCGCGCCACCCTGCACCGCAAGATGAAGCGGTTTTCACTGCAATAGGCCGTGTGACGGCATATGTCGCATTCCTGAAACAGTGTGCGCTGCGGTATGGATTTGGCGCTCTGGCGCCGCCCCGGCTTCCCCGCGATCATCGTCCCCACAGGTCCGCTGGAGGGACCTTTCCCAGGGAGGATGATTGCATGAACATTCAGGTACAGACCACCAGCACCACGCCGTTCAAGCTGCGCTACGGCAACTTCATCGGCGGCGAATTCCGCGAGCCGGTCAATGGCCGCTACTTCGACAACACCACGCCGGTGACCGGCGGCAAGCTTTGCGAAGTGGCCCGCTCGGACGAGCACGACATCAATCTGGCGCTCGACGCCGCCCACGCCGCCAAGGACAAGTGGGGCCGCACCTCGACCACCGAGCGCGCCAATATTCTCAACAAGATCGCCGACCGGATGGAAGCCAATCTTGAGCTTCTGGCGCGCGCCGAGACCTGGGACAACGGTAAGCCGCTGCGCGAGACCATGGCGGCCGACATTCCGCTCGCCATCGACCACTTCCGCTACTTTGCCGCTTGCGTGCGCTCCCAGGAAGGCACGATCGGCGAAGTCGACCACGACACCGTCGCCTATCACTTCCATGAGCCGCTCGGCGTCGTCGGCCAGATCATTCCGTGGAACTTCCCGATCCTGATGGCGGCCTGGAA
>DPXQ01000062.1:4608-5888 GCA_003527225.1 Rhizobium sp.
ATCGCCAAGATCGCCTTTACCGGTGAGACCTCGACCGGCCGGCTGATCATGCAGTATGCCAGCCAGAACCTCATCCCGGTCACGCTCGAACTGGGCGGCAAGTCGCCGAACATCTTCTTCGAAGATGTGATGCGCGAAGACGACGACTATCTCGACAAGGCGCTGGAAGGCTTTGCCATGTTCGCGCTCAACCAGGGCGAGGTCTGCACCTGCCCGAGCCGCGCGCTGGTGCATGAGAAGATCTACGACCGTTTCATGGAGAAGGCGCTGAAGCGTGTCGCTGCCATCCGCCAGGGCGATCCGCTCGACATGTCGACGATGATCGGCGCCCAGGCGTCCAGCGAACAGCTGGAGAAGATCCTGTCCTACATGGATATCGGTCGTCAGGAAGGCGCCGAAGTGCTGATCGGCGGCGAGCGCAACAACCTCTCCGGCGATCTGGCCGGCGGCTACTACGTCAAGCCGACCGTGTTCAAGGGCCACAACAAGATGCGCGTATTCCAGGAGGAAATCTTCGGACCGGTGGTGTCGGTCACGACCTTCAAGGACGACGCCGAAGCGCTCGAGATCGCCAATGACACGCTCTACGGTCTCGGTTCGGGCGTCTGGAGCCGCGATGCCAATCGCTGCTACAATTTCGGCCGCAACATCCAGGCGGGTCGCGTGTGGACCAATTGCTACCATGCCTATCCGGCCCATGCCGCCTTCGGTGGCTACAAGCAGTCCGGCATCGGTCGCGAGACGCACAAGATGATGCTCGATCACTACCAGCAGACCAAGAACATGCTGGTGTCGTACAGCCCGAAGGCTCTCGGCTTCTTCTGATCCGACCATCTCCACAGGGAAGAGGCTTGTTGCCCCCGCTTCCAGCCTCTTGCCGTCCCTCTCCCTGCCCTGGCAGGGGGAGGGATTGTCGTTTCAGGTAGGAGGAATACGCCATCATGATTGACGAGACCAATGCGGCAGAGCCAAGGGTGGTGGCCACGCAGGCCGCGCTCGACTTCATCCGGGAGATCCAGGCGGATCATCCCGACATCCTGTTTCACCAGTCCGGGGGCTGCTGCGACGGCTCGTCGCCGANNAAGCTCGGGGAGATCGGCGGCGTGCCGGTCTATATCAGCGGCTCGCAGTATGCGGTGTGGAAGCACACGCAGCTGATCATCGACGTGGTGCCCGGGCGAGGGGGCATGTTCTCTCTCGACAACGGACGCGAGCGTCGCTTCCTCACCCGCTCGCGCTTGTTCGCCGGCGGCGAGGCCTGCGCGATCCCGTCCGCCGCG
>DPXQ01000062.1:5921-6098 GCA_003527225.1 Rhizobium sp.
TGGTCAGGCGGCGCGGCGGGCCGGCGTGCGCGCGGCGTGGCCGATTGCGAAGCTGCTGACCTGCTCGGTCAGGCCATCGGCTTCGCTTGCCAGCGCGAAGGCGGAGGCAGTGGTTTCCTCCACCATGGCGGCGTTCTGCTGGGTCACCTGATCGAGATCGTTGACCGAGGCGTTGAT
>DPXQ01000149.1 GCA_003527225.1 Rhizobium sp.
GCACTGGCAATTTTTCCGTCCCGAGTCTGGTCGCGGCGGTGGTGCTTCTCGCCTCGGCGGCTCTCGTCCTTCCGGTGCTGCGGCGGCTGCCCTGAAATGACGGGGTTATGGCGGGACGGCGCGAAACTGTGAATTGGCGCAGGCCAAATTCGTCACAATCGGTTGATGGCATTGCTGGCCACTTTTTTCTGCCCTAGTTTCGCGCCAAAGACCGGGTTTTTAAGGCCCTTCCGTCCCCCGCCGAGAAAGCAGCTGTCCCCGTGTTCAAATCCTTCTTTCCGCAACCGCGCCTATTTTTTACCTCCGCGGCCCTCTGGTCGCTCGCCGCGATCCTCATCTGGTATGGTGATGCCAGCAACTGGGGCGCACTGATCGGCCTGCCGCCGCTTGCCGAGGGACAGGAGCCGCCGATCGGCGTCGCGGTCTTCTGGTCGGCGCCATTCCTGTGGTTCTATATCTACTACACCATCGTCGTGCTCATCTTCAGCGCCGTTTGGTTTATCGTCAGCCCCCATCGCTGGCAGATGTGGTCGGTGCTCGGCAGTGCGCTGATCATCTTCACCACCTATTTCTCGGTTCAGGTCTCGGTCGCCATCAATGCGTGGTACGGGCCGTTCTATGACATGATCCAGAAGGCGCTCTCGACGCCCGGGTCGGTGACGGCGGCTGAACTCTACCTCGGCATGCTGGGCTTTGCCGGCATTGCTTTCGTGGCGATCACCATCGGGGTGCTGAGCCGCTTCTTCGTCAGCCACTGGATCTTCCGCTGGCGCTGGGCGATGAACGAGTACTACATGAGCCACTGGCCGAAGCTGCGCTTCATCGAAGGTGCCTCGCAGCGTGTGCAGGAAGACACGATGCGCTTCTCCTCCACGGTCGAATCGCTCGGTGTGAGCCTCGTCAGTTCCGTCATGACGCTGATCGCCTTCCTGCCGGTGCTGTTCAAGCTCGGAGAGAACATCACCGAACTGCCGTTGATCGGCAATATTCCCCATGCGCTGGTCTGGGCGGCAATCTTCTGGTCGGTGTTCGGCACCGTCTTTCTCGCGGCCGTCGGCATCAAGCTGCCGGGGCTGGAATTCCGCAACCAGCGCGTCGAGGCTTCCTACCGCAAGGAACTGGTCTATGGCGAGGACGACCCCAACCGGGCAAAGCCGCTGACGGTCGCCGAACTCTTCGACAATGTGCGGCGCAACTATTTCCGCCTCTATTTCCACTACATGTATTTCAACGTTGCGCGCATCTTCTATCTCCAGGCAGACAACCTGTTCAGCCTGATCGTTCTGGTGCCATCGATCGTCGCCGGCAAGCTGACGCTCGGCCTGATGACCCAGATCAACAACGTCTTCGACCAGGTCCGCAGTTCGTTCCAGTATCTCGTCAATTCGTGGACCACGATCGTCGAGCTGCTGTCGATCTACAAGCGTCTGCGCGCCTTCGAAGCGGCGATCGACAACGAGCCGCTGCCGGAGATCGACCAGGAATATCTGGCGGAACAGGGTGAGGTACTCGTGCGCGACTGAGCCGAGGCTAAAAAAACATGCGCCTTCAGCCGCGCCGGAGCGATCCGGCGCGGTTTTGCATTGGGGAGGAGGGCAGGCGGGGTGGATATTGGGGGTTGGTATCAGGCTTTCCGCCTGCCCCGATCGCGCCGGCTGCCTTCGGGTCTGCGGGGATCATCTTACTTTCCGCCAGAACCCGGCCTTTGCGACCGTCATCGGCACCGGGCCTCGAAGAGGTGGGGAAGCCGGTTCGCGACCCGGTGCCCCGTCCGATGACCCTTTCAGGATAAGGCGAGGCCTTGGTCGCGGGGAAAACCGCCACGCCGTTTTCGCGCATGGCACTGATCGCAAACGGCAATTTCTGAGGGGAGATTAAAAATCTTCCCCGTCCCGAGAATCAGGAGGGGGTTCTTGCCGGCCGCTCTGCGAGCAGGTCGATCGCCTGCGAATAGCTGACGCAGGCGACGTCGGCGCGGTGGCACACCTCGGTCACCAGCCGCTCCATGGCCCGCCAGTAGGCGCCGCCGTTCATCTCGACGAAATGGAAGCCGAGTTGCAGCGGAATGCGCTCGCCGGCATATTGCGCCTCGAAGGCGGCCTTGAAGGCGGCATAGGTCCTTTCCTCGAACTCGACGGAGCGCGAGGGATTGTCCATGCCGGCGGAATGGCGGACGAAGAGATTGTAGTCCATGCCAATGATCCGGCGGTTCTGCGGGCCTTCGGGAATGAGCGGCAGGCCGAAGCGGATGAGCGCTCCGTCGTCGCCGGGCAGCAGGGCACCCTTGGTGACGAGGCTTGCGTCATAGACAAGGCCGAACGCCTTTTCCGCCGCAACCAGGCTGTCGGGTGCGGAAAGATAGGGGGCGCGGAAACCGCGAATGCCGGTGCGGGCAAAGGCCGCCCAGCCTTGCGGTTCGCGGTCGCCAAGACCGTTCGCCTTCCAGGCATTGGTGACGACGTCGCGGAAGGTCTGAAATTCGGAGAGCCAGTCCGCCTTGGACCAGTCCTTGCCGTCGAAATGACCGCAGGCATGGCTGGCGATCTCGTGGCCTTCGCCGCGGGCGGCCCAGATGTGGTCAAGGCGGGTGGCGACGTCCTCGACATCAGGGGCAAAGCCGATGTTCGATTTCCCGGCCTTCATGCCCGGCGCCTTGTAGACCTTGGCCTTCTCCCGCGGGATCAGCGTCGTGCAGGACAGGAAATAGGTGAAGTGGGCATTGGCGCGCCGGGCAATGTCGCGGCTCTTTACCCAGAGCGCATTGTCGTGTGCGCCGTCGAAGGAGATCAGCAGAAGCTGTTTCGGCTTTTCGGCGGCCGGCGGCGCCGGCGGATCGGCAAGCGCCGGCTGGGCGACAAGGAGCGAGAGACAAAGGGCAAGAAGGGAACGCGACATCGGAAAACCTGCAAAAAATCAAGTTGGTTTCCTGTCAGCGAAATGCGGCGAAGCTTTGAACGGGCTGGAATTTCGCGCGATAGGCCTTTATGCCTGCAGGACGAATTTCAATCGGGGTTTGAACGATGACACTCCTGATCCTCGGGATCATTCTCTTTATGGGCACGCATATGGTGCGCATCGTCGCGCCCGGTTCCCGCCGCTCGGTGATCGAACGGCTCGGCGAAAACGGCTGGAAAGCC
>DPXQ01000075.1 GCA_003527225.1 Rhizobium sp.
GACTCACATTCATGCATTGCCTTTCACTAGCCCGGCAGGAGGGGGAAGTCCCCGCGCCCTGTATGGTCCCATTGGCATTCCCGGTTCATATAGCGATCGCAATCCCGTTTCGTAAGGGCGGCACTCCCCTCGAAATATGATCAGGCCACCGGCCGGCGATATCCGGTCGGCTGCTCGTAGAGCCAGCCGATGCGCTTGACCGCCGCCTCGAAATCTTCCCGCGCTACCGTCATGGTGTGACCATTGGCGTGAAGCAGCGTCTTTTCGTCTTCCATGATGCCGACATGGCCTTTCCAGAAGACCAGATCGCCGCGCATGAGTTGCGCGCGGTCGATCTCGGCGCCGAGACCCGCCGCCTGCATGTCCGTGTCGCGGGGTGCGGCCTGCCCGGTCATCATCAGCGACAGCTGGACGAGGCCGGAACAGTCAATGCCGAAGCCAGATCGCCCGCCCCAGAGATAGGGCGTTTCGAGAAAGCGCGCGGCAATCGCGACATAGTCCTTGCCGGCATATGTGCCGATTGGCAGGCAATGGGAGGCGATGACGGCACGACCGTCCGAAAGCAGGAAATACCGGGTGCCCCGGGTTTCGGCCTCCCCCGTCACCGTGAGACGGCTGCCCATGGATATCGCCGCCGAGGCGGGAAATCGCAGATCCGTGCCCGGATAGAGGAACGTCCGCGGCACGGTCACATGATGCGTCGGGGCGGGTGCCGGCTCGCCAAGAGCGGTCTCTGGCAGGTAGCCGACATAGCCGTCACTTGCCGCCTTGACCCAGGCCCAGCCGTCGGCGCGCTCGAAAACCGTCACCTCCTCGCCCTGGAGGAGTTCGGTATCGATTCCCGTGGCAAGATCCGGTCTTGCCCGAAGGGCCACGACCGGCACGGCGATACGCGCCGGATGGCCGGCGACGAAGCGCCGAGCCTCGACCTCGCCCTCAAGGACTTCGTCGGCGAGATCGTCGCGATAGGCATTCAAGCGTCTGTCCAGTCCCATCATTGCCTCTCAAAATGTCAGGCTGCGTCCCTTTTCGATGACCAGATCACAGAATTTCTCCAGATAGAGCGCGCCGCTGACGGTTCGTTTTATGACCACGTTTCGCCGATCGCGTTCGTCACGGACCCGGTCGACGAGACCCATTTCGCCCATCGTGTCGAGCGCGCGGGTAATCACCGGCTTTGTGACGTTCAGGGTCGCTGCAAGGCCACGCACGGTATGCGGCGGCGGCACGAGATAGATCTGGAGCAGGATCGCCATCTGCCGCAGCGTCAGATCGCGTTTGTCCTGCTGCACCTGCTGCAGCGTTACCTTGTGCCAGAGGCCCAAAGCCTCGGAGGCGGTCAGTTCAACACTCATCCGACGGTATCCGCGTGCCGGTCAACGACCCGTTCCTTTTCCGGCAATCGCCCGGCCATTGCAAGAGGCCGTGCAGGTCGCAAATGCCCGCAGCGGCCCGGTTGCAGCAATGTCAGCGCAGGCTGGTGCGCAGATAGCGGTAGATCGCGCGGATCGCCTGGGCCTCGCCGCCGACCGGAGAATGAGGGCGCTCCGACGGAGCCCAGCCGAAGATATCGAAATGCGCCCAGCTGCGGCTGCGGGTGACGAACCGCTTCAGGAACAGCGCCGCGGTAATGGCGCCCGCCATGCCGCCCGCCGGCGCGTTTGTGAGATCGGCGATCGGCGTCTTGAGGTTTTTCTCGTAACCCTTGTAGAGCGGCATGCGCCACAGGGGATCGTCGGTTTCGAGGCTGGCGTCGGCAAAGGCCTCGGCAAGTTCGTCATCATCCGTGAACACGGGCGGCAGGTCGGGTCCGAGCGCCACGCGGGCGGCACCCGTGAGCGTCGCCATATCGATCAGGAGGTCGGTATCCTCCTCGTCCGCATAGGCGAGCGCATCGGCGAGGATCAGCCGGCCCTCGGCATCGGTATTGTCGATCTGGACGGTCAATCCCTTGCGGCTGCGGTAGATATCGCCCGGCCGAAAGGCATTTCCGGCAATCGAATTCTCTACCGCCGGAATAATGACGCGCAGGTCAACCTTGAGCTTGGCGTCCATGATCATCAGCGCAAGACCCATGACGTTAGCCGCGCCGCCCATGTCCTTCTTCATCAGCAGCATCGAGGAGGAGGGCTTGATGTCGAGCCCGCCGGTATCGAAGCAGACACCCTTGCCGACCAGGGTCACACGGCGGTGTCCGTTCTTGCCCCAACGCATTTCGAGAAGGCGCGGAGCCTGGGCGCTCGCCCGGCCGACGGTGTGGATGAGCGGGAAATTGGCTTTCAGGAGATCGTCGCCCGCGATCACCGAAACCTCAGCCTTGTAATGGGCGGCGAGCGCCCGGAAGGCCTGTTCGAGATCGGAGGGGCCCATGTCGTTCGTCGGCGTATTGATGAGGTCGCGCGCAAGGAAGACGCCGGCTAACTGCCGCTTGACATCGGTGGCATCGGCATCCTGCGGGATCAGCAGCTTCGGCTCGGCTGGTTTTTCCGCACGGTAGCGGTCGTAGGTATAGCTGCCGAGGCCATAGCCCAGCGCAAGGCGGTTGGCGGTCAGCGGGGCGGTCTCGATATGCCAGTCGCCGGCGGGCAACTGGCGGGCGAGCTTGCCCGCAAGAAACGGATTTCCCGACGGGTTGGCGCCGAGACCGAACAATGCGCCTCCGAGATGCCCGTCACCCGTCGGGATTAGAAGGAGCGCGCCGGCCTCCGCCGTGAATCCTGCCTTTTTCGCCCAGTCGAGTGCGATCGGATCGATCGTTCCGGTCTCGATATGGGCCGGGGTCACGGCGAAAATGGGAAGGGTCTTTCCGCTCTTGGTGCTGAAAGGGCTTTTTCTCTCGATGTACTGATAGGGCACCATAACCTGCCTTCCATGGAATCAGTCGGAACTGGCGACATTAACACTCCGTTAGGGTTAACAGATTATTGCTTGAGTGGAGGTTGCGCCGTCGCGTTTTCCCAAAACAGCGTCGACGCGAAAAAGAACCGACTCAGGGAAGCAATCATGGTCGCTCGGGAACCCTTGTCACGCCGTCAACCGACATTTCTCGCCAGCGTGTGCATACTCGCCGTGACGGCGATGCTCGCCGGCTGCGCGACGACGAAGGATCCCACGAAGACCGGCTCAATCGCCAGGCTCTCGAAGCCGGTGGAGAGCATGACCGCGCCGGAACTCGCCAGTGCCTCCGAGACAATCGGCAAGGCCTATGACCGCAATCCCAAAGACCGCAACACCGGCCTTACCTATGCCACCATCCTGATGATGACCGGGCGCAATACACAGGCGCTGGCAGTCATGCAGCAGGTCGCGATCGCCCATCCGAGCGATCGCGAGGTGCTTGCGGCCTATGGCAAGGCGCAGGCCGCGGCGGGCCAGATGGAACAGGCGCTTGCAACCATCGGCCGCGCGCAGACGCCCGATCGCCCCGACTGGAAGCTCTATTCCGCCGAAGGCGCCGTCCTCGACCAGCTCGGCCGGTCGGACGAGGCGCGCAGCCGCTATCGGATGGCGCTCGACCTCAAGCCGAACGAGCCGTCCGTCCTCTCCAATCTCGGCATGTCCTATGTGCTGTCAGGCGACCTCAGGACGGCGGAGACCTATCTCCAATCGGCATCGGAACAACCTGGCGCCGACAGCCGCGTGCGCCAGAACCTCGCGCTCGTGGTCGGGCTGCAGGGCCGTTTTGACGAGGCGGAGAAGATCGCCCGGCAGGAACTCAACCCACAGCAGGCCGATGCCAACGTCACCTACTTGCGCGCGATGCTCACCCAGCAGAACTCCTGGAAGCAGCTTGCGGCCAAGGATACCGGCACCAGGACGAATTGAGACTTACGGGACAAGCCCGGCAAGCCCGACTACCATAACCGCGTGGCAATCCCCTCACCCGCCAATCTGGCGCCGAGGCCCGCCATCACCGCTCCCGCGATCCGATCGATCCATCTCTTTGCCCGGGCATAGGCCCGGCGCGGTCCGTGGGCCGAGAAAACAAGCGCAACGGCGAGGTACCAGCCCGCCTCGATGGCGAACAACGCCGGCGCGAGCGCGACCAGCATCCAGACTTCCGGATCGGCCGGAAGCAAGGCCGCGAATATGCTGCCGTAGACGATAACCGTCTTGGGGTTGCTGAGCTGGGTCAGCAATGCCGCCGCAAAGATGCGGCCGAGCGAACCGCGCTCCACCTTCTCTTCGCTCTGAGCCGAAAGGGGCGCGGAGGCCTGGCTCCAGATGCGGAAGCCCAGATAGATCAGATAGATTCCGCCGCAGATCTTCAAAAGCGTGAAGACCTCCTCGGCCCGAACCAGAAGCGCGCTCAGCCCGAAAAGCGCCAATGCGGCGAATGTCGCTCCGCCAGCGCCCATTCCGAGCGCTGCGGCGATGCCCGCCGAACGCTTGCCCGCGATCGCAGTGCGGCTGACGAGGATGAAGCTCGGGCCTGGGCTCATCGCGCCGATCAGGATTGCGCCGAGGATGCTGAAAAATGCGACTTGCGAAGACATCATGGCTCCGATCCATTCAGAGTTGACTGCCCAGGCGAGCGGCATCGATCGTGACCCGCGCTCCCCGATGGTCATCCACCTCTTTTCGCCAGTCGCGCGGTGAGGAAGGGATAGCTGCTTCGCGCATGCACCGCAATCGATGCCTGCTCTAGAATCTGTCGGAGACCTGAATGCCGGCCGGCCCCAGAATGACAGCGACGAGAACAGGCAGGAAGAACAGGATCATCGGCACCGTCAGTTTCGGCGGCAAGGCGGCCGCCTTCTTCTCGGCCTCGTTCATGCGCTCGTCGCGGCCTTCCTGGGCGAGAACGCGCAGAGCCTGGGCGATAGGCGTACCGTAACGTTCGGCCTGGATCAGCGCCTGGGTCACGGCCTTGACGCCGTCGATCTGGGTACGCGTGCCAAGGTTTTCGAGCGCGGTGCGCCGATCCTGGAGAAAGGAGAGTTCGGCGGTCGTCAGCACCATTTCCTCGGCCAGTTCCGGAGACTGGTTGGCCATTTCTTCCGCCACCCTGCGCATTGCAGCCTCGATGGAAATCCCTGATTCAACGCAGATGAGCATCAAATCGAGCGCATCCGGCCAGGCGCGCTTGATGGAATGCTGGCGTTTGCTCATCCGGTTGGAGACGTAGATATTGGGCAGATAGAAACCGATATAGGCGCCGACGACGGTCGCCAGCAGGCGCACGGTAAAAGGCTTCTCGGCGAGGTTCCCGAGCACGAAAATCCAGATCGCCGCCAGCGTCACTGTGAGGAACGGCAAGAGGAAGCGGGCGACAAGGAAGATGTTCAACGCGTTTTGCGAGCGGAAACCGGCAGCGCGGAGCTTGTCCATGGTCGCGTCGTCGACGAGCGCCTGGCGCAGGTTGAACTTCTCGACGATCTGGCGCACCGACTGGTTGTTCGACGCACGCAGGCTTGCCTTTCCGTGAGAGCTTTCGGAATTCATGCGGGCGCGCTCGCGCGCGCGGATGAGATCGCGCTCGGTCGAGACCGCCTTCATGCGCTTCTCGAGGTCGCCACGCTCGAGATAGGGTACGGCAATCGTGTAGAGCGTCGCGAAAACGGCGATGGCGACGAGTACCGCGACGATCATGGCAGGATCGGTCAATCGGGCGGCGAGTTCCTGCGTCATGGCCAGCGTTCCCTAGATGTCGAAGTTGATCATGTTGCGCATCACCAGAATCCCGATCGACATCCAGACGGCCGAAACGCCGAGAATCATGTGGCCACGCGGATCGGTAAAGAGAACCATGATGTATTGCGGCGAGGTCAGGTAGACGAGCGTGGCGACAATGAACGGCAGCGCGCCGATGATGGCGGCCGATGCCTTGGCCTCCATCGACAGGGCGTTCACCTTGGCCTTCATCTTCTTGCGGTCGCGCAGCACGCGCGACAGGTTTCCCAAGGCCTCGGAAAGATTGCCGCCGGCCTGGGACTGGATGGCGATGACGATCGCGAAGAAATTGATTTCCTGCAGCGGCATGGTGACGATCATCCGCTGGCAGGCTTCCGGAATGCTCAGGCCGACCTGCTGGGACTCGACGACGCGGCGGAACTCCGTCCTTACCGGCTCCTGTCCGTCGGACGCGATCAGCCGCAGCGCATCGTTGAGCGGCAAGCCGGATTTGATGGAACGAACCATCACGTCGAGGGAATTGGGAAATTCGGCGAGGAACTTCTTCTGCCGCCGCGAGACGAGAAAACCGAGCACCCAGCGGGGCACGCCGAGGGCCGCGACAAAGCTGAGACCGACGCTGACGAGAAGCGGCAGGCCGCCGAGAAAGGCAAAGACCAGAACGACCACGCCGAAGACGGCACTGAAGATATAATATTGCGTCAGCGAGATCGACAGCCCGGCCTGCACAAGGCGAGACTTGATGCTCGTGCTCGCCATCTTCTTGGTTTTTTCCTGCTGCTTGCGCTCGATGTCCTTCAACGAATCCTGGACGGATTTCCGTCGCTTGGAGATTTCCTGCACCCGATCGCGCGCAGCCTTGACCTTCAGATGGTCGGTTTCGGCCGACTTGACCCGGCTGATGCGGCTTTCCGTCTTCTTCTCTACCTCGATACGGGAATAAAGAACGCCGTAGGCTATGGCGCCCGCGGCGATCGCAACCAGAACGATGATGAGCAATACCGTCAGATCCAGCCCGAACATCGCCGTCAGACCCCCTTGGTTTTCTGTTCCATGAGGTCGAGAGCCGCAGCGAGGCGGCGCTCCTCGTTGTAGTAGCGGGCGCGGTCCCAGAAATGCGGCTTGCCGATGCCGGTCGAGACATGCCGGCCGATGATCTTGCCGTTCATGTCCTCGCCCTCCATCTCGTAGCGGACGAGATCCTGGGTAACGATCACGTCGCCCTCCATGCCGATCACCTCGGTGATATGGGTGATGCGCCGCGAGCCGTCGCGCAGACGTGCGGCCTGGATGATGACGTCGACCGAGCCGGAGATGATTTCGCGCACGGTCTTGGCCGGCAGGCTGAAGCCGCCCATCGCGATCATCGATTCCATACGGCTCAGGCATTCGCGCGGGGTATTGGCGTGGATCGTGCCCATGGAACCGTCGTGACCGGTGTTCATCGCCTGGAGCAGGTCGAAGACCTCGGGCCCGCGCACTTCGCCGACGATGATGCGTTCGGGACGCATGCGCAGGCAGTTCTTGACCAGATCGCGCATGGTGATCTCGCCTTCGCCCTCGATATTGGGCGGACGGGTTTCCAGACGCACGACATGAGGCTGCTGCAGCTGCAGTTCGGCGGTATCCTCGCAGGTGATGACGCGCTCGTCGGTATCGATATAGCGTGTCAGGCAATTGAGAAGGGTCGTCTTGCCCGAGCCGGTACCGCCGGAGATGACCACGTTGCAACGGACGCGTCCGATGATCTGCAAGACCTCGGCGCCTTCGGGCGTGATGGCGCCGAATTTCACCAGCTGGTCGAGATTGAGCTTGTCCTTCTTGAACTTGCGGATCGTGAGCGCCGGACCGTCGATGGAAAGAGGCGGGGCGATGACGTTGACGCGCGAGCCGTCGGGAAGACGGGCGTCGCAGATCGGGCTCGATTCGTCGACGCGGCGGCCGACCTGGCTGACGATGCGCTGGCAGATCGACAAGAGCTGCGAATTGTCGCGAAAGCGGATTTCGGATTCGATCGTCTTGCCGTTGACTTCGATGAAGGTCTGGCCGGCTCCGTTGACCATGATGTCGGCGATATCGTCGCGCGCCAGAAGCGGCTCCAGCGGACCGTAGCCGAGAACGTCGTTGCAGATATCCTCGAGCAGTTCCTCCTGCTCGGAAATCGACATCGCGAAGTTCTTGATGGTGATGATGTCGTTGACGATGTCGCGGATTTCCTCGCGCGCGCTCTCGCCGTCGAGCTTGGCGAGCTGCGACAGGTCGATCGTATCGATCAGCGCCGAGAAAACCTGGGATTTGGTATCGTAGTAATCCTCGGTGCGCGCGGGTCGCTTGCGTGCCGGCGCCTGCATCGGAGGCGGGGTTACCTGCTGGCGCGGAGGGGCGTCATCACGCACTGGCGCTGCGGCAGCGACGGGTGCCGCCGCCTGTTGGGGCGATGAGACGGGAGGCGCGACCGGGGCCGCAGTACCCGCGCCCAATCCGCCCTTTCCAAATCCGTCGCTTCCGCGTCTGCCAAACATACCCGCTACCCGTTCCCTTTGCGAAACTCAGACTATTTTCTGCCGAGCATGCCGAGCATCTTGCCCAGGCCGCCCTTCTTTGGCTTCTTGACCGTCGCCCGGCCCGTCACGAGATGGGCGATCTGAGAGAAAGTTTCCGCCGTCGGCGACTTGGCGTCGGTTTCCGAAATCATCCGGCCGCTATTGGCCGCGGTGCCGAACAACTGCGCATCAAAGGGGATGATGGCGATCGGCTCAATCTCGAGCGGTTCGAAAAAGTCGCCGGGAGCGATTTCCGGCCGCTTCGGCATGCCCACCTGGTTCAGCACGAAATGCGGGGCCTTGTCGTTCGGGCGCAGCTTCTTCAAGGCATCGAGCATGTTCTTGGCGTTGCGCAGATTGGCAAGGTCCGGCGCGCAGGTGATCACCACCTCGTCGACCTCGCAGAGTACCGTGCGGGTCCAGTCCGACCAGACATGGGGAAGGTCGAGCACCGTCACCGGCGCGCTGCGCTGCAGCAGCTCCAAAAGCGGCTGGAAGGTGTCGCGGTCATAGTCATACGCCCTGTCAAGCAGCGAGGGCGCGGCCAGAAGGGACAGGTGCTGCGAACAGGTGGTCAATAGGCGGTCGAGGAAAACCTCGTCCAGACGGTCCGGTGAGAAGACCGCTTCGGCTATCCCCTGCGCCGGGTCCTGGTCGAAGTCGATATTGGCCGTGCCATAGGGCAGATCGAGATCGGCGAGGATCGTCTCGGTCGAAAACAGGCTGGAAATGCCGAAGGCGCAGTTGTGGGCAATCGTCGAGGAGCCGACACCGCCCTTGGCGCCGATGAAGGCGATCGAGCGGCCGAGCGGCTCGGCCTCCGGATCGACGAAGATTGCCGCTACAGCGGCGACGATCTCGGCCATCGACACCGGCGCGACCATGTATTCGGAAATGCCGTTGCGGATCAGGTCGCGATAGAGCGCGATATCGTTGTAGCGGCCGATGATGATGACCCTGGTGCTCGGATCGCAGACCTGGGCAAGCGGCGCCAGATCCGCCAGCAGGCTGGCCGTCGGCGAATCGGCCTCCAGAATGATCAGGTTCGGGGTCGGCGCAGAGGCGAACATGTTGGCGGCGGCCGCGACATTGCCGCTGGTGATCCTGAGGCTCACCTTGGCCATGCGGCGATCCTGGGCGCATTTTTCCATCACGCGCTGCACCCCTTCGGAGATGCAAAACGCATGGACGGAGATCCGCGGCAACGGACGCAGCTGCTCGAGATCCCCCGTGGCGGCACCGCTGTCGGGCATCTGGTCGTCTTTTGACCCGGTCTCGAATTCGTAGTCGATCGCGCTCATGCTTCAATCCTGCCTTCCGATAGCTGTCGCCGCCTCACTTGGTCGCAGTGTCCTTGCCTTCGCGGTAGAGCCCGATCACTTTCGAGCGGCGCGCCGCATCGATCGGGGCTGCGCCGCGCGGCGCGATCAGATCCATCGGGCTTGCGATCTGGGCCGCGAGGTTGCTCTGGGTGGCGCAACCGAAATTGTGCCAATTCCGGTTCATGATCGTGTTGTCGGAAAGATCCTCCGGCCACTGGCCGCACTGATCCGTGACCGCCGTCGTCGCCACGTAGCTCAGGCGGATCGGCGCGGCATCGCCGGTGGCCGCGGCCTGGTAGGAGGTTTCAATGATCCTCGGCGACGGCACACCGCGGCCCGCCAGCGTGGCGCGAATTTCCTTGCGCATCATCGATGCGGCGCCGGCATTCATCGAGCCCTGCGGCACCATGATCTGCATCGTGCCCGAAGAGCTTGCGAGGTAGTCGGAGGCAAATCCGGCGATGGTATCCTTCATCCCGATGGTCAGCTTGCGGTCGCCCGAGGAGATCGGGATATCCAGCGTGTGCTCGACTTCGGTGACCGTGATCGGATGGCGTGTGCGATAGTCGTCCGGAATGGAGCCGGTCGTCATGCCGTCCCGGTTCGCACCGCATCCCGTCAGGACCGCCGCGGCGCCGAGGACGACGGCCGCAAGGGTAAGCCCCTTGAGCCGTGACGCAATCAGATCGGATTTTCGTGCGGGCATGGCTTTGCGACTTTCTGTCTTGCGGGGTGCGGCCGGGTTCCTGAGCATCTCCACCTCCCCGCTCACTTGTAGATAAATCCGACGGAGCCGTGGTAGCGGCCGCTCACGTCCGCTTCCTTGCGCCCGTAGACCTTGTTGACGCGGTTCAGGAAGAAAGTTGCGGCATCGTTTTCCGGGTTGAAGTTGTCATCGGGCCGCGCAAGCTGGTTGCGTGCCACAGGCCGCACGAGATAGGGCGTCGCGATGATCACGAGCTCCGTCTCGTTTCGAATGAAGTCCTTGCTGCGGAAGAGCGTTCCGAGCACGGGCACCTTGGAAAGCCCCGGAAGGCCCGACATCGCCTGGCGGATATTGTCCTGCACCAGCCCGGCGATCACGATCGAGCCGCCGGAGGGCAGTTCCACCGTCGTCGAAGCCTCGCGCTTGCGGATCGACATATAAGTCGAGCCGGGAATGCCGTTCGCGGTGTTGCCTGTGACCGCCGATCCCTCATAGGTCGGTTCGGAAACGTTGGTTTCGATCTTCAGGCTGATGCGGCCAGGAGCCAGAACCACGGGGCGGAAATTCAGCTCGATGCCATAATCGACAGTGTTCGTTGTCCGCGTGACCGATGGCATACCCGTCGTTTCGTCGACGGCGATTTCCTGCTCGCCCGCCATGCGGAACTCGCCGCCGACATAGAACTTGGCCTGCTCGCCGGAGATCGCCGTCAGGCTCGGCTCGGCCAGGGTGCGCATGACGCCCGCCTGCTCCATGGCGTTGATGTAACTGCCGATCGTATACCGTCCGATCGAGGCGACCGCCGTCGGCAAGCCGCCGGAGATCGCATTCGTCACACTGACGGCATTGCCGAGATTGGCGGGATTATTGAAGGTGATGCCGCTCGATCCGTCCGAGAGGCGCCCGTTGAAACCAAGCTGCTTGAGGACCTGCCGGCTGACCTCGGCCACCGTGACCTTCAGCGTCACCTGATCTTCGCCTTCGATGGTCAGCAGATTGACGATCGACGACGTCTGACGTTCTTCCGCGAAGATCGCGACGTCACCGCCGTCCTTGCTGCTCGAAGCCGTCTCGTTGCGGGTCGTGGCCTCACCGCCCTTGAGGAAAGCCTGGGCAAGACTGTTGGCGCGCTCGGCGTCCTGGGGTGTGCGCACCGTTCCGGTCAGCACGATGTTGTCGGAGATGATCTCGACCTTGATGTCCGATTCGGGAATGAAGCGCCTCAGATTGGCTTCAAGCCCGGCGATATCGCGCTCGATCTCGATATCGAGGCTGACGATCTCTTCGCCGTTCCGGCCGAAAATGAAGATATTGGTCTGACCGACGGCCTTGCCGAACAGGTAGATCCGACGCGACGTGCGCGTTACCGCGTCGGCCATCGCGGGATCGGCGACGAGGATGTCGTGCGCATCCGCAGGCAGATCGACGACCAGCGCCTTGTTCAGGCCCAGTTTGACGGTGCGTCTGGCACCTGGTCCCGACTGGGCGATGCGGATGACACTCTGGGACGCGGCAAGGGCGGCCGGCGTTTCGACAAAGCCGGGAACGATATTCCCCGGCATGCCGGAAAACGCCATGGAGAATGTGAGCCCTCCCGCAAGCGAGGCACGGATCTTTCGTTTCAAGTTGGTCACCTTGGCGTCCCCGTTCATTGCGTCTGTACCTCGGTGTCCTTGACGAGCGTCCCGGATTTGATGACCTGGATCGTCGGCATTCCCGAGCCGCCACTCAGCAGGTAGTCGGCCGCAGAGGTATCTTCTTCCTGTGCATCCGCGACCGAGCGAAGGGCGAGGGACAGGCGGGCGGCCATCTGCTGGGCGACCGTGATCACCTTGGCCTGATCCGGGGTCAGCTCCAGCGTTGCGGTCGTGCCGACCACGGATTTCGATCCGTCATCCTTTTCCTCGATCTGCTGGTCGATCGCGAGCACGCGCACATTCGAAAGCACGGTTTCCGTCAGGTAGTTATCTTCCTTGCCCGCGCGAACCATGATCACGTCGACGCGGTCATTGGGGAGGATGAAGCCGCCGGCGCCGGTGGCGACCGAAATCTCGGTGGAGACAGCGCGTTTGCCGGAGGGCAGGAGCGACGACATGATGCGCGTGGACGAATCAGCGATCTTCTCGCGGCGCAAGGGTTCGCCCTCGAAGAGCGGCAGGCGCACGACGACGCCCGACAGCTCGGCAATTGCCTGCGGGCGATTGTTTTCGGTGATGAAGCTCTCGACGACGCTCGAAGCCGGCCAGGCCATCCAGCGCATGGATTTCTCGTTGAGACGCGAGCCTACGGGCAGATTGGCGGCAGAGACGAGCACATTGACCGTCTCCTCCTTCTTCATGACAGCGTCGGCCTGCTGCATGATCACCGTTTTCGTTCCGGTGAGACGCATCGCCAGCAGGCCGGCCATGCCGGCCGCCACGATGGCCACTGCGAGAATGATGATGCGCGCGGGTTTCATGATCGATCCTTGAGGGACACAACGGACTGTGCCTCGCAGATTGATCAGCAATTGGTGTAATTATGGTTAATAAGGCGCTTACGATCTTGGTTAACGATCGCTTTCTTTCGCCGCGTCGTCGTGCCTCACCGAATATTCTCGAGCGCCGTTAGGACAAGCGGAGACTGCGAATAGGTCATCAGGCCGGCAAGGCCGATGGCGATGGCATAAGGCACCTTCTTCGCGCTGAGCAGCGATTGGGGCAGCGGCAGGCCCATGGCGATGACCGTGTTGGCGCGCGCCCGTAGCATGAGGATGGCAATCGTCAGCGCACCACCCAAGTAGGCGACATGAATGAGGAAGGACAGAAGTTCGGGGGTGAAGCCGTACCAGACGGCCGCCGCCGTCAACAGCTTGGCATCGCCGCCGCCCATGGCATTCAGGGCGAACAGCACAAATCCGACCGAAAAGACGATGGCGCCGGCGGCCAGATGCAGGCCGAACTGGCTCCAGCCGAGACCGGCAAAGGGCGCCACGAGGAAAAAGGAAGCCAGCAAGATCACCGGAATGCGATTGGGGATCGTCATCTCGAAGAAATCCGTCAGCGCGGCAAGCGCCAGGCAGATTGGAAATACTACAAAAACGACGCTAGCGATCATCTGAGTTCCACCTTTTCTCTGCTTGGAGGCTAGCTTTCAAAGCTTAATCAAAACGGAATGGTGCGCGCGATTCGACTGCAATGTCAGACAAAAAGAATAAAGCCGCCTCGGTCCAAGGCGGCTCTATTCGGAATACCCATAGGGCTTACGCGAAACATGCAGACTTATGGGTTTGCACCTTCAGCCGCTTTCATTTTGTCGGAGATGTCCTGGAAGGTGTTGTTCAGCGAGTTGCCGAGGGTCGTTGCGCCGGTGATGAGGGCAACGGAAATGAGGGCAGCGATCAGGCCATATTCGATGGCGGTTGCGCCGGATTCGTCTTTCATGAAACGAGCGAAAATCTTGGTCATGGTATCTCCTAACTCCACAAGGTTGATCAGCACTTCCTGCAACTGTTCGCCGTTGCTCGGATGGCTGAAACCTACACAGGGGCCATTGCCATCGGCTTAAGAAACGGCGTTACCAAATGCTGAATACCGGGAAGCGGCGCACGTGGTAAACGGAGTTTTATCCAGGCCGATAAACTTCTAGACGACAGGGAAATAACCTTTACAAACAGTGGCATGAATTCGGGCGGGAAGCGATTGCCGGGTGCTGGGACCGGGGATTCTTCGCTACCGTCGCGCGCCGCGTGACCGACAGCTGTTCAATTTCGGGATTCCGGGCCACGCCCGGGCCCTGTCTGCCGAGGCTTTTCCTCCGCTTGCCATGGAAATAGCTCGCCTCGTTTCCTCTCTCGCCAGAACCATGCTCCCCGATCCGCCGGCGGCAGGCCGAACGCGGACCGATCCCGCCGCCTTTCCCTCCCTTAACGCTTCATTCACCAATCCCGATCATCCTTGAAGCCAGTGGTTTCCTCCCGGATCGTCCAAAAAAGGCTCGCACGCATGACGTCTCGCATCGGCTCATTCTCCCTTGCCGTCGGCATGATGGCGGCCGGCTGCGGCCTCGCCTCTCCCGGCATGGCCGATGACGGCATGATGCGCGTCTATATGAACCAGGCGCGCGTGCTGAAGCTGGACCGCCCCGTGAGCAAGGTCATCATAGGCAACGCCGATGTCGCCGATGCCACGGTAGCGGACGCCAAGACCATCGTGCTTACCGGCCGCGCCTTCGGCACCACCAATCTCGTTCTCCTCGACAGCGAGGGCAACGCCATCGTCGACGAACGGATCCTGGTTTCGATCGACGAGGGCAACACCGTCCGGGTTTACAAGGCGACCGAGCGCACCGTGCTCTCCTGCACGCCGAACTGCGAGATCCACGCCGAGGTCGGCGGCACTCCCGCCGCATCGAACTGACCAGAATCCATATTAAAGAGTGGCCTCGGGTCTGCCGGTTCCCGTTAAACTCTTAGATGATCAGGAAACGGAAAATCAATGTTTCGCTCCTAGCATCCGGCTCGAGTTCCGGACATCGGATACAAGCGATGAGCGCACGCGACAACGACAAGAGCCCCGTCGGCAGCCAGCGACACGAGAAACGGCACGTCTGGAGACGGCTGTGGCGTTCGCGCGACGGCGCCTCCGCCATCGAGTTCGCGATCCTCGCCATTCCCTATTTCATGATCATCTTCGCGATCCTGGAGACCTTCGTCGCCTTCACTGCCGAACAACTGGTCACCAATGCGGTCAACACGATGGCGCGAGACCTGCGCACGGGCAAGATCACCTACAACCTCAATCGCCCGGCGACGGACATGACCGAGGAGCAGTTCCGCCAGGCGTTCTGCAACGAGATATCGATCATGATTTCGTGCTCGCCGACGGAGATCGCAACGGCCGCCGATCTCTATCTCGATGTCAGGACATTTACGAAGTTCAGCGGTATCCCGACCAGCATTCCCCGCACCTCGGCCGCGGATTTCGCCGATATCGATCCGACCTCCTTCGCCTACAATCCCGGCGGGCCCAAATCGATCAACATGCTGCGCGCCTATTATCGTTGGCCGGTCATCACCGATCTCGTCCGTCCCTACATCACCAACATCCGTCCGGCGAACGGATCGAGTTCATTCCTGATCGTGGCGACGACCGCTTTCCAGAACGAGGACTATCCGTGAGATATTCCCGCGAACGCATTGCCCTTGATCGCGTGCCCGCCTTTGCCGGGGCAAGACGCCTCCTGTCCGGCCTGACGGATATCCTGAAGCGCCTGAAGGAGGATCGGGCAGGCATGGGAGCGGTGGAATTCGCGCTGCTCGTGCCGATGCTGATCGTGGTTTACCTGGCGTCCTTCGAGCTGACGATGGGCTTGAGCGTCAACAAGAAGGTGAGCAGCGCGGCGAGCACCGTCGCCGACCTGGTGACCCGGCAAAAGAATGTCGACAAGGCTTCCCTCGCCGCCATGGGAGACGTCGCCAAAGCGATCTTCGTGCCTTACGGAACGAGCGGTCTCAGCCTCAAGATCACAGGGATCAAGATCGACGCGACCAGCAAGTCGACCGTCGCCTGGTCATGGGCAAATAACGGAGTTGCCCCCTATGCCGCGGGCAATGCGATCGGTGTTCCCAGCAGCATGGTATTGCCGGATACGTTCCTGGTTCATGCGGAGCTCAGCGTGCCGCACGAACTGCTGATGTATCTGCCGAACTTTTCCGGCAGTCAGATCAAGTACATCACGCTCGCCAAGGACTTCTATTTCCGTCAACGTATCGGCGCCGAGATCGCCTGCGCCGACTGCTGAGCAGCGGTTGCCGGGGCGAATTGCCAAGCCGGTTCGGAGGCGTTATGGATGCGCCTGAGGCGACCGGGGGAGTATCGGCCCGGGTTTGACGCCGGTGCTGACGGTTTCAGGTGAAACATGGCTCGTGCTTTTCTTTTCGTACTGGATTCCTTCGGGATCGGCGGCGCGCCCGATGCGAGGGACTATGGCGACGACGGATCCAATACGCTCGGTCACATTGCCGAATTCTGCGCGGCCGGCGCCGGCGACCGCAAGGGCCTGCGTTCGGGACCGCTTTCCCTTCCCAACATGTCGGCACTCGGGCTGGTCGCGATCGCGAAACTGGCCAGCGGGCGCCAACCAGCCGGCATGCCTGCTCCCGAGCGGGTCTTCGGGCTGCATGGGGCGGCAAGCGAGACCTCCCGAGGCAAGGACACCCCTTCCGGCCACTGGGAGATGGCCGGGACACCGGTGATGTTCGACTGGGGTTATTTTCCCGCCGAGGGCGACGCCTTTTCGCCGGAACTGGTGGAGGCCATCTGCGCGGAGGCCGAACTCCCCGGTATCCTCGGCAATTGCCATGCATCGGGCACCGAAATCATCGCCAAGCTCGGGGAAGAGCACATAAGAACCGGAAAGCCGATCTGCTACACCTCTTCCGACTCGGTCTTCCAGATCGCCGCGCACGAGACCCATTTCGGGCTCGAACGACTGCTCGCCCTCTGCCAGATCGTACGCAAGCTCGTCGACCCGCTGAATATCGGCAGAGTGATCGCCAGGCCTTTCGTCGGCGAGACGTCCTCGACCTTCGTGCGCACCGGCAACCGGCGGGATTTCTCCGTTCTCCCGCCTGAACCGACACTTCTCGACCGGCTCGTCGAAGCCGGGCGCAAGGTGCATGCCGTCGGCAAGATCGGAGACATCTTCGCGCATCAGGGCGTCACGCGCGTCATCAAGGCCAATGGCAACATGGCGCTGATGGATGTCACGCTGAACACCATGGACGAGGCGGTGGACGGCGACCTCGTCTTCACCAATTTCGTCGACTTCGACATGCTTTACGGCCACAGGCGCGATGTCCCAGGCTATGCCGCGGCACTCGAGGCATTCGACCGGCGCCTTCCGGAAGTCCACCGCAAGCTGAAGCCCGGCGACATGGTGCTCCTGACCGCCGATCATGGCTGCGACCCGACCTGGCGGGGAACGGACCATACGCGCGAGCGCGTCCCGATCATGGCTTTCGGGCCGGGAATCAAGGCGCGCGCCGTCGGCGTGCGCAGCACCTATGCCGACATCGGCGAAACGATCGCCGCCCATCTCGGCATACCGGCGGGGCGGCACGGGCGGAGTTTCCTTTGACGCGACATCTGAAGAAAGCCGAGTTGCACTGCCATGTGGAGGGTGCCGCTCCCCCCTCCCTTGCGCTGAAACAGGCCGAGAAATACGGTATCGACACCAGCGGATTCATCCGCAACGGGATCTATGTCTGGGAGGATTTCACCAGTTTCATAGCCTGCTATGATGCCGTGGCCGCGGTTTTCCGCACGGCGGAGGACTACGCTCTCCTGGCCGAAACATATCTGCTGGAGCTGGCTGCCGCCAATACGATCTATAGCGAGCTGTTCATCTCTCCGGACCATGGCGAAGCCGTCGGCATGGCGGCCGAGGATTATATCGAAGGCCTCGCGGCCGGAATCGTTTCCGCACGGGAGAAGACCGGCATCGAATGCCGCATGGTGATCATCGGCGAGCGGCATCTCGGGCCTGAAAACGTTCTTCGCCGCGCCAGGTTTGCGGCAAAACTCGACCATCCGCTGGTGACGGGCTTCAACATGGCCGGCGAGGAGCGAATGGGGCGGGTCGCCGATTACGCGCCGGCCTTCGACATCGTGCGCGAGGCAGGGCTGGGCATCACGATCCATGCGGGCGAGCTTTGCGGCGCCTTCAGCGTCGCCGACGCGCTCGACCTCGTCAAACCGTCGCGGATCGGCCATGGCGTGCGCGCAATAGAAGACCGCTATCTGGTGAACCGTCTTGCCGATCTCGGGACGGTTCTCGAGGTCTGTCCCGGATCCAACATCGCGCTCAAGGTATTCCCGGACTACCGGAGCCATCCGCTGAGGCAACTCGTGGAGGCGGGTGTGCGGGTGACGCTCAATTCCGACGACCCCCCGTTCTTCCACACCTCGCTTGCCCAGGAATACGAGACCGCTTCCAGGGTGATGGGTTTTTCCGACGACGAGATCAACGCCATGACGCGCACGGCCATCGAGGCCGCTTTCGTCGACGAGGAGACGCGCCAGGCATTGCTTGCCCGGCTTTGATACGCGTGGCTGGGGATGACGCCGCAAAATGGCGCGCCACTCTTGCAGCGGCCCGGCGGAACGTGGAAAAACATCCATATGAAAGAACAATGACGGAAGGCAGAACAATGGACGGCGTCAAAGTCATCGACCATCCGCTGGTGCAGCACAAGCTGACCATCATGCGCCGCAAGGAAACGTCGACGGGAAGCTTCCGCCGATTGCTGCGCGAAATCGCGACGCTGCTCTGCTACGAGGTGACGCGCGATCTGGAACTGAAGATGGAGACGATCGAAACGCCGCTGACCGAGATGCAGTCGCCGGTGCTCGAAGGCAAGAAGCTGGTCTTCGCATCGATTCTCAGGGCAGGAAACGGCCTGCTGGAAGGCATGCTCGAACTGGTGCCGTCGGCGCGCGTCGCCCATATCGGGGTCTACCGCGACCATGAGACGCTGCTGCCGGTCGAATACTACTTCAAGGCGCCGGAAGACATCGCCGAACGGCTGATCATCGTCGTCGATCCGATGCTGGCGACCGGCAACTCCTCGATTGCGGCCATCGACAAGCTGAAGGAGCGCGGCGCCCACAATATCCGCTTCCTCTGCCTGCTGGCCGCGCCGGAAGGCCTCAAGCACTTCCGCGAAGCCCATCCCGACGTGCCGGTATTCACGGCGGCGATCGACAGCCATCTCAACGAGAAGGGCTATATCGTTCCGGGCCTCGGCGATGCGGGTGACCGCATGTACGGCACGAAGTAATTCGCCAAGGCTTAACCATCAGATCAGTTTGCGGCCTCCGGACCCGGTCCGGAGGCCATCTTTCTGCGTGTATTAGCCAGTTTTTCAGCAAGTCAGGCGATGACTTGGACCTCGGCTTCTGAAGTCCCCGTGTCCCGAGAAAGGGATGGCCCCATGCTGATGCGCAGCCTCACATTCGTATTCCTTTCCAGCCTTGTCGCCCTGCAGATGTCGTCGGCCTTCGACGCCTTTCAAGAGGACCTTCCCAAGAGTGGACAAGCCAGCGGATTGTCAGTCCCGGCAAGCACGGCGCCGCCGCCCGGTGTCTCGGTTCTGAAAGCCGATGCACAGGGGCATTATCGCGCAATCTTCAAGATCAACGGCAAGCCGGTCATGGGCATGGTCGATACCGGTGCCTCGCTCGTCGCAATCAACGAGAGCACCGCGCGCCGGCTCGGCTACGGCGCGGTCTCGCTCGATTTCAGGTTTTCGGTCACCACTGCCAACGGGAAAACAGAAGCCGCCCTTGTCAGGCTGAAGCGGGTGGAGATCGGCTCGATCAGGATCGACGACGTCGATGCCTTCGTCATGCGTGACAAGGCACTCTCCGACACCCTGATCGGCATGAGTTTTCTCAAGCGCCTGAGCGGCTACTCCGCTGAAAAGCAAGCCCTCACGATGACCCGCTGAGGCTATATCCGCTTGATGATCACCGGGCGCGATATCGGCTCGGACGGCGCGATCGCATAGCTTGCCGAAACCGTTTGGGCGGCACGCTCGCCGCTCTCCTTGTCGGCGGCATGGACGGTTGCGATCATGTCTCTCTTCGACACACGGGTTCCGAGCGGCAGGAAGCCGCTCAGCCCGACCCGATGGTCGATCTGATCGGAAGGTTTCTGGCGACCACCGCCGAGTGCCACGACGGCCATGCCCAGCGCGCGGGTATCGCAGCCGGCAAGCCAACCGTCGCTGGCGGCAAGGACCGGGATCTCGACCTTGGCGGCGGGCAGATACTGATCTGGGCGCTCGATGAAATCGGATGGACCGCCAAGCGTATGGACCATCCGGCTGAAAACCTCGGCGGCCTTGCCCGACGTCAACGCGCCGCGGCATTGCGCCTCCGCGGCATCACGGTCGTGGACCAGCCCGGAATTGACCAGCATTTCCGCCGCGAGCGCCAGGGTCACGATTTCGAGCCGTGTTCCTGCCTTCCGACCGGTGAGGAAATCGACGCAGTTGCGCACCTCGATGGCATTGCCCGCGCAGTCTGCAAGCGGCTCGTTCATGTCGGTCAGGAGCGCCGACGTCTTGAGGCCGGCGCCATTGGCAACCGTGACGAGGGAACGCGCGAGTTCTTCCGCTTCGTCGAGGCTCGTCATGAAAGCGCCGTTTCCGACCTTGACGTCGAGCACGAGCGTCTGAAGCCCGGCAGCCAGTTTTTTCGACAGAATGGAAGCGGTGATCAGCGGAACCGACTCGACCGTGGCGGTGACGTCACGAATGGCATAGAGCCGTTTGTCGGCGGGCGCGAGATCGCCGGTCTGGCCAATAATGGCGCATCCGGCTTCCTCCACCGCCCGGCGGAATGTCGCTGCATCCGGCATGACATTGTAGCCGCGAATGGATTGCAGCTTGTCGAGTGTTCCGCCCGTATGCCCAAGCCCACGGCCCGAGATCATCGGCACCGCAAGCCCGCAGGCGGCGGCGATCGGCGCCAGCATCAAGGAGACATTGTCTCCGACACCGCCGGTCGAATGCTTGTCGGCGATCGGCCTGTCGATGCCCGTCCAGGACAGGACCTCCCCGGAGTCGCGCATGGCAAGGGTCAGGGCGACGATCTCCTCAGGCGCCATGCCCTTGAAGAAGACGGCCATGGCGAAGGCCGCGACCTGCCCCTCGGATATCGTCTCGTTGTTCAGGCCGACAATGAATTCGGAGATTTCGGCAGCGGTCAGCACCGCACCGTCACGCTTGCGCCTGATGATTTCCTGGGGGAGCATCGATCAATATCCCGTATTCGCGGCGAGGGGTTTTCCGTCACCGAGGACCGAAAGGATGTCATCCAGGAGGCCGGATGCGCCGAAACGGAAGGTCGACGGCATGACCCAGTCGTCGCCCATGATGGTGCCGGCATGGCGCAGGTAAAGGGCGGCGTCGGCTACGCTCGATACGCCGCCCGCGGGCTTGAAGCCGACCTTACGGCGGCTATCGCGAATGGCCAGCAGCATGATGTCGGCAGCCTCGAGTGTTGCATTGACGGCCACCTTGCCGGTCGAAGTCTTGATGAAATCGGCGCCAGCGGCAATCGCCAGTTCGGATGCCCGCCTGATCAGCCCGGCGTCCTTCAACTCGCCAGTCTCCAGAATCCCCTTCAGGAGCACCGGCGCGGGGCAAGCCGTCCGGACAGCCGTTACCATCTCCGTCACAGCCGCCTCGTCGCCCGCCATCAAGGCACGGTAGGGTATGACGAGATCGATCTCGTCTGCGCCATCGGCAATCGCCTTCGCGGTCTCCCCGACCACATTTGCGACATCGGCTTCACCCGAGGGAAAATTGACCACGGTCGCGATCTTCACCAGGCTGGCGGATCCGAGGATACTCCGAGCCTGCGCCACGAAGCGCGGCCAGATGCAGATTGCCGCCGTGTGGCCATAAGGGGTCCGCGCGCGGGCGCACAGAGCTTCAATTGCCGCCGGCGTGCAATCATCCTTGAGGTTGGTCAGGTCCAGAAGCGTCAACGCGACGGCTGCGGTCGCCCGCAATTCATGATTTTCCAAGGTCCGTTCCTCCGCCCGAGATCATCGTCTTCAGGATGGCGGCAAGCCGCTTCCCACCGATGGGCGCCATGTCCTTGGTTTCCTCATGACTGAGTTCGGCGCCCGTCATGCCTGCACCATAATTGGTGATAACCGACGCGGCGGCAACACGCAGCCCAAAAAAGCGTGCAAGGATAACTTCCGGCACCGTCGACATGCCGACGGCATCGGCGCCAAGGAGCCGCGCCATGCGGATTTCGGCCGGCGTTTCGAAGCTCGGGCCGGAAAACCACATATAGACGCCGCTGGCGAGCGGAATGCCCGCGGCATCGGCCGCATGCCGCATCGCTTCGGCGAGTTCGGCATCATAGGCCGCCGTCATTCCGACGAAACGGCTGTCGCTCTCCTCCCCGATCAGCGGGTTCAGCCCGGAGAAATTGATATGGTCGGAAATCCGCATGACCGAGCCGGGTGGCAGATCCTCGCGCAACGATCCGGCGGAATTGGTAAGGATCAGTGATTGCACGCCAAGGCCCTTCAGGACCTCGATCGGCAGGCGCATGGCATTGGCGTCGCCCTTCTCGTAGTAGTGGATCCGTCCGGCGAGCATGATGACCGGCTCGCGCCCGAGATAGCCGGCGACGAGTTCGCCGGCATGGCCGGAAACGGCAGAGACCGGAAAGCCTGGCAGGTCGCCATAGGAAATGCGAACGGCATCGGTGACTTCATCGACGAGAGACCCAAGCCCGGAGCCAAGGACAATGCCATAGCGCGGCATCAGGCCATTCAATCCTTCGACCAGCAGGTCGATCACATCCCTCATCCGAGAATCTCCGTCTTGAAGGCGAAGGGCAGCAGTTCACTGATGGTCATGGACTTCTGCACGCCGACCTCGTCGCACAGGTAGATGCGGGTCTCAGCCGTCGCGAACTCGGCGATCTTCTGCCGGCAGCCGCCGCAGGGCGGGCAAAGCGGCAGCTTNNCAGCCGATCGCCGTCGGCTCGGCGCACCACCCTTGAGGGAAGGACAGGTTCTCGATGTTGGCGCCGGTATAGATCTTTCCATCCTCGGCACGTATCGCCGCGCCGACGGGGAATTTCGAATAGGGCGCATGGGCAAAGGCCATGGCATCGCGCGCGGCTTCGAAGAGATCATGAGACATTGCGTCAACGCTCCTTCACATAGGGCACACCGCCCGCCTTCGGCGGATTGGCGGCGCCGATCAGGCCGGCAAGCAGGATGCACGTAAGAACATAGGGCAATGCCTGGAAAATCTGAACCGGCACCTCGCCGATCAGAGGCACGGACTTACCCTGCATGAAATTTGCCAGCGCGTCGAGGAAACCGAACAGAAGGCAGGCAAACATCACCGGCACAGGCTTCCATTTGGCGAAAATGAGCGCGGCGAGCGCTATATAGCCCTTTCCCGCCGACATGTTGTTGATGAAGGCCGCCGACTGGGCAATCGCCAGATATGTGCCGGAAAAGCCGCAGAGGAAACCGGCGACAATGACGGCTCGGTATCGCAGCCAGGTCACGGAAATGCCGGCCGTGTCGACTGCGCCCGGATTCTCACCGACAGCGCGCAGCCGAAGGCCGAAACGGGTCCGATAGAGCACCCACCACGAGATCGGTACGGCGAGAAAGGCGAGATAGGTCAGCAGGTTGTTGCCCGAGATGACGTTGGCATAGAGGGGGCCGATCACGGGCACGTCGCGCATCATCTCGGCTCCGGGAAGGGTGATCGGCCCGAAACGGGCCTCGCTCGGCAATTGCGGCGTACGGCCCCCCTGGCGGAACCAGGCCTGACCCAGGACGGCGGTCAGCCCCGCCGCGACGAAGTTGATTGCCACCCCGGACACGATCTGGTTGCCACGATTGGTGATCGAGGCAAAGCCATGCACCAGCGAAAAGGCAATGGAGACACCAATGCCGCAGGAAAGGCCGACAAGCGCCGATCCGCTGACGTGTGCTGCGGTGGCTGAGGCGAAGGCAGCGGCCAGCATCTTGCCCTCGAGCCCGATGTCAAAAATTCCGGAGCGCTCGGAAAACAGGCCGGCAAGGGCCGTGAATATCAACGGTATCGAGAGGCGGACCGTGGAGCCGAGTATGCTGACCAGAATATCGAAACTATCCATGTCCGCGCCCTCACGCCCTGACGAATTGCTGATAGATCCGCACGATCGCGGGGCGGAACATGAATTCCAGCGCGCCGGCAAACAGGATGACCAGACCCTGGATGACGACAATCATGTCGCGGGTGATCGTCGGCATCTCGAAGGAAAGCTCCGCGCCGCCCTGGTAGAGAATGCCGAAGAGGATGGCCGCCAGCACGATGCCGAGCGGATGGTTGCGGCCCATCAGCGAGACGGCAATGCCGACGAAGCCGGCGCCACCGACGAATTCCACCTGCAGGCGGGCCGAGGCGCCCATGACCGGATTGAGCGCCATCATGCCGGCGAGGCCCCCGGAGATCACCATGATGATCATGACGGTGCGTACATATGAAATGCCGGCATAGCTTGCGGCGGACCGGCTGATGCCGAGCGTGCGCACTTCATAACCGAACTTGGTGCGCCAGATCAGCACCCAGACGACAACGCACATGACGAGCGCAATCAGGAATGACACGTTGAAGGGTGCGGGTCCGAGCTTCAGGCCGAACAGGGCCATCAGCCAATCGAGCTTGGGCAGCTGGCCGCCTTCGAGAAAGGTGCGGGTTTCCGGCGCCATCTTGCCAGGCACGATCAGCACGTTCACCAGCAGATAGACCATCAGAGCCGCGCCGATGAAATTGAACATGATCGTCGTGATGACGATGTGGCTGCCGCGTTTGGCCTGCAGCCATGCCGGGATCAACGCCCAGCCGGCGCCGAAGACGGCGGCTGCGCCGACCGCGAACGGCATGGTAACATACCAGGGCGCATACTGATCGAACGCAAGCGCTACCAGTGCTGCGCCGAGGCCGCCGACATAGGCCTGACCTTCCGAGCCGATATTGAACAGTCCGGCATGGATCGCGACGGCGACCGACAAGCCCGTGAAAATGAAGTTCGTGGCGTAGTAGAGCGTGAACCCGATGCCCTCGCCGCGACCGAGGGCGCCCTGAAGCATCAGCTTCAGCGCTGCATAGGGGCTCTCCCCGATAACCCAGACCACCAAACCGGAGATGAGAAATGCCAGGGTGAGGTTTACGACCGGCAGGAGCGCATAGTTGATCCAGTTTGGAAGCGGGATGGAAGCAGTGCTCATCGAAACCTCATGCGGCAATACCGGCCATCATCAGGCCGAGGGTCTGTTCACCGGTGTCCGGGCTCTTTTCGCCGACGATCTTGCCGGCGAACATGACGAGGATGCGATCCGACATGGACCGGATCTCATCGAGTTCGACCGAAACCAGCAAGATCGCCTTGCCGGCGTCCCGCGTTTCGATGATCCGGCGGTGGATGAATTCGATCGCGCCGATATCGACGCCTCGGGTCGGCTGGCCGACGATGAGCAGCTTCGGGTCACGCTCGATCTCGCGGGCAACGACGATCTTCTGCTGGTTGCCGCCGGAGAAATTCGCGGTCTTGAGCCGGCTGTTCGGCGGGCGAATGTCGTATTTCCCGATCTCGGCCACGGCCGCCTTGCGGATCTCGTCGGGATCGAGAAACGGACCCTTGCCATATTTCTGGTCACGGTGATAGCCGAGGATGGCGTTTTCGCTTTCCTCGAAATCCAGCACCAGGCCCATATGGTGGCGGTCCTCGGGGATATGGGCAAGACCAAGCGAGCGCAAGGCCGCCGGATCCAGGCCCGTGACGTTCCGACCGCCGATGATTATCTCGCCCGAGGCCGGCTTGCGGATTCCCGTGATAACCTCGAGAAGCTCGCTCTGCCCGTTGCCGGCGACGCCGGCTATGCCGACGATCTCGCCGGCACGCACGTCGAATGAGACATTGTCGACCATGGTGACGCCGCGACCGTCCTTGACAATCAGGTTGCGGACGGAAAGGAAGACCTCGCCGGGATTTGGGGTACCTTTGTCGACCTCCAGCAAAACATGGCGTCCGACCATGATGTCGGCCAATTCCTCGACCGTGGTCTCCGTCGTCTTGCGGGTCGCCACGATCTCACCGCGACGCATGACCGAAACCGTATCGGTGATCGCCATGATTTCCCGCAGCTTGTGGGTGATCAGGACGACGGTCTTGCCCTGGTCGCGCAAAACACGAAGAATTTCGAAAAGATGATCGGCCTCAGATGGCGTCAGGACGCCCGTCGGTTCGTCGAGAATGAGAATTTCAGCCCCGCGATACAAAGCCTTGAGGATTTCCACGCGCTGCTGCAATCCGACGGGGAGTTCCTCGACGACCGCGTCGGAAGCGACCTCGAGACCGTAATCCTTTTCCAGACGCTCCAAAGCCTCGCGCGCCGCATCGACGCCCTTGCCCAACAAGGCGCCTCCCTCGGCGCCGAGCATCAGGTTCTCGAGCACGGTGAAATTCTCGACCAGCATGAAATGCTGGTGCACCATGCCGATGCCGGCGGCGATCGCGGACTGGCTGTCGCGGATGACGACGGGCTTGCCGTCGATGCGGATCTCGCCGCTGTCGGCGTGATAGAAGCCGTAGAGGATCGACATCAGCGTCGACTTGCCGGCACCGTTTTCACCGACGATGCCGTGGATCGTTCCCTTGGCCACGGTCAGGTTGATATTCTTGTTGGCATGGACCGCACCGAATTTCTTGTCGATGCCGATGAGTTCGATCGCAGGCGCTTGGCTCACTTCGTTAAGCTCCGGATACCAGACATGGAAAGGGCGCAAATCGAGCGTTCAAACCCGACTAGCGCCCTCTTTCAGATCATTTCGGGCAGGAATTGTCGGACATATAGTCGTGGACCTTGACGGCACCCGAGATGATATCGGCCCTGGCCTTTTCGACGGCCGCCTTCATCTCCTCGGTGACGAGCTTTGCGTTGTGCTCGTCGAGCGCATAACCGACGCCGTCTTCCTTGACGCCGAGCGCCTGAACGCCGGCGGAGAACTTGTCCCCCTTGGCGTCGGCATAGGCATTATAGACGGCGAGGTCGACGCGCTTGATCATCGAAGTCAGCACTGAGCCCGGATGCAGGTAGTTCTGGTTCGAGTCGACGCCGATCGAGAGCTTGCCGTTGTCGGCCGCGGTCTGCAATACACCGAGACCGGTGGCGCCGGCAGCCGCGTAGATCACATCCGCGCCCTGATCGATCTGGTTCTTGGTCAATTCGCCACCGCGAACCGGGTCGTTCCAGGCAGCACCCGTCGTGCCGGTCATGTTCTGGAACACCTGAATGTCGGGATTGGCAGCGCGCGCGCCCTGCTCGTAGCCGCATTCGAACTTGCGGATCAGCGGAATATCCATGCCGCCGATGAAGCCTACCTTGCCTGTCTTCGACGCCATACCGGCGAGAACGCCGACGAGATAGGACCCTTCTTCCTCCTTGTAGACGACCGAACGGACGTTCGGGAGATCAACGACGGAGTCGACGATCACGAACTGGGTGTCAGGGAATTCGGCTGCGACCTTCTCGACGGCCGAGGTCCAGGCAAAGGATACGGCAACCACCGGGTTGTAGCCCTTGGAGGCGAAGTTGCGGATCGCCTGCTCGCCCTGGGTATCGCCGGTCGGTTCGAAATCGCGATAATCAATGCCGGTCTCGGCCTTGAACTTCTCCGCACCTGTGTAGGCGGCTTCGTTGAAAGACTTGTCGAACTGGCCGCCCGTACCGTAGACGAGCGCCGGCTTGATGTCCGCGGCGAGCGCCGTTGCCGACATGGCGGTCAAGGCAAAGAGACTCAAGAGGGTTTTCTTCATATTGCAGCCCTGTTGTTGCTATTGATCTTTTGTTGGGTCCTCCCGCAAGCGCTTTGACACGCATGTCTGCGGAACCACCGACCCCTCGCGAAGGGTCTAGGTTGCAGGCATCCTTGCATGGCTCCTGGAAAAATTCACCCGATTTTTTTCATCTGGTAAATATTTGCGAACATGCCGGATTTCCGGCCATGCAAGCCGAAAATTCAGCCAGATCAATAAGCGCTCTGCCCCTTTTCTAGACGATCGGGCAACTCACTCCGGTTCCCCGAAGCCCGCAATAGCCGTCGGGATTCTTGGCCAGATACTGCTGGTGGTAATCCTCCGCATAGTAGAATTCGCCAGCAAGAGCGATCTGGGTCGTGACGGTGTTCTTGCGGCCGGCCGCCACCAGCGCCGCCTGATACGCGTCGCGCACACGGATCGCCGCATCCACGTCGTCGACATTGTCAGCGTAGATCGCCGACCGGTAGGTTGTGCCGATATCATTGCCCTGGCGCATGCCCTGGGTCGGGTCGTGCGCCTCGAAGAAAACCTTCAACAGGGCCTCGAGGGTGACGACCTTCGGGTCGTAGACGACCTTCACCACCTCGGCGTGACCGGTGAGCCCGGTGACGGTTTCCTGATAGGTCGGGTTCGCGGTGAAGCCGCCCTGATATCCGGCTGCCGTGACCCAGACGCCAGGCATCTTCCACAAAAGCCGCTCGGCGCCCCAAAAGCACCCCATGCCGAGATAGACGGTCCGCAGACCGGCTGGATAGGGACCTTTCAACGGCCGGCCCGAAACGAAGTGTGTCTCCGCCGTCGGCAATGCGGTGGCGCGGCCGGGCAAGGCCGTTTCGGCTGTCGGCATCGTGGTCTTCTTGTTGAACATGTCGATCAGGAACATCGATACCTCCAATGACAGGCCGGGAAGCCAGTCGGAAAAATCAGGCCGCGAAACGACCCGCAAGCGACGGCTTCTTGTAACCGATCATCCAGAAGAGCAAGGCGAGGACGAGGAACACGGCAATGGTTGGCTGCGGCAGGATCCACTGCAGCATTAATTTCCATGCCCAGGGCCCGATATAGTGCTCAACCGCCACGCTTGCCTGATCGAGCGTCGTCGGACTTATCTCCAGCCACGCGATGCCGAAGGGTGTGACGACATAATCGGAGACAGAGACGGAGGCGATCGAATCCATCACGGCGGCAATCACCGCCAGACAGAGCGCGACCAGACTGAGGAACCGGAAAACAAACCGTATCATTACCTTCTCCGGCAAACTTCAAGAATGACCTCTCGGCGCGCCCATCTTCAAACGACACGGCGCGCCACCCGACTGATGATTACATAGAGTTTCGTGCCGACAAGTCAAAATTCTGTCAGATTCAGGTTGATCCCGGACAAATCCTCGGTATATATCGCGCCCGACCGGCTGCGTTGCCTTTTGAAGGCGCTGGCTGTCAACGGACAGGTGGCCGAGTGGTTTAAGGCGCACGCCTGGAACGCGTGTGTACGTGAAAGCGTACCGAGGGTTCGAATCCCTCTCTGTCCGCCATTCTCATTGATTTATAACGATAACTTCCAGCGTTTTCGCGCCAACCTGCACCCGGAATTTCATTGCGCCCGGTTCAAGTTGCGGTCAATCCCGATAGCAAGGCATTTGACAGGCGGTTGCTCGGGGCCAGTGGTTCTCGGACACTATTGTCGCCGCGACCATCGACGGCTGTTTCAATTCGCACGGAATTCTGTCAAAAGCCCTCACGGAGCGCGGCTGCTGTGGGTTCTAGCACAGGGTCGAACGGGCTGATTGACGTCTCACCCGTCGCCACGAAAGAACGTGGCCGTTCCCATTTCCCGCTCCTGACCATACCGCCCACCGACGAAGCCACTCGACGCCATATCGGGCGCGCCGAAACCCAGGCCACGGGCCTCAGGGCATCAGCACCTCTGCGCGCTCGAACCGCGCATCGGCGGTGCTGCCATCGTCAAAGATCAGCCGGACAGAGATGCTGTCGACCGATCCCAGCGCCTCGCGCAGATAAATCGCATCGCTCTTGATCGCATTGGGCTGCGCGGTGCCCTCGTAGCAGGGCTCCATAGCAAAGACGATCTCGGGTTCCGCCCCGTTCAACCCGTAGCGGATCTCCGAAAGCCCGCAGCGCCATGCCAGAAGCTGGGTGAAATAGACCAGATCCGCCCCGTCATATTCGCGCACCGCCACCCAGTTTGCTCTGGTCGCCTCGAGGATCGGGCGAACTTCGGCTGCGACAGTGAACCCTTGCGCCAAGGTCTGGCCGTAAGGCAGCAAGGTAGCGAGCACCACCCCGATGGCGGCTCCAAGATTGCGCACTCCAATCCGCATGCCCATCTCTCCAGTCGCGTCATTCTCCAATGTTCAGGAGGTGACGGTCTCGGCCCGCTTGGCTTGATCGCTCAGCACTTTCGATACGTCCTCAGCCGTCCTGGGCTTGCTGAACAGGTAACCCTGAAATTCGGTACAGCCCTCCGAGGTCACGCTCGCAAGCTGCTCGTGCGTCTCGACACCTTCGGCGGTCGTGGTGATCCCGAGGCTGCTGCTCAGCCCGACCACGGCGCGGACGATGGCAAGGCTTTCTTCCTTGCCGGGCAGATCCTGAATGAAGGACTGGTCGATCTTGATCTTGTCGAACGGGAAACTGCGCAGATAGCCGAGCGAGGAGTAGCCGGTGCCGAAGTCATCCATGGCAATCTTGATGCCGAGGTCGCGGAGTTGATGAAGGATGGCAAACGCACTCTCGTTGTCCTGCAGAAGGACCAGCTCGGTGATTTCCAGCTCGAGACGGCTGGCTGGCAACCCGGAGGACACCAGCGCGCTCGTGACGGCAGGAACAAGGTTCTTGCTCTTGAACTGGGCCGGCGACAGGTTGACGGCGATCGTAATCCCAATAGGCCACTTCGCTGCTTCGGCGCAGGCCTGCTGCAACACCCACTCTCCGAGAGGTACGATCAAACCGGTTTCCTCGGCGACCGGGATGAAATCCATCGGCGAAATCATCCCGCGCTCGGGATGATGCCAGCGCACCAGAGCCTCGCAACTGGTCACCTCTCCGCTTTTGACGTCGATAATCGGCTGATAGTAGAGCTCGAATTCGTGATTCACGATCGCCTTGCGAAGATCCAGCTCGAGGGCACGGCGTGCCTGCATGCGCGCGTCCATTCCGAGTTCGAAAAAGCGGAACACGCCCCCTCCGTCGGCCTTTGCGCGGTAGAGCGCAAGATCCGCGTTCCTCATCAGGAGATCCGGCAGGTTGCCGTCATTGGGCGCCAATGAGATACCCACACTGGATGCGACAACCACCTGGTGGCCTTCAAGCTCGAAAGGCGTCCCAAGCGCTTCAATGAGGCGCGCGGCAATTCCCGTGACATCGGCCGGCTCTTCCAGCGGAACCAGAACGATGGCGAACTCGTCCCCGCCGAGCCTGGCCACGATGTCCTCCCTGCGGACGCAATTGCGCATCCGGTCGGCCGCCGCGCGCAGCAACAGGTCGCCAACGGGATGGCCGAGCGAATCATTGACATTCTTGAAATGATCGAGGTCGAGACTGAGAACCGCGACCGTTTCACCATGCGGCAAGGAACCCAGGACCGCTCCCATGCGCTCATAGAAGGATGAACGGTTCAGCAGGCCCGTGAGCGCATCGTGGCGCGCCATGTATTCGATTTCTTTCTCCGCTTTTTGCCGTTCGGTTATATCCTCGAACGTTGCGACGAAACCGCCTTCCGGCGCTGGCCGCTGCGTGACTGCGATGCTGCGCCCATCGGCCAGGCGCTCGATCGCGGAACCCGCCTTGCCCTCAACAACACGCTTGCGCTGCAGAAGCTCCAGCGTGCTCTCCCGCTCCCCGTTGGCCAGTTTGGCCCTGCTATGGGCAAGCGCCATGAGCTCCATTGTCGTCATGCCGGGCTTGATGTCTTGCAGGCTCAAGCCATAGATCTCCGCAAAGCGCGGGTTGAAGATGACGAGCCTCTCATCGGTATCGAACATGCACAGACCTTGTGACATGTTCGCAAGCGCCGCGTCGAGTTTCTGCTTCGAGTCGGCCAGTGCCAGCTGCACTTGTTTTCGCTCGGTGATGTCCTGGTTGACGCCGTAGGTCCCGACCGTTCGACCATTTTCGTCCTTGACTATAAAGAAGCGCACCGCGATATAGCCCGGCTTTCCGTCGGCATAGATCATGCGATGCTCGAATTCCTGGCTGAAATGTGGATCCTTCGTCTCGATCGCTGCCCTCACCTTTGCGCCAACGACCTCGTATTCAACCGGATGCACGAAGCGTCTGGCGTATTCGGCCGAACTCATCGTATAGCCGCCCACCGCCTCGGCGGTGGTGTGGAAAATGAGATAGAAATTGTCGTTGAAGGTAAAGAGGTCGTTTGGAACGTCGTATTCCCAGTTGCCTGCGCGCGCCATCTGGAGCGCATTCAACAGCTGCGTTTCGCTGATACCAAGACGTTCATTCTGCGTCGACAATCTCTCGCGGCTCTCCTCCAGGGCACCGATCGTCTGATCGAGCACACGCAGGGGAAAGATACGCAGCGCGAAATACATGCCGAAACCAAGCAGCGAACTCAGGATCGTAACCAATCCCGCTTGATAGAGTTGAGTGCGGAAGCTGGTCGCCACTTCGAGATGACCGCGAAGGGTTCCTGAAACGGCAATCGGAACACGCCTGGTGATGATCGGCGCGCGCGGCGACGCCCCGACTTCCAGCACCAGCTGCTGGTCCGCAGTTAGTATCCTTTGCTGAATGGGTTCTTCGTCGGCGAACGGAAGCTCGATCAGTTCGGCCAAACGCAGCTGCTGATACTGCCAAAGGGAATTGTGGGAATAAATATACTGGGCAACCCGATTGCTGCCGAGCCCGGCCTTGAATTGCAGCGTCCGTGTCGTGTCGGAATACGCATCCAAGAGAAAGGTGAGCGGGGCAAGGATTGCCGTTGCCAGCGCTATAGTCAGTCCGATCGCACTGACCAGGGTGCGGAGAGAAGGTGAAGTCATTGGCACTCCTCACTCGCCAGCCAGCAGACATCCGGCTTCGCGGAGAACACCTTGACCTTTCTCGGAACGCAGGAAGTCGAGCAGGGCCTGCGCTACGGCGGCCGATTTTGCGGAATGGACGAGGTAGTAAGGCTTATCGTAGGGATATGTGCCCTTTTCGAAGTTCTCCAGGGTGGGCTCCACGCCATCGATCGGCACAAGCCGCAGATTGCGTTTTTCGACGACGATCTGGCTCAGGCCGGACGGGGTCAAGGACCCCTTCAACTCTTCAGCCATCTTGGCATTGTCCTGATCGGTGGGAGCGACCGGGACCTCGGGACGCCGCCGCGCAGCTTCGAGCGCCCTGGCCATTCCCGGGAAATGCCGTATGAACAACTCCGTATCGGTCTCTGTCCTGGGCCGCAGGATGATGTGGATCGGCGATCCGTCCTCCCATTTCGGGTCATTCGCGGCGAATATTCCCGGGAGGTCGGCACTCTTCAAGCCGCCCGGCTGGCGGCGCGACGTGACCAGTACCATCGCGGTCCGGGCAAGGGGGACCGCAGTCAATCCACGCGCCGTTTCCTCGGCCTTCAGCGGCCGCGAGGAAATCGCCAGGTCGATGACACCATCGCCGGTTGCGCGGATCGCGCCTGAACTGCCAAGGTCGAGCACGATCTCGATGGTGGGTCCGCCGGCTGCGGCATAGGCGGTGGCGATGTGCTGCGCCATCGGCATTGCGCCACCCGTACCCCCCAGCCGCAAGGTCTCAGCTACGGCTCCATGTCCCTGAAGCCAGGCGCCGGCCAGAAGGAGGACGAATGCAAAATTCGAGAACAATCCACGCATGCAGCACCTGCCTGTTTCTGTTTCATCGAAGTCGCGCAAATATAGCACAGCGGGAAAAACTCTCGCGTTTGTCTACATTTATCAGCAATCGGGAATGAATGCACGTCCGAACGCCATTGGATCATTGCCATGGTGAATATTCATTCTGCATGATTGTCCCGGCACGGAACACGGTGAGCGCCGGGCGGAGATAGGCCACGGCTTCCGGATGGACTTCGCAATCCCGGCGAACGCATAGTTCGCCGGCAGGGCAGCGGCGCCTGCCCTGGTTTCCTCGGTCGGTCGGCCCTAGACCTGCCCCGAGCCTCCAGCGACCAAGGTTGCGAATTTGGAAAAGAACTCGCCGGCGAGCTTCTTGGCGGTGGAGTCGATCAGGCGGCTCCCGAGCTGGGCGATCTTGCCGCCGACCTCGGCCTTGACGTTGTAGGACAGGACGGTCGCCGCGTCGCCGTCGGCTTCCAGCAAGACATCGGCGCCGCCCTTGGCAAAGCCGGCCATGCCGCCCTTTCCCTCGCCGCTGATCGTATAGGATGTCGGCGGATTGAGATTGAGGAGCTCCACCGCGCCTTCGAAGCGGGCCTTGATCGGTCCGATTTTCAGGACCACCTTCGCGGTCATGTCCTTGTCGGAAGTCTTTTCAAGGCTTTCGCAGCCGGGAATGGCCTGCCGCAGGATTTCCGCATCGTTCAAAGCCTGCCAGACCGTCTCGATCGGCGCTTCGATCCGTTCGCTTCCGTTCATGTCCATGGATATTCTCCTCCTGCGATCGCCTGGTCCCCGGCGGGGAGCTTACAGGCGGGCCGATCCGATTGGCAAGGTCGGGCCGACTGCGCCCTCAGACGAAGACCGGCTGCTCGACGCGATCCTCGGAACCGAAGAGCTTCAGGTAGCGCTCGATCTCGGCCGGATCGCCGGTCGCCTTCTTCGGGTTATCGGAGAGCTTGACGGCGGGCCGCCCATTCGCATCGCTGACCTTGCAGACCAGCGATATCGGCTTCAGGCCCTCGATTTCGCGCGGGGCACAGCCGGCAAAGTCGTTGGTGAGGTTGGTACCCCAGCCGAAGCTCATGCGCACCCTGCCCTCGAAGTGACGGTAGGTGTCGATAATCGCATCGACATCGAGGCCATCGGAAAAGATCAGCAGTTTCTGGCGCGGATCCCGGCCCATCTTCCTCCACCAATCGATGATCTTCTCGCCGCCTTCGATCGGCGGCGCGCTATCGGGCCGGAAGCCCGTCCAGTCGGCAACCCAGTCCGGTGCGTTGCGAAGGAAGGCGGCGGTGCCGAACGTATCGGGCAGGACAATCAGCAGATTGCCGCCATAGAGCCGGTTCCAGTCCCGCATCACGTTGTAATTGGCAGCGGCCAGCTCCTCGTCATTATTGGCGAGCGCCGCAGTCACCATGGGCAGTTCGTGCGCGTTCGTGCCGACCGCCTCGAGGTCTGAATCCATGGCCAGCAGCACATTGCTGGTGCCGGTGAAGGCAGGGCCGATGCCCTCCTTCAGGGCTTCCACGCACCACCGCTGCCAAAGAAAGCTGTGGCGCCGGCGCGTGCCGAAATCGGAAATCCTGAGACCCGGAAGCTCTCGCAGCCGCTCGACCTTGGCCCACATCTTGGCCTTGGCACGGGCGTAAAGCACGTCGAGCGTAAAAAGGCCCATGGTCTTGGCGACGGACCTCGAACGCAGTTCGTTGATGATGGCAAGGGCCGGAATTTCCCACATAGTGGTTTCCTTCCAGCGGCCATGGAAATTCAAGATGAACTGGCCGTCCCTTTTCGAGAGTTCGTATTCCGGCAGCTGGAAATTCGCGAGCCAGGCGAGGAATTCCGGCTCGAAGATCTGGGCCTTGCCATAGAAGGTGTTGCCGGCAAGCCAGATCGCCTCCTTTTTGCTGAGACGCAGAGTGCGGGCGAAATCGAGCTGTTCGCGCAATTCGCCCTCGTCGATCTCCTCGGCAAGGCGCACCGTCTTGGTTCTGTTGATCAGGGAAAAGGTCGCATCGACATCCGGATAAAGCTTCCAGATCATCTGCAGCATCAGAAGCTTGTAGAAGTCGGTATCGATCAAGCTGCGAACGATCGGATCGAGCTTCCAGGTGTGATTGTACACACGGGTCGCGATATCGGTCTTCGTCATTGATTTCCCGCCCTGCCAAGCACGGCCGGGTCAGGGCCGCAAATTCGACAGCCAACCCGTGCGGCTCGCTGCTCCCGATGCAACCTTATCGAAAAATACGCGACCGAAGTCCATAGCGAACCGGCTGCTAGGAATTATGGCCGGGCAGGCGTGTTCTCCGCCGGCGAAGGCGCCTGTTCCTGGGCAGGCTGGTTGGACGGGTTTTTCGGCGCAATCGCATTGCCCCACCACTCGGCGGGAATCCAGACGAGCAAGGCAAGCACGATGCCGGCGAGCAATACGATCAAAACGGGGCGCCCGCGAAAACCCTGGCGTGCTTCCGTGGCAGTGACGGGTTCGGGCCGCAGGCCGCGCGTGCGACGGTCGGTGTCGTCAGGCAAGTCAGTTCGGCTGGTCATGGGTCTCTCCCTGTCGTGCTGAAGCGCGGCATCACTGTGCCGCTGTCTCAGGTCAAACGGGGGGAAAGGCCTATTGTTCCGAAGAACCGGAAGAAGACAGGATCAATAGCCGGCGTCGCGATCGACGACGTATTCGAGGGGCTGGCCGATTTCGAAACGGGCGATCTGGGCCTCGACATGGGCAAACAGCGCGCGGACGTCCGAAGAGGCGGCGGCATGAGGCGTGACGATGACGTTTTCCATGGCCCATAGCGGGCTTTCCGGCGACAGCGGCTCCGTCTCGAAGACATCGAGAGAGGCGGCACCCAGGATACCCTTCTCCAGCGCCTCGACAATATCCGATTCCACCTGGCTGCCGCCGCGACCGGCATTGATGAAGACCGGCTTGCCGAGCGCGCCGCCGTGGCGGAGGCGGGCGAAGAGCGAGGCGTCATAGATGCCTTTCGTATCCGCCGTCAGCGGCAGCAGGCCGACGAGAATGTCGGTCCGGGAGAGGAAGGCGTAGAGCCTCGCCGCATCGAAGGTCTCGATACCCTCGATATGCTTGGGGCTGCGCGACCAGCCGATGACATTGAAGCCCATGAGCTTCAGCTTCTTCGCCGCGTCCTGGCCGAGCACGCCGAGACCCATGACACCGACCGTGACATCGCGCGCCTCGGGCTGGGGATCGATTTCGCGCCACAGGCGCGCCCGCTGCTGGGCTGCATAGGCGGGTGCCCGGCGCAGATGGCTCAGAGCCTGCAACACCACCCATTCGCTCATGCGGTCGGTAAGACTGCGATCGACGAAGCGGACGACCGGCAGGTCCGGTAGCTTGTAGGCCGACAGGATATGATCGACACCGGCGCCACCCGAAAAGATGATCTTGAGGTCCTTCGTGCGCGAAAAGAGGGCGGGATCGGGCTTCCACACCACCGCGTAGTCGATACCTTGCAGATCCCGACCGGCATTTTCCGGCAGCGCCATGTTGATGACCTCGCGGCCCCGAAAGGCCCCTTCCAATGCCTCAGCGACGCTGGAGCGCGAGAATTTCAGATCAACGACTATGGGGCTTTTTCCGGCCATGGGGCACCTGTGTTCGATTATTGGCTGATTGCGCCGGTTTCGACGGCTTCGAGGTTGAAGGCGGCGGCCATGAGGGCGCGCGTATAGTCTGCCTTCGGCGCCGCAAAGAGCTCGGCCGCCGGCCCCTGCTCGACCACCTTGCCCATACGCATGACGATGACGTCGTTGGCGAGCGCCTTTACCACGCGCAGATCATGGCTGATGAAGAGATAGGCAAGGTCGTGCCGCTGCTGCAGATCGCGCAGGAGATCGACGACTTGCGCCTGGACGCTCATGTCGAGCGCCGATGTCGGCTCGTCGAGCATGACGAAGCGCGGTTTCAGGACCATGGCGCGGGCAATGGCGATGCGTTGCCGCTGGCCGCCGGAAAACTCGTGCGGATAGCGCCAGCGGGTGGCTGTATCGAGGCCGACCTCCTCGAGCGCCCAGCAGACGCGGGTATCGCGCTCGCCGGGCGTAAGGTCGTGCTCATGCACCTTCAGCCCCTCGGCAATGATTTCGCCCACCGACATGCGCGGACTGAGCGATCCGTAGGGATCCTGGAAAACGACCTGCAGGCGGTTGCGCAGCGGCCGCATGTCCTTGAAGGAATATCGATCGATCTCCTGGCCGATGAAACTGATCCGCCCTTCGGAGGCGATCATGCGGGCCAGCGCAAGCCCGAGCGTCGTCTTGCCGGAACCGGATTCGCCGACGACGCCCAGCGTCTGGCCCGCCCGCAGCACCATGTCGACGCCGTCGACCGCTTTCACATGGTCGACGACCTTGCGCAGGAAGCCGGCCTTGATCGGGAACCAGACCCGAATATCGTCGCCCTGCATGACGACCGGCTTCTGCAGGTCCGATTTTGGCGGTTCGCCGCGCGGCTCGGAGGCGAGCAGATGGCGGGTATAGTCGTGCTGCGGATTCGAAAAGATCTCCTCGACCGGTCCGCTTTCGACAATCTTGCCCTTGGTCATGACGCAGACCCGATCGGCGAACTTGCGCACAATGCCGAGATCATGGGTGATAAAGAGCATCGACATGCCGTGCGCGGATTTCAGCTCGCGCAGCAATTCGAGGATCTGCGCCTGCACGGTGACGTCGAGGGCCGTTGTCGGCTCATCGGCGATCAGAAGCTTCGGCCGGTTGGCGAGCGCCATGGCGATCATCACGCGCTGGCGCTGTCCGCCCGACAATTCATGAGGATAGGCCGCGAGGCGCTTTTCGGGGTCGCGGATACCGACCTGGCGCAGGAGCTCGAGCGTGCGGTCGCGGGCGGCGGGGCCGATCATGGCCTGGTGAAGGGCAAGGATCTCACCGATCTGCTTCTCGATGGTGTGGAGCGGATTGAGCGAGGTCATCGGCTCCTGGAAGATCATCGTGACCTCGTTGCCGCGCACGGATCTCAGCTCGCGCTCCGGCGCCGTCATCAGGTCACGGCCCTCGAACAGGATCTGGCCCGACGGATGGTTTGCCGCCGGATAAGGTAGCAATTTCAGGATCGACAGCGCCGAGACAGACTTGCCGGACCCGGACTCGCCGACCAGCGCCACAACCTCCCCCTGGCCGACATCAAAGCTGATCCGGTCGACGGCAAGCGTCTCCTTGCCCCCCTGCTGGAAGGCCACCGACAGATCACGGACGGAAAGAAGCGGCGCGGTCATTTGAACGTCTTTCGCGGATCGAAGGCATCGCGCACGGCTTCTCCGACGAAGATCAGCAGCGACAGCATGATCGACATGGTGAAGAAGGCCGTGAGCCCCAGCCACGGCGCCTGCAGATTGCGCTTGCCCTGGGCGATCAGTTCTCCGAGCGAGGGCGAGCCGGGCGGCATGCCGAAACCGAGGAAATCGAGCGAGGTGAGCGTGGTGATCGAACCCGACAGGATGAAGGGAAGGAAGGTCAGCGTCGCCACCATGGCATTGGGCAGGAGATGGCGGAACATGATCGTCCAGTTGCCGACGCCGAGTGCGCGGGCGGCGTTGACATATTCGAAATTGCGGGCGCGCAGGAACTCGGCGCGAACGATGCCCACGAAGCTCACCCAGGAAAACAGCAGCATGATGCCGAGCAGGACGAAGAAGCCCGGCGGCAGGATGGCCGCGATGATCAGCAGGATGTAGAGCACCGGCATGGACGACCAGATTTCGATGAAGCGCTGCATCAGGAGATCGGTCCAGCCGCCGAAATAGCCCTGAATGGCGCCGGCCGTGACACCAACCAGGGCCGAGCAGATGGTCAGGATGAGTCCGAAGAGAACGGAAATGCGGAACCCGTAGATCATCCGGGCCGTGACGTCGCGCGCCTGATCGTCGGTACCCAGCCAATTCAGATTGCCGAGAACACAATTCGGATCCTCGGTGCCCAAGGGATAGGCCGAACAACGCTCCTGCTTGTCCATCAGCCAGAAGGGGGCCGTCGGGGCGGAATGGGGGATATTGGAATTCACCGTCCGGTAGGAATAGCGGATCGGCGGCCAGACCATCCAGCCGTTGGCCTCGATTTCCTCGGAGATGAAGGGCGAGCGATAGTCTGTGACGGCCAGGAAGCCGCCGAATTTCTCCTCCGGATAGTCGACGAGCACCGGAAAAAGGATCTCGCCCTTGTAGGAGACGACGAGTGGCCGGTCGTTGGCGATGAACTCGGCAAACAGGCTCAGCACGAAGAGGACCATGAAGAGCCAGAACGACCAGTAACCCCGGCGATTGGCCTTGAAGTTTTCCAGCCTGCGCTTGTTGGTCGGCGACAGCCACGGCTTCTTTACCGGGGCCAGGGAATCGGTGGAGGAGAGATCGACGCAAGTCATGTCAGACATCCCTCCGCTCGAAATCGATGCGCGGGTCGATCCAGGTGTAGATCAGGTCGGAGACAAGGCCGACGACCAGGCCCATCAGCGAGAAGATGTAGAGGGTCGCAAACACGATCGGATAGTCACGGTTGACCACCGACAGGTAGCCGAGCCGACCGAGACCGTCGAGTGAGAAGATGTTCTCGATCAGCAGCGAGCCAGTGAAGAAAGCCGAGATAAAAGCGCCGGGAAGACCGGCGATGACGATCAGCATGGCGTTCCTGAATACGTGGCCGTACAGCACCTGGCGCTCGCCCAGACCCTTGGCGCGGGCAGTGACGACATATTGCTTCTTGATCTCGTCGATGAAGGAATTCTTGGTCAGAAGCGTCGTGGTGGCGAAGGCCGACAGGAGCAGCGCGGTCAGCGGCAGCGTCAGGTGCCAGAAATAATCGATGATCTTCTGCCACCAGGAGAGTTCAGCGAAATTGTCCGATACCAGACCACGCAAGGGGAACCAGTCGAAAAAAGATCCGCCGGCGAAAAGCACGATCAAGAGGATGCCGAAGAGGAAGCTCGGCACCGCATAGCCGATGACGATGACACCGGAGGTCCAGACGTCGAAGGGCGACCCGTCCTCCACCGCCTTCTTGATTCCGAGCGGAATGGAGATCGCATAGGAGATGATCAGAATCCAGACGCCGAGCGAGATCGATACCGGCATCTTCTCGACGATGAGATCGATGACCGTGGTATTACGGAAGAAGCTCTCGCCGAAATCGAAACGGATATAGTTCCACATCATTTCGAGAAAGCGGGTCAGCGGCGGCTTGTCGAAGCCGAACTGCTTTTCCAGCTTGGCGATCAGTTCTGGATCAAGCCCTTGGGCGCCGCGATACCTGGAATTCATCTCGTCGGCGCCGAACTGCTGCTGGTTCAGCATGTCTCCGCCGCCGGTCAGGCGCTGGTCGGCGCTGTCGCCTTGCCCCGTCAGCTGGGCAATGACCTGCTCGACCGGGCCGCCGGGTGCGAACTGAATGACTAGGAAGGAAATGCCCATGATCCCGACAATGGTGGGGATCATCAAAAGCAGGCGCCGCAGGATATAGCCGCCCATCAGGCTATTGCTCCCGCCCGACACAAGCCCAGCTCAACCATCGTCATCCCGTTTGCGCGCATCAATCCGCGGGTCCCTTCCGGTGGCACCGATTCGTTTCCTCCATTCCTATCCGCTCGGTGGATAAGCGCAAAGCCCGCGTATCACTTCGCAGCCGCTTTCGACCACCAGATGTCCGGGAAGCCCGAGGAATAGGTAGGCAGCTCGGCGGGATGGACAAGCTTTTCCCAATAGGCCAGGCGCGCGAAACGGGCCGTGTAGCTCGGCACCACGTAATTGCCCGCCAGGAGCACACGATCCAGTGCCTTGGTCGTCGCTACCAGCGTCGGCCTGTCCTTGGCATAGATTATCTGCTTGACCAGCGCATCGATGGTCGGATCGCTGATGCCCGCATAGTTTTGCGATCCCTGCTGATCGACGGCCTTCGAGCCCCAATAGTTGGCCTGTTCGTTGCCCGGACGCAGGGACTGCGCCCAGCCCAGGTAGATCATGTCGTAGTCGAAGTTGCGAACCCGGTTGCTATATTGGGCGGCGTCGACCGTGCGGACGCTGACATCCACGCCGATCTTTCTCAGGTTTTCGGCGAACGGCAGGGCAACGCGCTCGATCGTCGGTCCGTTCAAGAGGATTTCGAAAGTCAGCGGCGCACCAGTCTTGCTTTCCATCATCCGGCCGTTCTTGATTTCGTAGCCGGCCTCCCGGAACAGAGTCACAGCAGTGCGCAGGTTGTCGCGCATCTTGGCCGGGTCGCCACCGACCGGGTTCTTATACTCCGTGGTGAAGACTTCCGGCGACAACTGGTCTCTCAACGGGTTGAGGATTTCCAGTTCTGCACCGTCCGGCAGTCCCTTCGACGCAAGCTCGCTTCCGAAGAAATAGCTATCGATGCGCTGGTACTGATTGAAGAATATCGTGCGGTTCAATTCCTCGAAATCGAAGGCGAGATTGAGCGCCCGCCGCAATTTGGGATGCTTGAACTTGTCGCGACGCATGTTCGGAATGAAACCGACGAGGACACCCGACGAGCGATAGTCGTTTTCCACTATCTCCCGCTTGACCTGACCGTTGGCGACGGCCGGGAAGTCGTAGCTACGGGCCCAGCGCATCGCGGAATTTTCCCACCAGTAATCGGTACTGCCAGAGCGAAACGCTTCGAACTCGACATCGAGATCGGCAAAATAGGTGTAATCCACGGTTCGGAAGTTATTATAGCCGATGTTTACGTTAAGATCCTTGCCCCAGTAATCATCGCGCAATTCGTAGGCAATGCGGGCGCCGGGAGAGAAGGAGGCGATCTTGTAGGGGCCGGACCCGAGGATCGGCTCCAGTGTGGTCCTGGAAATGTCGCGCCGCTTGCCATCCGGCCCCGAACCCGTCCACCAGTGCTTCGGCACGATGTCGAGCTGGCCGACGATGTTGGGCAACTCGCTGTTGTTCTTCTCGTCGAAGGTGAAGGTAACCTCGCGGTCGCCCGTCTTTTCCGCCTTCACGACATGCGCATAGTAGACTGCATATTGAGGGTTGAGTTCCTTGAAGCTTTCGAAGCTGAAAACCACGTCCTCCGGCGTGACCGGCTTGCCATCGGCCCAATGCGCCTCGGGGCGAAGGCGAAACTTCGCGTAGGAATAATCCGCCGGGTAAGCGACAGCCTCGGCCAGAAGGCCGTATTCCGCATCGACCTCGTCCATCGAAGGCTTCATCAACGTTTCCGTCACCTTCGACACGCGCGGCGCCAGGCCGGCGGCAAGTTCGCCCTTGTCGAGCACCGGATTGAAGCTATCGAAGGTGCCGCTGGCGGAGAGCCGGAGCTGGCCCTCCTTCGGCGCATCCGGATTGACATAGCCGAAGCGCGTGAAGCCTTCGGCATATTTCGGCGGGGCAATGATCGCCGTTGCGTGTTGCCATGGCCCGGCCGGCTCTTCGGCCTGAACCGGCTGTTCCGCCGCAACCAAGAGCATCGCTACGGCAAACAACCCAACCCGCACTTTCGCCAAACCCATGTAAATCACCCCTCATTTTCTTCAGGTTTCCGCCAGCATAAGCAAAACCGCGGCAAAAAACAGACGCGGCCGCCGACGGAATGAGCGACGGCCGCAATCCGCCGAAGCCACGGATTCACCAAATTCGCAATTCACGATAGACTATCGGCAAATCACCCGCTGCGGCGGGCTCATGCAATGCGGCGGAACGGGACAATGGCATCAGGAACGAGAAAGTGGCTCAGGGCGCTGGCAATGGCGCTCGCCATGGGCGCAAGCGCGGCGATGACGTCTCAGTATGGTCATGCTGCCGAAGGACCGGCCGCCAAGCAACTCTTCGGCAGTGTCAGGCTGCCCGCACTCGCCGCGCCCGTTCCTTACGGATTCTACTCGAAGGGCTGCATCGCCGGCGCGGTCGCCATTCCGGTCGACGGACCGAACTGGCAGGCCATGCGGCTGTCACGCAACCGCCGCTGGGGCCATCCGCAGATGATCTCGCTCATCGAACGGCTGTCCAAGGATGCGCCAAGCATCGGTTGGCCGGGCATTTTGATCGGCGACGTGTCGCAGCCGCGCGGCGGGCCGATGCTCAACGGCCACGCCTCGCACCAGATCGGTCTCGACGCCGACATCTGGCTGACGCCGATGCCCGACCGCCGGCTCTCCGCACAGGAGCGCGAGGACTTGCCGTTCACCTCGATGCTGCAGGAAAAGAAGTTCCTGACCATCAATCCGAAAACCTGGACACAGGCCCATGCGCGCCTCATCATGCTGGCAGCGAGCTATCCGCAGGTCGAGCGCATCTTCGTCAATCCGGCGATCAAGAAGAAGCTCTGCGACACCTGGAAGGGCGACCGCTCGGCGCTCGGCAAGGTGCGGCCGGTCTACGGCCACGACGCGCATTTCCATATCCGCATAAAATGCCCGCAGGGCGCTGCCGGCTGCAAGCCGCAGACGGCGGTTCCGGCCGGTGACGGCTGCGACAAGTCGCTGGCCTGGTGGTTCACCGACGAGCCCTGGGCGAAGCCGAAGAAGGATCCGAACGCCAAGCCGCCGAAGCCGCCGCGCCCGATGCAACTCTCCGACATGCCGAAGGCCTGTGCGGCGGTGCTTTCCGCGCCCGGCCCGCAAAGCGAGATGGAAGTGACTTATGGCGGAGGGGCTTCTCCCGTCTCCGCGCTTGCTCCTTCGCCGGCGCCGAGCGCGGGAATTGCTGCCGCCCTAGCGGCCGAGCTTCCCACAGTCCCCCCTGCCGTCATCCCGGTGCCGATGCCGCGCCCGGCGCAAAACTGACACACCTCCCGGAGTTCGGCTTGCCGAGCCTTTTCAAAGGGCCTTTTCCTGGTATAGAAGGCTATCAAATCGATTTAAAAGCCCGACCGGATTGAGCCATGTCTGCCCGCAAGTGCATTGCCCTGATCGCCCACGACCAGAAAAAGGACGATATGGCGGCGTTTGCGCGCCATCATATGCATGCGCTTTCCGCCTGGCGCATCGTTGCCACCGGCACGACAGGGGGGCATGTCAAGGAAGCTTGCCCGGACCTCGACATCATCCGTCTCAAAAGCGGACCGCTCGGCGGTGACCAGCAGATCGGCGCCATGATTGCGACCGGAGAAATCCAGACGCTGATTTTCCTTGTCGATCCTTTGACATCCATGCCTCATGATGTGGATGTAAAGGCCCTGATGCGGCTTGCCATCGTCTACGACATCCCGATGGCGCTCAACCTCGCCACCGCCGAGATTGTGATAACCGCGAATACGAACTGACAAACCGCCCCTGATTTTTGGATCGCAACGGAACCGGCCATGCCCAAGCTCATCGACAACGTCCAGCTCACTTTTCCCATCCTGATCGGTGATATCGGGGGCACACATGCGCGTTTCTCTATCCTGATCGACGCCTACGCCGAACCTCGACAGTTTCCGACGGTGCATACAGCCGATTTCGCCACCATCGACGAGGCAATCCAGCAATGCGTTCTCGACAAGACGTCGGTTCAGCCACGCTCGGCAATCCTCGCGGTCGCCGGTCCGATCAACGACGACGAAATTCCTCTGACCAATTGTGATTGGGTGGTCCGCCCCAAGGGCATGATTGACGATCTCGGCTTTGACGACGTCATGATCGTCAACGATTTCGAGGCTCAGGCGCTCGCCGTCGCCTCTCTCTCGGAGGAATACCGCGAGCCGATCGGCCCCCTTTCCTCGAGCCCAATCGCCTCGCGCGTGGTGCTCGGACCAGGCACCGGGCTTGGCGTTGCCGGAATGATCCATGCGCAGCACACCTGGTTTCCCGTGCCGGGCGAAGGCGGACATGTCGATATCGGCCCGCGCAGCGAGCGCGACTTCGAGATTTTCCCGCACGTGGCGCGGATCGAAGGGCGGATCTCGGGCGAGCAACTTCTTTGCGGCCGGGGCATCATCAATATCTACGACGCCGTCTGCACCGCCGATGGCATCACCCCGAAATGGACGGACCCGGCCGACGTCACCGCCCACGCGCTTGCGCAAAGCGATGCCCAGGCGGAGGAAACGCTCTCGCTTTTCGTCACCTATCTCGGCCGGCTGGCGGGCGACCTCGCTCTCATATTCATGGCGAAGGGCGGTGTCTTCCTTGCCGGGGGTATTCCGCACAAGATCGTCCCGGCACTCAAGAAGCCCGAGTTCCGCGCCGCCTTCGAGGACAAGGCGCCGCATACGGGGCTGCTGCGGACAATACCGACCTTCGTCGTCACCCATCCGCTGGCCGCCCTTTCGGGGCTTGCGGCCTTTGCCCGGACACCGACGAACTTCGGGCTGGCGACCGACGGGCGGCACTGGCGTCGCTGATCGCACGGCTCGGGGCCTATCCGATTTCTATGGTCAAAAAGCATCCGACTGGTTATAGAGCGCCCAAGCCACCGCATCCGGGCCGCCGGATGCCCAGTTCGACAGGGAATGCCTTTATTTGGAAGCCAGCACGACACACAAGACGCCCGTCAGTTCCAGCAGCGTAACGGCGGTCCTGAAGCGCACCATCGCAGAGAACGGCCGCGACCATGTGGGTGGTTACGTCTTTGCCATCTTCTGTCTCGTCCTCGTGGCGCTCTCGACCGCCTTCACCGCCTGGATCATGGAAGCGGTCGTCAACGAGGCCTTCGCCAAGCAGCGCGCCGATGTCGTCTGGCTGATCTGCGGTTCCATTCTTCTTGCCTTTATCCTGCGCGGACTTGCCGGCTACGGACAGGCGGTCACGCTGTCGAAGATCGGCAACAGCATCGTCGCCAGTTACCAGCGTCGCCTGTTCTCGCACCTCATGACGCTGTCGCTCGGCTATTTCAGCGAATCCCGTTCGGCCCATCTGGCGGCGCAGATCAGCCAGAACATCAACGGCATTCGCGACGTCCTCAACCTGACGGTCACATCGATGGCGCGCGACCTCCTGACCCTGGTCGCACTGATCGGCGTGATGCTGTTCAAGGACCCTGTCCTGACGCTGATCGTGTTCGTCGTCGCGCCACCGCTGCTCTATGCCCTTCGCCAGATTTCCAAGCGGTTGCGCAACGCGACCCGTGAATCGGTCATCTTCAACAGCCATGTGCTCGGCGCCATGCAGGAGACGGTCCAGGGTATCGCGATCGTCAAGGCCTTCACGATGGAGGAGGAACTCGAGCGCAAGGTCAGCGGCACGATCGAAGCGGCGGAAAAGCGCGGCAATCGTATCGCGCGGCTCAGCGAACGCACGACGCCGCTCACCGAAACCTTCGCCGGCGTCGCCATTTCCAGCGTACTTGCCTATGCCGCGTTCCGTTCGATCTATGGCGGTGTGCTGCCCGGCGCGTTCTTCTCGTTCATCGCGGCCCTGCTGATGGCCTATGAACCGGCAAAGCGGCTGGCCAAGCTGCAGGTGCAGATGGAGCGGGCCGTGGTCAATGCGCGGATGATCTACGAAATCCTCGACATGCAGACCCATCAGCACGACAGGCCCGGCGCCGCCGAGCTTCAGGTCAGCGCCGCACGCATCGAATTCCGTGGAGTCAAGTTCGCCTATGCGAATGGCGAGCAAGTTCTCAAGGGCATCGATTTCGTAGCCGAGGGCGGAAAGACAACGGCGCTCGTTGGTCCATCCGGCGCCGGCAAGTCGACCGTCATCACGCTTGTCCCGCGCTTTTATGATCCCGATGAAGGGCAGATCCTGATCGACGGCCAGAATATCGCCGATGTAACCAAGGCCTCGCTGCGCAAGCATCTCGCCTATGTGTCGCAACAGCCCTACCTCTTCGAAGGCACGATCCGCGATAATATCCGCTACGGCCGGCCGGATGCGACCGATGCCGATATCGAAGAAGCCGCCAAACTTGCCTATGCCCACGACTTCATTCTTGCACAGCCGCTCGGCTACGACACGCCCGTCGGTGAAAACGGCGTGACGCTTTCCGGCGGCCAGCGCCAGCGGCTGTCGATCGCCCGCGCGCTGGTGCGCAATGCTCCTATCCTGCTTCTGGACGAAGCCACCTCGGCATTGGACACCGAATCGGAGGCGGCAGTGCAGAGGGCGCTGGACGTGGCCATGAGCGGGCGCACGGTAGTCGTCATCGCCCACCGTCTCTCAACCGTGATACAGGCCGACAAGATCATAGTCATGCAGGGTGGCCTGATCGCCGAGGAAGGGACGCATGATGCGCTTGCACAGCGCCCGGACGGGCTTTACGCTCGCCTGAACCAGTTGCAGCCGACCGCCGACAAGAGCGAGTTTTTCTGAGGTTACGCATGATCATGGAGGGCGCGATGAAGCTCGTCGTTGTTGGGGCCGGCGGAAGGATGGGCCAGACGCTGATCCGATTGATCCACGAGACGAAGGGCGTGGCGCTTCATGCCGCTATCGAACGTCCCGGCTCCGCCTGCCTCGGCAAGGACGCCGGCGAGATCGCGGGGCTCGGACCGATCGGCATTCCCGTGACTGACGATCCGCTCGCCGCCTTCGTCAGCGCCGACGGTGTCATCGACTTCACCTCGCCAGCGGCCACCACGGAATTTGCCGGGCTCGCCGCCCAGGCGCGGATCGTGCATGTGATCGGCACCACCGGTTGCTCGGCGGAAGACGAGGCCAAGATTGTTGCCGCCGCACGCCATGCGAGGATCGTCAAATCCGGAAACATGAGCCTCGGCGTCAATATGCTCGCGGTGCTTGTCCAGCAAGCAGCGCGCGCGCTGGACGAAGCGGGCTGGGACATCGAGGTGCTCGAAATGCACCACAAGCACAAGGTGGACGCTCCCTCGGGGACAGCACTCCTGCTCGGGGAGGCAGCGGCCCGGGGACGCGGCGTCGATCTCGCCTCCCATTCCGTCAGGGTGCGCGACGGCCATACCGGCGCGCGCGAAACCGGCTCGATCGGCTTTGCGACGCTTCGCGGCGGTTCGGTGGTCGGGGAACATTCTGTCCTTCTTGCCGGAGAGGGCGAGGTCGTGACGCTGTCGCACAGCGCCGGCGACCGCTCGATCTTCGCGCGCGGTGCGCTCAAAGCAGCCCTCTGGGCACGCGAGCGCAAGCCCGGTTTCTATTCGATGCTCGATGTCCTCGGGCTCTCCTCGTCTATCTGATCACAATTGCGAAGGATTCTCCCTATGAGCGGTACTCTCGTGCTCGTGCGCCACGGCCAGAGCGAATGGAACTTGAAGAACCTGTTCACCGGCTGGAAGGACCCGGGCCTGACCGAGCTGGGCGTCCAGGAGGCCAATGCCGGCGGCAAGGCGCTAGCGGACTACGGCATCAAGTTCGACATTGCGTTCACCTCCGTCCTGTCGCGGGCACAGAGAACCTGCCAGATCGTGCTCGACAATGTCGGTCAGCCTGACCTCGAAACGATTTGCGACGAGGCGCTCAACGAGCGCGACTACGGCGATCTCTCCGGTCTCAACAAGGACGATGCGCGAGCCAAATGGGGCGAGGAGCAGGTGCATATCTGGCGCCGCTCCTATGACGTTCCGCCGCCCGGCGGCGAAAGCCTTCGCGACACCGGCGCCCGCGTCTGGCCCTACTACATGACGGAAATCCTGCCGCGGGTCCTGCGTGGCGAGAAGGTTCTCGTCGCCGCGCACGGCAATTCGCTGCGCGCTCTGGTGATGGTTCTCGACCGGCTCTCCAAGGAAGAAATCCTGAAGCTCAATCTCGCGACCGGCGTGCCTATGGTCTACAAACTCAAGGCGGATTCGACCGTCGCCTCGAAGGAAGTCCTCGGCGATATGTCGGGCGCGCACTAACGCGCCCATCGTCATCAATTGTTGATGGTGAACTCTACGCGGTCGGCGGGAAACCGGGTGACCGCGTATTGCATCGGGACACCGTCCATATCGGTGTTCAGCGCCCGGGTCATCAGCACGATGGCTCCGGGCGTCAAGGCGAGTTCGGCGACATCGTCGGGCTCGGCATGGCAGGCCGACACTTCCGTAACGGCGCGCAGATAGTCCGTGACGCCGTATTCCACCAATGCCCTGGTGATAGAGCCGCTACGCCGGAAAGCCTCATCAATACCCTCGAAGCGCTCGGCAGGAAACCAGATCGTCGAGCGCGACAGCGGCCGGCCATCCGCCTTGCGCAGCACGTCGAGCCTGGTGACCGGGCTCTGCTGCCCGAGCCCCAGCCAGCGCGCGACCTCGGCACTTGCCGGCTCGCGGCCTGACGACAGCAGCAGACCCTGCACGTCTCTCGCCTGATCGCCGATACCCTCGGTGAAGCGGGTCCGCCGTGCGATTGGAAAACTGAACTTTTCCTTCCGGTCGATCATTGTGCCGCGGCCCTGTATGGCGTGCACGATCCCTTCCTGCCCGAGGGCAGCCAAGGCACTGCGTACCGTATGGCGATTGACGCCGAACTGCGCGGCAAGCTGCATTTCGGGCGGAACCATGCCCGTCGCGTCATAGTCGCCCTGCGAAATGGAAGCCCTGATCCTGTCGGCTATCTGCCGCCAGAGCGCCACCCCCTTTTGTCGTTCCATCGATTTCTGCTGCGTCATGTCACACGCTTGTCACGCCTTGTTGGTAGCCATAGAATAACTTGTACAGTTGTCTATATTACTAGACATTTAGGGATCTGGCAATGGAAGTAAAACAGGAAAGCGCGGAAACCCCGGCACCCGAGCGCAAGCGCGTCGTGGACCTGCTCGCCCGCATCGGCACGCAAGACCTGGCGCGCGCGTGGGATGCGCTGCCCGAGCAGCCGCAAGTCCAGATGTTGCGCGGCCCCGAAATCGGCCTCGTCATGGTACGCGGCCGGATCGGCGGCGGCGGTGCCCCCTTCAATCTCGGCGAAGCCACCGTCAGCCGGGCAACTGTCCGGCTTAGCAACGGCTTGGTCGGGCACGGCCACATACTCGGCGCCAATCTCAAGCGGGCAAAGCTCGCCGCCGTCTTCGACGCGCTCTGGCAGGACCCCGCGCGGCGTCCGCTGATCGAGGAGCAGTTGCTGCAGCCGGCCGCCGCCCGGATCGCCGAGGAAAACCGCAGCAAGTCGGAAGAGGCGGCCGGGACGCGCGTCGATTTCTTCACCATGGTACGGGGAGAGGACTGATGAATTCGAAGATCGAGGCCCTGACCGGAGGATTCTCCGAACCGGTCCACCACGCCCAGAGCGTCTTCCGCATGATGATGGACTGCTTGGCGCGGCCCGGCACCGTCGGGACCATCCTGCCGCAGATCGAGCCGCCGCTGCCGATGGGCGCGGCCGCCGGGGCAATCGCGCTGGCGCTCTGCGACCACGATACGCCGGTCTGGCTGACGCCAGCGCTTTCCAAGACGCCGGTCGCGGAGTGGATCGGCTTCCATACCGGAGCGCCGCTCACCCGCGAAAAGGCCGAGGCCCGCTTCGCCTTCGCGGAAGCCGGCGCCGTCCTTTCCTCCTTCGGCCTCTTCGCGACGGGAACTCAGGAATATCCCGACCGCTCCGCGACGATCGTCCTGGAAGTCCCGAGCCTCGACAAGGGGCCGGCACTGACGCTCGCCGGACCCGGCATCCGCGATGCCTCTACAATCGCACCACAGGGCCTGCCCGAGATGTTCCTGCGGCAATGGGCCGACAACCGCACGCTGTTTCCGCGCGGCATCGATGTCGTGTTGACTGCGGGACGTCAGATGCTCGGGCTGCCGAGAACCTGCAGAATCACCGCCAGGGAGGTTTGATCCATGTATGTTGCCGTCAAGGGCGGTGAAGCCGCCATCGACAACGCGCACCGGCTACTCGCCGACAAGCGCCGGGGCGACCGCTCGCTTCCCGCGCTCACGATCAATCAGATCGTCGAACAGCTCGGCCTCGCCGTCGACCGGGTGATGGCGGAAGCTTCGCTGCATGATCGGGCGCTCGCCGCACTGGCAATAAAGCAGGCGCGTGGCGACATGATCGAGGCGATCTTCCTGCTGCGCGCCTATCGCACGACACTGCCACGCTTCGGCTATTCGGTGCCCATCGATACCGGCCGGATGCAGATCGAGCGCCGAATCTCCGCCACCTACAAGGACCTGCCCGGCGGGCAGCTGCTGGGCCCGACCTTCGACTATACGCACCGCCTCCTCGATACGTCGCTGCTCGAAGATGGTGAGGTGCAGGAACCGGTGCTCAAGGCTCCGGCCGCCGAGGCGATGATGCGCGTTTCCGATATTCTCGGCGAAGAAGGCCTGATCGAGGCGGATGGCGACATGCCCGAGGATCATCTCGCCGGCGACATCACCCGCGAGCCGATCGAGTTCCCGATGGCCCGCGACACCCGCTTGCAGGCGCTCGCCCGCGGCGACGAGGGTTTCCTCTTGGCGCTCGCCTATTCCACCCAGCGCGGCTATGGCCGCAGCCATCCGTTTGCGGGCGAGATCCGGATCGGCGAAGTGGAAGTGGAAATCGAGGTAGCCGAGCTAGGGTTCGCAGTCTCGCTCGGTAATATCCGGGTCACGGAATGCCAGATGGTGAACCAGTTCAAGGGGTCGGCCAAGGCGCCACCGCAGTTCACGAGAGGCTACGGCCTGGTGTTCGGACAGAGCGAGCGCAAGGCGATGGCCATGTCGCTTGTCGATCGGGCGCTGCGCGCCTCCGAACTCGGCGAGGACATCGTCGCCCCGGCGCAGGATGAGGAATTCGTCATTTCGCACTCCGACAACGTCCAGGCCACCGGCTTCGTCGAGCACCTGAAGCTACCTCATTATGTCGATTTCCAGGCCGAACTCGATCTCGTGCGGCGCATGCGCAACGAATTCGAGGCGACGCGCCGCCATCACGCCGCCGGACAGGCCGAGGCCGCGGAATGACCCGGCCGAACTCAATCGCGATCTTGCTGGATGTACCAAAAGGCGCTGCCGAGCGTCGTGGTCACCATGACCGTGATAAAAATCGTCAAAATCCAAGCAGTTCCCATAGCCAGTTTCTCCCGTTGAGAAAGGACAACGCCTGATGTCCGAAGAAGTTTCACATCATGCCGGCCTCGCCTCCTACAATTTCGCCTATCTCGATGAACAGACGAAGCGGATGATCCGCCGGGCTATCCTGAAGGCGATCGCCATCCCGGGCTACCAGGTGCCCTTTGCCTCCCGCGAAATGCCGATGCCCTATGGCTGGGGAACGGGCGGCGTTCAGGTCACCGCCTCGATCATCGGGACGGAAGACGTTTTGAAGGTGATCGACCAGGGCGCCGACGACACCACCAATGCGGTCTCCATCCGCGCCTTCTTCCAGAAGGTCGCCGATGTCGCCGTCACCACGCATACGAAGGATGCGACGATCATCCAGACGCGCCACCGCATTCCGGAAGAAAAGCTCCGGGAAAACCAGGTCCTGGTCTACCAGGTGCCGATCCCCGAACCCTTGCGCTTCCTCGAGCCGCGCGAGACCGAGACCCGCAAGATGCATGCGCTCGAGGAATACGGCCTCATGCATGTGAAGCTCTACGAAGATATCGCCAAGAACGGCCGCATCGCCACGACCTATGCCTATCCGGTCAAGGTTGCCGGGCGCTATGTCATGGACCCTTCGCCGACGCCGAAATTCGACAATCCGAAGATGCACATGTCCGAAGCCCTGCAGCTCTTCGGCGCCGGCCGCGAGAAGCGCATCTACGCCGTGCCTCCCTTTACCGAGGTGGTCAGCCTCGATTTCGAGGATCATCCTTTCGAGATCCAGACATTCGACAAGCCCTGCGCGCTCTGCGGGGCCGAGAACGTCTATCTCGACGAGGTCATTCTCGACGACCGAGGCGGACGCATGTTCGTCTGTTCAGATACGGATCATTGCGAGGAACGCCGCGAGCATGGCCATGCCGGCCATCTGCTGGGCAAGCAAAAGGAGGCCGCCGAATGAGCGACACGCCGCTTCTGAAGGTTCGGGACGTCTCGAAATTCTATGGCAACCGCATCGGCTGCAGCAATGTCGCCTTCGACCTCTGGCCCGGCGAAGTGCTGGCGATCGTCGGCGAATCGGGCTCGGGAAAGACCACGCTCCTCAACTGCCTCTCGACACGGCTGATGCCGACGACGGGAACCGTCGAATACCATATGCGCGACGGCGGCTATCGCGACCTCTATCACATGAGCGAAGCGGAACGGCGCTTCCTGATGCGCACCGACTGGGGCTTCGTTCACCAGAACCCGGCGGACGGACTGAGGATGACGGTTTCGGCCGGCGCCAATGTCGGCGAACGCCTCATGGCGATCGGCGACCGGCACTATGGCAATATTCGGGAAACGGCCAGCAACTGGCTGGAACGGGTCGAAATCAACACAGACCGCATCGACGACCAGCCGCGCGCCTTTTCCGGCGGCATGCGCCAACGCCTGCAGATCGCACGCAATCTGGTGACCGGCCCGCGACTCGTTTTCATGGACGAGCCGACGGGCGGCCTCGACGTTTCGGTGCAGGCACGGCTCCTCGACCTCGTGCGCGGCCTGGTCAACGATCTCGGTCTTTCGGCAATCGTCGTCACCCATGATCTTGCAGTGGCGCGTCTTCTTTCCCACCGGATGATGGTGATGAAGGACGGACTGGTGATCGAACAGGGCCTGACCGACCGCGTGCTCGATGATCCGCGCGAGCCCTACACCCAGCTGCTCGTCTCCTCGATCCTGCAAGTCTGAACAGGAACAAAGCCATGGCCACGCCCCTCGTCGTCTCCGAAGTATCCAAAAGCTTCACCATGCATTTGCGCGACGGCCTCCGCCTGCCGGTGGTCGCAAACGTCTCCTTCTCTGTCGCCGACGGGGAATGCGTCGTGCTCGGCGGTCCATCGGGAATCGGCAAGAGCTCCATCCTCAAGATGCTCTACGGAAACTACGCCGTCGATTCCGGCCAGGTCCTCGTCGCGCACCAAGATCGTATCATCGACGTCGCCAGTGCCGATCCGCGCGTGGTTCTCGATGTACGCCGGGCCACCATGGGCTATGTCAGCCAGTTCCTGCGAACGGTCCCGCGGGTAGCGGCGATCGACGTCGTCGCCGAACCGCTGGTCGCACGTGGAGTGGCAGCAGAACTCGCGCGCGAGCGTGCGACACAACTCCTCTCGCAGCTCAACCTGCCGCGCGAACTCTGGCAATTGCCGCCCGCGACCTTTTCCGGCGGCGAGCAGCAACGGGTCAATATTGCCCGGGGCTTTATCACCGACCATCGCATCCTGCTGCTCGATGAGCCGACCGCCTCGCTCGACGCCGCCAACCGTGCCGTGGTCGTCGATATGATCCGGGCGAAAAAGGCAGCCGGCGTCGCGATGCTCGGCATCTTCCACGACGAGGAAGTGCGCGAGGCGGTAGCCGACCGCATCCTCGACGTTTCCGAATTTTCACCCCGGAAGGCCGCCGCATGAGCCGCAAGCTTGGCCTCGAGCCTTTTATCGACCCGAGCGCGCGCGTCAACAACTCGACGCTCGGGCGATACACCGAAGTCTCGGAGCGTTGCCGCCTGGACGAGGTGGCACTTGGCGACTATTCCTACGTCATGCAGGACGGCGCCATATGGTGTGCAACGATCGGCAAGTTCGCCAATATCGCTGCGGCGGTGCGCATCAACGCCACCAATCACCCGACATGGCGAGCGACACTCCATCACTTCACCTATCGGGCGGCCGATTATTTCGACGGCGCCGACATGGAGTCCGATTTCTTCGCCTGGCGGCGGGAAAACCGCGTCACGATCGGACACGACGTCTGGATCGGTCATGGCGCGACCGTCCTGCCCGGAGTTACCGTCGGCAACGGCGCGGTGATCGGCGCGGGCGCCGTCGTGTCGAAGGATGTCGCCCCCTACACGATCGTGGGTGGCGTGCCGTCGAGGCCAATCCGGGAGCGGTTCGCACCCGGCGTTGGCGCACGCATGGACAAGCTTGCCTGGTGGGACTGGGAACATGAGCGGCTGCACGCTGCGCTTGCCGATTTCCGCGCCCTGAGCGCCGAGGATTTCGTCGCAAAATACGAATGAAATTGATTTTTTTCAATAACTTGCAAGATGTAATATAATCTACATAAATCTGACATTCGCATTTCATGGTCATCCGATACTGCGTTCGTGAAGCACGCGGACAGGATGTCGAAAGAGCGAAGATGAGATTTCAGCTGAAAGATGTAACCCGGCGGTTCGGACAGAATATTGCGGTCAATGCCGTCAATATCGACATCCCCCAGGGGCAGATGGTCGGCATTATCGGTCGCTCTGGGGCCGGCAAGTCGACGGTTCTGAGAATGATCAACCGCCTTGTCGATCCATCGTCCGGCTCGATCCATTTCGGCGATACCGAGGTTTCTTCGCTGCGCGGACAAGCGCTCAGAAACTGGCAGCGCGACTGCGCCATGATCTTCCAGCAGTTCAACCTGGTGCCGCGCCTCGATGTGCTGACCAATGTGCTGCTCGGTCGCCTGAACCATCGTTCGACGGCGCTCAGCATTCTCAACATTTTCAGCCGCGAAGAGCGCCTGATGGCCATCGCCGCCCTCGAGCGTCTCGGGATCGAGCAGACGGCGCTGCAGCCGGCCGGCACTCTGTCCGGTGGACAGCAGCAGCGCGTCGCCATTGCCCGCGCGCTGATGCAGGGACCAAAGATGGTGCTCGCCGACGAGCCCATCGCCTCGCTCGACCCGTTGAACGCCAAGATCGTGATGGACGCGCTGAAGGATATCAACGAGCGTGAAGGCATCACGGTCATCACCAATCTGCACACTCTCGACACGGCCCGAGCCTATTGCGAGCGCATCATCGGCATGGCGCAGGGCCGCATCGTCTTCGACGGCAGGCCGCACGAACTGACGGCGGAAGCGGTGCAGGAGATCTACGGTTCCGACAGGGACGGCGCCGGTATCGACGAAAGCATGACGTCCACCAGCATCAATCTGAAAAGCGTCAAGGTCACGACCAGCGCACCGCAATCAGTTGGCCTCCAGCCTTTGGCAGCCGCCGAGGCCTGAGCGCCGTAACGATCGTCCGCCCGCGTGAAGGGCACCCCTATAACAGGACTCTCTCCGGATGATCCGGATAACAGGAGATAAACTCATGTTGAAGAAAACCCTTCTTGCCGCCGTCGCACTCGTTTCGCTCGCCGGCGTTGCTGCCGCCGAAGACCTCAAGGAATTCCGCATCGGCATTCTCGGCGGTGAAAACGAAGCCGACCGCCTGCGTAACTTCCAGTGCATGACCGAAAAGCTTCCCGCCGTTCTCGGCGTCGAAAAGGTCTCGCTGTTCCCGGCTGCCGACTATGACGGCGTTATCCAGGGTCTGCTCGGCGGCACGCTCGATTACGCCGAACTCGGCGCCTCGGGCTACGCCAAGGTCTATCTCGCTGACGCCAAGGCTGTCGAGCCGATCCTGACGACCGTCCAGACCGACGGCTCGATGGGCTATTATTCGATCATGGTTGCCCGCAAGGACAGCGGCATCGCCAAGCTCCAGAACATGAAGGGCAAGAAGCTCGGCTTCGCCGACCCGGATTCCACTTCCGGTTATCTGGTCCCAACCGTGACCCTGCCGGAAGCCGTGGGCGCTCCGATCAAGGAATTCTTCGGCGAGACCGGCTTTGGCGGCGGCCATGAAAACCTCGTTCTCGAAGTTCTCAAGGGCACCTTTGTCGCCGGCACCACCTGGGGCTCCGGCGTCGGCGAGTTCAAGGACGGCTACACCTCCGGCAACCTGCGCAAGATGGTCGACAAGGGCATCCTGAACATGGACGACCTCGTCGAACTCTGGAAGTCGCCGCTGATCCCGAACGGCCCGATCGTCGTCCGCACCTCGATGAACGAGGACATGAAGGCGAAGTTCAAGAAGTTCATGATGGATCTGCCGACCACCGACGCAGCCTGCTTCGCCGCTATCCAGGGTGGCGACTTCAAGGGCTTTGCCGAAGTCAACGCCGACTTCTACAAGCCGATCATCGACGCCCGCAAGGCCACCATCGGCGGCTGATACCGACCCGAAATGATAAAGCCGCCGGTCTTCGGACCGGCGGCGTTTTTCAATGCCGAATTTGCCGGCGTACCTTCCTCACATAAGCGAAGCAGATCATGAATGGATCCTTCATGACCCCTCCCCTGAGCGACAAGGGAGCCATTGTCGAAAACCATTGGAATGCGCTCGCCAAAACGCGTCGCACCTATACAATCCTCAGCCTTCTGGTGCTCCTCGTCGCTCTTTCCGGGTCGTTGTGGTTTGCAAACGAGAGCAATTCCGGGAAATTCTTCGACCGCCTGCCGCATCTGTTCGATTTTGTCGGCGATCTCATACCCCGGGATCCCATCGAAGTGTGGCGCGCGCTGTTCGATCTCCCCTCGCCCTACTTCGATGGCAGCCTGAAATTTGACTATGTGGAAGGCCGTTACTACGTCACGGAAAGCTTCTACATTCCCGAATACTTCTACAAGATGGTGGAAACGCTGAACATCGCCCTGCTTTCTACGCTGGTCGGGCTGGTGTGCGGGTTTGCTCTGTCATTTCTTGCCGCCCGCAACATGATGCCGAACCGCTGGGTGCGGATGATCGTGCGGCGCTTCATGGAAATCCTGCGCGCCTTTCCGGAAGTGGTGCTGGCGGGTTTCTTCCTGGCCATCCTGTCACTCGGTCCCATTCCCGCGATCATTGCGGTGTCGATCCACACCATCGGCGCGCTCGGCAAGATGTACTTCGAGGTCATCGAGAATGCCGACATGAAGCCTGACGAAGGCCTGAAAGCGGTCGGCGCCAACTGGTTCGAGCGCGTCTGGTTCGGCATGGTGCCACAGGTCATGCCGAACTTCATGAGCTACTTCCTGCTGCGCTTCGAGATCAACGTGCGCGCATCGACCATCATCGGCGCGGTCGGCGGCGGCGGCATCGGCGAGCTTCTGCGGCTTTCGATTGGCCAAGGCCATGAGGCGAAAACGCTCGCCATCGTGCTTCTGCTGTTCACGACGATCGTAGCGGTCGATCAGTTTTCCGCCTGGCTTCGCCGCAAGCTGGTTGGTGACCAGGCCTTCCTGGCCGTTCAATAGGACGTATTCATGAGAACGCTCGACGCCTCAGAACTGGAAAACGTGGCTCGCCGGCACCCGGGCTTGCTTGAACGATCCTTCTTCCAGCGCTTCCGCATCCCGATCGCCGTCATCAGCCTCATCCTCTATCTGCTCTTCTGCTGGTGGTTCTTTTCGATCGGCAAGGTCATCGGTTCAGCCAACTGGACCATCGCCGGCAACTATCTTGCCGACTGGGTATCCTACGAAGTGCGTCCCGATGTGGAAATTGCGTCGGACCGGACGATGAAGATTGTCTATCCCCGCTTTTCTCCCCTAGGGGACAATCCGAATCCAGACTGGATCGACGCCAAACGCGAAACAGTGACCCGGACGATCGAGATCCCTGCCAGCGGCCCTGCACCGGACAGTCAACCGGCCAAGACGTCGGCCTTCAGTTTCGTGGCTCCCAGCAATGCCGGCGTAGCTGCTGAGCAAACACAGGCGCGGACCGAGACCACGACGGAAGAAGTGGTGACGGCAGCACGGATCGACATCGGATCGGCGCGGGTCGATATCGTCCCGGAACGGGTGACCGTGACGTATCGGGGTGAAAGTGTGTCTGCGGCGCTGCGCGGAGCGGACGGGGAAGTGCACGCCGAAGGCGCATTACCCTCCTGGGCAGAGCAGCGCCAACCGGGCGCAAAGATACTCGCCTATTTCGGCTTTTCCGGCTGGCTCGAAATTCGTGACAACGTCGTCAAGATTCATCATCGCTTCTTCGGCTGGGAGAACTTTTTCTTCGACACCGATTCACCGTTTTTCGACAAGTCGATTTCCGAGGTCGCGACCCTGGTTACTTCGGCCGAGCGGATCGATCCCGCGCAGAGCAACCTGTCGCTGGCCATCAACAACGTCCTTTACAATCCCTCCTGGCAGCATTTCGACGTCTGGACGAAGCTGTTGCAGACGATCGTCATGGCCTTCGTGGGAACGTTGTTCGCATCGATCATCGCCTTCCCGCTTTCCTTTATCGCGGCGCGCAACATCACGCAGAACAAGCCCATCAACCAGATCGTCAAGCGGTTCTTCGATTTCCAGCGCTCCGTCGACATGCTGATCTGGGCTCTGTTCTTCACCCGCGCCTTCGGGCCTGGGCCGCTCGCCGGGATTTCGGCGATCTTCTTCACCGACACCGGCACGCTCGGAAAACTCTACTCCGAAGCGCTGGAGAACATCGACGACAAGCAGCGCGAGGGCGTCAAGTCTGTCGGCGCACCGCCGGCAGCGGTGCACCGCTTCGGCGTTCTGCCCCAGGTCATGCCGCTCTTTGCTTCCCAGGCACTTTATTTCTGGGAATCGAATACGCGCTCGGCAACCATAATCGGCGCCGTAGGTGCCGGCGGGATCGGGCTGAAGCTCTGGGAGGCCATGCGCACGAACTCCGACTGGGAGAATGTCGCCTACATGGTCGTGCTCATCCTCATCGTCGTATTCGTGTTCGATTCGATATCGAATGCGCTTCGGTCACGGCTGATTGGAAGGAAAGCCTGAAGATCTCAGCAATCGACGGCTGCCATCATCATTCTGTCATGTGGATCGATTATCGGACCGTCTTCTTGCCTTGAGGCGGCGATCCGGCCAACACTATCGCCCACAGCTTTCCGGGGAATTGATTCTTGCGCTACGCGTTGTATTTCACGCCACCTGAAGACGATCCGCTGACGAAGATCGCGGCACGGTGGCTCGGGCGCGATGTCTTTTCGGGCGAAGATCTGGCACTCGAGCCGGTCAGCGGATTTGCGGACGACCAGGTGATGGCCCTGACTTCGGAACCGCGTCGCTACGGATTCCATGCGACGCTAAAGGCGCCTTTCCAACTTGCCGACGGTCAGAGTGAGGACGCTCTGGTGAAAGCCCTCGGACGGTTCTCCACGGGCGCCCGCGCCTTCGATATTCCCTCGGTCACCGTCGGTCAGCTCGGCCCGTTCTTCGCGCTCGTCCCCGAAGAGCCGCATCGCCCGTTACAGGACTTCGCCGCCTCGGTGGTTGAAACCTTCGAGCCGTTCCGCGCACCTCTGAGTGACGCCGACATCGCCAGGCGCAAGCCGGAGAAACTCAACGACGCGCAGCGCGCCAATCTCATGCGCTGGGGGTATCCCTACGTCATGGAGGAATTCCGCTTCCACATGACGCTGACCGGTCCAGTCGAGCCGGACGCCAGCGCCGGTGTGGCAACGCTTCTTCACGATCGCTTTGCCGCCTTCTGCGGCCGGCCGCTACGCATTTCCGGCCTCGCGCTTTATGTCGAAAAGGACCGGGGTGCGCCTTTCACCATCCACTCGTGGCTGCCGCTCGGTGGCGCCTGAAACAAGGAAAGCCTGATCCCATGTCTGCCGAAACCGTTTTGACCAATGCCAGGATCGTTCTGGAGGACAGCATCGTCGCCGGCACTCTTGTGGTTCGCAATGGCCGTATTGCCGAAATCTCCGAGGGATCGACGAAGGTTGGCGAAGATTTCGATGGCGACTATCTCATTCCCGGCCTGGTCGAGCTTCATACCGATCACCTTGAAGCCCACTATTCCCCTCGCCCGGGCGTGAGATGGGACAAGACCTCGGCCATCCAGGCTCATGACGCGCAGGTCGTGACCTCCGGGATCACCACGGTCTTCGATTGCCTGCGGATGGGCTCCGACGAGGACGGCGGCTTCGTCAAGGGCGAGATGCGCGAGATGGCCGATGCCATCCAGGCGGCGGAACGTGAAGACCGGCTGCGGGCCGAACACCTCATTCACTTGCGTTGCGAAGTCTCCGCCGAGGACGTGCTCGACCATTTCGCCGATTTCGAGACAGACCCCTATGTGCGGCTCGTGTCGCTGATGGACCATGCGCCGGGTCAGCGCCAGTTCCAGACGATGGAGCAGTATACGCTCTACTACAAGACCAAGCGCGGCCTCTCGGACGAGGCATTTGCACATTTCGTCGCCCGTCGTCAGGAAGCCTCGGCTCTCTACGCCGCCCCGCATCGCGATACATTGGCCAGATCCTGTGCCGCGCGCGGCATCACGGTGGCGAGCCACGACGACGCCACGCTCGACCATGTGGACGAGGCTGTCGGCTATGGCGTCAAGCTTGCCGAATTCCCGACCAGCTTCGACGCTGCGGATGCCTCCCACAAGGCGGGAATGAGCGTCTTGATGGGCGCGCCGAACATCGTGCGTGGCAAGTCCCATTCCGGCAACATCGCCGCGCGCGATCTCGCCGAGCGCGGTGTGCTGGACGTGCTCTCCTCGGACTACGTGCCGCTCAGCCTCCTCCACGCGCCTTTCGTCCTTGCCGATGAGCTGGGCAGCATCTCGCTTCCCCGGGCGCTTGCCATGGTCACCTCGACGCCAGCCCGCACAGTCGGGCTCGACGACCGTGGCCGCATCGACACCGGCCTGCGCGCCGACCTCGTGCGCGTGCGCCGCCATGCCGGTGTGCCAATCGTGCGCTCGGTCTGGCGCGAAGGTCGGCGGGTGGCCTGATGGACGGGCGGGAAACCAAGGCGCGGCCAGTTTCCCCGGCGGGCACTCTTGCGGCCATCGTCGGCCCGAGCGGTGCCGGCAAGGACAGCCTGATTTCTCTTGCGATGGCGCACTTCGGTCATCGACCGGACGTTCACTTCGTCAAGCGCATCATCACCCGGGACAAGGACGCCGGTAGCGAGGACCACACAGGCGTCTCGGCTGAGGAATTCGAGATCATGCGGCTTGAGGGCAGCTTTGCCGTCCATTGGGACGCGCACGGCCTGCGCTATGGAATACCAGCGTCCGTCAACGAAAAACTGGCGCTTGGCCATCTCGTCATCGCCAATGGCTCGCGCTCGGCGCTCCACCTCTTTTCCAGGACGTTTCAGAAGCTTCTGGTCATCAATGTGACGGCCCGGTCGGAGGTTCTGGCCAAGCGGCTGGAACTGCGTGGACGCGAAAGCAGCGAAGACATCCAGCGCCGTCTCGAGCGCAGCTCGCTGGAGGTCACGGGCGACCTCAATACCGTAACCATCGACAACAGCGGTCTTTTGGCAGATGCCGGCGCGCGGATGATCGCCTTGCTCGAAAGCGTGCTTTGCGAGGGCAGAGCGCGACCGCAATAAACTTCAGCGCCGTTCGCCGATCCGCTCGATGGATGTCAGCATCGCGGCCCCATGAGCGAGGGCGAGTGCTGCCGCTTCGATCATCTGCGGCAGGATCAGCCATTCCAGCGTCCAGGCGCTGCCGGAACGCTCCTGCTCGTGGACAAGGGCCTGATGCACCCCGGAGACTTGCGTTGCATTGTAACGCGCAAGCGCCACCAGCACCTCGGCCAGAACCGGGTTGTGCTTGTGCGGCATTGCCGAGGACCCGCCGCCGCCTGAAATCTCGACCTGATCGATGCCGTTCTGGACCATAAGGGCGACATCCTGGCCGATCTTGCCGAGCGCCCCGGTAATCCGGGAGAGGAAGTTGCTGAAGTCGGCGATGCGGCCGCGATCCGTGTGCGGCACGTAATCCGGAACGGAAAGGCCGAGTTCGCCGGCCATGGCATTTCGCACCGCGCCGATGTGATCCTCGAACTTTTCCGCGGTCCCGGCAGCACCCGCCAGGGAGAGCACGAGCATCTGCTGCTTCTGCCGGGAAAGCCCCTCAGCGACCCGCGCCACGCTATTTCTCCAGACCGAAATGCGGTCGCCGGCCGTGATCATGATTGCCGCCTGCATGCGGGAATATGCCATCAAAGGCTCAGCCCCAAAACGATCCAGCAATCCGGCAAGGACATCGTCAACCACGCCAAGCCGCTTCTCGATAAGGGCAAACACCGGCACCAGCTTCAGCGCCGTCGCCGTGTCGACAACGTCCTGTGTCGTCGCCCCGAAATGCAGGGTCCTGCCCGGCTTCTCAGCGAGGGTTTCACGCAACTGGTTGACAAGATCCGGGACCGGCACGCCATCGCGCAGGGTGGCCGCCGTCAATCGGCGCATATCCGGCTCAAAACCGCCGATTGCCGCGATGACGGCCTCAGCCGCCTCGCTGTCGATCAAACCGGCTTGCGCCTCCGCACGAGCCAAGGCCTTTTCGAACCGCAGCATTGCGGCGATATCCTTGCCGGAATCAAGGAGCGCGGCGACCTCATCGTCGCCGAGAAGACCCGCGAAATATGGCTGGGCGGTCAGAGCCATCGATCAGACGCGCTCCAGTGCAACCGCGATGCCTTGGCCGACACCGATACACATGGTCGAGAGCGAATAGCGGCCGCCGGTGAGGGACAGTTCCAGGGCCGCCGTGCCGGTTATGCGCGCACCCGACATACCGAGCGGATGGCCAAGTGCGATCGCGCCGCCATTGCGGTTCACACGTGGATCATCGTCCGTAATGCCGAGCTGGCGGAGCGTCGCAAGCCCCTGGGATGCAAAGGCCTCGTTGAGTTCGATGACATCGAACTGGTCCTGGCGCAGGCCGAGTCGTGCCATCAGCTTCTGGGAAGCCGGTGCCGGGCCGATACCCATGACGCGCGGCGGAACGCCGGCGGTGGCACCTCCGAGGATACGGGCAATCGGCGTCAACCCGTGCTTCTTCGCGGCGGCTTCAGAGGCAATGATAAGGGCTGCGGCGCCGTCATTGACGCCGGAAGCATTGCCGGCGGTGACCGAACCGCCGTCGCGGAAAGGAGCCTTGAGCTTGGCGAGCGTCTCGACGGTCGTGGCGCGCGGATGTTCGTCGCGATCGACGACGACGGGATCGCCCTTGCGTTGCGGGATCGTCACCGGAGTGATTTCCTTCGCCAGACGGCCGTTTTCCTGTGCGGCGGCGGCCTTGTTTTGCGAGCGGACGGCAAAGGCGTCCTGATCTTCGCGGCTGACATGATAGTCTTCGGCCACGTTCTCGCCGGTCTCCGGCATGGAATCGACACCATACATCTTCTTCATCAGCGGATTGACGAAGCGCCAGCCAATGGTGGTGTCGTGGATTTCAGCGTGACGCGAAAAGGCACTCTCGGCCTTCGGCATGACGAAGGGGGCGCGGCTCATGCTTTCGACACCGCCGGCGATCATCAGCTCGGCCTCGCCGGACTTGATGGCGCGTGCCGCGGTGATGATTGCATCCATGCCGGATCCGCAGAGCCTGTTGATGGTGGTGCCCGTAAGCGAGACGGGCAGTCCGGCAAGCAGCAGCGACATGCGGGCCACGTTGCGGTTGTCCTCGCCCGCCTGATTGGCGCAGCCGAAAATGACATCATCGACGACTTCGAGGTCGAGGCCGGCATGCCTGGCCATCAGTGCCTTCAACGGGATGGCGCCGAGATCATCGGCGCGGACAGACGACAGCGCGCCGCCGAAACGGCCGATCGGCGTGCGGATATAGTCACAGATGAAGGCTTCGGTCATCACATCATCCTTGCAGCTCAGGCACGACGAGGTCGGCGACGACACCCTCCGTGTGCAGAGGCGCGCCCGTCATCGCCTGGAGTTCCTCCATCAACATACCGGCCAGTTTCTCCCGCACCACAAAATGGCCCTTCATGATATCGACCACTGCGTGGCTCGTATAGACACGCGTGATACAGCCGACGCCAGTCAGTGGAAAGGTACATTTTTCAACGAGCTTGGGCGCGCCGTCCTTCGTGACGTGTTCGGTGATCACGAAAACCTGCTTCGCACCATGAACGAGGTCCATCGCCCCACCAACGGCCGGCACACCCTTGGAGCCCACTCGCCAATTGGCCAGATCGCCATTCTGCGCGACCTGATAAGCCCCGAGGATGGCGACATCCAGATGGCCGCCGCGCACCATGGCAAAGCTGTCGGCATGATGGAAGAAGGAGGCGCCGGGCTTGAGCGTCACCGCCTTCTTGCCCGCATTGATCAGATCCCAGTCCTCTTGCCCGGGCGCCGGCGGCTCGCCGAAGTTCAGAATGCCGTTTTCGGTGTGAAAGATCGCCTCGCGTCCCGGCGGCTGATACCGGGCGACCATTTCCGGGAATCCTATGCCCAGGTTCACATAGGCACCATCGGCGATGTCCTGCGCCGCGCGCCAGGCGATCTGTGCGTTGGAAAGCTTGATATCTTCGCGTGTATCGACGGTCATACGTAGGCCACTCCGGCTCGGATGAGCTCTTCTTCCTGCTGCGGGTTTTGGATTTCCACGAGGCCGTTGACGAAAATGCCGGGGGTGACGACATGCTCCGGATCGATGCCACCGGCAGGGACGATTCTCGAGACTTGAGCGATTGTCGTGGCGGCGGCCATGCACATCAGCGGATTGAAGTTCCGGCCAGCCTTGTTGTAGGTCAGGTTGCCGTGCCTGTCGCCGATCTGAGCTTTGACAATGGCGAAATCGGCTTTCAGCCAGCGCTCCTGCACATAGGGGCGGCCATCGAACTCGGCAGTCGGCTTGCCCTCTGCGAGCTCGGTGCCATAGGCGGTCGGGGTGTAGAAGGCTGGTATGCCGGCGCCGCCCGCGCGGATGCGCTCGGCCAAGGTCCCCTGGGGCACGAGTTCAAGTTCGATCTCGCCGGCGAGATACTTGTCCGTGAAAGCCCGGGGATCGGAAGAACGTGGGAAGGAGCAGATCATCTTCTTCACCATGCCGGCATCGATCATCGCCGCGATGCCTATGCGTCCGTTGCCGGCATTGTTGTTGATGACCGTCAGATCCTTGGGCCCCTTGTCAATCAGGGCATGGATCAGTTCGATCGGCGCGCCCGATCCGCCGAAGCCGCCGATCATGACGGTCGCGCCATCACCGATATCAGCCACGGCTTTTGCCGCGGTTGCGATTGTCTTGTCCATTTGAAATCCCCATCCCGGCTCGGTCGATCATCCTGGCCGGCGACCAAATCCCGATGGAACACCGGCGCGCCCCACAAGGCGCGCCGGGCCCATATCAGATGTCGAAGAACACTGTCTCGTTTTCACCCTGCAGCATGATGTCGAAGGTATAGGTATCACCCTCGCGCCTGGCAATCAGGGTCGGAACACGCACTTTGTGCTCGATACGGGCCAATACCGGATCCTCGGCATTGGCCTTTTCCTCGTCGGCGAAATACATCCGGGTGTGAAGACCGATATTGATGCCGCGCGCCACGATCCAGAAGGTGATGTGTGGCGCCATCAGGCGACCGTCGTTGAACGGCACCCGGCCGGGCTTGATGGTCTCGAACATGTATTCGCCGGACGCCATGTCCGCCGGGCAACGGCCCCAGCCGAGGAAATTCGGGTCGGCCTTGCCGCAGGTCTCAGACGGGCTGTTGTAGAAACCGTCGGCATCGGCCTGCCAAATCTCGATCAGCGCATCCTTGAGCGGCGTGCCGGAGCCATCGATCACGCGCCCCTTGATCTTGATGCGCTCGCCCTTGGTCTTGTCGTCATAGAGCGGGCCGGAGCCGAGATCCGTCTCGTAAACGCCGTGGATGCCGGTGAAATTCGGCGTGCAGCCGATATGGACGTAAGGACCGGCGGTCTGCGACGGGGATTCTTTCAGATAACCGAGCGGTTGCACCATATCAGTTGCCCTCCTTGCGGTTTTCGAACAGGGTCGAGCGGCGGCCCCGCAGCACGATGTCGAACTTGTAGGCGCGCATGTCCATCGGGATGGTGGCGTTGAGATCGAGCGGCGCGACGAGACGCTTGATCGCCTCTTCATCCGGAATCGTCTTGACGATCGGACAGGTCCAGATCAGCGGATCGCCCTCAAAGTACATCTGGGTGATCAGGCGCTGGGCAAAGCCGTGGCCAAAGATCGAAAAGTGGATATGGGCCGGGCGCCAGTCGTTGACGCCGTTCGGCCACGGATAGGGACCGGGCTTGATGGTCTTGAACCAGTAGTAGCCGTCCTCATCGGTGATCGTGCGTCCTACCCCGCCAAAATTCGGATCGATGGCGGCGAGGTAGGTTTCCTTCTTGTGGCGGTAGCGGCCGCCGGCATTGGCTTGCCAGAATTCCACCAGAGCACCGCCGACGCCCTTGCCACGCTCATCGACGACACGGCCATGGACCAGTATACGCTGGCCGATCGGGCTTTCACCGGGTCGGGCGTAGTTCTGGATCAGGTCATTGTCATGCTCGTTCAGCATGCCGTGGCCGAAGACCGGGCCGGTTATCTCGCTCTTGGTATTGTTGAGCGAGATCAGCGCACGCTGCGGCGAACGCAACACGGTCGTCTTGTACCAGGGCGCGTAAGCGGGCGGATGCATTTCGCGGTCGCGGGGGAAAAACGCCCCCGTCTCAGGCATTGTGTTTTTCATTTTCCCTCCTCCGGGCTCTTGTCCACTTCCATCTCTTGAAGCGTATTCTTCGCGATCTTGATCGCGTGATTGGCGGCCGGCACACCGGCATAGATTGCCACATGCAGCAGTGCTTCCATGATATCCTCCCGCGTAGCGCCGGTATTGGCAGTGGCGCGTACGTGCATGGCGACCTCATCATAGTGACCAAGCGCTGCCAGAAGCGCGATCGTCACCATGGAGCGCTCGCGCTTCGTCCAGGTCGGGCGCGACCACACATGACCCCAGGCAGCCTCCGTGATCAGATCCTGGAATGGCTCGTCGAAAGCCGTCTTCGACTTCTGCGCCTGATCCACATAGCTGTCACCCAGAACACTGCGGCGGGTGGCCATACCCTCGCGGTAGCGGGGGGACTTGTCCTGGATGTCGCTCATGGGATTCCTTTCACGCCTTCCTGACAAATGGCTCAATAAGCGCGGCCAGCCGTTCTGGCTGCTCGACGCAGGGGATATGGCCACAGCCCTCGATAATCTCGAAACGGGCACCGGGGATCATGGCGGCAGCGGCGTGCACGAGGTCCGGTGGGGTGGAGCCATCCTGGTCGCCGACCACGCAGAGGGTCGGAACGGTGATGGTCGGCGGGATTGCGGAATAGTCCGTGTCGCGGATCGCCTCGCAGGTGCCGATATAGCCCTCGGCTGACTGGCGCTCCAACATGAGGCGGTAGCCGGAAAGATCTTCTGCCCGTTCCTCGTGGAAGTCCTTCGTGAACCAGCGTTCCATGACGCTGGCTCCGATGCTGGCAAGGCCGCCCTTGCGGATCGCATCAATGCGGCCATTCCAGATTTCGGCCGTTCCGATTCTGGGTGCGGTATCGCAGAGGATGACTTTCCTGACGAGATCGGGACGCTTCTCCCAGAGGCCCTGAACGACCATGCCGCCCACCGACAGACCGCAGAAGACGGCCTTCTCGATATCGAGATAGCCGACGAGGGCAATCAGGTCGTCGACGAGATCGTCCATGGTGAAGGGCTTGTCGCCGAGACCGGAAAGACCGTGACCGCGCGAATCGTAGAGCAGCACCGAGACATCATCGCCGAGTTCATCGAACAGCGGCAGCCAAATGCGGAAATCGGTCCCCAGGGAATTCGAGAACACGACGAGTTGCTTTGCGTCGGGATCGCCGATCAGTTCGTAGTGCAGGGTAATGCCGTTGATCGTGGCAAAGGCCATGGGTTCTCTCCTCGTTCTGAAAAACTAGACGATGGTTTTTGACGGGTAAAATGATATTTTGGCCGAAATTCATAACCATCTAGGCATGATTCATGGACGCCCGGATCAAATTCCGCCACTTGCAGACTTTCCTAGAGGTCGCACGCCAGCGCAGTGTCGGCAAGGCGGCGGATGCGCTCGCCATCACGCAGCCCGCCGTCACGCGCACGATCCGCGAACTCGAGGACATTCTCGGCGTCCCGCTGTTCGAACGCGAAGGCCGAGGCATCAGGATCACCCATTTCGGCGACGTCTTCCTGAAGCATGCGGGCGAAAGCCTCGCAGCCGTGCAACGTGGCATGGATTCAGTGGCGCTTGCGCTGAAATCCGAAGGCCCTCCGGTCCGGATCGGTACCCTGCCGACAGCATCGGCAACCTTCATGCCGGACGCAGTGGCACAGTTCCTCGCAAGCGGCACCGGCAGCCAGGTAACCATCGTTTCGGGCGAGAATCGGGGGCTGCTCGATTCGCTGAGGCTCGGCGAGCTCGACCTCGTCGTCGGTCGGCTCGCAGCCCCCGAACTGATGACCGGGCTTTTCTTCGAGCCGCTCTATACCGAAGAGGTGGTCCTCGTCGTGGGCTCTTCCCATCCGCTGCTGGTGCGCCGGAACTTCACCTTGGGCGCGCTCTCCAACTACACGGTGCTGATGCCGACGCGGGGCTCGGTAATCCGTCCCTTCGTCGATCGGCTGTTTCTCACCAACGGCATCCCGGAGCTGCCGCACACGATCGAGACGGTTTCGGATTCCTTCGGCCGCGCCTATATCACCCGCAATGACGCGGTATGGATCATCTCACGGGGCGTGGTGGCCGACGAATTGAAAAGCGGCCGTCTCGCCACACTCGAAATCGATATGAGCGAAACGCGTGGCGCGGTCGGTCTGACGACGCAAGCCGGCGCGGAACCGAGCGCTTCGCTTGCGCTTATGAAGCAGACGATCAGGGATCATGTTTCCGCCCGAGAGGGGCGGTTTTGATGATCGCCCGGATAGATCAGTGCGCCTCGTCCCAATTCGTAGCGGCACGGGCGTCCACCTTCAACGGCACCTTCATCGAGATCGCCGGCATGGCGGCGTGCTCCATGACATTGACAATCACCGGCATCGCCTGATCCACGGCGGCTTCCTCGACTTCGAATATCAGTTCATCGTGGACTTGCAGCAGCATGCGGGCCTTTTCATCAAGCCCTGCCTTTGCCAGCGCCGGCTCGATTTTCACCATCGCGCGACGGATGATATCGGCGGCGGACCCTTGAATCGGCGCATTGATTGCCGCCCGCTCATTGAAGGCGCGCATCGAGGGATTGGACGACTTGATTTCCGGGTAATGCGCGCGCCGACCGAATATGGTCTCGACATATCCGTTCTCGCGGGCAAAGGCCTTGGTGGCTTCCATATAATCCTTGATGCCGGGGAACCGCTCGAAATACTTCTTGATGTAGTCACCCGCCTCCGAACGCTCGATCCCCAGCTGGTTGGCAAGGCCGAAGGCCGATATCCCGTAGATAATACCAAAATTGATCGCCTTGGCGCGGCGGCGCACTTCGGCCGGCATACCCTCAACCGGCACGCCAAACATTTCCGACGCCGTCATCGCATGAATGTCGATGCCGTCGGCGAAGGCCTGGCGAAGCTGTGGAATGTCGGCGACATGCGCAAGCACGCGAAGTTCGATCTGGCTGTAGTCGGCCGACAGCAATCTGTGGCCCGGCGTGGAGATGAATGCGGTGCGGATCTTGCGGCCTTCCGCAGTACGGACAGGGATGTTTTGAAGATTGGGTTCCGAGGAGGAGAGCCGCCCCGTCGTGGTCGAGGCCAGCGAATAGGAGGTGTGCACCCGCTTGGTTTGAGGGTGGACATAACCAGGCAGGGCATCGGTATAGGTGGATTTGAGCTTGGTAAGCTGGCGCCAGTCGACGATCTTGCGCGGCAGGGGTGCGCCTTCCGCCGCCAGGTCTTCCAGTACTTGCGCCGACGTCGACCATTGACCGGTCTTGGTCTTGGAGCCGCCAGGCAAGCCCATCTTTCCGAACAGGATATCGCCCAGCTGCTTCGGCGATCCGATATTGAAGCGCTCGCCAGCGAGTTCGTAGATCTCGTCCTCGAAAGCGGCCGCCTTCTGGGCGAGCTCGCCCGAAAGACGCGACAGGATCTGCCGATCAACCGTGATGCCGCGCTCCTCCATTCGGGCCAGGACCGGGACGAGCGGGCGTTCCAGACGCTCATAGACCGTCGTCAGGTGGTCGGCGGCAAGCCGAGGCTTCAGGACCATCCACAGACGCAGGGTCACGTCGGCGTCTTCCGCCGCATAAGCGGTAGCCCGATCGATATCGACCAGATCGAAAGTGACCAGGGATTTGCCCGAGCCCGCGACTTCCTTGTAAGCAATCGGCGTGTGGCCGAGCCAACGCTCTGACAGGGTGTCCATGCCGTGGGTCGTCTTGCCGGCTTCAAGGACGTAGGACATCAGCATGGTGTCATCGAAACTCTGGATATCGATGCCATGCCGTTTCATAACCAGATAGTCGTATTTGAGGTTCTGCGCGACCTTGAGGATCGACGTATCCTCCAGCAGCCCCTTCAGGGCCGCAAGCGCCTCCTTCATCGGGATCTGGCCCTCCGCAGGCCCGCCCCCAAGCAGGTCGCCGACACCGGTCCTGTGCGCCAGAGGCACGTAGGCGGCGCGGATATCGGTAGAACCGGGCGACTGGCCGTTGTCGGCAATTGCCAGCGAGAAGCCGACGAGTTCGGCCTGCATGGGATCAAGCGACGTCGTTTCAGTATCGAAGGCGACGAGACCGGTTTCGCGTGCAGCGTCGATCCAGGCGTTCAGGGTCTCAAGGTCGCGTATGGTCTGATAGCCGGAGGTGTCGAGCTTCCGGCCGTGAAAGGCTTCAGCCCGCGTCTTGGCAAGATCGGCCGGAGCCGGACCAATGGGGGCGGTTGTCGAAGCGGAAGCTGCCCCTACCTCCGGCGGACGCGCGCCATTGTCTGCCGGCAAGTCACCGGTCTCGAGATCAGGCCCGTGGGCGGACGCGCCCCATTCGATCTTGACGAATGCCGGTTCGATGGCATTGGCATCACAACCGCAGGCCTCCGCGACGCGCCGCGTCAGGGTGTTGAATTCCATCGTCTTGAGGAAACCGATCAGCATCGGTCCGTCCTGCTTTTCAAGCGACAAGGCATCGAGCGGCACGTCGAGCGGCACATCGGTCCTGAGCGTCACCAGCGTGCGGGACAACCGCGCGAGTTCGGCATTGGCGACGATATTCTCGCGGCGCTTGACCTGCTTGATCTCACCGGCCCGTTCGAGAAGCGTGTCAAGATCGCCATATTCTTCCAGCAATTGCGCCGCCGTCTTCGGGCCGATCCCGGGGATGCCCGGGATATTATCGGTCGAATCGCCGGTCAGCGCCTGCAGGTCGATCATCTTTTCCGGCGGCACGCCCCATTTTTCGACGACCTCGGGAATGCCAATCTGCTTGTCCTTCATGCTGTCATACATGTGGACGTTGGGCGTTACCAACTGCATCAGATCCTTGTCGGATGAGATGATGGTCACATCGGCACCCACGGCTTCGGCCTGACGGGAATAGGTGGCGATGATATCGTCAGCCTCGAAACCTTCCTTCTCGATGCAGGGAAGGTTGAATGCGCGTGTGGCCTCGCGGATCAGGCCGAATTGTGGCACCAGTTCTTCCGGAGGCGCGGAACGGTTGGCCTTGTAGGCGTCATAGAGTTCCTTGCGGAAGGTCTTCGAGGAATAGTCGAAGATCACCGCGAAATGGGTCGGCGTGACGCCGACCGAGGTATCGCGGGCGTCGGTGAGAAGCTTCCACAGCATATTGCAGAAACCCGCGACCGCGCCGACCGGCAAGCCGTCGGATTTGCGCGTGAGCGGGGGCAGAGCGTGGAATGCCCGGAAGATGAAGCCGGAGCCGTCCACGAGGAAAATATGATCGCCTTTTTTCATGGAAGCATGGATAGCGCGGGGGGACGTGATCGTCCATATAAAGTTCCAGCGGCCATTCGTGACGCTGTCACGCCAACGTTACCAATTTGTAATCTGACGTTCCCTTGAAAAACCATATTTGACCGCACATTTCATAGTCACGGCGCCTGATCACGCCGCAGTCTGAAAGAGGCCCGTCCCCCGCCGCTTCAGACTTGGACAAAGGCCTAATCCCCCCTCTCCGGGCCTTTGTCCCACTTTTTCGTAAAGCCGCCGTGGAGCCTCCAAGCCACGGCGGCTTTGCTTTGCCGGCGGCAGATCTTCCATCGCTTGCGCGCGACATATCTTGTGAGTGCCCGCAAATGCGCCTATCCCATATCCATGACGTTCAACCGGATGGAATCGGCTACCTATCTCGCCGGCCAGTTGGCAAGGGCGTTTTCCCGCGCGCTACAGATGAAAGCGTCGCAGCTCGGCTTTTCCGCCGGCCATTTCCCGATCCTTATCGAACTCTGGAACCAAGACGGGCTGACCCAAAGGCAGCTTCTCGACCGGATCGACATCGAGCAGGCGACGATGGCCAATACGCTATCCCGCATGGAACGCGACGGGCTCATCGAACGCAAGCCGCACCCCAAGGACAAGCGCGCCCAACTGGTCTTCCTGACCGCCAGGGCCCGCGATCTGAAGGAAGAGGCGCTGGCAGCGGCAATGGAAGCCGACGAGGCGCTTTTTGACGGCTTTCGGCGTTTCGAGAAGGAGCTGATGCTCGAATATATCCGTCGGGCGATCGACAACGCCCAGAAACCCTGATCCTTCGCGACGAACCATCCTCTCTGAAATTTATGCGGGCGACGCCTCGAAACCAAAATTGCTTTGGTCTATCGTCCGAAGCGATTTGAACAGTTCAGGATATGGTCATGAGAGATATTTCATCCGTACTCGACAGCGCCGACAAGGCGCTTCCCCAGAGCCTCGACAGGCTTTTCAATCTCGTCAGAATCAAGTCGATCTCGACCGATCCGGCCTTCAAGGCGGAATGCCGCAAGGCTGCCGAGTGGCTGGTCAAGGAGCTGGGCGAGCTCGGCTTCGAGGCGTCCGTTCGCGACACACCCGGCCATCCGATGGTCGTCGCGCATCACGCCGGCGCCACGCCGAACGCCCCACATGCCCTTTTCTACGGCCATTACGACGTCCAGCCGGTCGATCCGCTCAATCTCTGGGAAAACGATCCCTTCGAACCGGCGATCAAGGAACTCGACGGCGGCCGCAAGGTCATCACCGGCCGGGGCACATCGGACGACAAGGGGCAATTGCTAACCTTCGTCGAGGCCTGCCGCGCCTATAAGCAGGCTCATGGCGCATTGCCGATCCGCCTCACCATCCTTTTCGAAGGCGAGGANNGGCTCGCCGTCGCTGAAGCCGTTCCTTGCCGCGAATGCCGAGGAATTGAAGGCTGACTATGCGCTTGTCTGCGACACCAGCATGTGGGACCAGGAAACGCCGGCAATCGCTGCAGCACTGCGCGGCCTCGTCGGCGAGGAAATCACCATTTCCGCGGCAGATCGGGATCTGCATTCCGGTCTCTTCGGCGGAGCGGCCGCCAACCCGATCCATATCCTGGTCGATATCCTCGCGGGCCTGCATGACGATACCGGCCGGATTACCCTGCCCGGTTTCTACGACGGCGTCGAGGAGACCCCGGCCAATATCAAGGCATCGTGGGAAACGCTCGGCCGGACCGCCGAGAACTTTCTCGGTCAGGTTGGTCTTTCCGTTCCGTCAGGGGAAAAGGGTCGTTCTGTGCTGGAATTGACCTGGGCGCGGCCGACGGCGGAAGTTAACGGGATCACGGGTGGCTATACCGGCGAGGGCTTCAAGACGGTAATCGCCGCCAAGGCCTCGGCCAAGGTGTCGTTCCGCCTTGTCGGTGACCAGAACCCGGCGAAAATTCGCGAGAGTTTCCGCGCCTATGTGCGCTCGAAGATCCCGGCCGACTGCTCGGTCGACTTCCACGAGCATGGCGGTTCGCCGGCGATCCAGCTGTCCTACGACTCGCCCGTCCTGACCAAGGCGAAGAACGCGCTATCGGACGAATGGCCGAAGCCGGCCGTCGTCATCGGCATGGGCGGATCGATCCCGATCGTCGGCGATTTCCAGAAGATGCTCGGCATGGATTCGCTGCTCGTCGGCTATGGATTGACCGACGACCGCATCCATTCGCCGAACGAGAAATACGACCTCAAGTCGTTCCACAAGGGCATCCGCTCATGGATCCGCATTCTGGATGCGCTGGCCGCATCCTGAGGCGGCCGTGAGGCGATATCCTGAAAAGCAAAAAGGCCGGGTTTACCCGACCTTTCCTTTCTCATTTCCACGACCCTGCCAGTACATCCTTGGTCAGGATCGGAAATGAGCTATGCTTTGCCTGCAACTGACAGCATGGTCTTCTCAGACCTGCTTGCCCGCCGCCGTGAAATCGATCGTGGTCCCATGTGCTTAACATTCGGTTAAGACGGGAAGACGGGCCGACTTCGTGCATTGGTTGACCAATATGTGGGATCGGATCGGGCCTTTGACAAGAGGCGCTGCCCGGCGACCTCCGGGCGCATGTCCAGAAGCGGGCTTGTCCTTCGTGCGCTAATCGTTCTAAAAAAAACGATGAGCCTCGAATCCGTCAAAGACTTTTTCACCCGCAATGCACCCGAGATCCACGTGATCGAAACGGAAGTGAGTTCCGCCACCGTAGCCCTTGCCGCCGACGCGCATGGGGTGGAACCCGACCAGATCGCCAAAACGTTATGCCTCAGGATCGGCGATGAGCAAGTACTCGTCGTCACGGCCGGCACGAAACGCTTGGACAATCGCAAATTCAAGGAACGCTTCGGCGTTAAACCGCGGATGCTGAATGCCGATGAGGTGCTCATCGCCACCTCCCATCCGGTCGGCGGCGTGTGCCCTTTTGGCCTTCCCGCGCCGATCAAGGTCTTCTGCGACACATCGCTCAAAGCCTTTGGCGAGGTTGTCCCGGCCGCGGGCGCCACGAATGCCGCCGTGCGGATCGCACCCGAACGGCTGGCGACGCTCACGCAAGCCGAATGGGCAGACCTCTGCCAGTAGGCGGTATTTCCACGGGGGCCGCCCGTCGAGGATTGCGCCTGCGTACAGCATTGAAAGACATGCCGTTTTTGTTTACCACGCTTTAACCACCCCTTAAATCGCCGCAATTAAAGTTCAATCGAGCCGCGAGTTCGATTGGGTGCAGTTTGCCCGCGAACACGGACGCAATGACGCCCGGGCCGACAACGGCGGCACCGAGAACGGAGCACCACCGGCAGTCTATGGCAGGACGAGGCAGACCCACAGAGCGCATTGAACCGACCTTCGACGGAAGGCGCGGCAACGGCGACTTTCGGCTGACCGCCGGCGATCGCGTCAGCGGCGGCGCGCAAGGGGGCAAGGAACGCCCTGCCAAGAAGAAGGCGGGCAAGAAGCCGCGCTCCGCGCGCGCAGAAGCCAAGCGGCAGCGCGGCGGTGGACTGACCGGACTTCTCAGGCGGACTGTCTACTGGTGCATCGTGCTGGGCATCTGGGGTGGCATCGGCCTTGCCGGGATTGTTTTCTACTACGGCGCGCGAATGCCGAGCGCCAGCACCTGGACGATCCCCGACCGGCCGCCCAATATCAAGATCGTGTCGGTCGATGGCACGGTCATCGCCAATCGCGGTGTAACGGGCGGCGAAGCCCTGTCGCTCGACGACATGTCCCCCTTCGTACCGGAGGCGGTCATCGCGATTGAGGACCGCCGCTTCTATTCACATTTCGGGGTCGATCCCCTTGGTCTGGCGCGAGCCGTGATTACCAATGCCGTGAGCGGTCGAACGGTTCAGGGCGGATCGACGCTGACCCAGCAGCTTGCCAAGAACCTGTTTCTCTCGCCGGATCGAACAATCGAGCGCAAGGTGCAGGAAGTCCTGCTCTCCTTCTGGCTCGAGCACAAGTATACCAAGGACCAGATCCTCGCGATGTATCTGAACCGCGTCTATTTCGGCTCGAACGCCTACGGTGTGGAGGCGGCATCGCGGCGCTACTTCAACAAGTCGGCACGCGACATCAACCTGGGCGAGGCGGCCCTTCTGGCCGGCCTGCTCAAGGCGCCTTCGAGGCTTTCGCCCGCGCGCGATCCAGAAGCTGCGGAAGCCCGCGCCCAGGTCGTGCTCGCGTCCATGCGCGATGTCGGTTTTATCTCCGACAGCGACATCAAGACCGCCATGTCGCAGTCTCCGACACGGGCAAAACGCTACTGGTCGGGCGCCGGGCAGTATGTCGCCGACATGGTTATGGATGACGTCCGGTCGATAATCGGCACGGTCACGGGCGACCTCGTCGTCGAGACCACAATCGACATGACGCTGGAAAAGAAGGCGGAAGCGGCGCTCGCCGACGCCCTTTCCGTCGATGGCAAGAAGCTGAACGCCTCGCAGGCGGCGCTGGTCTCCGTCGATGGCACCGGCGCCATCCGTGCACTGGTCGGCGGCAGCGACTATGCCGTCAGCCAGTTCAACCGGGCGGTCAAGGCCAAACGGCAGCCGGGATCGGCCTTCAAGCCATTCGTCTACGCCGCAGCGCTCGAAATCGGCGTGCGGCCCGACTCCGTACGCAACGACGCCCCGGTCAAGATCGGGACGTGGACACCTGAAAACTACGACGAGAAATACCGCGGCCCGGTCAGCCTCACGACGGCGCTGGCGAACTCGTTGAACACGATCGCCGCACAGCTCGTGATGGAGGTAGGGCCCGCGCAGGTCGTCAAGGTCGCCCGTCGGCTCGGCATCGAATCCGAACTCCAGGCCAATGCCTCGATCGCGCTCGGGACGTCCGAGGTATCGCTCCTGGAGCTGACTGCCGCCTATGCCCCCTTCATGAACGGCGGCTACAAGGCGACGCCGCATGTGATCCGGCGCATTTCCACGGCGGAAGGCAAGGTGATTTACGAGAACGACTACGCCAATCCGCCGCGGGTTCTGAGCGACCAGATCGTCGCTGCCATGAACATGATGCTGACAAAGGTGATCACCGAAGGAACGGGCAAGAACGCTCGTCTCGATGGCTGGCAGGCAGCGGGCAAGACCGGAACGACGCAGTCCTTCCGCGATGCCCTGTTCGTCGGTTATACGAGCAACCTGACGACGGGAGTGTGGTTCGGCAACGACGACGGCGCTTCGATGAAGAAGGTCACCGGAGGCGGGCTTCCCGCCAGGGCGTGGCAGGAATACATGACCGCTGCACATTCGGGCCTCAGACCCGCTCCGCTCGGTGGAGGCGTCTATATCGCCGAAGAACCTGCCCCACCACGATCGATCGGCGCCATCATCTCCGACGTGCTCTCCGGCAATGAACAGCGTTATCCGGCCGTGCCCGTCCCATCCACGGCGAGCCCCGAGCAGACCGGATCGACAGGTCCGATGCCCCCCGCCGAGGTCGGCGGCCAGAGCCCTCCCCTACCGTCGCCGGGGACGCGCCGGACGACACTTCTCGATATAATCATGGGACAATAATCGTCCGTCCGGAACAGCGTTGATCGGCCGACCGGCGAGCCAATCCGATATTTTCTCTTGCATGCCCGGCACAAGGCTGGCCAGATAAGTCCCGAGGACGATACGAAGGCGAGATCCGACTGCCATTCGCCAAACTCGAAAAGGCGCGCAATCTATTCTTTTTACTGGATTACAGCGGAATTCGAGCCTTGCAGTCGGAAAAATCGCTTCTTATATACGCGACATAACCGCAGCATGGACTGCGCAATCCCAAGACCATCCACGTCGAGGGGCTGTCAGGGGAATGCCTGTTTGGGGTTCCGACGGCCTGCTTCAAGGAGAGAATGACATGGCAAAAGTAATCGGTATCGACCTTGGAACGACCAATTCCTGCGTCTCCGTCATGGACGGCAAAGACTCGAAGGTCATTGAGAATTCGGAAGGTGCGCGCACCACCCCTTCCATGGTGGCTTTCACCGATGATGGCGAGCGCCTCGTCGGTCAGCCGGCCAAGCGCCAGGCGGTCACTAACCCGACCAATACCCTCTTCGCCGTCAAGCGCCTGATCGGCCGCCGCTACGAAGATCCGACCGTCGAGAAGGACAAGGGCCTCGTTCCGTTCCACATCGTCAAGGGCGATAACGGCGATGCCTGGGTAGAAGCCCAGGGCAAGGCCTATTCTCCGGCGCAGATTTCGGCCATGATTTTGCAGAAGATGAAGGAAACGGCTGAAGCCTATCTCGGCGAGAAGGTCGACAAGGCCGTCATCACCGTTCCGGCTTACTTCAACGACGCACAGCGTCAAGCCACCAAGGACGCAGGCCGCATCGCCGGCCTCGAGGTCCTGCGCATCATCAACG
>DPXQ01000055.1 GCA_003527225.1 Rhizobium sp.
CGAGCGCTTCGATCTCGTCGAGCGGCTTCAGGTGGAAGATGCCCTCGGCATTCAGCGTCTCCATCCAGTAGGTGTTGTCGTCCTTCGGCGTCGCGTGGCACAGATAGACCTCGTCGCGATGGACGGCGCTGAACGGAAGATCCCGGATCCAGTCCAGATGCTCCGGCGCCAGCTGTCGGTAGGACGGCCGTTCCCAGTCGCCCATTTCCTCGAACGGCCGGTCTATGAGCGCCCGGTCGTGATTGCCGCGCACCGTCACGGCATCGAGCGGGATCAACAGATCGGCGGTCAGCCCGGCTTCGAGCGGTCCGGAAAAGCAGTCGCCGAGATTGACGATCTCGGTGATCCCCTGCCGGCGGATATCCTCCAGCACCGCTTCGAGCGCAAGGTGGTTGCCGTGCACGTCGGCGATCGCGGCAAACCTCATTGCTCAGCTGCCCCGATAGGTCGAATAGCCGTAGGGCGAAAGCAGCAGCGGCACGTGATAATGCGCCGCCGTGTCGGATATGCCGAAGCGGATCGGGATGACGTCGAGAAAGGGCGGGTCGGTCAGCGCAACACCGCAGGCCCTCAGATAGTCGCCGGCGTGGAACAGCAGCTCGTACTGCCCGACCTGGAAATCATCACCCTTGAGCAGCGGCCCGCCATCGACCCGCCCGTCGGCATTAGTGAAGACGGTGGTGATGAGCTCGGCCTCCTCGCCGTTCATCCGCATCAGCTGGATCTTCAGCCCCTCGGCGGGTTTGCCGAGCGCGGTGTCGAGGACGTGGGTGGTAAGGCCGGTCATAGATGGGGCTCCAGGATGCGGTAAGGCGTTGCGAAGAAATGCTCTTCGAGATTGTTGCCCGGACCGTCGCGATCGACAACCAGAAAATCGGAGACCGCGCCGATTGCCATCAGCGGATGGTGCCAGACATTGCGGCGATAGTTCACCCCCTGGTCGGGGCGCGCCAGGAAGACCTCAGGCCGGCCGGGCCGACCGCCCTCGTCCGGCGACACGGCCACCAGGAAGGACCGCCCCGACAGCGGCGAAAAGCTCTGGCTGCCGAGCGGATGGCGCTCCATCATGCCGATCTCGTAGGGAAAGCTGCGCGGCTGGCCGCGGAAGACGTTGACGATCACACGCGCCCCCTCGCCGGAAACCTCGGGCGAAAACAGCGCATGGAATCGCTCGGTCGTGCCGCCGTTGATCAGGAGCATGGTGGAAGGATCGGCCTCGATCACCTCGCCAAAGGGGGCGAAGGCGGCGGCGGTGAGCGGCTGGACGGAAAGGAGATCGGTCAAGCGGGGTCATTCTCCCTGGATATGCGGATGGCGCAGCTGATCGAGCTGGGCGATGAGTGTCGGCAGGTCCTTTTGGACGGTATCCCAGACCAGCGGCCAATCGGGATCTCCGTATTGGCGGAGGACCACGTTGCGCAACTCCTCGATCTTCGACCAGGCGATGTCCGGGTGCTCGGACGCCACATCCGGAAAACGGCTGAGTATCCTGGATGCAGCGGCGGCGATCAGCACGAACGTCATCGCGACCGCGCGCTGGGTCAGGATTTCCCGCTCGAATGTCTCCAGTGTCGATCCGCTGACGAAGCCGATAGCCTCGGAGGCTGCCTGCTGCATGTCGAGGAGATTGTCGAGCAGTCGTTGCTCCGGGGTCATATCACCGCCGCCTCGGCCAGGATCCGCTCGCGCATCCGGGGCTTCAGGCCGCCCGAGGTCACCACATCCACCTTGCATGGCAGCAGCTTCTCCATCTCGGACTGCAAGCCGCCCAAGTCGAACAATGTCATTCCCGGCAACGCGTCGACCAGGATGTCCAGGTCGCTGTCGATACGGTCCTCGCCGCGAACCACCGAGCCGAAGACGCGCGGGTTGGCCGCGTTGAAGCGTTTCGTCGCCTCGAGGATCACCTGACGGTTTTGTTCCAGCACTTCGGACGGCTTCATCGGACCTCTCCTTGGCGGCCAATATAGGCGAGCCGGCCCGTCGAGGGAAGCGCTGCAAAGTGCCAAGGGGCTGATCCTCAAACGCAAACGACGCCGGCTTTCGCCGGCGTCGTCGTCATCGTCTTGGGAAAGAGACCCGATCAGGCGGCGCTGCGGCCGTAGTCGGCGGTGGCCACTTCCGAGATCGTCTTCAGCACCTGCGAAGCGATCTGGTAGGGGCAGCCCTGGGAGTTCGGACGACGGTCTTCAAGATAGCCCTTGTAGCCGTTGTTGACGAAGGAATGCGGAACGCGGATCGACGCGCCGCGGTCGGCCACGCCGTAGGAGAACTTGTCCCACGGAGCGGTCTCGTGCTTGCCGGTCAGGCGCATGTGGTTGTCCGGACCGTAGACGTCGATATGCTCTTTCCAGTTCTTGGCGAAAGCAGCCATCAGGGCCTCGAAATAGTCCTTGCCGCCGACTTCGCGCATGTACTTGGTCGAGAAGTTGCAGTGCATGCCCGAGCCGTTCCAGTCGGTGTCGCCGAGCGGCTTGCAATGGAACTCGATATCGATGCCGTAACCTTCGCACAGACGCAGCAGCAGGTAGCGGGCGATCCAGATCTGGTCGGCGGCCTTCTTGGAGCCCTTGCCGAACACCTGGAATTCCCACTGGCCCTTGGCCACTTCGGCATTGATGCCTTCGTGGTTGATGCCGGCTTCGAGGCAGAGGTCGAGATGTTCCTCGACGATCTGGCGGGCGACGTCACCGAC
>DPXQ01000047.1 GCA_003527225.1 Rhizobium sp.
AGCCGCTCGGCATCCTTCGGCACGATTGCCGCAAGCCGCAACATCGGCTCGGGCTTCCAGCCAAGCGCTTGCTCGCAGGCAACGAGGCCCGGGATGGCGTCGATACCCCACTTCTCCGTTTCAGGCAGGATTTCGGAAAGCACACCCGATTGGCGCATCCACAGAAGCGCACGGCCCGGATCGCGCGCGGAGAGCAATTTCTTCAATTCCGCCCAGATCCGCTCCGCCGAAAGCGTGGCGAGTTTCGAGCGCGCTCGCGCGCATGCCTTTAGGCCATCGGTGTCCGGACGCCCGTTTCCGTAATGCGCAAAGAAACGGAAGAAGCGCAAGATGCGTAGATAGTCCTCCGCAATCCGCTCGTCCGCATCCCCGATGAATCGCACGGTCCGTGCCTCGACATCCGCAAGCCCGCCAACGAGATCGATGACCTCGCCCTGCGCGTCCGCATAGAGCGCGTTCATCGTCAGGTCTCGCCGCTCCGCGTCGGTCTGCCAGTCTTTTCCGAAGGCAACCGTCGCCCGCCGTCCGTCCGTCGCAATATCGCGCCTGAGAGTGGTCACCTCGAAACCCTTGCCGTCGGTGACAAGCGTCACCGTGCCATGATCGATCCCCGTTGGCACGGCCTTGATCCCTGCCGCAGCGGCCCGCTCGACGACATCTTGCGGCTCCAGCGTGGTGGCGATGTCGATATCGGCAACGGGAATACCCATCAGGCTGTTGCGAACCGCGCCGCCTGCCACCCTCGCCTCCCCGCCGTCGGCATTGAGCAGGTCGAGGACGCGCCTGAGTGCCGGGTCGCGAAACCATGGTTCCGACGAAAGGTTGGTCATGCGTAGAGCCTTTCGTAAAGCGTCCGGATGATACCGGCCGTTATGCCCCAGATATAGCGCTCGCCATAGGGCATGACATAGAAATGACGCAGGATTCCCTGCCAGTCGCGGCTGTCGAGCTGGTGATTGCCCGGATCCATCAGGAACGACAGCGGCACCTCGAAGACAGAATCGACCTCATGCGGATTGGGCTTGAGCACAAAGCCTCGCTGCACAACCGCCAGAACCGGAATGATACGAAACCCGGTGCCGGAGAGATATTGCGGCAGCCGTCCGACCGTTTCGACATAGGCAGGATCGAGGCCGATCTCCTCTTGTGCCTCGCGCAAGGCTGCGACTTCCGGCGAAATGTCCGTCTCGTCTATGCCGCCGCCTGGAAAGGCGATCTGCCCGGAATGCTTGCGTAGCTTCGTGGTCCGCTGGGTGAGGATCACCTTCGCGTCATCGCCATCATCGACGACCGGAACGAGCACGGCCGCATCCTTGAGTTTCAAGCCTTCCACCTCGATCAGGCTTTCCGGGTTCAGGACATGGTCGCCATGGTCGCGCCATGCGTGTTCGATCGGCGCTCCGATCTGGTTCAACGCCCGATGGCGGAATTCCGCCGCAGAAAAGAAGGAGGAGGACGACGGCTTCATCGCGACAGTCTGTCCAGTTCGCCTGCCGGCATCACCGGAAAGACCTCGCCGCCGGAGCGAACGGAGAACATCTCGGTCCCGTCCACCTCGACGATCTCGCCCAATTCCACCAGTTCGTACATCACGGCGCGGGAAATCAGTGCCTCGAGACGGCCCCGCACGTGGAGGTAGGGTTTGAGTTCGTGGTTTTCGCCGTGGACGACGAAACGGAGCGGATGCTCGGCTCCCGCTTCGACCACGTCCCCGACATTGGTGCGAAAGGTAAGGACCTGTTGCCCCTTGCGTTCCGATTCACTCATCTCGACGGCAAGGAAGGGCGCATCCTGGACGCGAATGCCGACCTTTTCCACAGGCGTGACGAGATAGGTCTTGCCGTCGTCGTCCTTGCGCAGCACCGTCGAGAAGAGCCTGACCAGCGGGGCGCGGCCAATTGGCGTTCCCATGTAGTACCATGTCCCGTCGGATTTGATCTCCATGTCGATGTCGCCGCAAAAGGGCGGATTCCAGCGATCGACCGGCGGAGGGCCGGCACTTTTCCCCGGCGTCTGCGCGGCCGCGCGGGAAATCAGCGCCGCCAGTCCGGCCGCATCCTTCGTCGCCTTCAGCGCTTCAACTGCCATCATTGCGTCCCGGTTTGTCGATAAGCGATCATAGTCACGAGATAGTCATTCGAAACGCGCTTGTCAGCCGTTCTTTAGGGAATAAGCTGTTTTAAGGGCAGCGAACAAGCAAGTGGCATGATACGACTGTCGCGAGCCGGAACCAGATGGAGATAACCATGGGCATGATGAAATCGGCGGAAACCGCGCTCGACGAAAAGGCCATCATCGCTGCCGCAGAGAGTGCGCTTTCCGATATAGCAGATATCCGTCGCGAAGTGGCGAAAGTCATCTTCGGCCAGGAACGAGTGGTTGAAAATGTGCTTCTCGCAGTTCTTTCGGGCGGCCATGCCCTGCTCGTCGGCGTTCCGGGGCTTGCAAAGACCAAGCTCGTGACGACGCTCGGCAGCGTGCTTGGGCTCGAGGCCAGCCGTATCCAGTTCACCCCGGACCTGATGCCCTCCGATATTCTCGGTACAGAGGTGATGGACCAGGACGAGACCGGCCGACGGTCCTTCCGCTTTCTGAAGGGGCCGGTCTTCGCGCAATTGCTGATGGCCGACGAGATCAACCGCGCGAGCCCCCGGACCCAGTCCGCACTCTTGCAGTCGATGCAGGAATACCATGTCACGATCGCTGGCCAGCGCTACGATCTGCCAGCACCATTCCATGTGCTCGCCACACAAAACCCGCTGGAGCAGGAAGGCACCTACCCGCTCCCCGAGGCCCAGCTTGACCGGTTCCTGCTACAGGTTGACATCGACTATCCGGAGCTCGCCGCCGAACGCCAGATTCTGCTCGAGACAACCGGTCTGGACGAGACCAGGCCGGCCAGCATCGTCACATCCCAACGCCTGTTGGAGATTCAGAAACTGATCCGCCAGATGCCGGTCTCCGACACCGTGGTGGACGCAATTCTGTCCCTTATCCGCTCGGCCCGGCCGGGTCAGGGCAATTCCGACACCGACAAGCATGTTGCCTGGGGTCCAGGCCCGCGTGCCGGACAGTCGCTGATGCTGTGTGCCCGTGCCCGTGCGCTCTATGACGGCCGGCTCGCCCCGTCGCTCGATGACGTCTATATGCTTGCCGGGCCGGTCCTCCAACACCGCATGGCGCTGACTTTCGCGGCGCGCGCCGAAGGCATGACCGTGGCCGATGTCATTACCGGCCTCGTCAAACGGGCCCGCGGCTAGAAAGGCGGACTGCGCGTGGCAGCAATCGGCCAGATCGTTGAACAGACCGCAGGAAACGAGGCGCTGACGCGTGCCCGCCAGCGCGCCGTTCTGTTGCCCGATTGCATGGTCGAAGCGCGGCGTATCGCCAATACGGTCATTGCCGGATGGCACGGTCGTCGAAAGCGCGGCATCGGCGAGAACTTCTGGCAGTTCCGCCCCTACGCGGAGGGCGAAAGCCTCGCCCGCATCGACTGGCGGCGCTCGGCCCGGGACGACCATACATATGTCCGCGACCGGGAATGGGAGGCCGCCCACACGGTCTGGCTCTGGGCCGACATGTCGCCGTCCATGATGTACAAATCAACTTTCAGCGCGGTCTCGAAGGAGAGCCGGGCGCTCGTCATCATGTTGGCGCTTGCCGAAATCCTTGCCCGCTCGGGGGAACGTATCGGCTGCCCCGGCGTCATGGAGCCGGTGACCGCGCGAAATGCCGCCGAACGGCTGGCGACGGCCATCATGCATGCGCCGCTGACATCCGGCTTGCCGGAAACGGGCATGATCCGCGGTTTGAGCGATATCGTGCTGATCGGCGATTTTCTCGATGACACCGACCGGATCATGGAGCGCATCGCGCCGCTGGCCAGGCGCGGGCTGCGCGGCCACGTGGTGGAAATCGCCGATCCGGCGGAAGAAGTCTTCCCCTATAGCGGGAGAACACAGTTCACCGATCCGGAAACAGGCGAAAAACTGGTCTCGGGACGCGCCGAAGCTCTGCGGGAAGATTATCGCCGTGCTTATCTCGCGCGTCGCGAGAACCTGGGTGAGGCGCTCCGAAGACTGGGCTGGAGCTTCGTTCATCATCGCACCGACCAGCTTGCCTCGCAGGCATTGGTGTCCGTGCATATGTATCTCTCCGGCAATCCGCCACGCGCCAGCGGGGTCGGCCAGTCATGAACGCGCTCCCCCTCGCCTTTGCAGCTCCTGCGGTCCTCATCGCGCTTGCGGCTCTGCCGCTGATCTGGTGGCTCCTGAAGCTGACGCCGCCGCGCCCGAAAGCGGAAGTCTTTCCGCCGCTGAAAATCCTGGCGAGCGTTCTCAAGCGCGAGGAGACGCCCAGCAAGAGCCCTTGGTGGCTGACGCTCCTGCGCATGGCGCTCGCCGCGCTTGTGATCGTCGCCCTCGCCGATCCGGTGCTCAATCCGCGCACGGCGTCCTTGTCGTCGGATGGTCCTCTGGTGATCCTTATCGACAATGACTGGGCTGCCGCCCAGGACTGGAACAGGCGTATGACCACTGCCGCGGCATTGATCGACGATGCGGAGGAAAGCGGCGTGCCTGTTTCGCTTACATTTACCGCCGATGCCACGCATGACGCCGTACCGGCGACGGCGTCCGTCGCACGCGAGCGGATTGCCGCCGCAAAGCCGCGGCCCCTGCGCCCGGACCGAACCAGAGCCATGGCCGCCATCGCTACTGCTCTCGCCGGTACCCGCCCCGGCACCATCGCCTTCATTTCCGACGGCATCATGCGCGACGACAACGACCGCGTTATGGCGGACCTCGCCGCACTCTCTCCCGGCCAGTTGCGGCTGATCGAGGGCGATGGAGAAGGTGCCGTCGCCACCACAGCAGCAACAAATGGCGCAGACGCCCTGACCGTCACGGCCTCACGCCTGAAGGCCGGATTGCCCAGGCAGATTGCCGTGGAGGCGCAGGACCAGCAGGGCCGCGTGATCGCGTCGGGCCAGATCGCGTTTGGCGCGGATCAGACGGTCGCAAGCGGCGAGATTTCCGCCCCCTTCGAGCTGCGCAACGACTTTGCCCGTCTTTCGATTGCCGGGATTGCCTCCGCCGGCTCGACCTACCTTCTCGATGACGGATTTCGCCGCCGCCGCGTGGCGCTGCTTTCCGGCGATGTCGGCGACGATTTCCAGCCGTTGCTCTCGCCGCTTTACTATATCCAACGTGCTCTTGGTCCCTATGCCGACCTCATCGAGCCCGACGTCGCCGATCTCGCGGTCTCCATCCCGGAAATCCTCGGGCAAAACCCTTCTGCGATCATACTTGCCGATATCGGCCGCCTGCCTGCCAATACCTACGAACCCCTGCAGCGCTGGATCGCCGGCGGCGGGACGCTGATCCGCTTCGCCGGCCCGAGACTGGCCGCCGCACCTGTGGGCGACCCCCTGGTGCCAGTCATTCTGCGGCAAGGGGAACGCGAGTTCGGCGGCGCCCTGTCCTGGGCGGAGCCGCAACCGCTTGCCGAATTCCCGCCAGCCGGACCTTTCGCCGGCATGGCAACGCCCAAGAACGTGCTGATCAAGCGCCAGGTGCTTGCCGAACCGACTCCCGACCTCGCCGCGCGCACCTGGGCCAGCCTGGCAGACGGTACTCCGCTCGTCACCATGAAGGAAAACGGCAGCGGACGCATTGTGCTGTTTCATGTCAGCGCCGAAGCCACTTGGTCGAATCTGCCAATTTCCGGGGAATTCGTAGAGATGCTGCGCCGGATCGTCCAACTGTCGCGCGTCGGTGGCGCAACCGCAGACGGCGGCAAGACCGCCAATGCCAGCCTGCCGCCCTACCGCCTGTTGACCGAGCACGGCACGCTGACTGTCGAGACCGGGGACGCGCGACCGCTGGACGCCGGGAAGGAGCGACCTGCAGCGGCGACTTTCGACAATCCGCCCGGCCTCTACGGCACCGAGGACGGCTTCGTCGCGCTCAATCTCCTGCCTCCGGGCACGCAACTCCGTCCGCTTTCGACGGAAGGTCTTGCCGTACCCGTGGCCCGTGAACAGCTTGCCGGTACCGAGGCCACGCCGCTCAAGCCCGCGCTGCTGGCGCTGGCCTTCCTTCTGCTCGTCACCGACAGCATCATCGTTCTATTCATGAACGGCGCCTTCGCACGTCTTCCCCGCCGCGCCGGCCTGGCGGGCGTCGCAGCCCTATCCGCCATCCTGCTGTTTTCGCCGAGCGACGGCCATGCCGATGATTCCCGCCCCGGCGACGAGACGATTTTGCAGCGGCTCGACAACACCCATCTTGCCTATGTGAAGACCGGCGAGTCGGAGGTGGACCAGCTTTCCGAGCGCGGGCTCGCCGGCCTGACCGACTTCCTGACCTATCGCACGACGCTGGAGCCGTCCCCTCCCGTCGGTATCGACATCGCGACCGACGAGCTTGCCTTCTACCCGATCATCTTCTGGCCGGTATCGGCAACCGCGCCGATGCCGTCCGCCGCCGCTATCAGCCGCATCGACGCCTATATGCGCGCCGGCGGAACCGTGCTCTTCGACACGCGCGACCAGTACTCCAGTCTGGGCAACGACGGCGGACCAAGTGCAAATGGCGAGAGGTTGCAGCAAATCCTTGCCAATATCGATATTCCCCCGCTCGAACCCGTGCCGTCCGATCATGTGTTGACGCGCTCGTTCTACCTGCTCAAGAGCTTTCCCGGCCGGTACAGCGGCAGCCCGCTCTGGGTGGAGGCGCGGCAGGAGGCGAAGAACAATACAAGAAGTGTCACGTCTTCGGGCGACGGCGTTTCCCCGATCCTGATCACCGGCAATGACCTGCTCGGCGCCTGGGCGGTCGACAGCAACGGCGCGCCTCTGCTGCCGACCGTCCCACCAGACGAAAATCAGCGCGAACTGTCGCTCCGCGCAGGCGTCAACATCATGATGTATATGCTGACTGGTAACTACAAGGCCGATCAGGTGCATATACCGGCCCTCCTCGAACGATTGGGGCAGTGACATGACGGTCGAATTCGCTCCCTTCCTGCCTTGGTCCTTCCTGCTGGCGCTCGGCGTACTGGCACTTCTGCTGGCAATCCTCGGCTTCTACAGGGGCGTGCGCGGCGCAAGCCTTCGCCTGGCAGCCTCGCTTGCCGTTCTCGCGGCGCTTGCCAATCCATTGCTGCTGCGGGAGGACCGCGAGGCGCTCAGCACGGTCGTCCCGATCATCGTCGACCGCAGCCAGAGCCAGGAAACCGGTGAGCGCGCAACCATGGCCGACGCCGCCCTGGCCGGGATCAAGGAGCGCTTGTCGCGCTTTGCCCGTATCGAGCCGCGCATCGTCGAGGTCGCCGATCAGGGAACGTCCGACGCTCCCTCGACCCGGCTTTTCGAAGCCCTCGCCGCAGCACTGACAGACGTCCCACCGGCGCGCGTCGGCGGGGCTGTCTTCATCACGGATGGCCAGATCCACGATATCCCCGGCCCTGGCCAGGCGCTTGGCTTCGACGCGCCGGTTCATGGCTTGATCACAGGCAAGGCCGACGAATTCGACCGCCGCATCGAGGTGATGCGCGCCCCGCGCTTCGGCATCGTCGGCGAGGACCAGGAGCTGACGCTGCGGGTGTTCGACGACGGCCGCGCGACATCTGCACCGGCGCGGGTCACGGTCTTCATGAACGGGGACGAACTCGCCGCCCTGGATGCCGTACCGGGCGCAGAAACACCTTTCGCCTTCAAGGTGCCGCGCGGCGGCAACAACATTCTCGAATTCGAGGTCGATGGCGTCGAGGGCGAAGTGACAGAGGCAAACAACCGTGCAATCCACGTGATCGACGGAATTCGTGAGAACCTGCGCGTTCTCCTTGTCTCCGGAGAGCCTCATGCCGGCGAGCGCGCCTGGCGGAACCTCCTGAAATCCGATGCCTCGGTGGATCTCGTTCATTTCACCATCCTGCGCCCGCCGGAAAAGCAGGACGGCACGCCGATCAACGAATTGTCGCTGATCGCCTTTCCGACGCGCGAGCTTTTCGTGGAGAAGATCGAGGATTTCGACCTCATCATCTTCGACCGCTACCAGCATCGCGGCGTTCTGCCGATCCTCTATTACGATTATATCGCCGAATACGTCAGGAAAGGCGGTGCCCTTCTGATCGCCGCCGGTCCCGAACATGCGGCGGAAGATTCGATCGCGATCACGCCGCTTGCCTCCGTCCTTCCGGCGGAGCCCACCGGCGAGGTGCACGAGGCGGCCTTCTTCCCTCGTCTCTCCGACAAGGGCAAGCGCCATCCGGTCACCCGGGGACTGGACGGCGCCACGACCGAGCCGCCCAATTGGGGACGCTGGTTCCGCAGCATCGGTGTCGATCAGCTTCAAGGCGAAACGGTCATGACGGCGGCGGACGGTCGCCCCCTTCTCGTTCTCAATCGTGCCGGAGAGGGCCGGGTTGCCATGCTGCTCTCCGATCAGGGCTGGCTCTGGGCACGCGGCTTTGAGGGCGGCGGCCCGCACGTCTCGCTCTATCGTCGCATCGCCCATTGGCTGATGAAGGAGCCGGAACTCGAGGAAGAGGCTCTGACCGCGCGTGCGCGCGGACGGACGCTGGAGATCAGCCGCCAGACGATCGGCGACGATCCGGGCGAGGCGACCATACTTCACCCGTCCGGCAAGACCGAGGCCATTCCGCTATCGGAAGCAGGTCCCGGGCTCTATCGCGCAGAGAGGAAGATGGACGAGACCGGGCTCTTCACGATCACCAGCGGCGAATTGTCGACCCTCGTGCATGTTGGCGCCGTGGATGCACCCGAATTCAAGGCGATGATCTCGACCATGGACACATTGAAGCCGCTTGCAGCCAAAACCAAGGGCCTGCTGGCGCGGCTGGACAATGGCGACGGTGGCGTGCGCCTACCTGACATCCTGCCGGTGCGCGGCAAGGTGAGAGTCGCCGATGACCGGCGGATGCTCATCCGCATGACTGACGAGACCGTGTTGAAGGGTATAGACACCATGCCGCTGTTTGCCGGCTTCGCCGGCCTTGCCGTATTGCTGCTGGCCATGTCGGCAATGTGGTGGAGGGAAGGACGGTAGGGGCTGCCTGGGCGTTGGCGGCGTATCGCGCGGCCAATGTGACGCCTTGCGCCACAAGCGGAAGTTTACATCTCCCCTCGACCAGAGATAGCCATATGTTCAGTCCGTAAACCCCGTGGGAGAGTTTATGCCTTCTTGGATCTTAATTCTCGTAGCCATCAGTCTCACGTGTAGCTGGTGCACCTTTCTATATGCGTGGAAGCTTGCCCGCGAGGATGGAAAAATAGATGGCGCAAAGCCCGTCTGGTTCGGGGGAATTCTGAACTACCATCTGGTGGCAAGCGTTTTGAAAGAGCACTCACAACGGGGGGACCGCTGGGCTCGACGGGCATATCTCCTTTATAACCTTGGATCGGCAATTATCCCTGTTCTTATCGCGGCTCTTTTCATTCACCAGTTCTGGTCACGCTGATCATTGATCGAGAAGAAATGTCATCTTCGGGTCCATAAGCAGCCCATCGACACCCATCCCAAATCCGCCTAACCTCCATCCATGCCTCACACACTCCCCCTCTTCGATAACGTCCCCGACGAAGCCCGCGAAACCATCCTCGCCGGCATCAAGGCGCACAACGATACCATGCTCGGCCCCACCGACCGGCGCGACATCTTCATCCCGCTGAAGGACGACGAGGGAAAGACCGTGGGTGGCCTCGTCGGCTATACCGGGCGTGGCTGGCTTTTCGTCTCGATGCTCTTCGTCCCCGAGCACCTGCGCGGGCAAGGTCTGGCCAGTGCGCTTCTGCAAAGGGCTGAGGATGAAGCGAGGGCGCGTGGCTGCACCGGCGCCTATATCGATACGATCAACCCGCAGGCCCGCCGCGCCTATATGCGTCAGGGCTACGAAGTCTTCGGCGCCTTGGACAAGTTCACCGGCGACTTCTCCCTCACCTGGCTGAAGAAGAAACTATAGAGCGTTTTCGACAGTTTTCGTGAGCGAGACGCTAGCCTCGCGGTCGATAGGGCGCCACGCAATTATGCCCTTCAGCCGCGCATGCGCATCCTCGCATAGCGGTACGACGAGCACGCGGGCGGGATCGACCGGGCCCGGAAACTCCAGCGCTTTGTAGGACACCTTTTCGAAGCCGAGCGGCATGTAATAGGGCGGATCGCCCACAAGGATCACGGATTCGGATCCGGACCGCCGCGCCGCATCGATGGCGATCCGCACGAGTTCGCGCCCGATGCCCATGTTCTTGTGGGAAGGACGGACCGCGAGCGGCCCCAGCAGATGCCCCTTCACCGACCCCGCCAAGACCGGCGTCATGCGTACCGACGCGATGGTTTCGCCGTCATCGGCGCAGACGAAGGACAGCGCCCGGTCATGCGGACCCTGTTCGCGAATGCGCGCCGCCGCACGGGTAAACCGTCCGGGACCGAATGCTTCTTCGTTGATGTGTTCGATGACGGCGTCATGGGACGCATCCTCGGTGAGATAGACAAGCTCGTGATTTTTCATGGAGAGACCGAAACCAGCAGGACAGACAAGGGAATATGGTTCGCGGGACGCTCATTCAGGCGTCCGGGAAGCATCAGCGTCGTCGCAGGGTCCGTGTTTCGGTCATAAGGTGTTTTTCCAGCTTTGCGTCGATGCGGATAGCAGCATTTTTCTCCGGCGTCCAATGGAAAAACGCAGTGTTCATCCTTTGGCATCTCGTAATTTGCGCCACGCAGCATACTTTCGTGTGACGACAGAGATATTCGAAAGGAGAAGCCGATGGGCATGCTCGTGGACGGCATCTGGCATGATGTCTGGTACGATACGAAATCCACGCAAGGCCATTTCCGCCGCGGCAATTCGGTGTTCCGCAACTGGATTACGGCCGATGGATCGGCTGGCCCGACCGGCACCGGTGGCTTCAAGGCCGAAGCCGGACGCTATCATCTCTATGTGTCGCTCGCCTGCCCCTGGGCGCATCGCACGCTAATTTTTCGCAAGCTGAAACAGTTGCAGGACCTGATCTCGGTTTCTGTCGTCGACCCGCTGATGCAAGAAAACGGCTGGGAATTCCATGACCGCGATGGCGGAACGGTGGACCATCTTTTCGGCGCGAAGGCGCTCTGGGAAATCTACGTGCGGGCCAACCCGGCCTATACCGGCCGGGTCACGGTACCTGTGCTCTGGGACAAGAAGACCGGGACGATTGTCTCCAACGAATCTGCCGAGATCATCCGGATGTTCAACAGCGCCTTCAACGATTTGACCGGATCGACAGAGGATTTCCACCCCCAGGATCTTCACGACGAAATCGACGCGATCAACAGCCGGATCTACGACACGCTCAACAACGGCGTCTACAAGGCCGGGTTCGCCACGACACAGGAGGCCTATGAAGGCGCTGTCGGTCCCCTGTTCGAGACGCTCGACTGGCTGGACGAACGGCTTGAAACGCAGCGATACCTGTTCGGTGAACGCCTGACCGAGGCCGATTGGCGGCTCTTCACGACACTTGTCCGTTTCGACGCGGTCTATGTCGGCCATTTCAAGTGCAACATCCGCAGGCTTGCGGACTACAAGAACCTGTCGGCCTATCTGCGCGACCTCTATCAAACGCCCGGCGTCGCCGAGACGGTCAATATGGACCACATCAAGGGGCACTACTACCGCAGCCACAAGACGATCAACCCGACAGGTATCGTTCCGGCCGGACCGGTGCTCGATTTCGATCGGCCTCACGGCCGAGACAAGCTGACGGAAGCCCTCGAGCTCACCAGATATCGTCGGGCGGAACCTCACCGCGCAACTCTCTGAGACGCCGGCGGGTCGCCGTCGTCGCACCGATGGGCAGTTCGTATGGATCGAAGAATCCACATTCGACGATCTCACGGTCGGGTGGTCTCGGCGCAGTCTGGACAACATTGACCCGATAAAGGAGCACATGGTCCCGCCGGCTGATGCGTCTATTGAAATAGACATGGAAAAGCTCGGCCGGGCCCGTCATCTCGAGATTACCCTCCTCGCGCAATTCCTTTGCAAGCGCCTCGGACGCCGTCTCGTGGCGCTCCACGCCTCCGCCCGGCATATACCATCCTGGAACATAGGAATGGCGGACCAGGAACACGCGGCCCGCTTCATCAAAACAGGCCGCCCGAACTCCGAGGGTCATGCCACGCGAAAGCGCAAAATAGCCATGCAGCACCCGCGTCAGGGCGCGCTCCGCCTTGCCGCGCTTTTCATCCGGTGGTTCGTCCTTTCCCATTGGGCTTGCTCCGGTCCGGCCGCGCCATTATGAGTGGCGCCATGTTCAAACTCGCGCACATATCTGATGTTCACCTCGGGCCGCTCCCCAATCTGACCATCCGTGAACTCGCATCCAAGCGCATCACCGGATATGTGAACTGGCACCGCAACAGGCGCAAGCACCTTTTTGCCAATGCGCTGGATCTCATCATCGACGATCTGCGCCGCCACGAACCTGATCATCTGGCGATCACCGGCGACCTCG
>DPXQ01000139.1:0-88222 GCA_003527225.1 Rhizobium sp.
TCGACCTGCAGGAAGCCGTTGTGCATCCAGACATTCGCCATCACAGGGGTGCCATGGGCGCAGCAGGACTGGGCGATCTCGTTTTCGTGATGCGGAAAGATCAGATCGAGCCCGCCGCCGTGGATGTCGAACTCATGCGGCTTTGCCTTTCCCTTCGGCGAGAGCCGGTCCTTGATCTCCTGCCACAAGTAACGATCCGACATGGCCGAGCATTCGACATGCCAGCCCGGACGGCCTCGTCCCCAGGGGCTTTCCCAGCCGGGTTCGTTCTCGGCGGAAAGCTTCCAGAGCACGAAATCCTGCGGGTTCTTCTTGTGCGCCTCGACCGCGATGCGGGCACCCGCCTGCTGGTCATCGAGATTGCGCTTCGAGAGCTGCCCGTATGCGGGCATCGAGTGGGTGTCGAACAGCACTTCGCCCGACGCGATATAGGCATGGCCCTTGGCGATCAGCGTCTCGATGATCGCGATCATCTGCGCGATGTTTTCGGTCGCGCGCGGCTCGACGGTGGGGGGCAGGCAGCCGAGAGCGGCCACATCCGCGTGGTATTGCTTTTCGGTCTTCTCGGTGACCGCACGGATCGCCTCGTTCAGGGGCACGTCGGGAAAATCCCGCAAGGCGCGCGCGTTGATCTTGTCGTCGACGTCGGTGATGTTGCGAACATAGGTAACCCGTGATCCGTCGCGTGCGGTTCCCTGACCCGGGTACAGATGTTTCAGCAGCCGGAAGAGCACGTCGAAGACGATGACCGGGCGGGCATTGCCGATATGGGCGAAATCATAGACGGTCGGGCCGCAGACATACATGCGCACGTTGGAGGGGTCGATCGGTTGGAAATCGACCTTCTCGCGCGTCATTGTATTGTAAAGCTTGAGGCTCGCGGCCATCGAATGTCTCCCAAAGTCAAACTGCCGGCTGGGCCGGGTCGTTTGTCATCTGGGACTGTTCAGGAGACGAAAACGGCCGGGCCAGCGCTTGCGCTAGCGAATAATAATCCCGCAAATGCAGATCGTCGTTTTCATGGGCGGTGTTATGGCGCGGGCAGCGGTTGAGGTCAAGAGGGCACAAGGAGCGACATTTCGGGCTGGCATCGTAATTGCCATCCTCGTGGCGCAAAGCCTTTCTAGCCGTCACCGCCGCAGTGGTGAGAAGGAAACGTAGGTGAGGAAGGCAGTTGGACGAAGCATCATCGGCGCTGTCATTCTGACAGCTGCATCGGCTTTCTATTTCGCGTACGATTTCGGCATGTTTCGCTTCACGCCCCCGTCACTCGAGGACTACCCGATCCAGGGCATCGACGTCAGTCATCACCAGGGCGACATCGACTGGCATAAGCTTGCCGCGCAGCCGGAGGTGAGCTTCGCGATCATGAAGGCGACCGAGGGCGGCGATTTCAGGGATCGCAAATTCGCCGAGAACTGGCTGCGCGCGGGAGAGGCCGGCGTCGTGAGAGGCGCCTATCACTTCTTCACCTTTTGCCGGGCCGGCAAGGAACAGGCCCGGAATGTGCTGGCGACGGTTCCAAGGGAGCCCGGCACACTGCCCATTGCGATTGATATCGAATTCCACGGCAACTGCGACACGGTGCCGACGCTTGAAGAACTGGCGACCGAGGTCAACGCGTTCGTGATGGAACTCAGGAGCGAGTTTCCGGAAAAGCCCATCTTATACGTCACGCAGGAAGTCTTCGACCGCTATCTGAAGGGAAATGACTCCCGTTTTCCAGATCACTATCTGTGGCTGCGCAGTATTTCCCGGGAACCCCGTCAGGAAGATTGCAGCCGCTGGTCGATCTGGCAGTTTGCCGATAACGGCACTCTGGATGGCATTCAGGGCGCGGTGGATCTCAACGCGCTATGCCCGTCGGAAACCGGGTTTTCCCATCTGTTTCCGCCCACGGCGGAGAAGTAACCTCAGTGGTCACTCCGGCATCCGGTAATCGACGATCTTGTTCTCGCGCACGATGAAGAGCTTACCAGTTTCGGTCTGGTCCGGGCCGCAGAGCGGCAGCAGGTTGGCGGCCACTTCCGACGGATGGGGCAGGGTGCTCGGATCTTCGCCCGGCATGGCCTGCGCGCGCATGGCGGTGCGGGTCGCGCCCGGGTCGACGGAGAGAACGCGAAGCGGCAGGCGCTGCGTCTCGCCGGCCCAGGTGCGGGCAAGCGCTTCGACGGCGGCCTTGGAAGCGGAATAGGGGCCCCAGAACGGCCGGCACTTGTGGGCGGCTGCCGAGGACATGATGAGCGCGCGGCCCTGGTCGGACTTGACGAGCAGCGGCTCTACCGAACGGATCAGCCGCCAGGTGGCGGTGACGTTGATGTTCATCACACGCTCGAACACCTTGGCCTCGACATGGCCGATCGGCGCGATGACGCCGAGAATGCCGGCATTGGCGACGAGGATGTCGAGCTTGCCCCAGCGCTCGAATATCGAGCCGCCGAGCGCGTCGATCGCCTTCACGTCGGCAAGGTCAAAGGGTACCAGCGTCGCCGATCCGCCAACCGCCTTGATCTCGTCGTCCAGCTCTTCCAGCCCGCCGACGGTACGCGCGCAGGCGATTACATGGGCGCCCGCCTTGGCGAGCTCCAGCGCGGTGAAATAGCCGATGCCGCGCGAGGCGCCGGTGACGAGCGCGATACGGTCCTTGAGATTGACGGTCATGAAATGTCCTGACTTCCTGGTCGCTCAGCCGTTGCTGGCCATCATCGAGATCTTCCGGCCCATCTTTTCGCCCTCCTTGTCGAGGAGGCGGGTCGGGTAATCGCCGGTGAAGTAGTGGTCGGTGAATTGCGGCTTGTCGTTGTCGCGCCCGGTGCCGCCGACGGCCCTGTAGAGCCCGTCGATCGACAGGAAGGCCAGCGAATCGGCGCCGATATATCTCGCCATGGCATCTACGTCGGCATACTGGTTGGCGAGCAGCTTGTCGGCGTCGGGCGTGTCGATGCCGTAGAAGTCGGGAAAGAAGATCATTGGGCTGGCGACGCGGATATGCACCTCGGTCGCGCCCGCGTCGCGGATCATCTGCACGATCTTCAGCGATGTCGTGCCGCGCACGATACTGTCGTCGACCAGCACGACGCGCTTGCCCTCGATCATAGCCCGGTTGGCCGAATGCTTGAGCTTGACGCCGAAGGCGCGGATCTGCTGCGTCGGCTCGATGAAGGTGCGGCCGACATAGTGGTTGCGGATGATGCCGAGTTCGAAGGGAATGCCGCTCTGCTGGGCATAGCCGATCGCCGCCGGCGTGCCGCCATCGGGAACCGGAACGACGACGTCTGCTTCGACCGGGGATTCTTTGGCGAGATTCTGGCCCATGTTCTTGCGGGTCATATAGACGTTGCGGCCGCCCACGACCGAATCCGGCCGGGCGAAATAGACGTATTCGAACAGGCAGAGCCGTTCCGGCTGCGGCTTGGCCGGCTTGCGGGCGTCAATGGTGATCGAACCGTCCGGCTGGATCTCGCAGATGATGACTTCGCCGTTCTCCACGTCGCGGATGAACTTCGCGCCGATGATATCGAGCGCGCAGGTTTCCGAGCAGAAGATCGGCTTGCCGTCGAGTTCGCCCATGACGAGCGGGCGAATGCCGATCGGGTCGCGCGCTGCGATCAGCTTCGTGCGGGTCATGGCGAGCATCGAGTAGCCGCCTTCCATCTGGCGGATCGCATCGATGAAGCGGTCGGCCGTGGACGCGTGGCGCGAGCGGGCGATCAGATGCAGGACGACCTCGGTGTCCGAGGTCGACTGGCAGATGGCGCCGGTGGCAATGATCTGGCGCCGCAGGGTCAGGCCGTTGGTGAAGTTGCCGTTGTGCGCAATCGCGATGCCGCCTTCTTCCAGTTCGGCAAAGAGCGGCTGCACATTGCGAAGCGCCACCTCGCCGGTGGTGGAATAACGGGTATGGCCTATAGCGACCGTGCCCGGAAGTTTTGCGAGCGTCGCCGGGTCGGTATAGTGATCGCCCACCAGCCCCATGCGCTTTTCGGTGTGGAACTGCTTGCCGTCGAAGGAAACGATGCCCGCCGCTTCCTGGCCCCGATGCTGGAGCGCATGCAGGCCGAGAGCCGTCAGCGCGGCGGCGTCCGGATGCCCCAGAATCCCGAACACCCCGCATTCCTCATGCAGGGTGTCGCCGTCGATGCCATCTTCGAAAGAGGAGAAATCAGACTGGTTCATGGAAGCAGGCCTTTGCTCGATACGGGACAAGAATACAGGATACACGGTTTTCGTGACGTCTGCCGATCTATCCCGCTCCGGCAGCGCCCGATGGTCCCTCGACCGACGCGCGGCTCTCGCCGCGGGCCGTCAGTTGTTTGCAGCCGGCGCGTTCTCGGCCGGCACCTGCGCGGGCGGCGCCAGGTCGGTGGGCGCCTGCTCGGCCGGAGCCTCGCCGTCCACCTGGTCCTTGCCGAGGATGCGGGCGCGGATCTGCGGCTCGATGTCTTCCGGAAGCACGGCTTCCAGCTTCAGGACAAGAGCGTCGAGGAACGGCTTCGATTTTGCGTTGTTCACCCATTCAGGGCGATGCTTGACGTCGATCAGCCAGTTCCAGAAGGCGACCGCCACGACCAGCAACAGAATGCCGCGCGCGGCGCCGAAAAGAAAGCCGAGCGTGCGGTCCAGCGCGCCGATGCGGCTGTCGATGATGAAATCGGCGATCCGCGAGGTGATGAAGGAGATGACGATCAGCGCTATGAGGAAGATGATGCCGGCCGCACCCGCGAGCGCGATGCGGTCATCGGTCGTGTAGTTCTTGATATAGGGCAGGATGTACGGATGCAGATAGTAGGCGGCGGCAACCGCGCCGACCCAGCTTGCGATCGAGAGCACTTCACGGGAAAAGCCGCGAACCATGGCAAGGACGGCCGAAAAAAGTACGACACCAATGACAATACCGTCAAAAATCGTAATAGGCATCTATCTCAACTCCAAGACTGCCGGCCTAATGCCCGCATGATATTGTCACCGCGACGACCGGGTGATCCTCCATATACCGCCTTATCCGGATATAAAAGGATCAGTCGCCATCCGCTTCCTGTCTGGCCTTCAACCGGGACCCCGCGATGCGCGCAACCAGATCCGGCAGGCTTTCGACTTCGCTCCATCGTCCCGCCGATCCCTTTGGCAGATCGGATGAGGCAGAAGGCAGGACGGCGCTCGAAAACCCGAGCTTCTCTGCTTCCTTCAGCCGCTGGGCCGTATGGGCAACCGGCCGGACGGCACCCGACAGGCTGACTTCGCCGAAATAGACGCAATCGGCGGGAAGGGCAAGACCGGCAAGCGATGAAACAAGGGCGGATGCGACCGCCATGTCTGCGGCCGGTTCCGTGATCCGGTAGCCGCCCGCGACATTGAGATAGACGTCGTGGCTGCCAAGCCGCACGCCGCAATGGGCTTCGAGCACCGCGAGGATCATCGAAAGGCGGGCGGAATCCCAACCGACAACGGCGCGGCGCGGCGTACCGAGAGATGTCGGCGCGACGAGTGCCTGGACCTCGACGAGGACCGGACGCGTGCCCTCCATGCCGGCGAAAACCGCAGCCCCCGGCGCTTTTTCGTTGCGCTCGCCGAGGAAAAGCTCTGAAGGGTTGGCGACTTCGCGAAGCCCCCGGTCCGACATTTCGAACACGCCGATCTCGTCGGTGGGACCGAAGCGGTTCTTCACCGTTCTCAAGATGCGATAGTGATGGCCACGGTCGCCTTCGAAATAGAGAACGGCATCGACCATGTGCTCGACGACGCGCGGGCCGGCGATCTGCCCGTCCTTGGTCACGTGACCGACCAGAACCATGGTTGCGCCGGTCTGCTTGGCGAACCTGATCATCGCCTGCACGCCGGTCCTGACCTGGGTTACGGTCCCCGGCGCCGAATCGGCAGTGTCGCTCCAGAGCGTCTGGATGGAATCGATGATGACGAGATCGGGGCGCTTGCCTTCGGAAATCGTCGCCAGAATGTCCTCGACATTGGTTTCGGCGGCCAGCAATACCTCGGTCTCGGCGGCATGTAGGCGTTGGGCGCGCAGCCGCACCTGGGCGACGGCCTCTTCGCCCGAGACATAGATGACGCGATGGCCGCGCCGCGAAAGGGCGGCTGCCGCCTGCATCAGAAGCGTCGATTTGCCGATGCCGGGATCGCCGCCGATCAGGACAGCCGATCCGCGTACGAAGCCGCCGCCGGTCGCGCGATCCAGTTCGCCCATGCCGGTCGGGATGCGCGGCGCTTCCTCGATCTCGCCGGAAAGCGAGGTGAGCGTGACGGGACGGCCCTTCTTCGGCACCTTGCCGGGGCCGGAACCGATACCGCCCATCGGGTCCTCTTCGACGATGGTGTTCCATTCGCCGCAGCCGTCGCATTTGCCCGCCCAGCGGCTGTGCACCGTGCCGCAGTTCTGGCAGATGAATTGGGTTTTCGCTTTCGCCATTCGCTCGTCGTTTCCGCAGGCAATCTCGGATCAGTCCCGCCAAAACGGAACAAATGCAGAATCATCCGCCTGACATACGGGCATTGAGGCCGGTATTGCAAGCGGCATTGCGTCTAAGTCTGCCCTCTGCGGCTAGTCGGCTATGCCGGTATAGTGCCGCTCGTAGCGCAACCCCATGCTGGTCAAGAGTTCGTAGCCGATCGTGCCGCCCGCCCGCGCCACGTCGTCGAATGGCATGTTAGGCCCGAAAAGCTCGACATAGTCGCCCGCCGCGATTGCGCCAGCCGGAACATCGGTGACGTCGAAGATAGTCAAATCCATGGTGATCCGTCCCACTACGGGGACGCGGTGGCCGGCAATGTACCCGCAGGCGCCCGAAAGCCCGGTCTGGCGAAGCGGAACGCCGGTCCCCGAAAGGCTACGGAGATAACCGTCGGCATAGCCGGCGGAGACGATTGCCAGCCGGCTGTCGCGGACAAGCGTCTGGGTGCCGCCGTAGCTGACCGTCTGGCCGGCTTTCGCTTCGCGGATCTGAAGGATGCGGGCCTCGGCTTTCGCGACGGGGCGCATTGGGTTGGCGACGCCGGAGACGGCTTCGCCGCCATATAGGGCGATGCCAGGACGGGTCAGGTCGAAGTGGTAGTCCGGCCCGAGGAAAGTTCCAGCGGAAGCTGAAAGGCTTGAATCAATGCCTTCGAATGCGGCGCTAACCTTGCGGAATGACTCGAGTTGCCACGGGTTCATCGGCGAAGCGGGATCGTCGCCGCAGGCCAGATGACTGAGAACGAGAACCGGCGAGAAGGTGGCAGGGCGCGATACGTCATGGGCAAGCGCCAAAGCGTCGTCGATTGGCAGGCCGAGACGGTTGAAGCCCGTATCGACATGAAGGGCGCAAGGATGTTCCCCGCGCTCTGCCACGGTCGACATCCAGAAGGCAAGCTGTTCCTCCGAGGCGATAACGGGCACCAGATCGTTTTCGAAGAAGGTCTCCTCCATGCCCGGCCATATGCCGGAGAGAACGAAGATGCGGGCATCGGGCGCATAGGAACGAAGGGTCTCGCCCTCGGCGGGAACGGCAACGAAGAAGTCGCGTGCACCAGCCTCATAGAATGTCGAACCGGCATCCTCGATCCCCATTCCATAAGCGTCTGCCTTGACGACCGCGGCCGTTCGCGCGCTGCCTGAGCGCCGCGCCATGTCGCGCCAGTTGTCGGCCAGCGCGCCGAGATCGACGGTAAGCCTCAGCGGGGCGGCGAGGAATTCGTCAGACACGGGCGATACGTCAGGAGATGCGATCATGGCAGGTAGCGGTCCGGAATATGGATTGAGGCGGTGTCCCGACAAAACGCCGGCTAGGTCCTGCCACTTTTATTCAAGAGGCGATGACGGCGCTACGTCGAGGTTTTGCAGTGCACAACAATTATGGCGGAAGAGTGCTGTCAAATGTGCGCGGTCGCCAGTTGCGGCGATCACTGTTCCTCATAGGCAGTGAACGACGGATCGGCGAGATCGGCAAACCGGGTGAATTCGGCCTGGAAGGCGAGTTTCACCGTACCGGTCGGTCCGTGACGCTGCTTGGCGATGATGACGTCCGCCGTGCCCTTCACCTTGTCGAACAGGGCTTCCCATTCGGCATATTTCGGATCGGCAGGATCGCGGGGTTCCATGTTCTTCACATAGTATTCCTCGCGGAACACGAAGAGCACCACGTCGGCATCCTGCTCGATGGAGCCCGATTCACGAAGGTCGGAGAGCTGGGGGCGCTTGTCTTCGCGGCTTTCCACCGCACGGGAGAGCTGGGAAAGCGCGATGATCGGCACGTTCAATTCCTTGCCGAGCGCCTTCAGGCCCGTGGTGATCTGCGTGATTTCCTGCACGCGGTTTTCGCCGGATTTCCCCGACCCGGTCATCAGCTGAACGTAGTCGACCACCAGGCAGTCGAGGCCGCGTTGGCGCTTGAGCCGGCGGGCGCGTGCCGACAGCTGGGCAATGGAGATGCCACCGGTCTGGTCGATATAGAGCGGCACCTTCTGCATCATCTGGCTGCAGGCGACGAGTTTCTCGAAATCGGCTTCGGTGATGTCGCCGCGGCGGATCTTCGAGGAAGAGACCTCGGTCTGTTCGGAGATGATACGGGTGGCGAGCTGTTCGGACGACATTTCGAGCGAATAGAAACCGACAACGCCGCCGTTCTTCGCCTTGAATGAGCCGTCCGGCTGGACTTCCGGCTCGTAGGCGGCGGCGATGTTATAGGCGATGTTGGTGGCAAGCGAGGTCTTGCCCATGCCCGGACGTCCGGCGAGCACGATCAAGTCGGAGCGTTGCAGCCCGCCCATCTTGCTGTCCAGCGACATGATGCCGGTGGAAATGCCGGAGAGGTGGCCGTCGCGCTCGAAGGCGGCGCCCGCCATGTCGATCGCGAGCGCTACGGCGTCGTTGAAGGATTGGAAGCCGCCGTCGTAGCGGCCGTTTTCGGCAAGTTCGAACAGGCGGCGCTCCGTATCCTCGATCTGCGCCTGTGGTGGCATGTCGAGCGGTGCGTCGTAGGCGATATTGACCACGTCTTCGCCGATGGTGATCAGCGCCCGGCGCAGCGCCAGATCATAGATCGCGCGGCCATAGTCCTCGGCGTTGATGATCGTGACCGCTTCGGAGGCAAGGCGGGCGAGATACTGCGCCACCGTCAGGTCGCCGACCTTGTCGTCCGCGGGCAGGAAGGTCTTGATGGTCACCGGATTGGCGGTCTTGCCCATCCGGATGATCTCGGAGGCGACCTCGAAAATCTTGCGGTGCAGCGGCTCATAAAGATGTATCGGCTTCAGAAAGTCCGAAACGCGGTAATAGGCGTCGTTGTTGACCAGAATGGCGCCCAACAAGGCCTGTTCGGCTTCGATGTTGTTCGGCGCCTCCCGATATTGCGGCTCGGCCGGCTGGTGGGGGGCGATCTTGCGCACAGCATCGTTCATCTGGTTCTGTCCGTCATTCTTTTTCAGGCCTGAACCGGCACCATAGCTCAGGCTTCTCGCCATTGCGCGGTCCTTGTATCCTTGGAATGCATACCCACAGTGATTCACAGGCTTTGAACGCGATAATCCAAATAGATCGCGATTTTCAAGAAATTTGGTTGACTGTGACAGTCGCGAATCGGTTGTACGTATTCTATCCCACCGCAAACAAAAACGCCCGGATCGATCGGATCCGGGCGTCTTCGTTTTCCCTGCGCGGGAAGGCTTATTCTTCGTCGCCGTCGCGGTCGGCATCCGGATCGAAGAAGTCTTCCGGACGAAGCGCGTCTTCGTCGATGCCGTAGATGGCGTCGGCAGATGTCAGGCTTTCGCCCTTGGCCTGGCGCTCGGCTTCTTCAGCCGAACGTGCAACGTTGAGTTCGATCGCGATCTCGACTTCGGCATGCAGGTGCAGCGTGACGTTGTGCAGACCGATGGTCTTGATCGGGGTGTTCAGCTCGACCTGATTGCGGCCGACGACGAAACCTTCAGCGCCGAGGATATCGACGACGTCGCGGGCAGCAACTGAACCGTAGAGCTGGCCGGTTTCGCCAGCCGAACGGACGACGATGAAGCTCTTGCCGTCGAGAACGTCGGCAATCTTCTGGGCTTCGGACTTGCGCTCGAGGTTGCGAGCTTCGAGCGTTGCACGCTCGGCTTCGAAACGGGCCTTATTGGCGGCGTTGGCGCGCAGCGCCTTGCCGAGCGGCAGCAGGTAATTGCGGGCAAAGCCGTCGCGAACCTTTACGGTTTCGCCCATCTGGCCGAGCTTGGCGATGCGTTCAAGCAGAATGACGTCCATTTTCGTTTCCTTTCAGTCTTCAAGTTCAAGGGTTGTCGTCGTTGGGTGTGTCGGCCTTTGCGGCCGGCGTAAGTGCCACGGTGCGCCTTGTATCGGCCAGTCCGAGGATGAGAATGAAGAAGGCGGGCAGTATCATGATTGCGGAAAGATAGGCCAGCACGAGCACCGGCAAGCGCCAGTCCTTGCCACGCGAGCGCAAGTGAAGCGATGCGAAGCCCGAGAGCAGGAACCCGGCGCCGAAGGTGCCGCAGATCGTCGCGCCGATCATCGCGGGCACGCCGCCGACGAAGCAGGCAAGGATCCCAGCCAGGAAGACGAAGAGCGCGTTGCGGTTCATTCTCAGCGCTGACGGAATGTCCTCGCGCGGGCGGAGTGCATGACCCGACTGGCTGACGATACGCACAGCGATGTAGTAGGCGGCAAACAGCATCATGACCCACATGCCGCCCTGGACGATCGGGAGCATCAGGACCATCAGCCGCTTGATCTGGTCGATGCTGGCGGGATCCGGGGCCATGGCCGGGTCCTGGCTCTGCACCGACGTCATGAGCATGTCGATCATCTGGTCGGTCAGTTCTTGCCCGTAGCCGATCATCACGCCGAGGAAGATGACGGCGAGAGCAACCAGCCCACAAAGATGCAGCAGGATGTCCGAGAGCGGATACCAGGCCATCAGGTTGTCCGGGCCACCGAGCTCGGAGGCAGGCCGCGCCAGATTGGCGAGATGGCTGAGCCAGCCGGCAGGAAGAAGGGTGAAGATCGCCATGGCGAGCGCAAAGAGCGGCGAGACCGTCACCGCGCCGATGGTGGCCGCCGTCGCGATCGCGACGATCGCGGCGAAGTTGCCCCAGCCGAGGCCGACGATCAGAACGGGCAGTGCGGAGGCCGCATAGAGGACGGACGAAAAAGACGGTTGCGCGTTCGCGCCCAGCACCAGAAGGGCAGCGGTAATTCCGGCAAGAACGCCGGTCAGCAGCAATTTCGCATTCACCTGTTTCACGTCGCTGTCCTGCTATTCAAGCAGTTAGGGGAATATCCGGATTCAGATCCTGAAGTCCGTCCCCAACATGGGATTTCACCTGAGGTCGTTCATGCTTCGGATGAAGTCGGTCGACCTTGGGCATGGGTTCCGATCCGCGCCCAACGCGGAAGGGATGAAGCCCGCCGGTTTTGCCGGCAGGCTTCGAGATCAATTAGGCAAGCACGTAGGGCAGCAGGCCGAGGAAACGGGCGCGCTTGATGGCCTGGGCCAGTTCGCGCTGCTTCTTCTGGGAAACTGCCGTGATACGCGAAGGAACGATCTTGCCGCGCTCGGAAATGTAGCGCTGCAGGAGACGGACGTCCTTGTAGTCGATCCGCGGAGCATTGGCGCCCGAGAACGGGCAGGTCTTGCGGCGGCGGTGGAACGGACGACGTGCCGGGGAGGAAGATACATCAGCCATTGTCAGTTCTCCTTATACGCGGTCTTCGCGCGGACGGCGCGGACGGTCTTCAAAGCCACCTTCGCGGGGCCCACGGTCCGGGCGGGGACCACGGTCGCCGAAGCCACCTTCGCGGCGCGGGCCACGGTCGTCGCCATCGCGGCGCGGACGATCGTCACGGTCGCGCTTCTGCATCATCGCGGACGGGCCTTCTTCGTGGGCTTCGACTGAGATGGTCATGTAACGAAGGACGTCTTCGTTGATGCGCATCTGGCGTTCCATTTCGTGGACAGCCGGTGCCGGAGCATCGATGTCCATGAGGGCGTAGTGCGCCTTGCGGTTCTTCTTGATGCGGTAGGTGAGGGACTTGAGGCCCCAGTTTTCTATGCGCCCGACCTTGCCGCCATTCGCTTCGATAACACCCTTGTACTGTTCGACGAGGGCATCAACCTGCTGTGCGGACATATCCTGCCGGGCAAGGAATACATGTTCGTAAAGAGCCATTGTAAGCTTTGCCTTTCTTGCGGTTGTCATCACCCGGATCCGGCGCTAAGCCTCAACGACTGCTCCTGTTTGGGAAGACCCAAGGCAAGAAAAGCTGTTGTATCGAGACGGTCGAGAGCGGAGACACGGGAGGCCGGCACCCTTGTGGTACCTGCGGTCTTCTTGCGAAAGACCGGCCCTCCGTTCAGCCACCAGCCATGAGACCGGGTGTTGTGAACAGCGCGCTTATACGCAATTTTCACAGGATAGCAAGTTCTGATTGCCCAGGGCTGGGGAATACTGCCCCTTTCCCTTTGTGGAGGGCGTGAACCGTGGAACTCGGCTATATCACGAGGATCGTATAACCGGCGTAGAGCGCAAGCAAGATCACGCCGAAGATGCGCCTGACCGGTCTGTCGACGAATATCGCCGTCGCGAATATGACGGTTGCGGCAAGCATGACCGGTACGTCGAAGCTGGAAAATCGGGGTGCGACCGGAACGGGAAGCACCATCGCCGTCAATCCAAGGACGAAGAGAATATTGAAGATGTTGGAGCCGACGACATTGCCGATTGCAATATCGGAATGCCGGTTGAGTGCGGCCACAACGGCGGTCGCAAGTTCCGGCAGGCTCGTGCCGATAGCCACGACCGTTAGCCCGATCACGGCTTCGGAGACGCCGAAATCTGCGGCCAGGCTTGTAGCCCCCCTTACCAGCATTTCAGCAGCGATGAAAAGCGTGGCGAGGCTTCCGGTGAGCAGTCCCGCCGTCGCGGGCCATGGCAATTCCTCGCCCTCGATCTTTTCCAGCTGTCTGTCGGCCTTCTCGGCTTTCAATTTGACATAGGTGTAACCCAGATAGGCGGCGAGGAAGGCCGCCATCGCGAAGCCGGCCGCTCGACCGACCACGCCGAATTGCACCAACACCAGCATCAGGACCGCGGTGGCGAGCATCATGAGCGCATCTCGCTTGACCGAGCCATCCCAGTCCTTCATCGGGTAGATCACGGCGCCGATGCCGATGATCAGCAGGATGTTGGCGATGTTCGAACCGACGACGTTCCCGACGACGAGGCCCGAGGAACCGCTGGCCGCTGCGCGCAACGATACGATCAGCTCGGGCAAGGAAGTGCCGAAGCCTACGACCACCAATGAAACCAGGAGGGCGGGAATTTCCAGTCTCCGGGAGAGTGCCACCGCGCCACGCAGCAGCCACTCCGCTCCAAAATAGAGGCCGATCAAGCCGCCCGCCACGAGGAGAATATCCATATCGCTCCGTTTCTCTGTTCAGGTAGTCCGAATAGGAACAGCCTGACAACTATATAGCAATACGAAAATCCCTCGAGACATTGACCGGCGGTCTGGCGGCCTCAGATCGGCATCGGATAGACCCTGTGAACCTTGGCAATCTCCGCCAGGATCTCGTCCGACAGCGTGACGTCGGCGGCGCCGATATCGGCCTTCAGCTGTTCCATTGTGGTCGCGCCGATGATGACGGACGCCATGAAGGGACGCGTCAGGCAGAAGGCGAGTGCCAGCTGGGCCGTGTCGATACCGTGCTTTTTCGCCATGTCGACATAGGCGCGTACCGCTGGTTCCTGCAGCGGCTGCAGGCGGCCGCCGAGGTCGGTATTGATCGATCCGCGCGAGCCGGCCGGACGGTTGCCGTCGAGATATTTGCCGGTCAGGAGCCCGGCCGCGAGCGGAGAATAGGCCAGAAGTCCGACATCTTCGTGGTGGGAAAGTTCGGCCATGTCGAGATCGTAGGCGCGGTAGAGAAGATTGTACTCGTTCTGAACCGTCGCGACGCGCGGCAGGTGTTTCTCTGCCGCAATCGAAAGATACTTTTGTGTTCCCCAGGTGGTCTCGTTGGACAATCCGATGGCGCGGATCTTTCCGGCCTTCACGCAATCGCCAAGCGCGTCGAGCTTTTCCGCGATGTCGGCAATTGCCTGCTCGCGATCCTGAGTGAACGGATTGTAGGTCCAGCTCCCGCGGAAATGATAATGCCCGCGATTGGGCCAATGGATCTGGTAGAGGTCGATGTAGTCGGTCTTGAGGCGCGTCAGGCTGGCATCGACCGCCTCGCGGATGGTTGCCGCCGTGATCGGGCGACCGTCTCGGATATACGGCCGGCCAGCACCCGCGACCTTGGTGGCGAGCACGACATCCTTGCGCTTGCCGGTCTTGGCGAACCAGTTGCCGATGATCGTCTCGGTGAGCGCATAGGTCTCGGGCGAGAGCGGCGTGGTAGGATAGAGCTCCGCCGTGTCGAAGAAATTGATACCCTTCTCGAAGGCATAGTCCATCTGCTCGAAAGCTTGCGGCTCGCTGTTTTGCGATCCCCAGGTCATTGTCCCCAGGCATATTTCGGATACGGAAATGCCGGTACGGCCCAGTTGATTGTATTTCATTGATAAGGTCCTGCTGCTGGGAGGGTCTTGGAGGGAGGGAAGTGAGGCGCGAATTTAGGGCGGTTTCGCCCGACTGCAAGTCGATTCTTCCATTCCCGTCGCAAGCCGCGCTCGCCGCTCCAGCTTGCCTGAAGACTTGACTCACTGGAAAAACACGTCAATTGGAGAGAAAAAAGTCAGGGAAGAACATATCCCGAGAAGGATTAGTCCATGAGTGTGGCATTTACATTTCCGGGCCAGGGCAGTCAGGCAGTCGGCATGGGCAAGGATCTTGCCGATACATATGCCGAGGCGCGGGCTGTCTTTCAGGAAGTTGACGAAGCTTTGGGCGAGAAGCTCTCGACGACCATTTTCGAAGGGCCTGAAGAAACACTGACACTCACAGCGAATGCCCAGCCGGCCCTGATGGCCGTCTCGATGGCAGTGATCCGCGTCATGCAGGCCCGTGGCCTCGACCTCAAGTCCAAGGTCGCCTATGTCGCCGGCCATTCGCTCGGCGAATATTCCGCGCTTTGCGCCGCCGGTACTTTCTCGCTCGCCGATACCGCGCGCCTCCTGCGCATTCGCGGCAATGCCATGCAGGCCGCCGTTCCGGTCGGCGAGGGCGCCATGGCCGCGATCATCGGTCTGGAGCATGGCGATGTCGAGGCCGCGTGCAAGGAAGCCTCTGCTGCCGGCCCGTGCCAGATCGCCAACGACAATGGCGGTGGTCAGCTGGTCATCTCCGGGGCAAAGGCCGCCGTCGAGAAGGCCGCAGCCATCGCGACGGAAAAGGGCGCCAAACGCGCCATCATGTTGCCGGTATCCGCCCCCTTCCATTCGGCCCTGATGGGTCCAGCGGCAGAAGCCATGCGCGAAGCGCTGGCCAAGGTCGAGAAGAAGAATCCGATCGTGCCGCTGATCGCCAACGTCCGCGCAGCACCCGTCACCGACGCAAACGAGATCGCTGCCCTGCTGGTCGAGCAGGTGACCGGCCAGGTCCGTTGGCGCGAGACGGTGGAGTGGTTCGCGGCCAACGGCGTGACGACGCTTTACGAGATCGGGTCGGGCAAAGTCCTGACAGGACTTGCCCGCCGGATCGACAAGACTGTCGATGGCATCGCCGTCAACACGCCGGCCGATATCGACGCGGCGCTCGGCGCCCTGATCGGCTGATTTTCCAGATTCAGAAACAAGGATTGCGATCATGTTTGATTTGACCGGCCGCAAGGCTCTCGTCACCGGCGCGACCGGCGGCATCGGCGAGGGGATCGCCCGGATGTTGCATTCGCAGGGCGCCATCGTCGGTCTGCACGGCACGCGCCTCGAAAAGCTCGAGGCGCTGGCTGCTGAGCTTGGCGACCGCGTCAAGATCTTTCCGGCGAACCTGTCCGACCGTGACGAGGTCAAGGCGCTCGGCGAAAAGGCCGAAACCGAGCTCGAAGGTGTCGACATTCTCGTCAACAATGCCGGCATTACCAAGGACGGTCTCTTCGTCCGTATGAGCGACGCCGACTGGGATAGTGTACTCGAGGTCAATCTGACCGCCGTCTTCCGTCTGACGCGTGAACTCACCCATCCGATGATGCGCCGTCGCTTCGGCCGTATCATCAACATCACGTCGATCGTTGGCGTAACCGGCAATCCGGGCCAGGCCAACTACTGCGCCTCCAAGGCCGGCATGATCGGTTTTTCCAAGTCGCTCGCCCAGGAAATCGCCACCCGCAACGTCACCGTGAACTGCGTGGCGCCGGGCTTCATCGAAAGCGCCATGACGGGAAAGCTGAACGACAAGCAGAAGGAAGCGATCATGGGGGCGATCCCCATGAAGCGCATGGGTACGGGCGCGGAGATCGCATCTGCCGTTCTCTACCTCGCTTCGAACGAAGCGGGCTACATGACCGGGCAGACGCTGCACGTCAACGGCGGCATGGCGATGATCTGAGCGGGCTTTCCGCTGTTGATGCTCGTTACGGTGCAATTGCATGTTGAGCACATCGGCGGGGGTGATTTTCTGGCTTTGCGACGAGCCTAAACCATGTTAAGCGGGCCATGACTGTGAACAGTCGTCCCGAAAAGACAGGTGACAGTTGTGCTTAGGCACGGATTGTTCGTTGTGGATAGGGCTGAACGAGTTTGCCGGTGGTGACGTAAGAACAGTGTCGCCGGTTTGATACAGGGTAGGGTACCATCGCGGCGCCCTAAGATGAAGAAGGTCGAGGAAAACCGACATGAGCGATATCGCAGAACGCGTAAAGAAAATTGTTATTGACCATCTCGGCGTTGATGCTGAGAAAGTTGTCGAAGGCGCAAGCTTCATCGACGATCTGGGTGCCGACTCGCTCGACACGGTCGAACTCGTTATGGCCTTCGAAGAAGAATTCGGCGTTGAAATTCCCGATGACGCTGCGGATTCCATTCTGACCGTCGGCGATGCCGTCAAGTTCATCGAGAAGGCCCAGGCCTAATCGATCCGATCTGATGCAGGAGGGTCTTTTGGCCTGTACTGCCAAGGCCCGCGATGAGCGGGCCTTCCTATTTTCGAATGACTTCGACTGAAAGAATGGGTGGGCTGCAGACGATGAGACGTGTCGTTATCACCGGTACCGGCATGGTATCTCCTCTTGGATGTGGAACAGAGATTACCTGGTCAAGGCTTCTGGCCGGTCAGAGCGGCGCGCGCCGCGTGACAGAATTCGAAGTCGAGGACCTGCCGGCCAAAATTGCCTGCCGTATTCCGACCGGCGAAGGCGAGGGCACCTTCAATCCTGACGATTGGATGGAGACCAAGGAGCAGCGCAAGGTCGACAATTTCATTATCTACGCGATCGCCGCGTCTGACATGGCGCTGGCCGACGCCGGCTGGCACCCGGCAAGTGACGAAGACCAGATCGCGACCGGCGTTCTGATCGGCTCCGGCATCGGCGGTATCGAGGGTATTGTCGAAGCGGGCTATATCCTGCGCGACAAGGGACCGCGCCGGCTTTCGCCGTTCTTCGTACCCGGCCGGTTGATCAACCTGGCATCCGGACAGGTTTCCATCCGCCACAAGCTGCGCGGACCCAATCATTCCGTCGTAACCGCCTGCTCCACCGGCGCGCATGCCATTGGCGACGCCTCGCGGCTGATCGCGCTCGGCGATGCCGACGTGATGGTGGCCGGCGGAGCGGAATCGCCTGTCAGCCGGATAGCGCTTGCCGGCTTTGCTGCCTTGAAGGCGCTCTCCACACAGCATAATGACGATCCCCAGCGTGCCTCCCGCCCCTACGACAGGGACCGCGACGGCTTCGTCATGGGTGAGGGCGCCGGCATTGTCGTTCTGGAGGAACTGGAACATGCCAAGGCGCGCGGCGCAAAGATTTATGCCGAAGTGGTCGGCTATGGTCTCTCCGGCGATGCCTATCATATTACCGCGCCGTGCGAGGATGGCGACGGCGCCTTCCGCTGCATGACCATGGCGCTGAAGCGCGCCGGTTTGGCCGCGTCGGACGTCGACTACATCAACGCCCACGGCACATCGACCATGGCCGATACCATCGAACTCGGCGCCGTCGAGAGGCTCGTGGGGGACGCCGCCTCAAGGATCTCGATGTCTTCGACCAAATCCGCGATCGGCCATCTCCTGGGCGCGGCCGGTGCCGTCGAGGCAATCTTCTCGGCGCTGGCGATCCGCGACAATGTTGCGCCACCCACGCTCAACCTCGACAATCCTGACGTGGAAACGGCGATCGATCTCGTTCCGCACAAGGCCCGCAAGCGCGAAATCAACGTGGCGCTCTCCAATTCCTTCGGTTTCGGCGGCACCAATGCCTCCCTGGTCCTGCGCCGATACGAGGGGTGAGTGGCCGGCCCTTCGGGGCCGCCGCCGGAAATCTGGGGACGCTGCTTTCGGCATGAATGCTCTCCGTACCTGCTTTTTGCCGCATTGCTTGGCGAAAGAGCAGCTATACCGAACTGAAGAGGATCGCCGGTGACAGACAACGACCAGAACAACGGGACAGCATTCGGACGGGACCAGGAAGCGGCGCCCAAAGGGCCGATCATCCCGAAGTCGCCGAGCGAAGCACTGAGACCGGAACGGGTTCCGGCCCCGCCGCGGCGCTCCCGCAAGGCCCACAGCCAACTCGTTATCTTCCTGAACTTCCTCATGACCATGGCTGTTGCGGTTTGCATCGTGGCGGTCGCCGGCTTCTACTATGTCATGTCCTCCTACCAGGGGCCGGGGCCGCTCAAGACGAATGTGAACTTTATAGTGCGCAGCGGTGCAGGTCTGGCCGAAATCGCCACCAGCCTGGAGCGGAACGGAATTGTCTCCGATTCCCGTATTTTCCGTTATGTGACGGCGACGTACCTCAACGAGGGCGAAACCCTCAAGGCCGGCGAGTATGAGATCAAGGCTGGCGCCTCGATGAAAGAGATCATGGACCTCCTGAAGTCGGGCAAGTCCATCCTCTATTCCGTCTCTTTCCCTGAAGGCCTGACAGTCAAGCAGATGTTCCAGCGGCTCAGGGACGATCCGGTGCTCGAAGGCGATTTGCCTGCGGAGCTTCCCGCTGAAGGCAGCCTCAGACCCGATACCTACAAGTTCTCGCGCGGGACCAAGCGCAGCGAGATCATCGGGCAGATGGCCGCCGCCCAGGAGAAGCTTGTCGACCAGACCTGGGAAAAGCGGGCGCCAGATCTCGCGCTGAAGACCAAGGAAGAATTGGTCACGCTCGCCTCGATCGTGGAAAAGGAAACCGGGAAGGCGGACGAGCGCGCCCATGTCGCTTCGGTTTTCTTCAATCGTCTGGAAAAAGGCATGCGCCTCCAGTCCGATCCAACCATCATCTATGGCCTCTTCGGAGGGGACGGAAAGCCGGCGGACCGGCCGATCTATCAATCCGACCTGCAGAAGGAAACCCCCTACAACACCTATGTCATCAAGGGGCTGCCGCCGGGACCGATCGCCAATCCCGGCAAGGAGGCACTTGAGGCCGTTGCCAATCCGTGGCGCACGAAGGACCTGTACTTCGTTGCCGATGGCACTGGTGGTCACCTGTTCGCGGCGACCCTCGAAGAGCATAATGCGAACGTGCAGCGCTGGCGCAAGATCGAAGCGGAAAAAGGGGCGGATCCCAACATCGCGGTCGATGGGCAGCCGGAAGCTGAGCCGGAAAACGTGGACAGCCTGAAGAAAAAGAAGAAATAGCGACTACCCCTGGGAGTTGACGCATGGCACTGCAATCCATGACCGGCTTTGCCCGTAGCGAGGGAACAAGCGGGCGCTACCGTTGGTCCTGGGAGTTGCGCTCGGTCAACGGCAAGGGGCTTGATATCCGGCTTCGGTTGCCGACTGGCATGGAAGGGTTCGAAGTGTGTGCGCGTCGGCTGTTGTCCGATGCGCTCGCCCGGGGAAACCTTCAGGCGTCTCTGAGTGTCACCATCAGCGAAAATCGGGTCGAAGCGGTGCTGAACCAAGATGCTCTGGCTGCCGTCCTGAAGCTGCGCGATGAGCTGGGCTCTTCGGTCGTCGATCCTTCTCCGATGCGGCTTGATGCGCTTTTGGCGGTCCGTGGCCTCGTGGAGTTTCGCGAGGCGGCCGACACCGGCGAGGTGATCGCCGTCCGCGATGCGGCGATCCTCGGGGGCCTGGAACGGGCCATCGATGCACTTTGCGACATGCGCCGCAGCGAGGGCGAGGCGCTTGGTCGGCTGCTATCGGCTCAGGTGAACAGGATCGAGGAGCTCGCCCTTCAGGTCGAAAAGGATCCATCTCGCACGCCGGAGGAAATTGCCCGCAAGCTTCAGAGCCAGCTTGCAACCCTGCTGGACGCGGCGCCGTCGCTCGACCGCGACCGCCTGCATGCCGAAGCCGTGCTCATTGCGACCAAGGCGGACCTGCGCGAGGAGATCGACCGTCTGAAGGCGCATGTTGCCGCCGCTCGCGATCTGCTTTCGACGGGCGGGCCCGTCGGTCGTAAACTCGATTTCATCGCTCAGGAATTCAATCGTGAATCGAACACGATCTGCTCGAAATCGAATGCAGTCGCGGTCACCTCAGCCGGGATCGAGCTCAAGGTTGTCATCGACCAGTTCCGCGAACAGGTTCAGAATTTGGAGTAGACCATGGTGAAGTCGAAGGGAGGCGCGGTGAAGATTGCCCGGCGCGGACTGATGCTGGTGATCTCGTCGCCTTCGGGCGCCGGAAAATCGACGATTGCGCGCAATCTGCTTGAAGACGATCCAACTCTGGAGATTTCGATCAGCGTCACGACGCGCGCCAAGCGGCCGAGCGAGATCGCCGGCAAGCACTACCACTTCGTCAGCATCCCGCAGTTCGAGCGCATGCGTGACTCCGACGCGCTGCTGGAATGGGCGCAGGTGCATGGCAATTTCTATGGGACGCCACGCGAGCCGGTGGAACAGGCGATGGCCGAAGGCCGTGACATGTTGTTCGACATCGACTGGCAGGGCGCGCAGCAGTTGCAGGATAAGATGAAGGCCGATGTCGTGTCGATCTTCATCCTGCCGCCGAGCATGACCGAGCTGCAATCGCGTCTGCACCGCCGGGCGGAAGATTCCGAGGAAGTCATCCGCACGCGTCTTCTCAATTCCAGGGAGGAAATCGAGCATTGGCGGGAATATGACTATGTCATCGTCAATGACGATCTCGACAATGCCTTCCATTCGGTAAGCAATATTGTCGGGGCCGAGCGCATCCGCCGCGACCGCCGCTATGGTCTCTTCGATTTCGTAGGTCAGCTGTTGACCGAAGAGCCGAAGCTCTAGGCCCTATAATTTATTCGCCAGCTCGACGAATTCCTCGACCGACAGCGTCTCGGCCCTTCGCGACGGCTCGATTCCCGCATTGTTCAGCAAGGCTTCGCCGCCGAGTGGCTTGAGGCTCTGGCGCAACATCTTCCGCCGCTGCCCGAAGGCCGCCATGGTGACCTTTTCAAGCTTGGCGACATCGCAGGGCAGGGGCGACGTTCTCGGTGTCAGGTGGACAACGCTTGACGTCACTTTCGGAGGTGGCGTGAAAGCCTGCGGCGGCACGTCGAAGGCCATATGGGCCTCGGTCCGCCAGCCGCACAGCACACCGAGCCGCCCGTAGTGGTCGTCGTTTTCACGCGCCACGATTCGCTGCCCCACTTCCTTCTGGAACATCAGCGTCAGCGACTGCCAGAAGGGTGGCCAAGCTTTGGGCAGCAGCCAGTTGATCAGGAGTTGCGTGCCGACATTGTAGGGCAGGTTGGCGATGATCCGGACGGGGCCTTCAGGGGCCAGCGTCTCGAAATCGGTCTTGAGTGCATCACCTTCTATGACTTCCAGGCGTCCGGGATAGTAATCGGCGATCTCGGCAAGGGCCGGCAGGCATCGTGCATCGCGCTCGACCGCGATCACCTTCTTGGCGCCGAGCGCGAGAATGGCGCGCGTCAGACCGCCGGGTCCCGGCCCCACCTCGAAAACGGTGACGCCGTCGAGCGGTCCAGCCGTACGGGCGATCTTCTGGGTGAGATTGAGATCGAGCAGAAAGTTCTGGCCGAGCGCCTTGCGCGCATCCAGCCCATGCCGCTGGATCACATCGCGAAGCGGCGGCAGCCCGTCGAGTGCGGCCATCAGGACGCGTCGCCCGTATGGCGCGATATGTTAGAGGCGAGCTTGAGCGCTGCCACCAGACTGTCGTGGCGCGCAATGCCGGTTCCGGCAATGCCGAAGGCTGTACCGTGGTCGGGCGAGGTGCGCACGAAGGGAAGACCGAGGGTGACGTTGACGGAATCGTCGAAGCCCAGCGCCTTGACCGGGATCAGCGCCTGATCGTGATACATGCAGATTGCCACGTCATAGCGCCGCCGTGCCTCGTCGTGGAACATGGTGTCGGCGGGAAGCGGGCCGAAGGCGTCGATGCCCTCGCTGCGAAGCTGCATGATCGCGGGATGGATGATATCCTCGTCCTCTTGCCCGATGGCCCCGCCTTCGCCGGCATGGGGGTTGAGGCCCGCAATGGCAAGCCGAGGGGAGGCAATGCCGAAGCGGTTCTTCAGGTCGGTGGCCGTGATCCGGCAAGTGTCGATGATGAGCGCTTGCGTGAGGGCCGCCGGAACGTCCTTGAGCGGAATATGGATCGTCACCGGCACGGCTCTCAGCTTCGGTCCGGCGAGCATCATCACCGGGCGGTAGGTTTTGCCGGTGGCACGACCGGCCAGATCGGCCAGGAATTCGGTGTGGCCGGGAAAGCCGAAGCCTGCCTCGTAAAGAACGGATTTGGCGATCGGATTGGTAACCATGCCCCTGACCTTGCCGTCGAAGCAAAGGGAAACGGCTTTCTCGATTGCGGCGATCGTACCCTTGGCCGTCGCGACATGCGGCGTGCCGGCGACCACGTCGACGCCCGCAGATACTGGAAGCACAGGCAGAGCGTCGGTGAACGCAGCTGCCGCGCCTGCTGCGTCGGTTTCGCGTAGCGGTACGTCGATTTCGAGCTGCCGGGCACGCACGGCAAGAACGTCCGGATCCCCGATGAAGAGGAAGGCTGGAAGGTCGAGAGCCGACCGCTCAAGCCATGCGGTAAGCGCGATATCCGGGCCGACGCCGGCTGGATCCCCCTGGCTAAGAGCGAGAGGAAGGTGATCGATTGTGGTCATTGCCCGGTTGCCCCGAAATCAGCGGTATACAATCTGTGCCTTGGAACGCAGGTCCTCAAGATACTTCGTTGAATTCGGGTTTTCCGCAGGCTTGTCCTTGCCGAGATCTTCGGCCCGAAACACGATTTCCGCCGCTACGTCGTCCGAAACCTGCCGTTGGTTGCAGATCGCCAGGTATTCCACGCCGCGCTCGGTCACGCGCGTTGCGGTCGTTGTGCCCTTTGTCTTTTCGACGAGAGGTTTCCATTCCGGTGGGAGTTCGGGCGCCAGAACACGTCCGAGATTGCGGATCGAGACGTCGAGATAGCCCTTGGCGAAATCCATGGCCTGATCGCAGCCGGGGAACTTGGCGCGCGAGGCTTCCGCTTCCGACTTCCGCTTTCCGGTGATCGAATTGCGCTTGGAGGCCGGGATGACGAAGATCACCTGCTTCAGGAAGTATTCGGTCGTGACAGGCTTTTCTTTGCTTTCCAGGAGGCGGGTCACGAGGTCCTGATTGGAGAGCTTTCCGCGTGTGCCGTAACGCGCGTTGACGAGGCGCGGCCAGCTCATCGAGACTGCGATATAGGCTTTGAAGTGATCGGCGCCGACACCCGCTTGACTGAGGATGCCGGTAAGCTGCTTCGATGTCAGTTTGTTGGAGGCGGCAAAACGCTCGAAGGCGGCGTCGACTTCGTCGGTGCTGACGGACATGCCGACGCGCGCGATCTCCTGGCGTTTCAAAATCTCCTCGACCAATTCGTCGCGTGCGATCTTCTTCAGATCTCCCTTGCGGCGCTGCAGGCGCAGAAAAGCGGCCCGCTTGGCTATATCGCCCGTGGTGACTGCCGTCTTGTTGACGATAACGGCGACTTCGCTTGCAGCATATGCAGGGGCGGGAGCGGGCAAGGGGCCGGGACCGGCGGTAAACGCCAGCGCCGCCGCGCAAATAAGCAGGATTCGCGTCTCCTTTTTGCCAAAGGTCATCGGCATTCCTTTCCCTCGGGCGGCATCTTCTGCGCTACCCGGTATTTCGTTGGCCAATCGAAGTATAATGTGCCGCACGGATTGCACAATCCATGCGGCGAAACAATGACAAATCCATTGACATGGCATTCGTGGCAGCATCGAAGCGGCGAATTCTGCCGATCTGTTGCAGATTCTCGCAGAGGCGCGCGTGCTCAGATTGCACAACCTGAGCCCTATTCGAGCGTAACGTCGGCAGTGGACAATTGTATGTCGCCGAGCGTCCTGAATGACAGGCGACCTCCGATCGTCCAGTCGCTGGCCGACTCATTGCTGATGTCGCGCTTTTCCGAATAGGTCAGCGAGAAGGTGGTGCATTCGTCTGCATACGACACGCCGATCCCTCTCCGGGTCAGGAAGCTCTGGTTGACGTCCCAGGTCATCGAGCTCAAGAGCGACCAGTTCTCGGTCACTTTTACTGAGCTTGAGGCCTGGATTTCAGCGTTGTCGCTCGTGAATCCATACTCGGGTTGGGCAGCGAGCTGCACGTAAGTCAGGTTCGCCTGAAGCCTTTCGTTGGTGAAGGCGATGCTGGCATCGGTCCGACGCAGGTCGAGCGTCTTTTCATCGAGGCGCGCACTCGCACTCAGCGACACGCCGTTCGGGATATCCACGCCAGCCATGCCGACGAAGTCGGATCGGGTGGTTTCGAGCCCGGACCCGGACCCGACCTTTACAAGATCGTCGGTCGCAAATGAGTTCAGCCCGGCAATATGATAGGATTGCCCGAAAATGCCCCTGAAGCCGAGGCCGTTGTCGAGTGAACCGGTGTAGCGGATGCCGACATTGGCCCGCGTGCCGCCCTCGACGCGGTCAAAGCCTGAGAATTTGTCGCGCTCGAAAAGGTTCGTGGCGTCAAACACGAAACTCTGGGCGTCTTCATTCGGCAGCCGACCCGCCAGTTGTTCGTCGTTACGGGCATAGATCTGGGCGATCGGCTCGATCACATGGCTGCTGTTGTTCGTGGTGATCAGCAGCGGATAGCGAGCCTCGAGCCCCGCCGTCAGCATATAGCGCGTTGCCGTCGCATCTGTCGTGTAGTTGCCGGTATAGGCGCCGGGTGCGTTCATGTCGAGCCAGTAGGCGTCGCCACGGGCGGAGAGAAGCGGGGTCAACTGCAGGCCGCCGGGCGCCGAGAACGTCCGTTTCCATTCGGCTTCGCCGGTCATGCGGCTCATCGAGCCCTTGAGCCCGCGATAACGGGTGAGATCGTTTATCCCATCCTTGTTGGTGTCGACCGCGACCTCGTCCGCCTTGAACCGCGACAGCCCTGTGAAATTCAAAGTGGCAGAAAGCTCGCCACCCGCCACGGGTTCGGGAGCGACGTAGCTGTAGTCGAGTGAAGGGAAGACGACCGGCTGTTTCTTTTCCGCGGTGTTTGCCGGATCGGCATCCTGAACGTCAAAGTAGTAAGCACGCAAATCGAACGCGTTTCGTTGGCCCAGTCCAGACAGGTAGACTTGGTTGACATGCGTAGATTCGTTCAGTCCCGAGAGGCTATAGGTCCGGGCAAAATTGTTGTCGCTCTGCACCATGACATCCCAGCCGAAGGTCCAGCGAGGATTGATCCTGAAGTCGCCCTTCGAGGCGACCATTCCGCGGCTTTCATTCACCGCGTCGCTTGTGCCGGCGGTAAACTTCTCCGGGTGCAGCTGGTTGATGCCGCCAAAGCGCAATGAGGCGCTACCCTTTTCAAACCGCTGACGGACTTCCACATCGACCAGGACGCCCTGATTGGTATAGCCGGTCGTGTTGATGGTCGCATCACGGTGGTTGGATATTGCCCAATAGTAAGGCACCGTCAGCCCGAAGCCGAGATTTTCGGAGAAGCTCATTCTCGGGAAAAGGAACCCTGATTTCCTTTTGACCGTGTGATCCGGAACCTCGATCCATGGAACGGTCGCGACTGTCTGGCCGAAAAGCTGGAATCGCGCTTTTTCCAGCCTGATGGTGTGCTTTTCACCATTCTGTATGACGCGCTCCGCCTTCACTTGCCAAAGCGGCGCCCGTTCGGGATGCTCGGCGCAGGGCAGGCAGGCCGTATAGACGCCCTTGTTCAGGATGAATTGGTTGCCGCCAACCCGCTCGCCGCTTTCCGCCAGAAGGCGCGTATTGTCGGTGGTCTCGATTCGAAGCGCCTCGATGAATCCGTCGGCGAAAGTATCGGTGACGTCCATCGTATCGGCATAGACACGGTTGCCGTCAGGCTCCACGAGTTCGATATTGCCGGTTGCCGTCATCCGGCCGGTTTTCTGATTGTATTCGACGTGCTGGGCGACCATCTGGTAGCCGGAATAATTGATCTGCACGGCGCCGTTCGCGATCACGCGCTGCGAATCGCGGTCGTAGACCAATTCGTTTGCGGTAAGCAGGAGCTTGGCATCTTCGGATACATTCGCGCCCAGCGAACCCATTTGCGTGCTGTCCTGAGCGCGCACGAGTTCAGCCGACGTCAGGTACGAAAACACAGACGATCCCGTCAGCAGGGCTAGCAAAAGCCTTCTGATATTTCCGCGGTCTTTTACCGCCACTAACCATCCTCCTGATGGAGCAGGATCGTCGCTCCGAGTGACATCGCCACGACGACCGGCACCCATGCCGCGACGAACGGCGGCACGACACCGCTGCTCCCGAATGCTTTGACAAGCACGGTTACAACATAAAGCACGAACCCTGAAAGGATTCCACCCAGAATCACCGACCGTGATTGATTGAATCTGCTGAATTTTAACGAGACGGTTGCGGCGATCAGCGTCATGGCAACCAGAAGGAATGGCAGCGATAGAAGCGAATGGAATTGCGTCTCGAGTGCCTTGGGCGAGACCCCGAACGATTTTGCAACCGCAATTTTCCTAGAAAGATCATAAAAAGCAACGGTCTCCGGCTGTGCGAGACGTTCTTGCACGAACTCTTGTTTCAAATTGGTACCGACTTTGGCTGTGGCGAGCCTTGTGGGCACTTCACCCGGTCTCGTTTCCGTCACGTCGTTAAGGAGCCAGTAACCATCTTTCAACTTTGCCGATTTCGCATCCTGTCGAAGAATGATGCGCCCGTTGCTATCGAAGTGGATCAGGACCGCCTCCACGAGCAGCGTACCGTCTTCTAGGATGCTTTTGGCGCCCAGAATGACGTCGTTGCCGCCGCTGATCTGCCTGAGCCACGGGATCGCGCTGCTGCTTTTCTGCACACTCCCTTCTCCGCGCCAGGCTGATTCGATCGAGAGCGCTTGCCGCTGCCCCCAGGCGGCGAGCGGATTGATGAGAAGTGTTGCGGCCAGTCCCACGGCAAGCGCGCCGGCCAGAAACGGGGCCATGAACTGCCAGACAGAGATTCCGGCGGCCCGCGCCACGACCAGTTCGGACTTGCGGTTGAGGGTGATGAGCGTCGTCATGCCCACGAATAGGGTGATGAACGGAATGGTCTGCTGCAAGATCAGTGGAAGCCGCAGCGCTGTCAGGTAGAGGACGCCGATGAGCGAGTAGGAGGCAAACCCGGCAAGGCGGCCCGTCGTCTCGCTGAAATCGACGAGATAGATGATTGCGATCACCCCGATGAAAAACCAGAACATCGTGACGAGATAGCGTCTCAGAAAGTAGCGGCCGAGCGTGAGGATCAAGATTTTCCTCCTTGCCCGGATCGAACGGGGTTGCGCCGCAAGCGGTTGGAGATCGCGCTCCAGGAGCGCACTATGCCGTTGCTAAATGCGCGAGGCAGGCGAAGCTTGCGGCCGGTGACCAGCGTGAACGCGGCGATCCCGCCGCTGACGAGCGGTAACGCGTAGATGAGAGGCGTGTAGATCGCATCCTTTTCGGCCAGTTTGACGGAGTAGTTTCCAAGCCAGTAGATGACCAATGCGGTCGTAAGTGCTGATGCCATCGGGTGCAGACGCCCTTCGCGATGCGATCGGGCATCGCCCGAAATTGCGAGCGAAATCAGTGCGAAGACCAGAGGAAATATCCAGTTGGTCAACCGCTTGTGCAGCATGCTGCGGTATTCGCCGGGGTTTTGCTGCACGCCTGGATCGTTCGAATCCGGGTTGAGCAAGAAGGGCAGGTCGCGATCGAGCGCGGTCAGCCAAGGTTGCCCGCGTGATTGTGAAAACGTCGACAGGTCGAAGGAATAGGAATCAAAACGCACTACCGAGACGTTTCCGTCGGGAGCTTTCCGGTGAACCTCACCGTCGTTCATGATCAGCGCAGCGCCCTTCGCGTCGACGGCACCTTCTCGCGCATAATAAATGAGTTCAGAAGCGGGGTTTCGATAGTCGGCGACGAACAGCCCCTTGAGCCCCCGCCCTGCGAGGCGCTCCGATATCTGTACGTAGAGGCCGTCCTCGATCTTTCGGAAATTCTTCTCGTCGATCACGGTAGACAGCAGGTCGGCATAGGCGGCGGCGATCATTTGGCGGGCGGCAATGCGCAGCTTCGATTCGACGAAACCGCCCATGACGAACGAGAACGCACAAAGGACGACTGTAAATATCAGGATCGGCCGGGTGATGAGACTGCGTGACGCGCCTGCTGCATCGATCACGGCGAGCTCGGAATCGTTGTTCATGGCGGCAAGCGTCTGCGTGATGCCGATTACCAGGGCGAACGGCATGATTTCCGGCACGATGGTCGGAAGGATCAGGGTCGCGAGTTTCATGAACGAGCCGACAGACTGTCCGCTATCCGTCACGAGGTTTATCCGCGCCAGAACCTGGGTGATCCAGATGATGGCCAGCACCGGCACGAGGGCGGTGAGGAACATCTGGCCGACCCGCCGCAGGATATAGAGTTCGAGAAGCTTCATGCCGTTTCCTGGTGGCGCGTCTGCAAAGGCGCGCCAGTTAGCAAGGACAGGATTTCTCTACGACTCTTGTGGCCGTTTGGCGACAGCGCCGATGGCTGTTTTCGCATGCTCATCGTTGAATTTTCCGTGTCCGCGCTATTTCGAACACTGCGAAGACCGCCGCGTAGACGACCAGTGAGGAGAGCCAGCCTAGCGTGACGTCGGAAAGATAATGTCCGCCGAAAGAGAGGCGAAGCGCCGGCGTGACAAGCGAAACGGCCAGAATCGGTGGCGCCAGAACGGGCCGAAGATGGGGCGGCAGAAAGAGGATGATGCACGCTACCCAGCCCGCGCCTGCCGCTTCCCCCGACACGAAGGAGCAGTTGTTGTCGCATTGACCGATAAAGGAGCCCGCCGGTGTGAATGGCAGGTTGCCGCCGAAGAGGTCTGTCTGGTAGGGGCGCGGGCGGCCCGAAAAGCTTTTCAAAACCAGATTGACGAGCACATAAGGCCCTATGAAGAGAGCAAGCAGCGATAGCGAAATGCGTCGCACCTTGACGGCATCGTAGGTGGCGCCATGGTGCTGAAGGCACCGGATCAGAATCCAGAGAAGCATGAGTGCCGCCGCCGAGGGCACATAGAAGAACACCTTCCGCAGGAATATGAAAATGTCTTCCTGGGCATAGGGGAAGCTGCCACAAACCTGGCCTGCGGTGTGGGGTTCCGGACAGGCCGTTGCGACGAAGAAGGCGCGTGCCACCGTGATGTCGACTTCGGGAAAGGCATAGAAGGCGAGGAGCAACAGCCACCAGAGCGCAAAGAGCGCCAGCGCCCGGACAACCGATCTGCGGGAAAGGGCGTCGCGCAAGACAGCGGGCGTCGCGGCGGGCAGGATCGTTCTCAAATGCGGCGGTTCCGTTGCATGTTTCCTGGCGGTCGGGGTCCGGACCGCGGCGGCGAACCTATCCGCACTGGCAAGCGCGGACAAGAGGTTTGGCTTTGTCTTCCCTCCTTCCTGCCAAAAGTGCCGGTGCCGCGTAGATTAAGCCCTTGCGTTCACGTTCGAAACGGAGATGATCGCGGTTTCCCGATTTCACGTATCCTGCCGGAGTGCCCATGTCTGCCAAATTCGACATCTCCTTTGCCAAAGACCACCGGATATCCGGCGGACTCGCCATCCTCCTGAAAACGGCTGGCGCCGACAAACCTGCGGGCGCCGAAGTGGCAGACCCGGCGGACGTCACCACCAGGGCAGCCAAAATCGGCAAGTTTACCGGCAAGGCGAGGGCTACACTCGATGTCTTCGCGCCGCACGGTTCACCCGCCGACCGCGTGGTCGTTCTTGGTCTCGGCAAACCGGCGGAGCTCACCGCCCACGACTGGCTTCGGGCCGGAGGGGCCGCTGCTGCAACGTTCAAGAGTGCCGATAAGGTGACCGTATTCGTCGATGCGCCCGGCATCGAGGTAAGCGGCAAGGCGGCGGCTGATTTCGCGCTCGGAATGCTGCTGCGCAATTACAGCTTCGACACCTACAAGACCAAAAAGGACGAGGACAACGGCAAGTCCGAACCCAAACAGGTTAAGATAACCATTGTCACCGCGGAAGCCGTGGCCGCGAAGAAGGCCTTTGCCGAAAACGAGGCGGTGGCCGAAGGTGTCGCGCTGGCGCGCGATCTTGTCAACGAGCCGCCAAACGTGCTCGGTCCCGAAGAGTTCGCCGACAAGGCCAAGGCGCTCGAAAAGCTCGGCGTGGATGTCGAAATCCTGACCGAAAAGGAAATGAAGAAGCTCGGCATGGGCGCGCTGCTCGGCGTGGCCCAAGGGTCCGTGCGCCCGCCGCGGCTTGCGGTCATGCAATGGAAGGGCGGCAAGTCAAAGGACAAGCCGATCGCGTTTGTCGGCAAGGGCGTCGTTTTCGATACCGGCGGGATCTCGATCAAGCCCGCCGCCGGCATGGAGGATATGAAGGGTGACATGGGCGGAGCTGCGGCCGTCACCGGCCTCATGCATGCGCTTGCCTCGCGCAAGGCCAAGGCGAACGTGGTCGGCATCATCGGACTTGTGGAAAACATGCCGGACGGCAATGCCCAGCGTCCGGGCGACATCGTCACGTCCATGTCGGGCCAGACGATCGAGGTCATCAATACTGACGCGGAAGGCCGTCTCGTGCTTGCCGATGCACTCTGGTACTGCAACGACCGCTTCAAGCCGGAATTCATGATCAATCTCGCGACGCTGACGGGCGCTATCGTGGTGGCGCTCGGCAACCTGCATGCCGGCCTGTTCTCCAATGACGACCCGCTCGCGGAAAAGTTGCTGGCCGCCGGGCTTTCGACCAACGAGCGCCTGTGGCGCATGCCGCTCGGCAAGGAGTATGACAAGATGATCGACTCGAAGTTCGCCGACATGAAGAACTCGAGCGGCCGCCATGCCGGCTCGATCACCGCTGCGCAGTTCCTGAAACGCTTCGTCAAGGATACTCCTTGGGCGCATCTCGACATCGCGGGCACGGCCATGGGCTCACCGACAGACGAGATCAACCGGTCGTGGGGTTCGGGATTCGGTGTGCGCCTGCTTGATGAATTGGTTCGCGCCCACTACGAGGCGTGATCCGCGAAAGGGCAGGGACCTTGGCCGATATCCTCTTTTACCACCTGACGGAATCGAAGCTCGAGGACGCCCTGCCGCCGCTCATCGAAAAAAGTATCGAGCGTGGCTGGCGGGTCGCCGTGCAGACGGGCGACCCGGCGCGCCGCGACGCGCTCGACACGCATCTCTGGACCTGGCGCGACGAGAGCTTCCTGCCCCACGGAACCGACGCCACGGCGGATCCGGAGAACCAGCCGGTCCTCTTGACCGTCTCGCCGGACAATCTGAACAACGCCTCGGTGCGCTTCCTCATTGATGGCGCAGAGCCGCCGGAAGCGCTCGACTACGACCGCGTCGTCTTCGTCTTCGACGGTCATGACCAGAATCAGCTGGAAGCCGCGCGCGGCCAGTGGAAGAAGCTGAAGGCCGGGGGGCACACGCTCACCTATTGGCAGCAGAACAACGAGGGGCGCTGGGAAAAGAAGGCGTGAGGATGAAGCCTCCTTACCCCGCCATCGCCTCTTCATATTCCGCCGATAGCTCCAGCCACTGCTCTTCCGCCGCTGCGAGCTTGGCGGCGGCCTCGCCGCGCTGCCTGGCTTTCTCCGCAGCCTTGGCGGGGCTCTTTTCATAGAGCGCCGGGTCTGCAAGCTCAGCATCAAGTGTCTGAATCAAAGTCTCCAGTTTCTTCGTCAGGGACTCGATATCATTGATCTTTTTTCTGAGCGGGGCCAGCGACGCGCGCCGTTCGGCGGCGAGCTTGCGCTGGTCGGCCTTGGTGGCCTGCTCGGCTAGAGGTTCAGGTTTGTCCTTTTCGTCTTTTTTTTTACCGGCGGAGACGATCAGGCTGCGATACTCCTCCATATCGCCTTCGAAGCTTGTGACCGTGCCATCGTTGACAAGCCAGAGCCGGTCGACCGTCGCTTCAATCAGGTGCCGGTCGTGCGAGATCAGGATGACGGCGCCGTCATAGTCGTTGAGTGCCGCGATCAGCGCCCGACGGCTGTCGATGTCGAGGTGGTTGGTCGGCTCGTCGAGGATCAAAAGGTTCGGCGCATGGAATGCGGCAAGCCCCATCAGAAGGCGCGCCTTCTCGCCGCCCGAAAGATCCTTCGCCGCCGTCGCCATCTTCTCCGTGGCAAGACCCATCTGCGCGACACGGGCGCGCACCTTGGCCTCCGGCGCTCCCGGCATCAGGCGGCGAACATGGTCGACGGGTGTGTCGTTGGGGATCAGGTCGTCGAGCTGGTGCTGGGCGAAAAAGCCGATCTTCAGGTTCGGCGCGAGCTTGATCTCGCCACTCTCGGCCTGGAGCCGTCCCGAGATGAACTTGGCGAAGGTCGATTTGCCGTTGCCGTTCGAGCCGAGAAGCGCGATGCGGTCGTCATTGTCGATCCGGAGATTGATGTTCCTCAGGATCGGCTTGCCGGGTTCGTAGCCGACCGCCCCGCCCTGGATGGCCACGATCGGGGAAGCGGGCTGCTTTTCCGGTTCCGGGAAGGTGATCGGCTGAACGTGATCCTCGATCACGGAGGCGACGGTTCCCATCCGCTCCAGCGCCTTCACGCGCGACTGTGCCTGCTTGGCCTTGGATGCCTTGGCCTTGAACCGATCGATGAAGCTTTGCAGGTGTTTGCGCGCCGCCTCGTTCTTGGCCTTGGCCTTCATCTGCAGTTCGTCGGCTTCCGCCTTCTGCCGCTCGAACTGGTCGTAGCCGCCGCGATAGAAGGTGAGCTTCTTCTGGTCGAGATGGATGATCGAGTTGACAGCTGTGTTCAGCAGGTCGCGGTCGTGGCTGATGACGATGACCGTGTGAGGATAGCGCCGCACATAGTCCTCGAGCCAGAGCGTGCCTTCGAGGTCGAGATAGTTGGTCGGCTCGTCGAGGAGCAGAAGGTCCGGCTCGGAGAAGAGCACGGCGGCGAGCGCCACGCGCATCCGCCAGCCGCCCGAAAATGAGGATGCAGGGCGCAACTGCGCCTCGGCGTTGAATCCAAGACCGGCGAGAATGGTGGCCGCGCGGGCCTCCGCCGAATGGGCGTCGATATCGGCAAGCCGTATCTGGATTTCGGCAATCCGGTGCGGGTCGGCGGCAGTCTCGGCTTCTTCGAGCAGGGCCGCGCGCTCCTTGTCGGCCGCAAGAACGATTTCGATCAGCGAATCCTCGGTGCCTGGCGCTTCCTGCGCCACCTGGCCGATCCGGGCGTTCTTCGGGATCGAGACTGAGCCGGTCTCGGCATGGAGCTCGCCGGTGATGATCTTGAAAAGCGTCGATTTGCCGGCGCCGTTCCGCCCGACGAGACCGGCCTTCGTTCCGCTCGGCAGCGACACGCTGGCATGGTCGATCAGGAGGCGGCCGGCAATGCGGGCCGAAATATCGTTGATGGTAATCATGCCCGCGCTTTTGACGGAACCGGGCAGCAAAGGCAAGACGGGATCGGGCAGGTGGACGGCCACCGCATGCCGGCACCTCGCGCTGGTGTCCTCAGGGCAACAGATCGTGTTGAAGCGCGCTCCTCAGGCGGCGCGGCGCCCGGAAGGACGTCCCCGCACCTGCGTATAGCCGACGATCGGGGTCCGCGGATTGTCGCGGGCCGTTGCGAGAGCCTTTTCGGCCTGGGCGAGGAACCGCGCCGACGTTTCTGCGTCGTCGCAAAGCGCAAAACCGATGGAGAGGCCGAGGCTCCCGTTGCTCGCTCCATCTCCGGTCGCAAAGACCAGATTGTTGACAGCGGCGGCATGAAGGCGCTCGGCGATCGCGTGAGCGGCCTCCCTGTTTACGCCTCCGAACAGGAAGGCGAATTCGGCGCCCGCGACGCGGGCAACGAAATCGTTCTTCTTGATCGTCTTGCGGAAGATGGCCGCCAGCCGTTTCAGGATACGGTTGCCGGCATCCTCGCCATATTGCTCGTTGATCGAACGGAACTGGTCGATTTCCACCATGATCAAAGCCGTCTCGGCCGGGTTTCGGTCGCCGGCGTAAAGCACCTCGAGCCGGTTCGAGAATGCGATCCGGTTGGGCAGGCCTGTCAGCCGGTCGCGAAGCGCCAAGGCTCTTGCCGCCTTCGCTGCCCGGTCGGCGGCTGCGATCTGCTGGATCCCGGCTTTCAGCTTCTGGCCAAGGTCGCTCTCCGTACGCAGCAGCTCGGCCGCCGAGGACTGCAGGAAATCGATCTCCGCGAAAAGCTCGGCGAGACCGCGATTTTCGTCCTCGCGCATGGAGCGGAGGATGGTCTCCAGCGCTCGTGCAAAGCTCTGTTTGTGCAGGACGCCGAGCGAGATCTGCTCGGTCAGGCCGCCGAGGATGCGCGCCGCATCCGACTGCGACTTTTCCTCCACGAGACCGCAATGGGCGACGAGCCGATGCTTGAGGCCCAGTTGATCGAGGGCAGCCTGTGAAGGGTATGGGCCAAGTGACAACACATCATTCGTCAGCGTGGCACTATGGCCAAAGAGAGCCTCGTGAAAGAGTTCGTAGTTGCGGGGCAATCCCTCCACTCGCAGCTTGGCCATTTGTTGCATGGTCTTGTGCAGCCTGTCGGGTGTCCCCCCGCTCACTGCGGTCGTTGTCACGTCAACCATGTCAAATCCCCTGGCACCGGTTCGCTCCGGTATCCCCGTCGATGATCCAATATCGACGGGAAGGATGAGGCTGAAAGCTCTTGAAAGGTTTAACGAGCGGGCTTTCCTCCTTACGCAGGAAGCACGATTTTCCGGGAAGGTTAAATTTGAGTTTTCCGTTGGTGGGGCCGCATGAGCCGTCAGAATTGGAGCTGTTTCGCCAACCACGATCTGTCTTCGCCGACCAAACCTTGTTCGTCCTCGACGCCGGCAAGGGCTTCGCAGTCGTTGCGTGGGAGGTGCGCGGACTCACCCGGCGCGCCGCCTGATCGCACAGACGTTATGGACATGAAATAGGCGAGGCTCGTCCGCGGCTTTCTTGTTTCAGATCCATTGCTGCCCCTCCAGGCGCTGGAAATAGACGAGGTCGAGCACCAGGGAGGGTTTTCCGAGCGTGGTGAGTGTGGTGTGAGCCTGGCCGCGATGATGTGTCTGATGGTTAAAGAAGTGTGCGATCGCCGCGCCGAGCCCGTGGCTGATCGGCGTGGGATTGGTGAGCGCCGTATAGGAGATGCGCGCCGCAATCGCCGCCTCGTCGAGCCCGTCCACCCAATGGATGATGCGCTCGTCCTCGGCCTTCCGGGCGGCGGTGAGATCGGCAAGCGTGCTGTAAGGCCGCTCGTCGAGCGCGCGAGGCGAGGGGCCCTCACCGGTGAAGCGCCGCATCCAGATGCGGTCGGCGACGAGGATATGGCTGAGCGTGCGGAAGAGCGAGCCGAAGAAGGCGCCGGTGTCGCGGTGCAGTTCTTCCTCAGTCAGATCCTCGGCGGCGGCATAGACCCGCCTATTGGCCCACTGGTTGTAGGCGGCAAACATCTGGTAGTGCTGCAGCATTTCTCTTCTCCGGTATGGTTTGTCTTGCGACCTTAGCCCACTGAAACCCCATTGTGGGTGATACGTTTGATGAAATTTGCTGATTTGATTGTCATAAGCTGCTGGCATTGAATAAGCATGACACAGTCAACCGCAGGAGCGCGCCATGTCCATTACCCTGTACTCCCTTTGCGGCACGAATGCTGCGCGGCCTTTCTCGCCCCATTGCTGGAAGGTGGTCATGGCCCTGAGGCACAAGGGGCTTTCCTACTCCGAGCGTCCTTTGCCGTTCACCGCCATTCCGGGCATCGAGAACGGTGCCTCGAAGACGGTGCCCCTGCTCAGGGATGGTGACCGGCTCATAGCCGACAGTTTCGCCATCGCGCTCTATCTCGATGAGGCCTATCCGCAGGAGCCTTCGCTCTTCAAGGGCGAGGGGGGCGAGGCCATGGCCCGTTTTGTCGAGAGCTTTTCGTTCACGGTGCTCCATAGCGCCATTACCCGGATCGCGCTGATGGACATTCACGATATGCTCGATCCGCTGGACCGCGCCTATTTCCGCGAGAGCCGACAGGCCCGTCTCGGAAGGACGCTCGAGGAGGTCGCCATGGGCCGCAATGACGAGATAGCCGCTTGGCCGGCCAAGCTCGCACCGCTGCGGCACATGCTGAAATTCCAGCCCTTCATCGGCGGAGAGACGCCGCTCTTTGCCGATTATATCGTGTTCGGCGCCCTGCAATGGCTGAGGATCACCACCGGATCGGTTCATCTCGCAGAAGACGATCCTGCCCGTCTCTGGTTCGAGCGCTGCCTCGATCTTCACGGCGGAAAGGCGCGGCAGGTCGCCTGACGGCGGGCCACGACCTGGAAACCGCGGCGTCCGCGCGGGCGCCGTGGCAGGACTGTGACAGCGGCATGAAACTTGGCCGATCCCCCTTGTTTTCGGGCTTTGGGACGGGTAGATACCGCCCACTTTCCCTATAAGACAAAAGGACGAGAACGATGGCGATTGAACGCACTTTTTCGATGATCAAGCCGGATGCCACCAAGCGCAACCTGACGGGCGCAATTACCAAGATGCTCGAAGATGCCGGCCTGCGCGTCGTCGCATCGAAGCGCGTCTGGATGAGCAAGCGGGAAGCCGAAGGCTTCTACGCCGTTCACAAGGAACGCCCGTTCTTCGGTGAACTCGTTGAAGGCATGACCTCCGGCCCGACTGTCGTTCAGGTCCTCGAAGGCGAAAACGCCATCCTCAAGAACCGCGAGATCATGGGCGCCACCAACCCGGCACAGGCTGCCGAGGGCACCATCCGCAAGACCCATGCGCTGTCGATCGGCGAGAACTCGGTTCATGGTTCGGATGCCCCGGAAACCGCCGCCCAGGAAATCAAGTACTGGTTCTCCGACACTGAAATCGTCGGCTGAATCAAGATTTGAGGCGGGTGGCCTCAAGCCTTTGAAAAAATTGAAAAACCGGGGTGGAAACGCTCCGGTTTTTTCATAGTGCGCAGGCCTGGCGCATCCTGATCTTCCCGTCCGCGCCATAGGCTTCCGGATTCCGGTCATAGGCCGCGCCCCGGACGAGCGGCTTTTCCGGCATCACCGTCTGGTCGAGGGTGGAGGAGAGCGTGGTCTCGAGTACTTGCATTGCCGTTCCGTCTGGCGCACGGAGCGTCACCTTGATCGCATAGGGTTTACCGGCCACCACGCATTCGAGACTCGGACTTTGCAGGTCGATCCGGGTCATTTTCGGGAACACCTTCTGGGTTGAGACGAGCGGCGGTCCGCCGGCCGGATTCTCGAATTCGGCCGTGACGACTGCCCCGTCCGGGACACCGTCGAGACGGTTGAGTGTGAGGACATAATAGGCCCGCGCCAGCCGGATGTTGAAAATGAACACCTTGCCGTTGACGCTCAGATGTTCTGCGTCGCGCTGGCACGCAGCGAGCGGGATCAGCGCGCAAAGCAAAAGGATGATCCGCAGGCGGTTTGTCATCACGCAGCCTCCTTCTTTTTCCGGTGATAGTGCCGGTTTGCCTTGATGCGGTTGCCGCAGACGGCCATGTCACACCAGGTGCGGCTTCGGTTCTTGCTTCGGTCGAGGAAGAGCCAGCCGCAATTGGCGCAGATCTTCATCCGCTCTGGTTCCGGGTTTCCGACCAACCGCAGCGCCGATAGGGCGGTTGCCGCGTCCAGGGAGTTGTTGCTCCAGGCCGCCCGAAGGTTGGCGGCTATCATCTCCAGCAGTGCCGCGAGCCCCTCGCGTGTCTCGCGCCCGAGGACCCGGTCCCGGAAATAGCTGTCGGTGGCCTCGCGCAACCGGATGAAGGCGTCGCGATTGCCCCCGGCAATCGGCGTCAGTTCACCGAATAATGCCGCCTCGGCACAAAACGCCCTCGCCGCCGGTACGAAGCTTTCGAGCTGCGCCGGGTCCGCGAAACGGTCCGTCCGTCGGTTCTCGTCGAAACGCAGAATGACGCTGTTGGCGACATCGAGTGCCAATGCGCCGCCGGAAAAGCGGTGTGGGGTCCAGGCAAAGTTCATGAGGGAAATATAACTGGTAAAAATGAAAATGACAGTTATAAATCCATTGGAGGCCGGTGATGCCCTATCTGATGCAGCAATTGGCGAATGCGGTGCCGCTGGCGGCACTCTATGCCGCTCTGGCCTTCGGCTATTCGCTCGCCTTCGGCATGACGCGCCGCGCCGATATCACCTTCGGCGCCTTGTTCGCCTTCGCCGGCCAGATCTACTTGCTGTTTTCCCATTTCGGATGGAACCGCGCCTATCTCGTCTTGCCGGCAACCCTTGCGCTCGGTGCGTTTGCTGCGGCGGTCTACACGCTCGGCGCCGCGTTCTTCGTGGCGCGCAACGTCATGCGTCCGCTCTACCGCGCGTCGCCGAATGCAGTCATGGTGGCATCCCTGGCCGTCCTCATCGTCCTGTCGGAAAGCGCGCGGATCGCCATGGGCAGCAGGGAGCTCTGGCTGTCGCCGTTTCTCAACGGGAAGGTGGTCGTCCTTGAGGAGGGCGCGTTCCAGGTGACGCTCACGGTCATTCAGCTCGTCAATTCTGCGCTCATGGTATCGATTGTGGCGGGAGGACACCTGCTTTTGACCCGCACGCGCCTGGGCCGGGTCTGGCGCGGAGTGGCGGACGACCCTCTCGCTGCCGAACTGTGCGGCGCCGATGCGCGGGCCGTATTCATCTGGTCCTATCTTGCCGCGGCCGCGATCGCCGCGGTTTGCGGCATCCTGGCCACGTCCTACTACGGTACGATGGATTTTGGCGCGGGCCTGATGTTCGGCCTCAAGGTGGTCCTGATCGCGGCAGCTGGAGGCTATTCGATGCCCTTGCGCTCGGCGGCGGGCGCGGCGGGGGTCGCACTCGCCGAAACCCTGTGGAGCGGCTATGCGCCGATCGTTTGGCGCGATCTGGTGGTCGTCGGGGCACTCGTGGCCGTGCTGGTGCTCAGCCGCAGAGAGCGGGTCGTCCCTTGATCAGCGCCACTTGTCCCGCGCGCGGTCGTCGGCGTCCTTGGCCGAAACCCAGTCGCCCGCCGTGCCGTCTTTTCGGTGTTCCTTTTTCCAGAACGGGGCGGACGTCTTGAGGTAGTCCATCATGAAGCTTGCGCCGTCGAAGGCCGCCTGCCTGTGCGGAGCGGCGGCGATGACGAGAACGATGTTTTCGCCCGGCGCGATCTTGCCGAAGCGGTGGATCGCGGTCAGCCCAAGCAGGCCGAAACGCCCTATCGCCATCTCTGCGATCCGCCTCATCTCCGCTTCCGCCATGCCGGGATAGTGTTCGAGTTCGAGAGCGGAAAGCACCCCGCCGTCATCCCTGCACAATCCGACGAAGGACACCATCGCGCCGATATCCATCCGGTCTTCGCCGAGCCGGCGGCTTTCTTCTGCGAAGTCGAAATCTTCCCTCTGTACGCGGATCGTGGCTTCCATCATCTCAGGGTGCTCCTCAGCCCCCGGTCATCGGCGGGAAAAGGCCGATCTCCCGCGCACCTGCGATCGGCTCATCGTGCTCGACATGCTCCTGGTTGATTGCCACCCGGATCGCCTGCGGGAACTGCAGCGCGTTCTCATATTCCTCGCCGAGACCGCGCAGATGCTCGATCAGATCGGCGGCGCTGACCACGCTGTCCGGCAGGTCGATTTCTTCCTCGGCCTTGCCGATCCGTTCCCTCACCCAGGCGAAATAGACGAGTTTCACCATTACTGTTCATCCACGATGTGTTTGGCGCCGGCGCGGAAATAGTCATAGCCCGTATAGATCGTCAGCAATGCGGCGATCCACAGGAACGCTATGCCGAGCTCGGTGGTATAGGGCAGCACCTTGTCGCCGGCGGGGCCGGCCAGCAGAAAAGCTATGGCGATCATCTGCAGCGTCGTCTTCCACTTGGCGATACGTGTCACCGGTACGCTGACCTTGAGCGCCGCCAGGTACTCCCGGAGGCCCGAAACAAGGATCTCACGGCACAGGATGGTGATTGCCGCCCAGAGTGACCAGCCAGCAATCGTTCCGTCCGCCGCCATCAGCAGCAGCACCGAGGCGACCAGCAGCTTGTCGGCGATCGGATCGAGCATACGGCCGATATTGGATGTCTGGTTCCAGATGCGCGCCAGATAGCCGTCCAGAAAATCGGTGATCGAGGCGATGACAAACAGTGTCAGCGCCGCCCAGCGTGCCCAGTCCGAACTGGCGAGCCTGCCTTCGACAAAAAAGCACAAGACGATGAGCGGCACGGCCACGATCCGGCCATAGGTCAGCAGATTGGGAATATTATAAGCGGGGGAAGCCATGATGCCCTGTCTCTGGATGGGTTGTGTCCGTAGATGACGGCTTTCGAACCCGACCGTCAACACCCGATTCTGTAAATATTTTGCGATGGTTGGGCCGCGTTTCCTGTGTCGGTGGCGTCAATCTGCGGCGTTTTCGTGAAAGTGGTTGTAGATTTGCCGGGCGACCGCCTCGGAAATGCCCTCGACCGCCGTCAGGTCGCTGATCGCTGCCCGCGACACCGCTTTGGCCGTTCCGAAGTGCTGCAGCAGCGCGCGCTTGCGCGTCGGTCCGATCCCGGAAATCTCGTCGAGCGGGTTCTTGACCATCTCCTTCTTGCGCCTTGCCCGGTGCGAGCCGATAGCAAAGCGGTGGGCTTCGTCGCGCAGGCGCTGGATGAAATAGAGGACCGGGTCGCGCGGCGGCAGGGTGAAGTCCGGCCGTCCCAGGGCGAAGAAGCGTTCGCGACCGGCATCGCGGTCGACGCCCTTGGCGACACCGATAGCGGTCACGCAATCGGCAATTCCCAACTCGTCCAATATGGCGCGCACGGCCGTCATCTGTCCCTGGCCGCCGTCGATGAGAATGACGTCCGGCCAGGCGGGAAAGGCGGCGTCTGCCGAATCCTCGCGTCGCTGCCCGCTCCGGTCGGGCTTGCCTTCCTCCTTGAGCAGGCGGGAAAAACGCCGTGTCATCACTTCGCGCATCATGCCGAAGTCGTCGCCCGGCGTAATGTCTTCCGACTTGATGTTGAACTTGCGGTACTGGTTCTTGACGAAGCCTTCCGGTCCCGCGACCACCATGCCGCCGACGGCATTGGTGCCCATGATGTGCGAGTTGTCATAGATTTCGATGCGGCGCGGCACGTAGGGCAGGGCGAAGGTTTCCGCAAGGCCCAGGAGAAGACGCGATTGAGACGCGGTCTCGGCGAGCTTGCGGCCGTGTGCCTCGCGGGCATTGGCCGTCACATGGTCGACCACATCCTTCTTGTCGCCGCGCTGAGGCACGAGGATCTGGACCTTGTGGCCGGCGCGCTCGGAAAGGGCCGTGGCAAGCAGTCCCTGTTCATCGACGGTTTCGGACAGCAGGATCTGCCGCGGGCAGGGCTTGTCGTCGTAAAACTGCGCGAGAAAGGCGTTGAGGACCTCTGCTCCCGTTAGCTGCGGATCGGCCTTCGGGAAATAGGCGCGGTTGCCCCAGTTCTGGCCGGTGCGGAAGAAGAAGACCTGGATGCACGAGAGCCCGCCTTCATGATGGATCGCGAAGACATCCGCCTCCTCGACGCTGGCGGGATTGATGCCCTGATGGCTCTGCACATGGCTGAGGGCCGCCAGCCGGTCGCGATAGACCGCGGCCCGTTCGAAATCCAGATCCTCGGCAGCCTCGTTCATCGCCTCGGCGATCGAGGCCTTGATCTTCTGGCTCTTGCCGGAGAGGAATTCCTTCGCCTCGCGAACGAGTTCGGCATAGCCTTCCGCGCTGATTTCGCCGGTGCAGGGGGCGGAACAACGCTTGATCTGGTAGAGCAGGCAGGGGCGCGTGCGCGTCTCGAATACACTGTCCGTGCAGGTGCGCAGGAGGAAGGCGCGCTGCAACGAATTGATCGTGCGCCCGACTGCGCCTGCCGAGGCGAAGGGGCCGAAATAGTCGCCCTTGCGGGATCGCGCGCCGCGATGTTTGAAGATCGCCGGAGCCTTGGTGTCGCCGGTGATCAGGATATAGGGAAAGCTTTTGTCGTCGCGCAGCAGCACGTTGTAGCGCGGCCGCAGCCGCTTGATCAGGTTCGCCTCGAGCAGCAGCGCTTCGACCTCGGTGCGGGTCGTGACGAATTCCATGTTGGTAGTCTCGCGCACCATCCGCGCCAGGCGGTTGGAGTGCACGCGCCCTTGGGCGTAGTTGCTGACGCGCTTCTTGAGGCTGCGGGCCTTGCCGACATAAAGCACATCGCCGCCGGCGTTGAACATGCGGTAGACGCCCGGGCTGTTGGGCAATTGCTTGACGAATTCGCCGATCAGTTCCGCGCCCGAAAGTCCCTGGTCGCTCAGTCCGCCTTCGTTCCAGTCGATGGCAGGGGCCGGACGCGACGTGTCGCCGTTGACGGCGATGTCGTCGTCCTCGTCTTCCGTTCCGTCATAGAGAATGCCGCCTTCCGGCAGCTTTCCTCCACTCATTCGATAATCTCCGCATCGGGCGCGTTCCAGGCCAGATGCTGGCCGCCGTCAAGCGCAATCATTTGGCCGGTGATCGACGGCGTGTCAAAAAGAAAGCGGATTGTCCGGCCGAATTCCTCTAGTCGAGGTCCACGCAACAACGGCAGCGCATCGATCTGCGCCTTGAAATCCTTTTCCTCCTGCCGCACGCTCTTCAATGTCGGTCCCGGGCCGATGGCATTCACCCGCACGCGTGGCGCGAAAGCCTGCGCCATGGTCTGAGTCGCGGTCCAGAGTGCCGATTTGGACAGCGTGTAGGAATAGAAATGCGGCGTCAGCGCCAGCACCCGCTGGTCGATGATGTTGACTATCAGCCCTTCGGCGTCCGCAGGCAGTTGCTTGAAAAATTGAGCGCCGAGGATGGAGGGTGCGCGTACATGCAGGTCGAAATGGGCGGAAAAGCTTTCGGCGTCGAATTCGCCGGCACTGTCCTCGATGAAGACCGAGGCATTGTTGACGAGGAGGCCGATTGGGCCGAGGGCCGCATTTGCAGCCGTCATCAGGCCGGCGGTTGCGGCAATGTCGCGCAAGTCGGCCTTCAGCACCGTTGCCTGGTGTCCGTCGCGCCTGAGCGAGGCGGCAAGGTCTTCGGCTTCCGGTGTCGAACCGTTGGCATGGATGGCGATGGCGAAACCGTGACTGGCCAGATCCTCGGCGATCGCCCGGCCAAGTCGTTTTCCCGACGCAGTGACCAGTGCGGTCTTCGGTATGCTTTTTTCCATTCCCGCTTTTACCCGATTTTCTATCCGAATGCCTCGCATATAGGCCATTTAGTTCCATCTTAAATAGGGGTGTTCAATTCATTTTGGAATGCCGATGGAATGTATACTTGGCTAAACTAAAGATTAACTTTGAAATTAATGAGTATTAACAAATTCATGGCATGCTATGGTTAACAAAATATTTGTTGCCAATTAGCAACATCTAAATTCCGTCACTCCCATGCCACAATGAATTCACAATTCGGCTCTTCCAATTCCTCAATTGGACGCCATCTTTACTCTCGGAACGGGCAGGGATTCCCCACCATTTGTTCATGCCGCCGTCGGTAGATTTAGCTGGCGGCAACGAACTGAAAAGGAGACTAGTATGCGTAAAATCGTTTTGTTCCTTATGGCATCCGCCGCCGGCCTTGCGACCTTCTCGGCAGCACAGGCAGCCGACGCGGTTGATCAGATCCCCCAGGCTCCGGCCGCAACCGAGACCTATGCCGCCCCCGTCGGTGGCTGGACCGGCGCTTACATCGGTGGCTCGGCCAACTATGATTGGGGCCGTTTTGACAACAGCACCGATGGTCGTGACGCGAATGGCTTTGGCGGCTCGCTGTATGGCGGCTACAACATGCAGAACGGCCAGATTGTTTACGGTCCTGAAGCCGATATCGGCTACAGCGATCAGGAAGGTTCGGCCGGAGTGGGCCTGACTGGCAAGCAGGGTTGGAATGGCTCTCTTCGTGGCCGCGTCGGCTACGACATGAACCCCTTCCTGATCTACGGTACGGCAGGTTTGGCAGGCGCCAATCACGAGCTGAGCGATGGCGTGAACACGGATGACAAGTTCGCACTCGGTTATACGGTCGGCGCCGGTGTCGAGGCCCTGGTCACCGACAACATCATGGCCCGTGTCGAATATCGCTACAGCGATTATCAGAGCAAGGACTTCAACCTCGGCGGCACGACCTATTCGCGCGGTTTCGACGACCACTCGGTCAAGGTCGGTATTGGCGTCAAGTTCTGATCGCAGACGACATCAAGAAACAAGGAAAGCCGGGCTCGTCCCGGCTTTTCTCTTTTGCCGCGATCAGATTTCTCTTGGTTACTGCTGCGGCTTCAGGGCGGAATAGGCCTCGAACCGTTTGGCGAATTTCTGCGGCCAGGCGGCGAGCTCCGTGCGGCCATCCTCCCATTGCCCTGCAAACCGCAACATCAAGTAGCCGAGGAGGCCGGCAAGCGCGAAGTGACCGCCATGCAGTGATTTGCCGGTCTTGGGCATGTGGGCGTTCAGATGGTCGAGCCCGCGGCTCACCTTTTCCCAATGCCGGTCGATGAAAGGCTGATGAACACGGTCCGCCGGACGGAGGCGTTTCTCATAGACGATGGCGACAAGGCTGTCGTTGATACCGTCGCATAGCGCCTCCAGAACCTCCGCGTCGGTGCGCTTCCCATTCTTGCGCGGATAGAGTCTCTTCTCGGATGTCCGGTCGAGATAATGCATGATCGCGCGGCTATCGAAAATGGCCTTTCCTTCGTCGGTGATCAGCGTCGGGATCTTGCCAAGCGGGTTGTTTTCGATGAGTTCCGGCGGGTCTTCGGTCGTGGTGACGTTCACTTCCTCGATCTTGACGCCGAGATAGCGCGCGGCCATGCGGACTTTTGACGAATAGGGAGAAGTGGAGGAACAGAGGAGCTTCATGGGTTTTCCGGGTTCGAGGGATCAGCGTGGAGGCGGTACGGCGACGGACTTGAGCGGACAGTTCTGATAGTAGTCGATATTGGGGCAGTCGCGGAAGTCAAGATCGCGGGTCAGGCAGATGCGGACCTCTTCCAGCTTGCCATCCTCGCAGGTGATGGCCAATCCCCTGTTGCTGAGACCGCTATTTGCTTCTGTGAATTGCGCTTCGATCGCAGCGACGCCGAGATCGATCGGTTTTTTCGCCTCGCGGAGGCTGTCTGGAACACGGATGCGCTCGAAGGCGGAGCGTGTCACGGCGAAGTAGTCTTCCTGGCTGAGGCCTGTGCAGGTGCCATGCTTGCGCCACTGGTGGCCGATCAGTCCCATGCTTGGCATGATGTCGAAATACTTGCGGCCAAGGCTCGACGGCACCCGGCCCGGCTCCTTGCTCGGACAGGATTGCGGATATCCCCGTTCGTATTGCGGCCAGAGCCCGTGGACGATCAGTCCGAATTGGCGGGACGAGCCGCATTGGTCGCGGTTCTTCGCACCATCCGAGGTGGTGCAGAAGGTCGGCGACCAGGAGAGCGAAAGGACGTAGAAATCGAAATCGCGCCCCGTTGTCTGCGCTTCGGCATCTGGGGGCGAGAACCACGCCGCCGCACTCAACAATAGTAGCAATGCTGTTCGCAGAGGTTGAAGCATTAACCCTTCGTCTCCAAACTAGCGCAGTTGCCGCAAAGATGTCGGCGTCGTGTTCTGCTTCGAGGAGAGAAGATCGGCAAGACTGGATGACCCTGAAAAAGTATTTCTGGCCTGTGGTCGGCGCTGTTACGATAGCGGTATCCGCCTGGCTTCTCTACAAGGAATTGCGTGGGCTGTCACTTGATGACCTGCACGACAGCCTGGCCCAGATACCTGCGCACGGCTGGGTATTGGCCGGCTTGTGTTCGCTGGTCGCCTATGCGGCGCTTGCCGGGTACGACCGCATTGCGCTGATGCATCTGGACCGCAAGGTGAACTGGCTGTTCATCGCGCTTGCCTCCTTCACAGCCTATGCACTCTCACACAATGTCGGTGCGTCGGTCATTTCGGGCGGCATGGTGCGTTACCGTGCCTATTCGTCAAAGGGGCTCGATGCGCGCGAGATCGGCGGACTGATTGCGCTCTGCTCCTTCACCTTCTTGCTCGGCACACTGCTTCTCACCGGTGTCATCCTTGTGTTGGAGCCTGACATTATGGAGCGTTTCGGTGACCTCTTGCCGATGGGCGCCTCGGCCGCGACCGGCTATGTCATCCTTGTCCTCGTGGGCCTCTATGCGATCGCCAGCCTGCTCCGGCTCCGTCCGCTGCGCATTGGCTCGTTCCAGATAAGCTACCCGGCTCCGCGCGTTGTACTGTCCCAGTTGGTGATCGGGCCGATGGAACTGATCGGTGCCGCCGGTATCATCTACTTCGCCCTCCCGGAGATCGGGAATCCCGGCTTCGTCGTCGTGCTCGGCATTTTTCTGGTGTCGTTCTCGGCAGCTCTGATTTCGCACGCACCGGGTGGGCTCGGCGTTCTCGAACTGGTCTTCGTCATGGGGCTGCCGGACGTGGCTCAGGCCGACGTGATTGCCGCGCTTCTGGTGTTCCGGCTGTTCTATCTGCTGATCCCGCTGGCGATCGCTCTTTTGGTCATTCCGATCTTTGAGCGCACGCAGTTCCGCGCTGGCGCGAAGCCGTAGGACCGATCCGTAGGAAAGGTCTCAACGCAACGACTTGCAGGCTGCGCCGTAGATATGCCAAGGGTCAAGTCCGCTGGCACAGAACTCGACCGACGAGCCCACGCCCGCGAAACCCCAGTTGTTTTCGATCAGATACCAGAGATCGCGCCTCCGGCCGTCGGTCGTGGTCACCGCCGTATGGCAGTAGCGGCGTTCGACCCGGTGCATTTCATCGGCGGGCAGGAAACGGCTCTCTCGAATCAGGCCGAAATCGGCAATTGCGAGATCGATCTGGAGGAAACGGCGGTTGTTTTCGGCGAAACGACTGGCAACCGAGCCGACCACCGACGCCTCCTCGCAGAAGGGTGTTGCCGCAAGACTATCTGTTGCCATCGTCGCGCAGCCGCCCACTGCAAGCACGGCACTGATCAAGAATTTGGCAATCATTGCTGCTCTCCCGTTTGCAGTCACAATGTTGCCAAAACCCAGCAAGGTCAAGGGACAAGGAGGGGTTGCGGTCCATTGCCGCCGGCCTCTTATGGCGTGCTATCTTCAGTCTTCTCCGCGAAGCCAGAAACAGCGCTGTGAGGCGTAGCGATCCTGTGCCAGAACCCGCTTCAGTTCCGGGAGGACGGCGTGCAGATCGTTCTTGAGCGTGAAGGGCGGGTTGACAATGACAAGCCCGGAACCGGAGAGCCCGGTGGCGTCACGATCGCTGCGGACGGAAAGCTCCGCGCAGAGCATCTTGGGGATCTCAAGCGCCTTCAGCGCTTCGTGAAAGGCCGGGATCGGCGCGCCCTTCTTGATCGGGTACCATAGGCAATAGGTTCCGGTGGCAAAGCGGCGATAGGCGCGCGCGAGGCCGTCGACCAGCCGGTCATACTCGCCCTCGGCTTCGAAGGGGGGATCGACAAGAACGATACCGCGCTTTTCCTTCGGCGGAAGATGCGCGCCGAGCGCCAGCCAGCCGTCGAGTTCGGTAACGCGCACCTGGTAATCGCCCTCGAAAAGCCGTGAGAGGCTGCGGCAATCGTCGGGATGGAGTTCCATGGCCGAAAGCCGGTCCTGTGGACGAAACAGCATGCGTGCCAGTTTCGGCGAGCCGGGATAAAGCGTCAGCGCTCCGTCGGCATTCAGTTCACGGACGGCACCAAGATAGGGCTCCAACAAGAGGGAGACGTTCGCTGGAAGGTCGGCTTCCATCAGGCGGCCGATACCGTCGCGCCATTCGCCGGTCTTCTGCGCCTCATCGGAAGACAGGTCATAGAGACCGATGCCCGCATGGGTGTCGAGCAGCCGGAAGGCCTTGTCCTTCTGCTGAAGATAGACGATGAGCCGTGCAAGCACCGCGTGCTTCAGCACATCGGCGAAATTGCCGGCGTGATAGATGTGGCGATAATTCATCTTCGTATCCGATGGCTGTGATGATTTGTTTGAATGGACCTTTTAGGCGCTTGTTGCTTGCCATATACAGGCAGGCATGAATATCGCGAGCCCCATCCGAACCCGTTCCGTCGGTCATACGGCCTGTCCGCACGACTGTCCATCCACGTGCGCGCTCGAGGTCGATCTGACTGAGGACGGCAGGATCGGCCGGGTGCGCGGCGCCTCGGACAATTCCTATACCGCCGGCGTCATTTGCGCCAAGGTCGCGCGCTATGCCGAGCGGCTCTACCATCCGGACCGGCTGTTGACACCGAAGCGCCGCAAGGGTGCCAAGGGCGAGGGCGCGTGGCAGGAGATTTCCTGGGACGACGCGCTGGACGAGATCGCGGCGGCCTTCGTGAAGGCTGAGCAACAGCACGGCAGCGAAGCGGTCTGGCCGTATTTCTATGCCGGAACCATGGGGCAGGTACAGCGTGACAGCGTCGAGCGCCTGCGCCATGCCAAGCGCTATTCCGGCTTTTTCGGCACGATTTGCACCAACATGGCCTGGACCGGCTATGTGATGGGCACAGGCGCGCTTCGCGGTCCCGATCCGCGCGAGATGGCGAAATCCGATTGCGTGGTGATCTGGGGCACCAACGCCGTCGCGACCCAGGTCAATGTCATGACCCATGCGTCGAGGGCCCGCAAGGAACGTGGGGCGAAGATTGTTGTCGTGGACATCTACGACAATCCGACGATGAAGCAGGCCGATCTCGGCCTGATCGTCCGCCCCGGAACGGACGCGGCGCTGGCCTGTGCCGTCATGCACATCGCCTTTCGTGACGGCTATGCCGACCGCGCCTATATGGCGAAATTCGCCGACGATCCGGCGGGGCTCGAGGCCCATCTGCAGACCCGGACCCCGGAATGGGCCTCCGCGATCACCGGGCTTTCGGTCGCGGAGATCGAGGCCTTCGCCCGTCTCGTCGGCACGACGAACAAGACCTTCTTCCGCCTCGGCTATGGCTTCGCCAGAAGCCGCAACGGCGTCGTGTCCATGCACTCTGCCCTTTCCATCGCGACGGTTCTGGGAAGCTGGCAGCATGAAGGCGGAGGCGCGTTTCACAACAATGGCGACATCTTCCGGCTGAACAAGGCGGAACTGATGGGAACCGGCTACATGGATCCCGCAATCCGCATGCTCGACCAGTCGCAGATCGGCCGCGTGCTGACCGGCGATGCCGAGGCGCTGCGTCATCGCGGCCCGGTGACGGCGCTCTTGATCCAGAACACCAATCCGGTCAACGTCGCGCCGGAACAGCGCCTGGTAAAAAGGGGCTTCCTGCGCGACGACCTGTTCGTCGCGGTCCACGAGCATTTCATGACCGAGACCGCCGAGGTTGCCGATATCGTGCTGCCGGCCACCATGTTCGTCGAGCATGACGACATCTATCGCGGCGGCGGACACAGCCATATCCTGCTCGGACCGAAGATCGTCGAGCCGCCGGAAACGGTGCGCACCAACCTTTTCGTCATCGAGGAACTGGCCAAGCGCCTCGGCGTTGCCGATCGCCCCGGCTTCGGCCTGACGGAGCGCGAGCATATCGACCACATGCTGGAGGCGAGCGGCTGGCCGGGCTATGGCACGCTGGAGGACGAGCGCTGGTTCGACTGCCAGCCGGAGTTCCGCCAGGCACATTACCTCGACGGTTTCGGCCATGCCGACGGCAAGTTCCGCTTCCGCCCGGACTGGCAGAACGGCAAGGCGCCCAACAAGCCGCCGGCGAAGCTCGGCAATCTCGGTCCGGTCGACAGGCTGCCGGAGTTTCCGGACCAGGTGGACCTCATCGAAGTGGCGGATGCCGAACATCCTTTCCGTCTCGCGACGTCGCCGTCCCGCAATTTCCTGAATTCCACCTTCGCCGAAACCCGCAGTTCCGTTCAGAAGGAAGGCAGGCCCGAGGTGATGGTCAACCCGACGGACGCGGCACGTCTCGGGATTGTCGCGGGCGATCTTGTCCGCATGGGCAATAGGCGCGGCGATCTGCGCATCCACGCCCGGGTGACCGACGCCGTGAAACCCGGTGTCCTCGTCGCCGAAGGTATCTGGCCGAACAAGGCCCATGTCGACGGGGAGGGGATCAACGTGCTGACGGGGGCCGATGCCGTGGCTCCGCACGGAGGCGCCGCATTCCACGACAACAAGGTCTGGCTGGTAAAAGACGGGATATGAGCAAATTCGACCGCACGGGGATCAAGATCCTCAAGGATGTGACGCTGTGGAAGGGATGGAGCCATCTGCGCCGCATCACCTTCGACTACACCCATGCTGATGGCAAAACCACAGAACTTGATTGGGAGGTCTTCGATCGCGGCGGCGGCGTAGCCATCCTTCTCTTCGATCCCTCCCGCGGTACCGCGGTCTTCGTTCGCCAGTTCCGTGTACCAGTCCATCTCATGGGTGAGCCGGCTTTCCTGCTGGAGGTGCCGGCGGGAGCGACCGATGGAGAAGATCCCGAAGTGGCGGTCTGTCGCGAGGTTCTCGAGGAGACCGGTTACCGGATCGAGAAGCCCCGTTTTCTCTTCAGTGCCTATATGTCGCCGGGATCGTTGACGGAAAAGATGTACTTCTATCTCGCGCTCGTCGGCGCAGGCGACAAGGTTGCGGCCGGAGGTGGCACCGTTCACGAGCACGAGGATCTCGAATTGCTGGAGATCCCGTTTGACGATGCCATGGCGATGATCGGCACGGGTGAAATCTGCGACGCCAAGACGATCATGCTGCTGCAATGGGCAGCCTTGAACCGCTCCGCGCTTGTACCTGCTGGAGGTTAGAGGCGGGCAACACTCGAATGCTGCCCGCCGGAATTCGTCAGAATTTGCCCTTGAGGCCGAACGAGATCGACATCGCCTGGAAGTCCGCGCCGGCTCCGTCTTCCTGAGAGCCGACCTTGCTGCCGGTCGTCGTGTCATAGAACTCCATGTCGCCGCGCGCGTGGAACACACGTTCGAACGATCCGGAGACATAGAGCGACGCCATGGATGTCAGTTCGTAGTTCATGGCAACATTGGCGCCGATGGTGGGCGCCATGTTCATGGTGTCATAGAACCGCAGGCTGCGCATCCAGTGGTCGTCGATATCGTCGATGCCGAAGCTCAAACCGCCCTGCAACCCGCCGCTGATGGTGAACTTGCCGACATTGTGTTCGCCACTCACGCTAAGGAAGCCGACTGGGATCTTCTGCTGGTAGCTGATGCCTTTCTCGCCATCGGGGAAATTGCCGGAGAGGTCGCGGAAGGCAGGGTCGCCGCTGGAATAGATGAAGGATCCGCCATAGGCGGTCCACTTGACATCCGTGTAGCGGAAGCCGGCGCCGATATCGAAGCTGGTGGTTTCGTTTTTGAAGACTTCGCGATCGATCTCGACCGAGCCGCTGAGATAGTGGTCGAGCTGCGTATCCGGGTGGATCGAGCGCTCGCTCCAGTCATCATACATGGAGCTCAGCCAGTCATAGTCGACCATATGGCCGTCACCGCCGGTGCCGACGTTGAAACTGCCCTTGACGCTCCAGCTCTTGTCGATCTGCGCATCGAGACCGAGGGTATAGAGGGTCACGCCCTTGCTTTCCCAGTCGAGCTGGCTCAGTTTGTGGCTGCCCGAATAGACGAACTCGCCGGCCTTGATGTTGGCAAGGCCGATACCGCCGGAGATCGCAAAGGCTCCGTCCGGCGATGCGAAGAGATTGTCGTCCGCTGCTGCGAGCGACGGTGCCGCGAGGACAAGACAAGAGAGTGCTGCGGCTTTGATGCGTAACGGCTTCATTTAAACGATCCCTTTTTTGCAGAAACCCAGTGGATTTCGCGCGAAGATACGAATTCGCCATTTTATATCAATAGCTTGGGTCGACCACTTTTGAGTCTTGTCAGGTCCAATAATGGGCCCAATTTCGGACGGTCGCCAAAGCGAAGACTCTCCGACTTTACGTTTTGCGCTCGAAACCGCCCGAAGGCTTGCAACGCCGAGTTCAGGGCTTGCCGCTATCCTCTTTTTCGATGACTGTGGCGACCGCCAGCGGAGGTTCAAAGATGCCGGACAATGAGCGGAAATGGGCTTTGGTGACGGGAGCGACGGGCGGGCTCGGTCAGGCCTTTTGTGAAGCTTTGGCAGAGAGGGGCTACAATCTCGTGCTGTCGGCGCGACACCTCGATGCGCTCGAGGCGCTTGCCGGACGACTTCGTTCCGCCCATGGGGTCGAGGTCGTGGCCGAAGCTGCAGATCTTGCGGAGCCGAATTCTGCGCGCGCGCTGAAAAGCGCGATCGACGCGCGCGGTATTGCTATCGAGACACTGATCAACAATGCGGGCTTTGGTGTGCAAGGCGAGTTCCGATCTCAGCCGATCGAACGTATAGACGGTATGATTGCGGTCAATGTCCTGGTGCTGACGGAACTCACTCACGCATTCGCGAACGATATGGCGGCCCGCGGCGGCGGCCATATCATGCTTCTGGCCAGCACCGCGGCCTTCGAGCCGATCCCCGGCTATGCCGTCTATGCCGCGACCAAGGCCTACGTCCTGTCGCTTGCCCATGCACTCAACAGAGAGCTTCGCCGCTGCAAGGTCGTCGTGACCGCGCTTTGCCCGGGTCCGACGGAGACCGCTTTCTTCACCAATGCCGGCCACACGATCAGGGCCGGAACACAGGCGATCATGATGAAACCGGAGCCCGTTGCCGAAATCGGGTTGACGGCACTCTATGGGGGGAAGGCGAGCGTCGTCGCCGGCGTCTTCAACCGCATCATCGCGTTCTCGATGCGTCTGGCTCCGAGGACGCTTCAGGCAAGGGTGGCGGCGGTCTTCATGGGCGCCAAAAAATAGCGCGATCCCTTAAGCGGAAATCAGCGTCGCAGCCGGATCTCCGGCAAAACCAAGCCGTTCGACCCGTCCATCGGCGAGCATCCGCACCTTGCCCTCGGCAAGCAGCCTGAGCGCCAGGGGATAGGTCCGGTGTTCGACCGTCAGCACCCTTGCCGCGAGGCTGTCGGCCGTGTCGTCGGGAAGAACGGGAACCACGGCCTGCGCGACGACCGGTCCCTCGTCCATGCCCTCGGTGACGAAATGAACGGTGCATCCGGCGATCTTCATGCCGGCCTTGATCGCGCGGTCATGGGTGTGCAGTCCCGGGAAGAGCGGCAGGAGGGACGGATGGATATTGAGAATGCGCCCCGCATAGCGATGGATGAAGTCACCCGAGAGCAGCCGCATATAGCCGGCGAGACACAGGATGTCGGGCTGCAGTTGGTCGAGAGCTCCGATGATCGCGGCCTCGTGCTCGGCCTTGCCTGCATAGGCCTTGCGCTCGAACACGAACGTCGCGATACCCTGTGCGGAGGCCTTGGCCAGGCCGCCGGCCGTTGGTTTGTCGGAAATCACTCCGACGATTTCGGCCGGAAAATCCGGCTTCTGCGTTGCTGCAAGCAGCGCCATCATGTTGGAGCCGCCGCCGGAAATGAAGACGACGACGCGTTTGCGCGGGGCGGTCATAGGGCGAGCGTGCCCTTGTAGACGGTTCCCGGCGCACCTTCGGCACGCGCAACCATGCGGCCAAGGGTAACGACCGTCTCACCCTCGTCGGTGAGGACTTCGGCGACGCGGGCTGCATCCTTTTCGGCCACAACAACGATCATGCCGACGCCGCAGTTGAAGGTGCGCAGCATTTCGTTCTGCGCGACGCCGCCCGTTTTAGCGAGCCACGAGAACACCGGCGGCACGGATATGGCGGAGAGGTTGATCTCGGCAGCCAGGTGCTTCGGAAGCACGCGCGGAATGTTTTCCGGAAAGCCGCCGCCGGTGATATGGGCAAGCGCCTTCAGTGCGCCCGTTTCGCGGATCGCCTTCAGGAGCGGCTTCACATAGATACGGGTGGGCGTGAGCAGGGCCGCGCCCAGGCTCGCGCCATTGGCAAAGGGTGCCAGTGCATCCCAGGCAAGTCCGGAAAGCTCGACGATCTTGCGCACCAGCGAAAAGCCGTTGGAATGGACGCCGGACGAGGCGAGCCCGAGGATCACATCGCCCTCGGCGATGTCGCCCGCCGGAAGCAGCTGTCCCCGTTCGGCCGCGCCCACGGCAAAGCCCGCCAGATCGTAGTCGCCGCCCTTGTACATGCCGGGCATTTCCGCCGTTTCACCGCCGATCAGTGCGCATCCGGCCTCGCGGCAACCGGCCGCGATGCCGCCGACGATGGCCGCACCCTGGTCCGGATCGAGTTTGCCGGTGGCGAAATAATCGAGGAAGAACAGCGGTTCCGCGCCCTGGACAACCAGATCGTTGACGCACATGGCCACGAGGTCGATGCCGACGGTGTCGTGGATACCTGCATCGATGGCAATCTTGAGTTTGGTTCCGACGCCGTCATTGGCCGCGACGAGGACCGGATCGGTAAACCCGGCCGCCTTGAGGTCGAACAAGCCGCCGAAGCCGCCGATCTCGCCGTCGGCCCCCGGCCGCCGTGTCGAGCGCACCGCCGGCTTGATTTTCTCCACCAGCAGGTTGCCGGCGTCGATGTCCACACCGGCGTCGCTATAGGTCAGCCCATTGCGTTCGGATTGGGTCATCATGTGCCTCCGCTGCATCGAGAGTGTTTGGCTCGCCATTGCATGACAGGGCGCGATATGCAAGCTGGATGGTGTCTGTTCATTGCTTTTCTGCAGGTTTTGTGGCCCATCTGGAGGTCGTTGCCGGTTGATTTCCCGGCCGGCGCTGCGAAGAGGACGGCAGTCGGGCATTGGTGATCCTGTCGGCCTGGCCTTGACCATGCTTTCCAGCTCATTCTATTTCCTGTTACGGCTGTGGGCCAAATGTATTCGCGACGATAGGCCAACCGCACGAAGGGGATTTGGGCATGATACAACACATCAGCGGAGCGGGACTGAGACGCCAGCTTTTGTTCTGGTTGATAACTCTTGCCCTGGTCGTCATCTTTCTCTTCATGTTCCGGACGATTTTGTTGCCTTTCGTGGCCGGGATGGCGCTTGCCTATTTCCTTGATCCGGTCGCCGATCGGCTCGAGCGTCTGGGGCTCAGCCGGATGATGGCGACGAGTGTCATTCTGGTCGCCTTCATCATTGTCTTCGTCCTGGCGCTGATGATCATCATCCCCGTGCTCGCAAGCCAGCTCAACGAATTCATTCAACGCGTTCCGGGCTACATCTCGGAGCTGCAGAGCTTCATCGCCAGATCGAATGCCGCCTGGTTGCCGGAATGGCTGGATGGCCAGATGGGGACCATCAAGGAGAATTTTTCCAAGCTGCTGACGGAGGGGGCAGGCTTCGTCGGCACGCTGGTGGCCCAGATATGGAATTCCGGCAAGGCCCTCGTGGACATCGCCGCCCTCCTGGTGGTGACCCCGGTGGTCGCCTTCTATCTCCTGCTCGATTGGGATCGCATGACGGCGAAGGTCGACGACTGGATCCCCCGCAATCAGGTGGCCGCGGTGCGTCAGATCGCACGCGAGATGGACCGCACGATCGCCGGCTTCGTGCGCGGGCAGGGGTCCGTTTGCCTGATTCTCGGCATCTACTATGCCGTCGGACTGTCACTGATCGGGCTCAATTTCGGCCTCCTCATCGGCTTCTTCACGGGCATGATCACATTCATCCCCTATGTAGGCTCGACTGTCGGCCTGGTTCTGGCGGTCGGCGTGGCCCTCGTCCAGTTCTGGCCGGATTACGTCCATCTGGTCATTGTTTTGATCTTCTTCTTCTCCGGCCAGTTCATCGAGGGCAATATCCTGCAGCCCAAGCTCGTCGGCTCCAGCGTCGGCCTGCATCCGGTCTGGCTGATGTTCGCGCTTTTCGCGTTTGGCGCCCTCTTCGGCTTCGTCGGTGTCCTTGTTGCCGTTCCGGCGGCAGCCGCCGTCGGTGTTCTTGTCCGTTTCGCGCTGGCGCGGTATCTTGAAAGCGATTTGTATTACGGGCAGACGCCAATTCGAGACGAAGAGCGCGACCCCGGCGTGTCAGAGAAATAAATGAGTGAATTCAAGAAGGTCGAGACGAAGTTGAAGGCGGGCGAACAACTGCCGCTCGTATTCGGCCATACGGCGGCGACCGGTCGCGATGATCTTTTGGTGTCGGAGCGCCTGGCGGCTGCCGTTGCGATCATTGATTCCTGGCCGTCCTGGCCATCCCCCGTCGTGATCCTTGCCGGTCCGGCCGGCTCGGGAAAGTCGCATCTGGCGCAGATTTGGCGCCAGCAGAGTGGAGCCGCCGACATTCATCCCATATCCGGCTCGCAGGCGGCGCGTTCCGCCGCAGCGGGCGCGGTGTTGTTCGAGGATGCCGATCGCGAGGGCTTCGACGAGGTCGAGCTTTTCCATGTCATCAACAGTGTGCGCGAAGGCGGCACCAGCCTGCTGATGACCTCGCGCAGTTGGCCGCTCTCCTGGCCGGTGGCGCTTCCTGATCTGCGTTCGAGGCTCAAGGCCGCGACCATGGTCGAGATCGGCTCGCCGGACGAGGCACTGCTGTCGCAATTGATCACGAAACTCTTTGCCGATCGCCAGCTCAACATAGATGACAAGATTGTCGGCTACATCGTGCAGCGGATGGAACGGTCCTTCGCCTCGGCGCAGGAGATCGTGGAGCGGGTCGACCGTCTGGCATTGTCGCGCCGGTCGCGGATTTCACGAAGCCTCGTGTCTGACGTTCTGAACGAGCTCTATGAGGCCGATGATCACGAATGAATGTCACAGTGTCGTCGCTAAACTGTTATACTTCGCCCAGGATGGCGAACGAAGGGCGGAAAAATGGATTCGGTTGTGACTGGGACGAGTGCGGGCGGCGTCGCGGATGGCACTGAGCAGGAAGATCTGCTGACCAGCCCTTCGCGCTTCATCAACCGGGAATTCTCCTGGCTCCAGTTCAATCGCCGTGTGCTCGAGGAAACGCTGAATACCGCGCATCCGTTGCTGGAGCGCGTCAGGTTCCTCTCGATTTCGGCAACCAATCTGGACGAGTTCTTCATGGTCCGCGTCGCCGGCCTAGAAGGGCAGGTGCGTCAGGGGATCACCGTCAGGAGTCCCGACGGCAAGACACCGCTGGAGCAGCTGGAGGATATTCTCAAGGAAATCGATAACCTGCAGATGGAGCAGCAGGCGTCGCTTGCCGTCCTGCAGCAATACCTTGCCAAGGAAGACATCCTGATCGTGCGTCCGGCAGCCCTTTCGGAAGACGATCGCCTCTGGATCGAGAGCGAATTCGAGGAGGCGATCTTTCCGGTCCTGACCCCGCTGTCGATCGACCCCGCCCATCCGTTTCCTTTCATCCCGAACCTCGGCTTCTCCATGGGCTTGCAACTCGAAAGCAAGCGCGGCCGCGAGCCGATGACGGCGCTGCTGCGCCTCCCGACAACCCTCGATCGCTTCATCCGTCTTCCTGACGAGAAGGCGACCATCCGCTACATCACGCTCGAAGACGTGGTCGGCATGTTCATTCACCGCCTCTATCCGGGATATGAGGTCACCGGCTTCGGCACGTTCCGTATCATTCGAGACAGCGATATCGAAGTCGAGGAAGAGGCCGAGGATCTCGTGCGCTACTTCGAGACGGCGCTGAAGCGTCGCCGTCGCGGCTCGGTGATCCGCATCGAGACGGATTCGGAAATGCCGGCGACGCTGCGCCAGTTCGTCGTCCATGAACTGGGCGTGCCCGACAACCGCGTCGCGGTCCTGCCGGGCCTGCTGGCCCTGAACACCATTTCCGAGATCGCCAACGCGCCGCGCGACGATTTGCGCTTCGAGCCCTACAATGCGCGCTTTCCCGAGCGCGTGCGCGAGCATGCCGGCGACTGCCTGGCGGCGATCCGGGAGAAGGACATGATTGTCCACCATCCCTATGAGAGCTTTGACGTGGTGGTGCAGTTCCTGCTCCAGGCGGCCCGCGATCCGGACGTTCTCGCGATCAAGCAGACGCTCTACCGGACCTCGAACGACAGCCCGATCGTGCGCGCCCTGATAGATGCCGCCGACGCCGGAAAATCGGTGACGGCGCTGGTCGAGTTGAAGGCCCGTTTCGACGAGGAGGCCAATATCCGCTGGGCGCGCGATCTGGAGCGCGCTGGCGTGCAGGTCGTGTTCGGCTTCATCGAGCTGAAGACCCATGCCAAGATGTCGATGGTGGTGCGCCGCGAAGACGGCAAGCTCAGAACCTATTGCCATCTCGGCACCGGCAACTATCATCCGGTCACCGCCAAGATCTACACCGACCTGTCCTTCTTCACCTGCAATCCGAAGATCGCCCATGACATGGCGAATATCTTCAACTTCATCACCGGCTACGGCGAGCCGGAAGAGGGCATGAAGCTGGCGGTCTCTCCGCATACGCTGCGTCCGCGCATTCTGAAGCATATCGAGGAAGAGACGGTCAACGCCAAGGCCGGCCGTCCATCCGCCATCTGGATGAAGATGAACTCGCTGGTCGATCCGGAGATCATCGATGCGCTCTATCGCGCAAGCCAAGCCGGCGTCGACGTCGATCTGGTCGTGCGCGGCATCTGCTGCCTGCGCCCGCAGGTGCCCGGTCTCTCCGACAACATCCGCGTGAAGTCGATCGTCGGCCGCTTCCTCGAGCATAGCCGCATCTTCTGCTTCGGCAACGGTCACGGGCTGCCATCGGAAAAGGCGCTGGTCTACATCGGTTCGGCGGACATGATGCCGCGCAATCTCGACCGCCGCGTGGAGACGCTCGTTCCGCTCATAAATCCCACGGTGCACGAGCAGGTTCTTTCACAGATTATGCTCGGCAACCTGATTGACAACCAGCAGAGCTACGAGATACTGCCCGACGGTACATCCCGGCGGATGGAAGTGCGGCCGGGCGAGGAACCGTTCAATGCACAGCAGTATTTCATGACCAATCCGAGCCTTTCCGGACGGGGTGAAGCTTTGAAATCGAGTGCGCCGAAACTGATGGCCGGGCTGATCTCCGGCCGGAAAAAATAAACTGGAACTTCATGACAAGATCTGAAGCGCAGGGGCGCCTGCCTGGAATCGCCCCTGTCTCCGTTGTTGACATCGGTTCGAACTCCGTCCGCCTCGTCATTTACGAAGGCTTGTCGAGAGCGCCGACCATTCTATTCAACGAGAAGGTCATGTGCGGTCTCGGCAAGGGGCTCGCCTCGACCGGACGCATGGACGACGAGGGCGTCCCGCGGGCGCTTGCAGCGCTTCGCCGCTTCCGTGCCTTGTCCGAGCAGGCCCGCGCTACCGCTATGTATGTGCTGGCGACGGCAGCTGCCCGCGAGGCCGCGAACGGCCCGGATTTCATTCGCGAGGCGGAGAACATCCTCGGACATAAGATCGGAGTCCTCACCGGCGAGCAGGAAGCGCTCTATTCGGCATTCGGCGTCGTCAGCGGCTTTTACTCCCCCGACGGCATCGCCGGCGACCTCGGAGGCGGTTCGCTCGAACTGATCGATATCAAGGGGCGGGACCTCGGCAAGGGGATAACCCTTCCGCTCGGCGGCTTGCGTCTGTCGGAAACGGCCGGCGGCTCTATCTCCAAGGCGAGGAGCCTGGCGCGCAAGCTGATCAAATCCGTTAAACTGCTGGAAAAGGGCGAAGGGCGGACCTTTTACGCCGTCGGCGGAACCTGGCGAAATGTCGCCAAGCTCCACATGGAAATGCGCAAATATCCGCTGCATATGATGCAGGGCTACGAGCTGCCGCGCGACGAGATCGCCGCGTTTCTCGATGAGATCATCGCGAACGGCGATTCCCGCGATCCCGCCTGGTCCGCCGTCTCCAAGAGCCGGCGGGCGCTCTTGCCGTTCGGCGCCGTGGCCATGCGCGAGGTGCTCGACGCGATGAAGCCGACAAGCGTCTGTTTCTCGGCCCAGGGCGTGCGCGAAGGCTATCTCTATTCCCTGTTGCCTGAGGAAGACCGGTCTGTTGATCCCCTCATCGCGGCAGCCGACGAACTGGCGATCCTGAGGGCGCGTTCGCCGGAGCATGCGCGCGAACTGGCCGAATGGACCGGTCGCATGATGCCCTATTTCGACGTCGTGGAAACGGTAGAGGAAGGCCGCTACCGGCAAGCCGCCTGCCTGCTTGCCGATATCAGCTGGCGGGCTCATCCGGACTATCGCGGCCTGCAGGCGCTCAACGTGATCGCCCATTCATCGTTCATCGGGATCACCCATCCGGGCCGCGCATTCATCGCCCTTGCCAATTACTACCGCTTCGAAGGCCTATATGATGATGGGCAGACGGGGCCGCTCGCCACGATCGCCACCCAGCGCCTGCTGGAACGCGCCAAGCTGCTCGGCGGCCTGCTGAGGGTCGTCTACCTGTTCTCGGCCTCCATGCCGGGGATCGTGCATAACCTCACCTTCGAACGCTCGCGGAATCCGGACCTGGACCTCGAATTCGTCGTGCCGCCGCAATATCGCACTCTCGCCGGCGAAAGACTCGATGGCCGCTTGCAGCAACTGGCGAAGCTGACTGGCAAGCGGCTTGCGTTCAGGTTCGAATAGTCAGTCCGCGACTGGCATCACGCCTCCAGCGCAAGCACGGCGAAGCTCGCCAGCCAATGCTCACCCATATAGTCGCCGGCGACATGGGGAAGGGCGGCGGCAAGATGGCGCTCCGCTGCCTCGTCCATGATCGGCCGTCGCGCGTCGCTCTCCGGAACCGACTTGGCGAGAGCACGCCAACACCAGGCGCGCGACAGGTTCAACCCGTCGAGATGGGCGATCTTGCCGTCCGTACGATCGGAGACGGTGACCGGCCGGAACAGCGTTGCCGGTTCGCGGCTTTCGATGCCTGGCAGGAAGCGCGCGAGCCAGCCGGCGAATTCGGCCTTGGGCATCAGCCGGCGCATGCATTCCGCCTCGATCAGTGCCGTGGAGAGGAAATCGTCGCCGGACGGTTCGCCCCAGGCCGGGCAATTCGCGTCTTGTCCGTACCAGCGCATTGCAGTCATCCGCAGCAGATCGACAAGGGCGGCGTCCTGAACGGCGTCAGCGTAGTCGGCGGCAAGCCGAAGCGCGAAGGCCGTGTTGAAATGGGTGCCGACCCTTACCGGATAGGTGGCGAGCGGCAGGAAATCGATGAAACGCCGGGCGAAGATGTCGGCGAGCGGCTTGAGATTGGCGAACCAGCGTCGGTCGTCGAGCGTCGACAGTTCCGAGACCAGTTTGAGTAGCCAGCCCCAGCCATATGGACGTTCGAATCCGCGCGCGGCCGGCGCAGCGAGATAGGCGCATTCGCCGGCGATTTTCTCCGGCACGAGTTGGGCCTCGAAAAGCGACCGGATATCCCCGGCGGCAGGCATATCCGGAAAACGGTTCAGGAGCCGGGCCAGCATCCAGTATCCGTGCACGCAGGAGTGCCAGTCGAAGCTGCCGTAGAAAACCGGGTGGAGTTCCCTCGGCGTGCGGGCGTCCTCCGGTCCTGACAGCACATGGCCCGGCTTGTTGGGAAACTCCCTCCGCACATGGGAAAGGGCAATCCGCGCGAAGCTTTCGGCAAGGGTGGCAGTGAGGGTTCGTCCGTTCGTCATGATCCTGTGTTCCCGGTTTCCCATTCAGGCCGCAGGATCGACATCATGACAAGATCGGCGCGGCTGCCGTCGGCAAGCAGCGCGGATTGGCGCTTCACACCTTCTTCCACAAATCCCGCTCTGCGATAGAGGCTGAGGCCTCGCGCATTGTAGTTGACGACATTGAGCCAGAACCGATGGGTTGATGTCTCTTCGAAGATCCAGGACAGGAGCGCTGGCAGCATCGCGGTGCCAAAACCCTGACCGGCATCCCGCATGGCGAGCCGCTTGAGACAGACGTTTCCGTCGCGATTGTCGAGATCGTTGAGGATGGCAAAACCGACGGATGAGCCGCTTTCATCGGTCGCGACGAAATAGGCCCAGCTCGCGTCGCCGATTAGGCGGAGATGCTCTGCTTCCTCGAAGCTGCCAAGGAAGCGGTCGTAACCGGGCATCCGCTCGGTTGCCATGATGAAGGGGATATCGGCTTTGTCAGCCTTCCGCAGCGTCAGCGTCACCATGTTCCGGCAGCTCCACGGCCTCGACCCGTTTGTCGACGAAGCGCAGCGCGACGCCGCCGGCGATCAGCTTCAGGGCGACATCGCCGAAAAGTTCGCGCCGCCAGCCATGCATGGCCGGAACGTCGGCCTTCTCGCCTTCGGCCGCGATCCTGTCCAGATCCTCGCTGTTGGCGATGACCTTGGCGGCCACGCCGTGCTTTTCGGATATGAGCCGCAACAGCACCTTCAACAACTCGACAGCCGCGGCGGCGCCATCCGGCACATGGCTGTGGCGGTGCACATGCGGCATGTCCGATTTCGGCAACGCCAGGGCAGCATTCACGGCCTCGACGATGGCCGCGCCCGAGTTCGAGCGCTCCCAGCCCTTCGGGATCGTGCGCAGACGTCCGAGCGCCTCGGTGTCCTTCGGCTGCTGCTGGGCGATCTCGTATATGGCATCATCCTTCAGCACGCGCGAGCGCGGGACGTTGCGGTTGCGCGCCTCGCGCTCGCGCCAGGCGGCGACGGACTGGATGACGGCCAGTTCCTGGGGCTTGCGGAGCCGCATCTTCAGCCGTTGCCAGGCGTCGTCGGGATGCAGGTCGTAGGTCTCGCGCGACTCCAGGATGTTCATTTCCTCGGTCAGCCAATCGGCGCGCCCCTCGCGCTCCAGTTCGGCTTTCAAGGCCAGATAGGCGTCCCGCAGATGCGTGACGTCGGCCAGCGCATATTCGAGCTGCTTTTCGGACAGCGGCCTCCGGCTCCAGTCGGTGAAGCGCGACGTCTTGTCGATATGGACGTTCTTCACCTTCTGCACGAGCTGGTCATAGGAAACCGAATCGCCGAACCCGCAGACCATTGCCGCGACCTGCGTGTCGAAGATCGGATGCGGAATGAGATTGCCGAGGTGAAAGATGATTTCGATGTCCTGGCGGGCCGCATGGAACACCTTGATGACCGAGGTGTCCGCCATCAGCGCGAAGAAGGGCGCAAGGTCGATCCCCTTGGCCAAGGGATCTACGATCACCTCGATATCCGGACTTGCCATCTGGATCAGGCAGAGTTCCGGCCAGAAGGTCGATTCACGCAGGAATTCGGTGTCGATGGTGATGAAGTCTGATTTGGCGAGCTTGAGGCAGGCTTCTTCGAGAGCGGCAGTGGTTTCGATCATTTCGGCTCGGTCATAGGAAATTATCTGGTTAACCTTCCTTCCCCTTTCGTCCCGCGATGTCAATACGACCGCACACCGCCGAGAGCCCCTATCGGGCGCTTTTGCCGTCGATCGTCAGTCAAGCCACGCCGGCGGTGCCGCGCGCACGCCTGATCTCGGTGATGTTCGCCTTGTGTACTGCTTCATAGGGTTCGAAGTAGAGAATCCGTCCGGCCTTTACGTCTTTGGTGACGAAATCCCGAAGGGAAATCTTGTCGAGAGCCGGATCGTCGACGCGGTCGAGAAGCCGCTGGAGATAATCCCGGTTGGCGTTGATCAGGCTGGTATCATAGCCGCCGGACGCGATCCGCTCGCGCTCGCCGTGATTGGGCAGGATCCGGCGGATCGGTAGAGACGCAAGGCGGTTGAGTTCCGCTATGTGCGTGGTCGTATGCTCCGGCTCGGAAATATAGGTGATCGTGTCCTCCAGCGTGTCGCCGGCAAGCAGGATGCCGCTTTCCGGCATGAAGATCACGGTGCCGTCGGCGCTGTGGATATCGAATTGCAGAAGCTCGATGACCTGTCCGCCGATTGTGAGAGATAAGCTCCCCTCGAAAAGCCGGTTCGGCATGACAACGGGCCGGATCGGCGGGTCGCCGTTCTCCAGCTTGTCGCGGTTCGCCTGCATTGCCTTTGCGGTCAGGTGGTTGGCGATGATCTCGCAATCGCTGAAGATCTGATTGCCGGCGACGTGGTCGGTGTGCCAGTGGCTGAGGACGACACGGACGGACGTCACCCCGATGCCCTGAAGATGCGCCCGCACCGCGCGGGCATGATCGAGGGAGGCATGCGTGTCATAGACGATTGCCTCGTGACCCGCCACGATCGCATAGGAGGCTATGCCGAGCTCGTAGGCGCCGTCGTCGAGCCAGTTTCGCGCCTCGGAATGCAGGCGTTTTCCGGCGATCCGGCCATCGTAGTACGCGTAGAGACTGGGATAGGGCTCGAGCACCGTCATCGTTGCGGCAAGGTTGGGCACGAGATTGCTCCTTGGTTTATCGACCGCATCACGCGCGACATGCCAATATCTGTCAACCGTCTGGCGGTTACACGATGCGCATATAGCCGGTCATCCCCGCCTTCTGGCATTCGATGACATGGCAATGGAACACCCGGTCGTCGGCAAAGCTGCCAAACGGCCGCAGGTGCAGGGCATAGCTTACTCCCGCTTGTCCGGCGGGACGGTGCCGGCGAGCTTGCTGAAGAAGGTGGAGGTGCGCAGCAGCGCGCGAAACCGCGAACTGCGGTCCTCCGCCGGGACTGCCTCGCGCACAGCGATCCGATAGAAGGTGTAGACCATGAACATGGCCTGAATCGCCGCCGTATAGACGAACAGCGCCCGCGGACCGAAATGATCGAGCAGGATCGAGGCGAACAGGGGGCCGATGGTGGCGCCGAGCGACCAGAAGAAGAGAAGGCCGGCGGAGACAATGGCGTGTTCCCCCTCCTTGGCAAAGTCGTTGCCGTGGGCCGAGCAGAGCGAATAAAGCGGCATGGCGAAGGCGCCGAAGACGAAGACGCCGGTAACATTGGCCCATTCGCGGTCGCCGGCGACAAAGGCGAGAAAGAGCCCGGTCGCTACCGTTCCGGCCGTCGTCAGCAGGATCACGACACGCCGGTCGAGCCGGTCGGAATAGACGCCAAGCGGATATTGCAGCACGACACCCCCGACGATGCCGGCGCTCATGAAGGTGGCGATGGCTGTCACCGATAGCCCAATTTCCTCGCCATAGATCGGCCCGAGGTTGCGGAAGGCGGCCATTGTCAAACCGACGACGATCGCACCGAGGGTGGCAAGCGGCGAGATGTTCCAGAGCGCCTTGACGTCGAAGCGGATGGCCTCGGGCGCGGCCGGGCTCGAGCGGTCCGCAAGCGAGATCGGCACGAGGGACAATGTGAGCGCCATCGTGACCAGCGAGAAGATCACCGATCCCTCGATCCCGGCGATCGGGATCAGATATTGCACGGCGGTCACGGAGAACAGGTCGACGAGCCGGTAGATCGAGAGCGTCCGCGCACGGGTGGCATTGGTGACGCCGGCGTTGATCCAGCTTTCCACTGTGGCAAACAGGCTCGCAAAGCAGATGCCGGTTACGAGACGCATCAGGAACCAGAAGGTCGGATCGATGACCAGCGACATGGCAAGGGACGAGGAGGCGGCAATCGCCGCCATGGCCGAGAACGTGCGGATATGGCCGATGGAACGCAGCACCCGGGTCACGTAAATGCAGCCAATGGCAAAGCCGATGCTATATCCCGCGCCGATCACGCCGATGATCGTGGTCGAGAAACCCTCGCTCGAAGCCCTGAGCGAAATATAGGTACCCTGGAGTCCGTTGCCGCCAATGAGGATGCCGGCGGTAATGAGCAGGGGAATCAAAGCGCGTATGGGCGTCATTCGGGGAACTTCTGAGTACGGAGGACGAGGCGACTCAAGCGTGCTCGCGCCCCTGTCCAATTTGTAGACAAGGTTGAATAGCAAAAACAGGTTAAATCTTGACTTGATGGGGTCCAGCCTTGACAAATCGGGTCGGTCATGCGCTTTTCCGCCCGATTTTCTTTCGGCAGTTTATGAGGCGCACGCGCGCCGTTTTCGGCCGGCATCCAAGTCCAGGAACCTTCAAAATGCATCGTTACCGCAGCCACACCTGTGCCGCTCTCCGCAAGTCCGATGTCGGCTCTACCGTCCGGCTTTCCGGCTGGGTCCACCGCGTCCGTGACCATGGCGGTGTCCTCTTCATCGACCTTCGCGACCATTACGGCATCACCCAGGTCGTGGCCGATCCCGATAGCCCGGCCTTCAAGATGGCCGAGACCGTCCGCGGCGAGTGGGTGATCCGCATCGACGGTCTGGTCAAGGCGCGTTCGGAAGATACGATCAATAAGAACATGCCGACCGGCGAGATCGAACTCTACGCCCAGGAGATCGAGGTGCTGTCGGCTGCCAAGGAACTTCCGCTGCCGGTCTTCGGCGAGCCGGAATATCCGGAAGACGTCCGCCTCAAGTATCGCTTCCTCGATCTGCGGCGCGAGACGCTGCACAGAAACATCGTCAAGCGCACGCAGATCATTGCCGACATGCGCAACCGCATGAATTCGATCGGTTTCGCGGAATACTCGACGCCGATCCTGACGGCCTCCTCGCCGGAAGGCGCGCGCGACTTTCTCGTCCCGAGCCGCATTCATGAGGGCAAGTTCTTCGCCCTGCCGCAGGCGCCGCAGCAGTACAAGCAGCTGTTGATGGTTGCCGGTTTCGATCGGTATTTCCAGATCGCGCCCTGCTTCCGCGACGAAGACCCGCGCGCCGACCGACTTCCGGGCGAATTCTACCAGCTCGACCTGGAAATGAGCTTCGTGACCCAGGAAGACGTCTGGGACACCATGGAACCGGTGATGCGCGGCGTGTTCGAACAGTTTGCCGAGGGCAAGCCGGTGACCCAGGTCTTCCCGCGCATCCCCTATGACGAGGCGATCCGCAAATACGGATCCGACAAGCCGGACTTGAGAAACCCGATCATCATGGAAGCTGTCACCGAGCACTTCGCCGGTTCCGGCTTCAAGGTCTTCGCCAACATGATCGCGTCGAACCCGAAGGTCGAGGTCTGGGCGATCCCGGCAAAGACCGGTGGCAGCCGCGCATTCTGCGACCGCATGAACGCATGGGCGCAGAGCCAGGGCCAGCCGGGCCTCGGCTATATCTTCTGGCGCCAGGAAGGAGCCGTGCTCGAAGGGGCGGGACCGCTTGCCAAGAACATCGGCGAGGAGCGCACGGAAGCGATCCGCACCCAGCTCGGCCTTGACGAAGGCGACGCCTGCTTCTTCGTCGCCGGCGAGCCCGCGAAGTTCCACAAGTTTGCAGGCGAAGCGCGCAACCGCGCCGCAGACGAGCTGAACCTGATCGATCGCGACCGTTTCGAGCTTTGCTGGATCATCGACTTCCCGTTCTACGAATGGAACGAGGACGAGAAGAAGGTGGATTTCGCCCATAATCCGTTCTCGATGCCGCAGGGCGGCATGGATGCGCTGGAAAACCAAGATCCGCTGACCATCAAGGCCTACCAGTACGACATGGTCTGCAACGGCTTTGAGATCGCCTCCGGTTCGATCCGTAACCAGTCGCCGGAACTGATGGTCAAAGCCTTCGAGATGGTGGGTCTCAGCCAGTCGGATGTGGAAGAACGCTTCGGTGGTCTCTACCGCGCCTTCCAGTATGGCGCCCCGCCGCATGGCGGCATGGCGGCTGGCATCGACCGCGTGATCATGCTGCTCGTCGGTGCGAAGAACCTGCGCGAGGTGACCCTGTTCCCGATGAACCAGCAGGCGCAGGACCTCTTGATGAATGCGCCGTCGCCGGCAACGCCTACGCAGCTGCGCGAACTGGCGCTGCGCGTCGTGCCGTCGCCGAAGAAGGACTGATACCGGCTGAAAGCCGCACAACCAGAAAGCCCCGGAAGCGATTGCTTTCCGGGGCTTTTTCTATTCGCGATGCAGATGACTGGCTGTCCCCGCCGATCACGCGAATGGCAGGGACAGCACATCCTTTTAGTCGTTGGCGGTGACGGTCACGCCAAGCAGCGAAGGCACGGTTTCCGGTGCGCCCATGGCCGCACCCATGATCATCGGGAAAGGGACTTCCTTTTCAGGCTCGGCGCTGATCGTCAGGCTTTCAGGCTTGTCGATAAAGGTGTTGACCGCTTCCGAGATTTGGTTCTGCAAGGCGCCGAGATTGGCCTGTGCGAGCAGGAGCGGCACCATGCCCTTGACCATTGCCGCCATCTGTTCGCCGCTCGCACCCTGCTGCTTTCCGGCAAAGTCGAGGCCGCGTTTGGTAATGCCTGCATCCGCGAAGCGGATCTGGGCGTTGGTGAACGACATCTGCTGCATCAGGCCGAACATGGCGATCCCGGCGGACTGCTGGGCCTGCTCGTTATTCGGATCGGCCTGCATGGTGCGGGCGGTTTCCTGCAACTGCTTGACCAGTTCCATGGTGTAGCCGGACAGGGCGAAGGACAGCGAGAGGTTGCCGACATTGGCGACATCGAAAGTGTATTCTTCGATGTCGAGCGCACCCGACGCCGGTTCCCAGCTGCCAGTGAGACTGATTTTGCCGTCGAGCGTCGTCAGGCCGAGCGCGTCGATCGCTTCCTTGCTTTCTGCATCTTCGACGCTGGCGAGATCGGCCTTGATGCCGGTCACGCTGCCTTCGAAGCCGAGGGAAGATTCGTCTTCGGACAGCGTCATGCTGGCCGAGGCTTCCGCAATCGAGAACACCGGCTTGCCATCTGAAACCACGCTCAGCGGGCCACTATGGGCTTCCTCGTAGAACATCATCGAGGCAATGCCCTCGGCAGCCGTGCTTCCCGGTACGGTGACGCCCGCAAGGTAGAGGTCCTTGATCGAGACCGTGTTCTTTTCCTCGGTCATGTTGATTTCGGGGAACTCGATCCGCGCGATACGATAGGCGCCTTCCTCTTCTTCGGTGACGTCCTGCAGGGTCACGTCGCCGAGCTTGGCCGACGTCTCGTCCGGGCCGGTAGCGGTGAAAGTCGTGCCCTTGAGCAGCACGTCGTTGCCGTTGACTTCGACGGCTTCGGCCTTCAGCACACCACTGCCGGCGGCATAGGCCGCATTGATCTTGGAAAGCAGGTCCTGCCCGTCCAAGGCCCATGCTGGGCCGGAAAGCGTTGCAAATACTGTCCCGGCAAGCAAGAGCCTGGTGAAGCGGGAATTGGTCATCATTTGATCCTCATGGAGTAAATACTGGGCATTTCAAATTCAATGCGGACAGGAGCTTCTTTATATAAGTATAGATTCAAAGTTCCAATGCTTTCGCGCGGCGCCTGAAATCTGCATTCGGGAGACGGCCTGGATTTCAAGCGCTGTAATCCACAAACGACTTGCGGCGATTCCTTGCTGTTCCCCGATATCTCCGCTAGCAAGGGATCATGGGAAAGAACCTTTTGCCGCCGGACGACGGTGGCGACCACATATTGCCGATCGATCTGAAGGCAGCGCTCGAAGAGCGTTATCTCGCCTATGCGCTGTCGACCATCATGCATCGCGCGCTGCCCGATGTGCGCGACGGCCTGAAGCCGGTTCATCGCCGCATCATCCACGCCATGAGCGAGATGGGCATCCGCCCCAACTCGGCCTTCAAGAAATGCGCCCGTATCGTCGGCGACGTAATCGGTAAGTTCCACCCGCACGGCGACCAGTCGGTCTATGACGCACTCGTGCGCCTCGCGCAGGACTTTTCCCAGCGCTATCCGATCGTGGACGGGCAGGGCAATTTCGGCAACATCGACGGCGACACCGCCGCTGCCTATCGTTACACCGAAGCGCGCATGACCGATGTCGCGGCCCTGCTGCTCGAAGGCATTGACCAGGACGCGGTCGATTTCCGCCCGACTTACAATGAGGAGGACGATGAGCCCGTCGTTCTTCCCGGTGCTTTTCCGAACCTGCTCGCCAATGGCTCATCCGGAATCGCGGTCGGCATGGCGACGTCGATCCCGCCGCACAATGCGCACGAGATTTGCGACGCCGCGCTCTATTTGATCAAGAATCCCGGTGCGACGGTCGAGGAACTGTTCGCCGATCCGGCCAATCCGCAAAAGGGCGGCATCGAGGGGCCCGATTTCCCGACCGGCGGCGTGATTGTCGAAAGCCGCGAGAGCATGCTCGAGACCTACCGCACCGGTCGTGGCGGATTTCGTGTCCGGGCGAAATGGGAGAGCGAGGATCTTGGGCGCGGCGGCTACCAGATCGTCATCACCGAGATCCCCTACCAGGTGCAGAAGTCGCGGCTGATCGAAAAGATCGCCGAACTGCTGATCGCACGTAAACTGCCGCTTCTGGAAGATATCCGCGATGAATCCGCCGAGGATGTCCGCATCGTTCTGGTGCCGAAGAGCCGAACCGTCGATCCGACGATCCTGATGGAGTCCCTCTTCAAGTTGACGGAGCTGGAAAGCCGTATTCCGCTCAACATGAACGTTCTGTCCATGGGCAAGGTGCCCAGGGTGATGGCCCTCAACGAGGTCCTCACCGAATGGCTCGACCATCGCAAGGACGTGCTCGTGCGGCGTTCGAAGTTCCGGCTGGCGGCGATCGACCGCCGGCTCGAAATCCTCGACGGCCTGCTGATCGCCTATCTCAACCTCGATGAGGTCATTCGCATCATCCGCGAGGAGGATGAACCGAAGCCCGTGATGGTTGAGCGTTGGGCGCTGACCGACGTCCAGGCCGAAGCGATCCTCAACATGCGCCTGCGCAATCTGCGCAAGCTCGAGGAATTCGAGATCCGCAAGGAGCATGAGCAGCTCTCGGCCGAGAAAGCCGATATCGAAGCCTTGCTCGCTTCCGACGAGAAGCAGTGGCAGACGATTTCCTGGGAGATCGGCGAGGTCAAGAAGCAATACGCCAAGGCAACGGAGCTTGGACGCCGCCGCACGCAATTCGCCAATGCGCCTGAAGCCGATATCGAGGCGATCCAGCAGGCGATGATCGAGAAGGAACCGATCACCGTCGTCGTCTCCGAGAAGGGCTGGATTCGTGCGCTCAAGGGTCATATTTCCGATACGTCGAGCCTGACCTTCAAGGAAGGCGATGGCTTGCGCGTAGCCTTCCCGGCACAGACGACCGACAAGATCCTGCTGGTCACGACCGGCGGTAAGGCCTACACGCTCGGCGCCGACAAGCTGCCGGGCGGTCGCGGGCATGGCGAGCCGATCCGGATCATGGTCGACATGGAGAACGATCAGGATATCCTGACCGCCTTCGTCCATGATCCGTCGCGCAAGCTGCTGCTTGCCTCGACCGCCGGCAACGGTTTCATCGTGGCCGAAAGCGAAATGATTGCAAATACCCGCAAGGGCAAGCAGATCATGAATGTCGGCATGCCTGACGAGACAAAGCTCGTCGTACCGGTGAATGGCGACCATGTCGCCGTTGTCGGCCAGAACCGCAAGATGCTCGTCTTCCCGCTGGCACAGGTGCCGGAGATGACGCGCGGAAAGGGCGTACGCCTGCAGCGCTACAAGGACGGCGGGGTCAGCGACCTGAAGTGCTTCGCGATCGCCGATGGCTTGACCTGGGAAGACAGCGCTGGCCGTATCTTTACGAAGACCAAGGACGAACTGGTCGAATGGATGGGTGATCGGGCGGCTGCCGGACGTGCCGTGCCCAAGGGCTTCCCGAGAAGTGGCAAGTTCTGCGGCTGATCGGCCCGGCCCCTGAGTTGACCAGTATCAAGGCGCGTGCGTTCTCTTGCAGTAGGCTGAGTTCGTCGTTCACGATTGAGGCTGTCACATGGTGCGAAGGCGGACGATCCTTGTGGGTGGGGCTGCGCTATTGGTGCTGGGTGGCGGCGGTATGGTCGTTGCCGGACGGGCTGCAAGCGAGCGCTATGCCCGTTTCGCCGCTGCCTCGCGTCGCTCGTTTGCGGTAGAGGGCGGTATCCGCGAACTCGTTCGCTACGCGACACTTGCCGCCAATGGACACAACACGCAGCCCTGGCGGTTTCGCGAAAGCGCGGAAGGTATCGCCATCCTGCCCGATTTCTCGCGCCGCACTCCCGTCGTGGATCCCGACGATCATCATCTCTACGTGAGCCTTGGCTGCGCGATCGAGAACCTCGCGATCGCGGCAGCCGCGACTGGCCGGACAGGCGAGGTATTGCCTCTGGCATATAGCAGGGACGGCGCTCGCTATGTCTTCGGTGGAGCCTCATCGGCCGCCATCGACGCGGATCTGCAGGCAATGTTTGCGGCCATTCCGCAGCGTCAGTCGACGCGCAGCGCGTATGACGGGCGAGCGGTTCCGGCGGCGGATCTGGCGCGCCTTCAGCGGAGCGCCACGGTGGAGGGCACTGCCTTGCGCCTTCTGGCGGAACGCAAGGCAGTCGACAAGGTTCGCGATCTGGTCGCCGCCGGAAACGACGAACAGATGGCCGATCCGGCATTCATGCGGGAGCTCAAGGCGTGGCTGCGGTTCAATCCGGCGTCCGCGATGGAGAAGGGGGACGGTCTCTATGCGGTCGCAAGCGGCAATCCGAGCCTGCCGGAATGGATCGGCCGGGCAGCTTTCGATTTCGTGGTCACGCCGGCGGGCGAGAGTAACAAGTACCGGCGTCAGCTCGACAGTTCCGCAGGTGTGGCGGTATTCTCCGCCGCGGACGAAGGCCCTGCCGGCTGGCTGGCGGTCGGACGGGCCTGCCAGCGCTTCTGTCTTGCCGCGACCGCACTTGGCATCAAGACGGCCTTCGTGAACCAGCCGGTCGAAGTGGCGAGGCTGCGTGGGGAAATGGCCGCCATCGCGGGAATTGCCGGGCGCCGCCCGGACCTCGTTCTCCGCTTCGGCTACGCGCCGGCGATGACCTATTCGCCGCGCCGGCCAGTCGAGGCAGTTCTCGATCCGCAGATTGACGGTTGACCGCGTCAGGTTCCGGCCCGGCGCTCGTCAAGCCTGTCTGGAGGCATATCAGTCCTGTTCGCGGCCCGATAAGGAGGCATCGTAGCGTTGCCATCCCTGGCTCATCAGGTGCTCTTGCGGCTGGAAGCGGGTCTTGTATCCCATCTTGTTCGATCCTTCGACCCAGTAGCCGAGATAGACATGCGGCAGCCCGAGCGCCTTGGCGCGGTTGATATGGTCGAGAACCATCATGGTCCCGAGGGAACGCTTCACCATGGCAGGATTGAAGAAGGAATAGACCATCGACAGTCCGTCACACATCAGGTCGCTGAGCGCGACTGCGATAAGTTCTCCCTTCGGCTGCACCTTCAAACCGTCGCCCGGCGCGCGCAACCGGTATTCGATCACCCGTGTCTGGACATGGGTGTCCTCGACCATGATCGCATAGTCGAGAGCCAGCATATCGGACATCCCGCCGCTCGGATGGCGATGATCGAGGTAGGTCCGAAAGAGCGCGAACTGTTCCGTGGACGGTTGGGCCGGCAACACGGTCGCAACGACGTCGCTATTGGTCGCGGCCACGCGGCGGAACGAGCGGCTGGGGACGAATTCCTGTGCGAGTATCCGCACGGATACGCAGGAGCGGCACGACTCGCAGGCCGGACGGTAGGCAATGTTCTGCGAACGGCGAAAACCGCCCTGGGTCAAGAGATCGTTCATCTCGGTCGCGCGCGGGCCGACGAGATGGGTGAAGACCTTGCGCTCCAATTCTCCCTGCAGATAGGGGCACGGCGCGGGCGCCGTCAGGTAGAACTGCGGGGTAGGGCTTGTCTGGGTATTCATCGTGCGCCGACCGGAAAACCTTTCGCGTCTACAGGCCATAATACCATGGCGCAAGAATGGAAAAGGTCAACCAAATGATGAGTACCAGCGGTGTTCCCGTTTTGACAAAATCCGCGAAACGGTAGTGTCCGGGGCCCATGACCAGCAAATTGGTCTGGTAGCTGACCGGGGTGGCGAAAGAGCAGTTGGCGGCATAGATCACCGCCGCGACGAAAGCTTCCGGCGGAGCACCGATCTTGCGCGCGACATCAAGGGAGATCGGTATGAAGAGCGCTGCCACGGCATTGTTGGAGAGAATATTGGTCAGGATCGCCATGACCAGGAAAAGGACCGACAACAATGCCCCGGTCGGGGCTCCCTCCATGATCGAGATCGTTTTTTCCGCGATCAGAGCCGCGCCGCCCGTCTGTTCGAGGGCGGTCGCCATGGCGATCGACGTGCCGATCAGCAGGAAGATCTGCTTGTCGAAGGCGCGGCTTGCCTGATTGAGCGTCAGGCAGCCGAGCCCGATCATCAGCACCGCGCCTGCAATGGCATTCACGACGATCGGCGATATCTCGAACGCGGAGAGCAGGACGATGGCAGCGAAAATCGCCCCTGCCATCGCCGCCTTGCGCTTTTGCGGGACCGATTCCGCGGAATGCTCGAGCAGCAGGATGTCGTGGTTGCCGCGCATCGCCTCGATCGCGTCCAGCGTTCCCCCGATCAGAAGGGTGTCGCCGGCCTCGAGCCGGATCTCGGAAAGGGCCGCGCGTGCCATACGGCTCTTGCGCTGGACGCCGAAGACCGCGATGTCGAATTGCGCCTGCAGACCGGAAAGCTGGATGGTGCGGCCTTCGTAGCGCGATCCCGGCGAAATGACTGCCTCGACGATATGGTAGTGCGCATCCGGCGGGATGAGATCGACATTGCTGCTATAGCCGTCCTGCGTTTCCTCGGGAGCGGTCTGCTTTTCACCCTTGGCGATCGCATCCATGAAGGCCTTGCGGGTGCCGGTGACGATCAGCGTGTCTCCCGGCATCAGGGTGATGTCGTCGAACGGGGGACGGATCGGAACATCGCGGCGCAGGAGAAGGCGCGGCGTGAGGTCGCGAATGTCCGGGAAGAAGCCGGCCTTCGATTTCATCCCGATATAGCGGTGCCCGGTGGTCAGCAGGATCTCGCCGACGAACTGGGTGCCGGTCACCTGGTTTTCCCGATTGACCTGGGATTGACGCTCTTTCAGCAGTTTCGGCAATACGATCAGCACATAGGCTCCGCCGACAATGGCCAGGATGGCGCCCATCCCGCTCAGGTCGAAGAAACCGAGGGTGACGCCGTTCTGTGCGGCGAGCCCGGCCGCGATCATGTTTGTCGATGAACCAATCAATGTCGTCATGCCACCGAGGATGGCGATGAAGGACAGCGGCATGAAGATCTTGTAGTTCGGAACACGCTGCTGCGCGGCAACCACGGTCAGGATCGGTATGAAGATGACGACGACCGGGGTATTGTTCAAAAAGGCGCTTGTGGTGCCGGTCACGCAGAGGATGATGGTGACCGTAAGCCAGGGGCGGTTGGCGCCAAGGTTTCCGAGAAACCGCGAAGGGCGCTCCAGCGCATCGGTTGCAAAAAGCCCCTGGCCGACGATCAGAAGAGCGATGATGGTCGCAAGCGCCGGATCGCCGAAACCGGCCAGAAGCCTATTCGTCCCGAGAATCTGGCCATCGGGCATGCGCATCGGAAATGTTCCGAACAGGATCAGGAGTGTGGCCAGAGATCCGAGTGAAACCGCCTCGACCGAATAACGGTCGCTGGCAAAGGCGATGATCGTGGCAACGATTATCACGAAGGTGGCTACAAGATGTATGTCCGGCATCAAGGCTCCCCCGCTGTTCGGTCCGACGGAACCTGTCGGACTAAGGACGCCCCTTTATGTCGTCTTGCCGGCGCGCCGGATAGTCCTGCCGTTTCAATTCTTGCGCGGTCTACGGAATATTCTTGCTCGAAAACGTGAAACGGCGCCCAAATGGACACCGTGCCTGATGCAGGCTCGTGGCGATGGTGCGGTCAAAAGGTGCGAATTGTTGCAGTGCCGACCAGGAGGTCGTGGACGAGTCGCGAGCGCTCCGTGAAGAGCCCGACCAGAAGGATGAGCGGCGTCAGTACCGAGTTCAGGATCCAGAATAATGCGAGATGGGCAATCGCTGTGACGAAGTCGAGCTTGCGCCCGTCAAGCCGGACCATCGCAATCCCCATCGCCCGCATGCCGGGAGTGGCCTGGAACGGCCCCGCAAGCGAAACGCCGAAATAAAGTCCGGCGACGACGAAGAACAGGATTGGATAGAGGAGGAAGCCGAGACCGAGCGTCAGGATGCCGAGGAAGAACACCAGCACGGCCGCCGGTACCCAGAGCAGGGCGATGATCATGTAGTCGATCAGGAAGGCAAAGACACGGCGCGACAATACCCCGCTATAGGCCCGCCAGTCGTCCGGTGCGGCATAGATCGGATTCGGATCGAGGGTCATCGTCGGCTCCCGCTAGTGTTTCGAGCAATGGATATGGGGAGATAACGAGGAAATACAATCCGGGCGGCGCTATCCTCAGCCCTGCTTGGCCAAATATTTGGCCACATCCAAAGCGAAATAGGTGAGAATGCCGTCGCAGCCGGCGCGCTTGAAGCACAGCAGCGTTTCCATCATAACCCGCTCGCCGTCGATCCAGCCGTTCATCGCCGCCGCCTTGATCTGTGTGTATTCGCCCGAGACCTGATAGGCGAAAACCGGCAGCCCGAAGGCTTGCTTCATCCGCCAGCAGATGTCGAGATAGGGCAGGCCGGGCTTGACCATCAGCATGTCGGCCCCTTCCTCCACGTCCAGCGCCGCATCGCGCAGCGCCTCGGTGCCGTTGGCCGGATCGATATAATAGCTTTTCTTGTCGCCCTTCAGCAGTCCGCCGGTCGAGATCGCCTCGCGGTAGGGACCGTAATAGCCGGAGGCGAACTTGGTTGCGTAGGACATGATGCCGACGGACTGGTGGCCCGCGGCGTCGAGCCCGCGACGGATCGCGCCGATACGGCCATCCATCATGTCGGACGGCGCGATGATGTCGGAACCCGCATCGGCCTGCAGGATCGCCGCCCGGACGATCTGGTCGACCGTCTCGTCATTGGCAATTTCGTTGCCGCGCAAGATGCCGTCATGGCCGTGGCTGGTGAAGGGGTCGAGCGCCACGTCGGTTATGACGCCGATATTCGGGACGGCCTTCTTGATCGCGGCGGTCGCGCGGTTGATCAGGTTGTTTGCCTCGAGAATCTGAGAGCCGGTCTCGTCGCGCAGCTGCATCTCGATATTGGGGAAGGTGGCAAGGGCCGGGATGCCGAGGTCCGCTGCCTCGCGCGCGGCTTCGACGGCCTTGTCGACCGTCATTCGGTTGACGCCGGGCATGGCGGCGATTGGCTCGACCATACCGTTGCCGGGGATGAGGAAGATCGGCCAGATCAGGTCGTCGACGGTCAGCCGGTTTTCCTGGACGAGCCGCCGTGTCCAGTCGGCCTTGCGGTTGCGTCGCATCCGCCGGTGGCCGGTGATCTCGTCGACCAGATTTCCTTTGTCCTGCGTCATGGCGTTCGCCCCTAAAATTGCATCCCTGAACAAGGGCCGCTGAATAGCATGGGAATGGAGGGTTGCAAATCGGTCTCCGGTAACCGCCGACGCAAAGCGGCTGGCGGCTTCCGGCTGTGACGCTTATTCTCTGGCAATGGAAGCTGATTCTCCAAATGCGCCGAAGCGCAGCCTGACCGAAACCCTGTTCATGGCCTTCCTCAGGTTGGTCGCAGTTTCCTGCCTGTGGTTCGGCCTGCAATACTGGGCCATGCTGGTCGGCTATTCGCTCGGCGGTCTTGGCCGTTTCGATCTCCTGAACCTGCCGTGGAAGGTGGCTGGCGCAAGCCTTGCAGTGGTGTTCCCGGTCGCAGCCCTCGGACTCTGGATGGCGGTGTCCTGGGGCCCGGTGATCTGGGTGATCGCGGCCGGTGGCCAGGTGCTGATGTACGGTGTCTGGACGGATGTCTTCGGCAGCAACGGGCTGACCATTCCGATGCACATCCTTGTGGCCTGCGTCTATCTCGTTTTTCGTTTGGCGCTCTGGCTCGAAAAGCGACATAAGGCGCAGGAGATAAGGGTTGATTTACCCTGATGTCACAACCGGTTTCGGTAAGCTCCTGTTAAGCCTGCATTTTAAGTAGAATTTTATGCGCATTCGATAGTGTCCCTCACAAGGCGGGAAGAAAACAAACGCCGCCAGTCAAAACAGTGAGGCAGTCCGATATGAACACGAAACTGAAGCCGCAGCCGGCAACTCTCGATCCGCAGGAAGATGCAATTCATTCGCTCTATTTGGAATCTCTCCATCTTGTTGAGCGCCTTCACCGTCGCCTTCTCGACGTCATCAAGGACGAATTCGACCGTCAGGGTCGCAACGACGTCAATGCCGTCCAGGCGCTGCTCCTTTTCAACATCGGCAATTCCGAGTTGACCGCCGGCGAACTGCGTTCGCGTGGTTACTATCTCGGCTCCAACGTATCCTATAATGTCAAGAAGTTGGTCGATCTGGGCTTCATCAACCACCAGCGTTCCCGCGTCGACCGTCGTTCGGTCCGTATCAGCCTGACGGAAGAGGGCCAGGAGATCGCCGAAACGGTGGCAAAGCTCTACGAACGCCATATCGGCTCAATCCAGAAGGTCGGCGGTATCGGCTCGGATGAGTTCACCGCGATGAACAAGCTGCTGCAGCGTCTTGATCGCTTCTGGAACGACAGCATCATGTACCGTCTCTGACATCTTGTTGGGCATAGTCGTGATCAAACCGGATGCGCCGCGANNACCAGCTAGCTGACACGAATTGGCCATATTGATATGGGAGCGCCGGGAGCGGAAAACGTCTCGTGGGAATCCTGCGCTGCAAGTGACATTTCCGCACGAAGGCTGTGATGCGTCAGCGTCCGTTTGTTAACCATGCCTGTGCCAAGCTTGGCCAATCGTTCTAAAGGGAAATGGTAGGGAATATGTCGAACAAGCCTGGAATAGTCGCCTTGTCGCGCCGTGCACTTCTGCGCGGTGCCGCTGCTGCCGGGGTCGCGGCGCTTGCCGGACAGGCTGCCGCGCAGACGGCGATCGACGAGGTGATCAATTCGCCGCGTCGAGGCAACTGGGATGACCAGTTCGACGCCAATGTTTCGCGTGCGGTCGCCAATGTCGTGTCGAATACGCCTGTCCTGAGTCCCAGCAATATCTTCAACGTCCAGCAGGCGATCTCGGACTACCAGGCTATCGTCGCAAACGGCGGCTGGCCGCAGGTCAATCCGGGCGTAAAGCTCAAGATCGGTGTCGTGGATCCCTCGGTTCAGGTCTTGCGCCAGCGGCTTATGATTTCGGGCGACCTGCCGCGTTCGGCCGGACTTTCCAACTCGTTCGATACTTATGTGGACGGCGCCGTCAAGCGCTTCCAGGCCCGTCATGGGCTGCCAGAGGACGGGGTGCTCGGCGAATACACGCTGAAGGCCCTGAACGTGAGCGCCGATGTGCGCCTTCAGCAACTCAACACCAACCTTGTTCGCCTGCAGGAGAAGTCGGCTAATCTCGGTCGCCGCTACGTGATGGTGAATATCCCGGCGGCCTACGTCGAAGCGGTCGAAGACGACCGCGTCGCCATTCGCAACACTGCGATTGTCGGCCGCATCAGCCGCCCGTCGCCGGTCCTGGACTCAAAGATCTACGAGGTCATCCTCAACCCCTACTGGACAGCGCCGCGCTCGATCGTCGAAAAAGACATCGTGCCCCTGATGCAAAAGGATCCGACCTACCTTACCCGCAACAATATCCGGCTGATCGACGGCAAGGGCAACGAAGTCTCTCCGGAAACAATCGACTGGTTCGCCGAGAAGGCACCCAACCTGATGTTCCGTCAGGATCCCGGCAAGATCAACGCAATGTCGTCCACCAAGATCAACTTCCACAACGAGCATGCCGTCTATATGCACGACACGCCGACGCAGGGGCTGTTCAACAAGCTCATGCGTTTCGAATCCTCCGGCTGCGTTCGTGTCCAGAACGTTCGCGATCTCGTGACATGGCTGCTCAAGGATACACCCGGTTGGAGCCGTCACCAGATCGAGCAAGTCATCGCCACCCGCGTGAATACCCCGATCACGCTGGCTGAGGAAGTGCCGGTCCACTTCGTCTACATTTCTGCCTGGTCTGCCAAGGACCGCGTGGTTCAGTTCCGCGATGATATCTATCGTCTCGACGGCGACGCGCAGCTTGTTCTCCAGGCGAATATCGGCGTCGAACAGGTTCCGGGTTCGGTCGAGGACGATATCCTGCCCCAATAAGCTCAAGCGGAGAGCGATCGCCTGGAAGCCGCGTCCTCAGGGGCGCGGCTTTTCTTGTCGGCTTTTTCGATCGAGGAGTATCTCGTGATCGAGATCTTCATCACATCAGCGGCATGACGGCCTTCATCGCTGTTTGATGCGCAAATGTCGTTAGCCGTATTGCTCTTGATCGTATGGAACGTTAAGACCCCTTGGCATCAACCCGTTCAGGAGTCTTCTACTATGTCGAACACCGATGCCTTCTTCTCCCGCCCGCTGGCCGAAGCCGATCCGGAAATCTTCGGCGCGATCGAGAAGGAACTGGGCCGCCAACGTCACGAGATCGAGCTGATCGCCTCGGAAAACATCGTGTCGCGCGCCGTTCTCGAGGCGCAAGGTTCGATCATGACGAACAAATATGCCGAAGGCTATCCCGGCAAGCGCTACTACGGCGGCTGCCAGTTCGTCGACATCGCCGAAGAACTGGCGATCGAACGTGCCAAGAAGCTCTTCGGTGTCAATTTCGCCAATGTCCAGCCGAATTCCGGTAGCCAGATGAACCAGGCGGTATTCCTGGCGCTGCTGCAGCCGGGCGATACCTTCATGGGCCTCGACCTCAATTCGGGCGGTCACCTGACGCACGGCTCGCCGGTCAACATGTCCGGCAAGTGGTTCAACGTCCTGTCCTACGGTGTACGCGAAGGCGACAATCTGCTGGACATGGACGACGTCGCCAAGAAGGCGGAACAGCACAAGCCGAAGCTGATCATCGCCGGCGGCACGGCCTACTCGCGCGTCTGGGACTGGAAGCGGTTCCGCGAGATTGCCGATTCGGTCGGCGCCTATCTCATGGTCGACATGGCTCACATCGCCGGCCTCGTTGCCGGTGGCCAGCATCCGTCGCCGTTCCCGCACTGCCACGTCGCCACGACGACGACGCACAAGTCGCTCCGCGGCCCGCGCGGCGGCATGATCCTCACCAATGACGAGGATCTGGCGAAGAAGTTCAACTCGGCCGTTTTCCCCGGTCTCCAGGGCGGTCCGCTGATGCATGTCATCGCTGCCAAGGCCGTTGCGCTCGGCGAAGCGCTCAAGCCCGAGTTCAAGGACTACGCGGCCCAGATAGTCAAGAACGCCAAGGCGCTTTCCGAAACGCTGATGGCCGGCGGAGTTGACGTTGTCTCCGGCGGCACCGACAACCACCTGATGCTGGTCGATCTTCGCAAGAAGAATGCGACCGGCAAGCGGGCGGAAGCAGCACTCGGCCGCGCCTATATCACCTGCAACAAGAACGGCATTCCGTTCGATCCCGAAAAGCCTTTCGTGACCTCGGGCGTCCGTCTCGGCACCCCTGCCGGCACCACGCGCGGTTTCAAGGAAGCCGAGTTCAAGGAAATCGGCAACCTGATCATCGAGGTGCTTGACGGCCTGAAGGTCGCCAACTCCGACGAGGGCAATGCCGCCGTCGAGGCTGCGGTCCGGGAAAAGGTCGTGGCGCTGACCGGTCGCTTCCCGATGTATCCCTACATGTAAGGAAGACGGATGCGCTGCCCTTTCTGCGGATCGGACGATACCCAGGTCAAGGACTCTCGACCGGCGGAGGATAACACCTCCATCCGCCGGCGGCGCATCTGCCCGGATTGCGGCGGACGCTTCACCACCTTCGAACGGGTACAGCTTCGCGAGCTGACGGTTCTCAAGAAGACCGGCCGCAAGGTTCCATTTGCCCGCGATAAGCTCGTGCGCTCGTTCGAGATCGCTCTGAGAAAACGACCTGTCGATCGCGACCGCATCGAGCGCGCCGTCTCCGGCATCGTGCGGCGGCTCGAAAGCTCCGGCGAGACGGAGATTTCATCCGAAGAGATCGGCTTGCAGGTGCTGGAAGCGCTGAAGAGCCTCGATGACGTCGGCTTCGTCCGCTACGCCTCGGTCTATCGCGATTTCTCCCATGCCGAGGATTTCGAGCACGTGATCGCGGAAATCAATGCCAAGATTTCCCGCGACAGCGGCGTGGAGTGATCCTTGAGCGCCGAGGCAGATGACCGGCGGTTCATGGCAGCGGCCATCCGTCTGGCACTGTGGAATTTGGGGCAGACCGCGACAAATCCCTCGGTTGGCTGCCTGATCGTCAAGGATGGCGTGATCGTTGGCCGTGGCGTGACCGCCCTTGGCGGACGCCCGCATGCGGAAACGCAGGCTCTCAGCGACGCGGGCGACAAGGCGAGGGGGGCGACCGCCTATGTCACGCTCGAGCCCTGTTCCCATCATGGTAGGACCCCGCCCTGCGCGGATGCGTTGATTGTCTCGGGCATCGCTCGGGTGGTGGTGTCTGTGACCGATCCCGATCCCCGCGTCTCTGGCCGGGGGCTGAAGATCCTTTCCGATGCCGGCGTCGCTGTTGAGACAGGGGTGCTGGAGGACGAGGGTCGCCGGGCGCTTGCCGCCTATCTCACACGTCAGATGAAGAACCGTCCACAAGTGATTCTGAAGCTAGCAGTTTCCCCCGATGGCATGATCGGCCGGGAGGGAGCAGGCCAGATCGCGATCACCGGTCCGGTGTCGCGGGCACAGGTGCACGTCCTGCGGGCCGAGACCGACGCCATCCTGGTCGGCATTGGCACTGCACTCGCCGACGACCCGGAACTGACTGTGCGGCTGACGGGTCTCGAAGAGCACTCGCCGATCCGCATTGTGCTCGACCGCAGGCTCGTACTACCCTCAACTTCGAAGATGGTTCGCTCGGCGCGCGAAATACCGGTGATCGTAGTCGAGGGACAGGGACACGACCCGGATACGCAGGCGGATCTCGATGCGCGCCGCGCGGCCCTTCAATCCGCAGGTGTCGAAGTGCTCGAGGCCAATGACCTTGACTGCCTGCTCTTTGCGCTTGCCTCGCGCGGTATCTCCTCGCTTCTGGTCGAAGGCGGCGCACGGACGGCGCGCGCCTTTCTGGATGCCGGTCTCGTCGACAGGATCGTCTTGTTTCATGGCCCCACTGAAATCGGGAGCGATGGCATTGCCTCACCGCTTGACACTGCCGATATAGGCGATGAGTTCTCCCTTGTCCGCTCGGCAGTCTTCGGCGCTGATCGCTTCGATGATTACGAAAGAAGAACCTGATGTTTACCGGCATTGTCACCGATATTGGCACCGTCGAGTCCGTCACGCCCCTGAAGGAGGGCGTCAGGCTCAGGATCGCCACGAACTATGATCCGGCGACGATCGACATGGGCGCGTCGATTGCCCATGCCGGCACCTGCCTGACGGTCACGGGTCTTCCCGAAAAGGGCAGCAACGCCCGCTGGTATGAAGTCGAAGCCTGGGAGGAAGCCCTGCGGTTGACCACCATCGCCACCTGGCAGAAGGGCACGCGCGTCAATCTCGAGCGCTCGCTCAAGATCGGCGACGAACTCGGTGGTCATATCGTTTCCGGCCATATCGACGGCAAGGCGGAAATCCTGTCGGTTACGCCGGAAGGGGATGCAACCCGCTATCGCTTGCGCGTTCCGGAACACCTCGCCCGCTTCGTTGCGCCCAAAGGGTCCGTTGCGCTGGATGGGACTTCGTTGACGGTCAATGCTGTCGACGGCTGCGATTTCGATGTGCTGCTCATCCGCCACACGCTGGAAGTTACCACCTGGGGTGAACGCAAGGCGGGCGACTTCGTGAATTTCGAAGTTGATACCATGGCGCGCTATGCAGCAAGGCTCGCGGAGTTTCCGACACAAAATGCAGGCTAAGGCCTGTTCCTGCAAGCTCACCGATCGTCTGCGTGAGCGCGCCTATGCAGAAGATTGTCCACGATACGCATTGAGCCGTTTCCTGCCGCCAACGCAGTGCTGGCGGACTAGTTCGGGTGATTGGAAGGAAAGCCATCGTTTCGTCGCCGCCGCTGCGCGGGATGGTCCTATCGCCAGAAGAGCAGAATAAGAATGACGAGGGGGATCGGAACCCCGAGAAGCCAGAGCAGAATACCACGGCCCATAAGACACCTCCTGTCAGCATACGCTGACTGCTGGTTGAACAGAGGCCGCAGCGCCGATGCGGCGGCCGTCAAGTCAACGGCTTTCCGGAAGGTTTGTTCCGCCGGGTGATGTTGCAGCAGCAAGCTGGCGGGCCCAAAACGAACCTCCCCGTCACGATCCGGAACGGGGAGGCGGTGCCATCTGGTGTAACGGGGACGGGCTAAAGGAAGCGGTCAGCGGACGTAGAACGTTACGCTCCCGTCGGCAGCGTGCTGAGCGCCCACGATATTGTTTATCTCAACGGCCTGCGCCCTCAGATCGCGGGTCAGTGCCTTGTCCTTCATGATCGAGGCCTGGAGGCTCTGGACCTTGGGCGAGGTGGCAGGATTGAGGTTGATATACTGCGAGTAGGCCGGATCGCTCTTGGCGATGCTCGACAGTTCAACGACGTCGAACCGGGGGCTCTGCATACTCGTCAATTCCCGATCAACCTTTTGCATTGCACTGGCGGGGTAGCTGGCGCCTGCAAAGGTGAAGGCGGACATAAGTGCGACTGCTGTGGTTCTAGCAAAGCGGTTCATTGTTTTTCTCCTTTCAATGAAACCTGCGGGCCGACTGGGAGTTCGTCCCGCTTGCAGTGCTGATATGGCGCCGGAGTTGGTCTATTTCCATGGCTTAAGTCACTGAAAAATATTAAATAACATTAACTTTCGAGGCCCTAAATCTACCGCAATCCAGGTGTCCGCAGTGCTGCGTCAGGAGCCCGTCTGCCCATGCCAATAGTCGATCGGCCCTAGAGGGTGGCGCTCTACAGGATGACGACAGTTCCCCCTTCCACTTGACGATTGTGGAACGGGCAGGACGATTTCCCGGGAGATACCCCGTTGCAGCAGATGCCAAAGCCGGTCGGGCCCAGAGCAGGTCCGAACGTGCATCGGCTTGCGGCAATTGCGGCATTTGGGCCGGACCGATCTAAAAACACTTGCCAAGGGCTGTTCAGCGTGGTTTGACCGCGATCTATCCGGCCATCGCCCGATTTTTCCAGCTCAGGATGAAAACCATGTCCAAGATGAAATCCGCACCGCATCTTCTGATCGTCGAAGCGCGTTTTTATGACGACATGGCCGATGCCCTGCTCGACGGTGCGAAGACCGCACTCGACGATGCCGGCGCGACCTACGACATCGTGACGGTTCCCGGCGCGCTGGAGATTCCGGCGGCCATTTCAATGGCGCTTGACGGCGCCGATGAGGGCGGCACGGAATATGATGGGTATGTCGCCCTCGGCATGGTCATTCGCGGCGAGACCTATCATTTTGATATCGTGGCGGGCGAATCCTCCCGCGCCTTGATGGACCTCGCCGTGTCGGAATCGCTTCCCATCGGCAATGGCATCCTGACGGTCGAGAACGAAGCCCAGGCCTGGGCGCGTGCGCGCCGTTCGGACAAGGACAAGGGCGGTTTCGCAGCGCGCGCCGCGCTGACGATGATTGCACTGAAGAAGCAGTTGGGTGGCTGATAGATGGGTACGGACGAAAACCAGCAGCCGGTAAAGACCGCGAACCAGAGGGGTGCCGCCCGGCTCGCCGCCGTGCAGGCGCTCTACCAGATGGATATCGGCGGCACAGGCGTGCTCGAGGTGGTCGCCGAATATGAAGCCCATCGGCTCGGTCAGGAAGTTGACGGCGATACCTATCTGAAGGCGGACGCCTCCTGGTTCCGCTCGATTGTTTCCGGCGTGGTGCGCGACCAGACGAAGATCGACCCGCTCATCCGTCAGGCACTGCAGGATGACTGGCCGCTGTCGCGCATCGACAGTACTGTGCGCGCGATCCTTCGTGCCGGCGCCTTCGAGCTCCTGGAGCGCAAGGATGTGCCGGTCCCCGTGATCGTCACCGAATATGTCGAGATTGCGCACGCCTTCTTCGAAGGTGATGAGCCGAAGCTCGTCAATGCCGTGCTCGACCGCATCGCCAAGCTGGTCCGCGGCCCCGCCAAGAAGTAACCGCCGAGGGACGGAGCCAAGCGATGAGCGCTGTTGAAATGCAGGGTCTTGAAGGACAGTTCAGCGCTGCCAAGCGCAACGTCTTCATCCTCACCGCAGCCCAATCCGTTCTCGGCTCGGCAGCGCCGCTCAGCTTTGCGGTCGGGGGGCTCGCCGGATTTCAGATGTTGGGTGCCGACAAGTCCCTGGCGACCGCGCCTCTGACCGGCTTCAACGTCGGCGTTGCCCTAGGTGCCGTATTCATTGCCGCTGCCTCGCGATTCCTCGGCCGCAAGGCAAGCTTCATGCTCGGAGCGATGATGGGCGCGGTTGGCGGAACCGTTGCAGCCCTTGCGTTGTTTCGGTCCGAGTTCTGGCTCTTCGCCTTCGGGTTGCTCCTCATCGGGCTTTCGGGCGGGTTTACGCAGAAGATCCGCTTTGCCGCAGCCGACGCCTCACCAACTTTCTACAAGGGCAAGGCCATCTCGTGGATCTTGGCGGGCGGGATCGTGTCCGCCATCGTCGGGCCGCAACTCGCGATCTGGATGAAGGATTTCTTCGCGCCGGTGACATTCGCGGGCGCCTTCATCGCGCTGGTTCCGCTGATGCTGCTGGCAATCGGCGTGCTTTCCTTCCTGAAGCTGCCGGAACCGAGCGGCAAGGTCGGCGCGAACGGGGAAGCGGCGCGCCCGCTTGCCGAAATCGTCATGACCCAGCGTTTCATCACTGGCATGATCTGCGGCATCAGCTCCTACGCGTTGATGACCTTCATGATGACCGGAGCGCCGCTTGCCATGGTCGTCGGCTGTGGCTTTTCCTCCGAACTCGCCACGCTCGGCATTCAGTGGCATGTGATTGCGATGTTTGCCCCGAGCTTCTTCACAGGCATGCTGATTTCCCGCTTCGGCACGGAAAAGGTCGTGATTGCCGGCCTTCTTATCCTGATGAGCTGCGCCATCATCGCCCACATGGGCGTGGAGCTGTGGAATTTCTGGGCCGCGCTCGTGCTTCTCGGCATCGGCTGGAACTTCGGCTTCATCGGGGCCACCGCCATCGTTGCCTCGAGCTATCGGCCCCACGAGGCCGACAAGGTCCAGGGGTTTCACGACATCGTTCTCTTCGGCATCGTCGCGCTGTCCTCATTTTCCTCCGGCAAGGTATTCACTGCCTATGGCTGGTCGGTCATGAACCTGGTCATTTGGCCGGTGACTATACTCTGCCTGATCCTTGTCCTTCTTCAGATGCGCGCTTCGCGCGCCAGGGCCTGAGTTCTTAGCGACACCCCGGCAACTGCGCCATTCAAGCGGCGCGAAAAGCAGTACTTGACGCAACCCGATCCTCCACGCAATCTCGCCTCCGAGCCGATCAGCTTCTGAGGAGTGGCTGAGTCCGGCCCTGGGAGACCGCCTCGCGGAAAAACAACGCGGGGACGATAAAGGAGGGTATTGCGAATGACAGTGCTTTTGGGCGTTATTTTATGCGGATTGCTTTCGATCGCCTATGCGATCTGGGCGACACGCTCCGTGCTCGCTGCCGATCAGGGCAATGCGCGCATGCAGGAAATTGCCGGATATATTCGCGAGGGGGCTCAAGCCTATCTGACGCGTCAATATTTTACGATCGCGATGGTGGGAGCCGTGGTGTTCGTCGGTGCCTGGTTTCTGCTTTCAGCCACCGCCGCGATCGGATTCCTGATCGGCGCCATCCTGTCAGGGGCCGCAGGCTTCATCGGCATGCATGTTTCCGTCCGCGCCAATGTCCGCACCGCACAGGCCGCTTCGCAGAGCCTTTCCGGCGGACTCGATATCGCCTTCAAGTCCGGGGCAATTACCGGAATGCTTGTGGCGGGTCTCGCCCTTCTCGGTGTCTCTGTCTATTTCTATATACTGACGGTCGTCCTTGGCCATGAAAGCGGTTCGCGCGAAGTGATCGACGCCCTTGTCGCTCTTGGTTTCGGCGCCTCGCTCATTTCGATCTTTGCCCGTCTCGGCGGCGGCATCTTCA
>DPXQ01000139.1:88237-137405 GCA_003527225.1 Rhizobium sp.
ACTGCGCCGGCATGGCGGCCGACCTTTTCGAGACCTATGCGGTCTCCGTCGTAGCCACGATGGTTCTTGCGGCGATCTTCTTTTCAGGCACGCCGTCGCTCGAGATCGCGATGATCTACCCGCTGGCCATTTGTGGGGCATGCATCATCACCTCCATCGTCGGCACCTTCTTCGTGAAGCTCGGTGCCAACGGCTCGATCATGGGCGCTCTTTACAAGGGCCTCATCGTGACCGGTCTTTTGTCGGTGGTCGGCCTGGGGGCAGCCACGTCGCTGACTGTCGGCTGGGGTTCCATCGGCAGTGTCGCCGGCATGGACATCACCGGCTGGAACCTGTTCTTCTGCGGGATCATGGGCCTCGTCGTCACCGCGCTGATCGTCGTGATCACCGAATACTATACAGGCACCAACAAGCGGCCGGTCAATTCGATCGCCCAGGCGTCGGTCACCGGCCATGGCACCAATGTCATTCAGGGCCTGGCCGTATCTCTGGAATCGACGGCACTTCCGGCGATCGTCATCGTCGGCGGAATCATTGCGACCTATCAGCTGGCCGGCCTGTTCGGCACCGCGATCGCGGTCACGACCATGCTGGGTCTTGCCGGCATGATCGTCGCGCTCGATGCCTTCGGTCCGGTTACCGACAACGCCGGCGGTATCGCCGAAATGGCCGGGCTGCCGTCCGAAGTGCGCAAATCGACCGATGCACTCGATGCAGTCGGCAACACCACCAAGGCCGTGACCAAGGGCTATGCCATCGGTTCGGCCGGCCTCGGCGCGCTCGTTCTCTTCGCCGCCTATTCCAACGATCTGCAGTTCTTTGCCGCCAATAGCGACAAGTATCCCTATTTCGCCGGTATGGACACAATCTCGTTCGATCTCTCCAATCCCTATGTTGTGGCTGGTCTGATCTTCGGCGGATTGATCCCCTATCTCTTCGGCGGCATCGCCATGACTGCCGTCGGCCGTGCAGCCGGGTCGATCGTCGAGGAAGTCCGTCGCCAGTTCCGCGAAAACCCGGGCATCATGCAGGGGACGGTGAAGCCGGACTACGGCCGCGCCGTGGATATGCTGACGAAGGCGGCGATCCGCGAAATGATCATACCGTCCCTGCTGCCGGTTCTGGCGCCGCTCGTCGTCTATTTCGGCGTGCTGCTGATTTCCGGTTCCAAGGCATCGGCCTTTGCCGCCCTCGGCGCCTCTCTTCTCGGCGTCATCGTCAATGGCCTCTTCGTGGCGATTTCGATGACCTCGGGCGGCGGTGCCTGGGATAATGCCAAGAAGAGCTTCGAGGATGGCTTCATCGACAAGGATGGCGTGAAGCACCTCAAGGGTTCCGAAGCCCACAAGGCATCGGTGACCGGCGATACGGTCGGCGATCCCTACAAGGATACGGCCGGCCCGGCAGTGAACCCGGCGATCAAGATCACCAATATCGTCGCGCTGCTGCTCCTGGCGGTTCTCGCGGGATAAGCATCCACGCATTTCCGACCCAACGAAAAACCCGCGGAAATCGATTTCCGCGGGTTTTTTGATTTTGGGGCGAAGTGCTTACGTCCCGCCGAAGATGTTCTTGATGCTGTTTGCTGCGCCGCCGCCGCCCGAAAGGATCTGCTGCAGGAAGGTAAGGTCCTTGCCGCCTGTCGGCGTCGTGCGGGAGATCGTATCGAAGACCTTGCCGTCCTTGAGCGTATAGTTGGACCGCTGAGACACGACGCCGTCCTTGTCGAAATAGATCGCCAGAACCTGCTGGTCGACGAGCTTCTGCTTCATGAAGGCAGCCGAACGGACGCGCTTTTGCGAGATGTAGTAGAAGACCTCGCCGTCAAAGGTCGCAGTGGTCGAGGGCGTGCCAAGCGACAGCAGCACCTGTTCACGGCTCGAACCGACCGGAACCAGATCCAGCGCGTCCTGATCGGCGACGTAGCCGTTATGGAAGACTTGGGAGGTCGTGCAGCCCGACAGTCCGCTGACCGTAACAGCAAGGGCGAGGGCGGCGCAGCCGAGAAGTCTCCTGTCCGATCTGAAGTATCGCATATCCAACCACACGTCTCCCGTAACTTTCAAAGAGGGCGCCAGTCGGCGCCCGCGAAACCCTGTTGCACATATCATTATGGCCTTTCCGGGGAAGCCGGAATGTCACCTGACGATATCGATGCTGTTTCGCGACCTTTCCGTCCGGTACCGGAACACCGGCGACAGACAGGGTTGGCCGACACAAAACGGCATTGCAATTCACGTCTGCTTCGGTAAACCAGCTTTCGCAATCATGCAACAAGACCGTGGGCAGGCTGGGTCGTTCCCTTGGTCCTTTTTGGTAAAATCGATGCTATTCGGGTTCTTCCGGCAAAAAAGGCACAATCGGATCATCGTCGAACGGCAGTATGCGGCGCTGACTTCCGTTGCGCGCACGCCGTTCTTCTATAGCGATCTCAATGTTCCCGATACGGTGATGGGCCGTTTCGAGATGCTGTCGGTCGTGCTGATTCTATTTTTCAGGCGCACTGCGAAGGCCGCCCAAAGCGGACAGGAAATTGCTCAGGAGATCGTCGATGCCTTCTTCGAGGATGTCGATCACTCGATCCGGGAACTCGGCATCGGTGACCAGGGCGTGCCCAAGAGAATGAAGAAGCTCGCAGGGATGTTCTATGGCCGGCTGGAGTCCTATGCCGCAGCCTTGGACGATGGCGATGCCGACAGGTTGGCGGAAGCGCTGAGGCGCAATATATATCCGGAAAAAGGCGAGGGTGCCCCGCAGATGGATGGGCTTGCCCGCTGGATGATCGAAGCCGAAGCGCGCCTGGGCGCAGCTTCGGAAGAAGATATTTCTACGGGGTCCGTCAAGATGGCCGTTCCTGGAGGGCCGTGCTGATATGAGTTTACGTAAGAAAGGTGCCGGTGACGCGGCCTTCTCCTATCTGGTGAAGGTCGGCCATGTCTCAGTTAACCCTGTGCAAGTGCATCTTGAGGCCGATGATCGCGAAAGGCAGGCCCTTGCGCGCCTCTGGGAGGTCGAGGCCGTCAATCGGCTGTCCGCGGATCTCCAGATCGCGCGCTGGAAGAAGGACGGCATACGCATCAAGGGAAGGGTCGAGGCAGAGCTTGTCCAGTCCTGCGTTGTCACCCTGGAGCCGGTGACGTCGCAGATTGATCAGGACATTGACCAGATCTACGTCCCGGAAAGCTCGAAGCTCGCACGCATAGTCACTGATGAGGCCGGCGAAATGGTACTCGACCCGGAAGGCCCGGATCTGCCGGAGACATTTTCCGGCGATACGATCGATGCCGGCATGCTCGTGGCCGAATTTGCGGCGCTTGCCATCGATCCCTATCCGAAAAAGCCAGGAGCCGCATTTTCCGGGCATATTGAGGACACAAACGGCGACGATCGCAAGCCTTCGCCGTTTGCGGTCCTGAAGGACTGGAAAAAGGAATAGTTGCGGGTTGGATAACTCCAAGAGGCGGCATAATTCAGTTGTGCCAGACCGCAAAAACGGTATTTTGGCCGAGATTTCGCCGGGCAGCGAAAGGAAGGATCAGACCAGAGTGATCAGAATTTCTCTCGATTTGATGGGAGGCGACTTCGGCCCCGGAGTCGTCATTCCGGGTGCTGCCAAGGCGCTGGAACGCCATCCCGATGTGACCTTTGTGATGTACGGCCAGCAGGACAAATGCGCGCCGATTCTCGCCCAGTATCCGAAGCTTAAAGAGAAGTCCGTCTTTCACGATTGCGATGTTGCCGTGAACATGGACGAGAAGCCGAGCCAGGCCTTGCGTCGGGGCCGCTATATCTCAAGCATGTGGCGCTCGATAGAGGCGGTGAAGACCGGGCAGGCGGATGTCGTGGTTTCCGCCGGAAATACCGGTGCGTTGATGGCGATGGCAAAATTCTGTCTGCGCACGATGGCGACGATCGAACGACCCGCTATTGCCGCGATCTGGCCGACATTGAAGGGTGAAAGCATTGTGCTCGATGTGGGCGCAACGATCGGCGCTGACGCCCAGCAGCTGCTCGATTTCGCCCTCATGGGTGGGGCCATGGCGCGGGCTCTGTTTGAACTGGAGCGCCCGTTGGTGGGCCTTCTGAATGTCGGCGTCGAGGAAATCAAGGGCCAGGAAGAAGTCAAGGAAGCCGGGCGGATGCTCCGCGAGGCAGGTCTCGACACCGTGGACTATTACGGTTTCGTCGAGGGCGACGATCTCGGCAAGGGCACCGTGGATGTTGTGGTGACTGAAGGCTTCACCGGCAATATCGCGCTGAAGACCGCCGAAGGCACGGCGCGGCAATTTGCCGAATACCTGCGTGCCGCGATGTCGCGCACTCTGTTGGCTCGACTCGGCTATCTATTGGCCAAGGGCGCTTTTGACCGCCTGCGCGAGAAGATGGATCCGCGCAAGGTCAATGGCGGTGTCTTTCTCGGCCTCAACGGCATTGTGATCAAGAGTCACGGCGGTACCGATGCAGAGGGCTTTGCCGCGGCAATCGACGTCGGCTATGACATGGCTCGCAATGGCCTGACACAGAAAATCGAAAACGACTTGAAGAAATATCATGCAAGGCATCCCTCCATTGCAGGACCTGAAATTGCATGATCTGCGGGGTATGACAGCATGATCCGTTCTGTGGTTCGCGGTTTCGGGGCAGCACTCCCGAAGCGGGTTATGACCAATCGCGAGTTGGAAGACCTGGTGGAGACATCGGATGAATGGATCGTGCAGCGCACGGGCATTCGCCAGCGTTATGTCGCGGGAGAGGGCGAGACCACCGCATCGCTCGGCGCCGACGCCGCCCGCGCGGCGCTGGAAAATGCCGGGATGTCCGCCGACAGCATCGATCTGATCATCTGCGCGACTTCGACGCCAGACAACACATTTCCGGCAACCGCGGTGAATATTCAGAACCGGCTCGGCATTCATCATGGCTTTGCCTTCGATGTGCAGGCCGTGTGCACGGGCTTCCTCTATGCTCTGGCGACTGCGGATCTGTACGTTCGCAGCGGTATGGCCAAGCGGGTCCTGGTCATCGGCGCCGAGACATTTTCGCGCATCCTCGACTGGACGGACCGCACGACCTGCGTCCTCTTCGGCGACGGTGCCGGTGCCATCGTTCTCGAGGCGGAAGAAGCCGCGGGAACGAATGACGACCGTGGCGTGCTGACGTCGCAATTGCGCTCCGATGGTGCCCACAAGGACAAGCTCTACGTCGACGGAGGTCCTTCCACGACCGGCACCGTCGGTCATCTGCGCATGGAAGGCCGGGAGGTCTTCAAGCATGCTGTCGGAATGATCACCGACGTGATCGAAGCGGCCTTCGCGGCCAATGGGACGACCGCCGACGAAATTGACTGGCTGGTGCCGCACCAGGCAAATCGCCGCATCATTGACGCTTCAGCCAAGAAGCTCGGCATCCCGCCGGAAAAGGTCGTGGTGACGGTCGATTTGCACGGCAATACGTCTGCTGCGTCGATTCCGCTGGCGCTCGCGGTCGCGGCCGGCGACGGGCGGATCAAGAAGGGCGATCTCGTCCTGCTCGAGGCGATGGGCGGTGGCTTCACCTGGGGCGCGGTGCTGCTGCGCTGGTAGGTCTCTACGCGAAAAATAGGGATTTCGAACAAGAGCTTGACCGTCAAGCTCAACGGCAATACTGTCAACTCTCTTTACAAAAGTGATTGTTTTGAGCGGGCGGAAAATATGGCTGGGAAGACAGTTACCCGAGCAGATTTGGCGGAATCAGTCTTCCGTAAAGTTGGATTGTCGCGTACCGAATCCGCGGAATTGGTCGAAACCGTCATAGACGAGATATGCAACGCCATCGTTCGCGGCGAAACTGTCAAATTATCCTCCTTCGCGACCTTTCAGGTACGCAGCAAGAACGAGCGGATTGGCCGCAACCCGAAGACCGGTGAGGAGGTTCCGATTTCTCCCCGCCGCGTCATGACATTCAAGGCCTCCAATGTACTGAAGCAGCGAATTCTGCGATCGCACCTGCTCCGCAAGGTCAAGCAGAAGCCGCAAAATCCGGCTTCCTGACCGCGATAGCCGTGGACCGTTCGGGTGTCCGCTGACGGAACGCTTGAAATTTCCTCGATAAATAGTTGAAATGGTACCGAGTCGCGGCTTGCCTCATGATGAGTTGCATCACGCGGCGGGGAGATAAGCCTTGGACAAGAGCCCGGATGCCTTTCGCACGATCAGCGAGGTCGCGGATGATCTCGATCTGCCCCAGCATGTCCTGCGATTCTGGGAGACCCGGTTTCCGCAGATCAAGCCGATGAAGCGTGGCGGCGGCCGCCGCTACTACCGCCCGGACGATGTCGAGCTTCTGAAGGGCATCCGACACCTCCTCTATGATCAGGGCTATACGATCAAGGGCGTCCAGAAGCTCCTGAAGACCAACGGCAACAAATTCGTGATGGCTGTCGCGAGCGGAGATGTCGCCACGATGGAAGCGCTTGTCGCGGCCAGCGCTGGCAAGACGGAGGAGCCGAAGCTCGGCCCCCCGGAAGAAGACCAGATTGTTGGACGGCCCAAGGTCAAGGCCAGCGGACGGTTCTTCGGCTTCGGCGGCAACGACGACGCGGGTTCGGAGGTGACACTCGGCAAGGCTGCCATCGGCAAGGAGGACCGCGCGCTTCTGCAGGAGGCGCTCTTCGATCTCCTCGAATGCAAGCGGCTTCTCGATCAGGTGCGCTGAAGGCATTCTTGCGAACCAAACGTGTTCGGCTCACTTTTCCCCTTGCGCAGGAGAGTCCTTGCCATTATGGAGGACGTGCTTTGCAAGAAGCAGGTCGGGGCGTAGCGCAGCCCGGTAGCGCACTTGACTGGGGGTCAAGGGGTCGCTGGTTCGAGTCCAGTCGCCCCGACCATTTAAATTCTTGATATCCCAGCAAAAGATCCGAGGATTTCCGGGCAGCGCCGAACGACGGCGCACGCTCGTTTTCTGCAAATTTCCCGACTATGCCTTATATCTGCTGCAGCGCAGCATTATATGATTGTGTCGCCCATCTGCCGGAGCGGGGAGCGGCAGCCGATGTTTTCGATGGGAGCGAGGGCCGAACTTCAGCAAGAAAGCGACCGCTTATGCGCATCAAGATTCCCATGCCCCTGTCCTTCGTCCTCGGCCAGCAGAAGAAATGGCGCAAGGACATCCTGAAGGTGATGCATCCGGCTCCAGCCTTGCCAGCGCCAGCGCGCCGTGCGCGGCCGTCCGGGGGACACTTGAGCGAAGTCGCGGCATTCGGCAGCAATCCGGGCCACTTGCGGATGTTCGAATTCGCGCCGCCCAATCTGCAGCCCGGGGCACCGCTTGTCGTCGTCTTGCATGGATGCCTTCAGAATGCGGCCGATTTCGACCGTGGCAGCGGCTGGAGCGCTCTCGCGCGCAAGAAGGGTTTTGTCCTTCTCTATCCCGAGCAACGCGAGAGCAACAACGCCAACCTCTGCTTCAACTGGTTTCGTCCCAGCGCAATTGCGCGCGACCGTGGCGAACTGATGTCGATTCGCCAGATGATCGACCATTCCTGTCGACGGCATCGAATTTCGCCCGGTCGCGTCTATGTCCAGGGGCTATCGGCCGGCGGAGCCATGGCCTGCGCGCTGCTTGCCACCTATCCCGACCTGTTCGCTGGCGGCAATATCGTCGCCGGCCTGCCGTTTGGCGCGGCTCGCGATGCGATGACCGCGCTGTCGGTGATGAAGTCCGGGGTCAGCCGCACGGGCCGTGAATGGGGAGATCTCGTCCGCAAGGTGACGCCCGAAATGATGAGCCGCCCGGCCATCTCCATCTGGCATGGGACGGCTGATCGGGTCGTATCGGTCGCGAACGCCTATTCCACTCTCCGCCAATGGTTGGACCTATACGACCTTGCGGAAGATGATGGCCGCGAAACGCTGTTGGAAGGCAGGCGCACAAAGGTGTGGCATGATCATGCTGGCCGCCCGCTGATCGAATTCTGTCTGATCGAAGGACTGGATCACGGCCTGCCCGTCGCTCGACATTCTGCGGCCGCAAAAGCAGGCGGGACGCCATTTATGCTCGTCTCGGGTGTCAGTGCGCCGGCACACATGGTCGGGACCTGGATCACTGCCAAATGAGAAGGAAGGGGGAGCAGGCGCTTTGGGCGGCTGCCCGGTAATTTGCGGGATGAAGGTGTTCCGGTCTCGGCTACTTTTCCTGGATTGTGATGCCGTCGCGGCCGATATTGAGCTCCACGCCCTTCGGCTCTGTTTCCTGCCGGTAAATATAGACTGCCAGGCCGACGGCGATCACCGCGAGCGCGCCGATGATGAAGTAAAGGCGATTGCTGCTATTCATGGTCAACTCCAATTGAAAAAGCATATGGAAATGTGCGGAATGCATATCGGCGCCAGATTTGCGAAGCCGATCTAGCCGTCGTTCGTGGCGTTCAGGTTTTCCGGCCGGATGCCTTCGCCAGTCTCATCGCGTTTTGTCAGTCGCACGCCTTCGCCCCCGATCACGCAATCGCCATCGGAGAGAAAGCTGACGCCGAGGCCCTCGAGCGTTTCGCGGAGATGATGGAGTGTCGCTCCGTCAAGCGCGCTCCCCGTCGGCGCCTCGCATTGCAGAATGAGGAACGAGGATACCCCACTGCGGGCCGACAATTCGTCGACCGTAATTCCGAGGAGCGCTCTTGCGGCGCGAATCTGTGCGGCAGTGGTCATCATCATCGTCATAATTCAATATATGCTCTTGGTGCTTGGAAAATCAAACCGTTCTCGGGGCGAGAAGTTCCCCGTAGACAGCCAGGGTCTGTGTGACCATCGCCTCCAGTCCGTAGCGGGTGCTGCGGGCCTTGGCATTGGCAATGAAGCGCTGTCTCAAGGGTTCGTCGGCAAAGGCGAGCATGGCGGCAGATAGTTGCGACGTATCGTCTGTGTTGGGGACGAGGATACCGTTTACCCCATCCTCGAGCACGTTCGCCGCGCCGCCGACATCAGTCAGGATCATTGGCTTGCCTGCTGTCGCCGCCTCAAGCATGACGTAGGACATGGCCTCGTAGCGGCTTGTCATGACGAGTGCATCAAAGGCCTGGATCGCTTCGGGTCCGGCAATGTCCGCAGTCAGGCAGACACGATCGGAAATCCCCGCTGCCGCGATCTGCCTGCGCAAGGCGTCTTCCTGTTCGCCGAAGCCGATCATCAGCAGAAAGGCATTCGGCATTCGAGCGGCGATGTGCGAGAAAGCCTCGACGAGCCGCTCCGGGGCCTTTTGCTCCGACAAGCGGCCGATGAAGCCGAAGACATGAGCATCGCTGGCGATACCCAGGGCGGACCGCAACTCGTCCCGTCGGTCGCAGGGGACCGCGGCGACACCATTGACGACGACACGCAGACGCTTGGCGGGAATGCCGAGCGTCAGCGCGTGATCATATTCGCTCTTGGAAACGCAGATGATCCGGTCGGTCAGGAAGCGGCCGAGAAAGCCTTCGATCGGTCCGTAGATCATCCGCCCTTTCCTGCCGAGACCAGGATCCATGGTTCGGAAGGCATGCGGCGTGTAGATACGCGGGACGTGCGGCCCGGGCAAGCGCAGTCGTGTCAGCGCTCCAGCCTTCGAACTGTGACCATGGATGATATCGAAGGGGCCCTGGTTGTGGATGACGCGGCGAAGCTGCCACCAGGATGTGGCATCCCAGGGGCCGACGGCGCGCTCCATCGGCAGCGCGATCACGGTTGCTAGGCCGAGACCGAGCAGATCCCGGACGAACCGTTCCTCCGCTCGCACAGGCGAATAGACAGCCGTAACCTTGTGCCCTCGGGCCTTCATCCCTCCGCACAGGTCGATGAAGTGTCGGCCCGAACCACCCCCGCTCGGTTCAAGTACCTCAAGCAGCGATAGGGCTCTGTCACTTTGTGGAGGGTTCTCGCTCACGCGGTGACCTTCCTGTTCCCATGGCTCTTCCCATAGCGCCATTCAAGGGCACCACAGCCCCAGATGATGCCGAGCAGAAGATAGAAATGACGCCAGTGATCGATATCGATCACATTGGCGATTACCGTGTGTCCGACGACCGCGATCCAGGCGATCATCAAGTACGGCTGCCATGGCCTGTCCCGAAGAAGAAAGCGAAAGCCGATCGAAAGCGTCCAGATTATCATGGTGACAAAGCAGACAAAGCCGAGCCAGCCATAGGTCGTCAGCGATTTCAGCCAGATATTGTGTTCGTCCTCTGGGAAGATGGTGCTGAACACCATCGGACCGATACCCAGGGGATGCTCCATGGACATCAGCAGGCCGATGCGGTGCCGTTCGAAACGGCCGAGATGGCCGCTGTCGTATTCCTGGATCCCTGTCCGGCTCAGGAACAAGTCCCTGACCTGCTCGAACTGCAGCGCGATGAGGAGGGTCACGGCAAGGAGCACCACCGCTGCTATGGAGAGCAGCAGGATTTTGAGGCGGAACGCGCCAGTGCGCTCCTTGAGTAGCAGGATGAAGACGAGCGCGGCCGCTGAAAACAGGAACAGAGCCCAGGCCGCCCGTGAAAAGGACAGGAATATGCCGAGCGCGAGGATCAGCAGTCCCGCGGTCTTAAGCGGAGCCTCGCGCAAATGGCCGGTCAGGAGCCCGTGCATCAGATAGAGGGACGGAACGATCAGGAAAGGTCCGAATACGTTCGGGTCCTGGAACGCGCCCTTCGCGCGGTCGTAAAGGGTGAACGCCTCTGCCCCCGGAAAGGCGTGAAAATAGCCTAGGATGCCAAGCAGGGATGTAACGATCGCCGCCGCGACCCAGGCTTTGAAGATAAGTTCCAAGCGGTGGTAATCGTCCTCGATAATCGCCGCGTAGAAAACCGCAGTCAATGCAAGAAAAGTCGAAACCGCGATATACATCGGCCCGTCCGCGAGATCCTGCATTACGGTCAGGGACAGCATGCCGCCGACATTGAAAGTGAGCAGAAGGGCGAGGAGAGGCGCCGTGGCACGGGATATCCTCAATCCGAGCAGGAACCAGACAGCCACCTGAAAGACCATCATCAGTTCATAGGGAGCTGGTTCGGACATCACAAATCCGGAAAGGAATACTCCTACGGCGACCATTGCCGACCCGATGAGCGACACGGCCGCGATTTGCGGCCTGAATGGCGGGTTACCGCTGGCGTCGTGGGCGCTCAATAGGCGTGTTCCGTGTTCAGGAGTCGGAAGGGCGTCAGGAACAGAATCTTCAGATCGAAAAGCAGTGACCAGTTCTCGATGTAGTAGAGATCGTAGGCTGTCCGGTTTCTGATCTTGTCGTCAGTGTCGATTTCGCCACGCCAACCGTTGATCTGTGCCCATCCGGTGACGCCCGGCTTGACCCTGTGGCGGGCGAAATAACCATCGACCACTTCCTTGTAAAGCCGGTCATGGGTCTGCGCCATAACGGCATGCGGCCGCGGCCCCACCAGAGACAGATCGCCGCGCAGGACGTTGAATATCTGGGGCAGTTCATCGATGGAGGATTTGCGCAGGAAGCGTCCGACCGGGGTTACGCGGGGATCGTTCTTCGTAACGGCCTTGCGTGCTGTCGGATCGCCCATATCGGTATACATCGAACGGAATTTCAGCACATTGATGATCTCGTTATTGAAGCCGTGGCGCTTCTGCTGAAAGAAAACGGGACCTTTCGAGGTTGCCTTGACGGCGATCGCAGCCGCGATGAAAACCGGCCAAAGCAGCGCCAGCGCTACGATGCTAAAGAAGATGTCGAAGATACGTTTGGCAACGGAATCCCAGTCGCGGATCGGCTTGTCCATGATGTCGAGCATGGGGACCGCGCCAATATGGGAATAGGCGCGCGGGCGAAAACGCAGGCTATTGGAGTGGGCCGCGAGCCGGATGTCCACCGGAAGCACCCAAAGCAGCTTCAGGAGCTGGAGGATTCTCTCCTCGGCGCTGAGCGGCAGCGAGATGATCAGCATGTCGATATGTGCGAGACGCGCGAATTCGACCAGTTCGGCCACGGTGCCGAGCTTGGGATAGCCGGCGACTACGGTCGGTGAACGGGCAGTCCCGCGATCGTCGAAAATTCCGCAGATGCGGATGTCGTTGTCGGGTTGCTGTTCGATAGTGCGGATGAGGTCCTTTGCAGGCTGCCCCCCACCGACGATGACCGCACGGCGCTCCATCACTCCGTTACGCGCCCAGCGCCTGATCTCGAATCCGAGAAGGACGCGTTCCACGAACAGGAAGGCGGCCCCGATGGCAAACCAGGTGACCAGCCAGTCGCGGAAATCGAATCCGCCTTTGCTGATGAAAAAGAACGCCAGGCCCATGAGCGCCGACGTAATAGCCCAGGATAAAAGGATGCGCAGTATGGAGCGCAGTGGTGCGCGAAGCGCGGCAATCAGATAGCAATCGGCGATCTGCAGAGAGAGGATGGCCAGGACCGAGCCGGCGATCACTACGCCGATGTCCATCCAGAACCTGGAGGATTCCGCTTCGGCAAGAAAATAGTGGACTGCGAGCCCAATCGACAGAAGGCAAACGAATTCCAGCAATCGCAACTGACCAGTAATGATGGTAGGCGAGTAGTTTTCGTCGGTATACTGACCGGCAACCTGTCTCGCCAGCGCGTTTATTTCTCCGGACTCAGTGGTCCCACTCGGGCTTCCGCCACTGGTACGTGCTTCCGTCACCTTGCGGCGGAACTTCTCGATGTCGAATTGTTCGGGCTTTTCCATTTGGACCATCGCCAATATTTGCCTCCTGATAGCATTTTTTAGCAGGAAGGTCCTAAGAAACTTTTATGTAGGGCAGGTGGAGTGGTGCGAATTGGAGCGATCGGACCAGTATTGGACGCATCCGTGCATCGGCTGCGCGGCGTCGCGATGGAGGCGAGGTTTGACTCCGATCATCGAACCATGAGACGGATCATGTTGGATATTGTCAGGCGCCCAAACGAGAGGCCAGTGACGGACGATCATGGATAAGAAACACGTATTCAACATCGGGTATTTTCTCTTCGCCTTCTCGCTTCTCCTGCTTTTTCAGGCCTGGATCGGCTATCGCGATTATGCGCAGGTGTCCTACAGCGAGATGATCCAGATGGCCGAGCAAGGCCGGATCGCCTCGGTCACGCTGACCGAAACCCGGGTCGAGGGCGAATTCAAGGAGCCCCAGAACGGCAAGAAGTACTTCATCGCCAACCGGGTCGATCCGGAATTTGCCGCGATCTTCGAGAAGGCGGGCGTCAAGGTCACTGGTGCCACCGACAGCAACTGGTTGACCTCGCTGCTGTCGTGGGTGCTGCCGGTCATCGTCTTCTTTGTGCTCTGGTCCTTCTTCTTTCGCGGAATGGCCGAGCGACAGGGGATGGGCGGGCTCATCAATATCGGCAAGTCGCGCGCCAAGATCTATCTCGAGCGCAAGACGGGCGTCACCTTCGATGACGTTGCCGGCATCGACGAGGCCGAGGCCGAGTTGCAGGAGATCGTGTCGTTCCTGAAGGACAAAGACACCTATGGCCGTCTCGGCGCGAGGATCCCCAAGGGCATTCTCCTCGTTGGCCCGCCCGGTACCGGCAAGACGCTGATGGCGCGCGCTGTCGCAGGCGAGGCGGGCGTTCCCTTCTTCTCCATTTCCGGTTCGGAATTCGTGGAAATGTTTGTCGGCGTCGGCGCCGCCCGGGTGCGCGATCTCTTCGAGCAGGCGCGCGCCGCTGCCCCCTGCATCATATTCATCGACGAACTCGATGCGCTCGGCAGGGCCCGGAACTCCTATGGAGGCTTCGGCGGCAATGATGAAAAGGAGCAGACCCTCAACCAGTTGCTCGCCGAGCTGGACGGTTTTGATCCGCGGGTCGGCATCGTGCTTCTGGCGGCGACAAACCGGCCCGAAATTCTCGACCCCGCGCTGATGCGTGCCGGGCGTTTCGACCGTCAGGTGGTCATCGATCGCCCGGACCGGAAAGGCCGTGCCGCGATCCTGCAAGTCCATATGAAGGGTGTCACCGTTGCCGGCGACGTCAAGATCGACGACATCGCCGGACTGACGCCCGGCTTCACCGGAGCGGACCTCGCCAATCTGATCAACGAGGCGGCGATTGTCGCCACCAGGCGCGGCGCGGGCAAAGTTGCCATGGAAGACTTCGTTGCGGCCGTGGAGCGCATCGTGGTTGGTACGGAGCGGCGCAGCCGTATTCTCAATGCCGAAGAGCGCGAGCGCGTTGCCTATCATGAGATGGGGCATGCGCTTGTAGCCTCATCCCTGAAGGGAGCTGATCCGGTCCAGAAGGTCTCGATCATTCCGCGCTCGATCGGCGCACTCGGCTACACTCTGCAGCGTCCAACGGAAGACCGCTTCCTCATCACGCTTGGAGAACTGAAGGAGCGCATGGTCGCCCTGCTCGCGGGAAGGGCTGCCGAAGAACTCATTTTCGGAGAGATATCGACCGGTGCGGCGGATGATCTCGCCAAGGTTACCGACATTGCAAGGGAGATCGTGACGCGCTTCGGGATGGATGCTTCCGTCGGGCAGGCGGTGCTGGAGCCGCAGCGCATGCAATGGATCGATGACAACCAGATACGGATGCGGCCGAAGGACTACTCAGAGGCGACGGCACGAGAGGTGGATCTGGCGATCCGCACGATGATCGATGAAGGATATGCGCGGGCCAAACGAATACTCGAGGGATGCATCGATACCCTGCGGGAGGGGGCGGCACTGCTTCTCGAGCGAGAGACGCTGACACCTGCCGATTTCGCGCCCCTGCGCCCCAAGAAGGAAACGCTGGAGACGGCGAAAGCCTGATGGATTCGAACTTGGGCGCGCATGTCGGGATGCGTGGACTTCAAATGGCGGCAAGCCGCTCGCGATAGAAATCCAGGATCTTCCCGGCCATTACCGAGGCGGAGAATTTGGCCTTGAAGGCCTCTGGGTTGGGCATGGTCGCACCGTGCCAGCCAGGCGTCGTCTGCGCCTTGGCCATGATGCGTGCAAGATCTGCCGGGTCGCCCGCGATAGCCAGAGCCTCGCTGTCCGTGCCGAGCACTTCCGGGATGCCGCCAACCCGCGACGCGATGAGGGATTTCCCCGCCGCCAGCGTCTCGAGCACGATATAGGGCATGGATTCGGCGCGCGATGGCACGACTACGGTGCTCGACATCGAGAAGGCGTCCTTGATCGGCATGGCCGGAAGCAGGCCGACGCGGCGCCCGAGGCCGCGTTGCGTCAGCATGGTTTTGTATTTGTCGCGGTCCGGTCCATCGCCGATGATAAGGGCCGAGAGCGGATGCCCGACGAGGCGCTCGGTTTGTGCGAAAGCTTCAATGAAGACATCCGGGCCTTTAAGGTCGCGAAGCATGCCGATATAGACAAAGTCCACGCTGTCGGAGCGGGTAGGGATGATCTCGAAGTCTGTCTCGCCGATGCCGTTGTAGATCATCCGGGAGCTGCAATGCGGCACGCCGACCTTCTGCTCATACGTCCTCTGCTCGAATTCGCAGACAAAGACGAGGGCATCGGTGAAACGCCCCAGGAGTCGCTCCATCGCAAAAACACCGTGACCGGCCAGCGTGGACCGATCGAAGTGCAGGCTGCCACCATGCGGCGTGTAGAAGCGGGCGACGCGATACCTTTCTGCCCGCAAAGCTGAGCCGATTATCCGGGCTATCGCGCCCCCCTTGGCGCCATGACCATGCAGGATATCCGGCTTCAAACTTTTGATTTCATTAAAACTGCGCCATAGCGCCGGCAGGTCGCTCGGGCTGATCGCCCTTTGGATCGGGAGCCGTCTCAGTCCGAGCGAGAGAAGAGGAAGTATCTGCTCGAACAGGCGATCTTCGTGCTCGCTGCCGGTTATGCTGTCGCAGATGATGCCAACCTCGTTGCCGGCACGGCTGTGCAGTTCCACGAGATCGCGGACGTGTCTGAAAATGCCGCCGACCGGTGACCTGAAGCAATGGATGATGCGGAGCGGTGACCCGTTCGGCATGGGTCAGAACAGTCGCTCGCGGACATAGATGGTGTCTCCCGCGAGGATAGGATCGGTGATCGGCACGCGCCCGGTCAGGATCTGGCCGTTGATGTTGCGTGTGATGTCGGCGTCCCGCTGAGCGGCGCGCGTCGAGAAACCACCGGCAACCGCGATGGCATTTTGAACGGTCATGCCGGCGACATAGGAGTATTGGCCCGGCTGACCGACTTCCCCCATGACGAAGATCGAGCGGTAACGGTCGATTTCGATGGTGACGTCCGGATCGCGAAGGTAGCCCTGGCGCAGTTTCTGGGCGACAATGCCTTCAAGCTGCGCCAGTGTCTTTCCACGCGCCGCGACCTGACCAATCAAAGGGAACGCGATATAGCCGGCCTGGTCCACGGTATAGGTATTGCTCAGGCTTGCCTGTTCGAACACCGTTATGCGCAAGCGGTCGCCGCTTCCAAGGTGGTAGGGCTGGATTGTCGATTCGTGAAATGCGTCGGGCGCCGGTTGATACGTGCCGCAGCCGGACAGAACCGCCAGTGCCATAGCGACAACGAAAAACACGATTCGCTTTGTGACAGTCATTGCCATGCGCCCGCTGCGCTCCCGAGTTAAAAACCCAAACTCATTCTGTTATCATTCGATTAGGGTTAATAGTGGGTAAAGATCGCGCAGATTGCAGATGAATAATGCTAAGATCCGTGGTTGTGCGACAGGTTATCCGATTAACTCTTGAGTTACTATGATCGTTTACGTTTGTCTCGAAATCCGTACCGGGAGTGTGGCATGTCAGGCGTAGGCAACAGTCATCAGGACGTGGACATTGATCTTGCCCAGCTCTTTCGCGCCGTCTGGCGGCGCAAGAGCACCGTGCTCGGCGTCACCATTGTGGCCGCGGGGCTCGCATTTGTAGGCGCGAGCGCGATTTCTCCGAGCTATCGCAGCGAGACGCGTATCCTGATCGAGGATCGAGCGCCGAATTTTATTGGGCAGGGGACGACGACCAGCCCGGAAATCCAACCGCTTCTCGATGAGCTGAATATTGTCAGTCAGGTACAGTTGCTTCAATCGGTTGATCTGATCAAGCAGGTTGCTCGCGACCTGAAACTTTACGAGCTCGAGGAATTCGATCCCGATACGCAGCCTTCGGCGCTGGACGATCTCTTGGTGCTGTTGGGATTGAAGAAGAATCCGCTCGAGCGCGCGCCGGAAGATCGGGTTGTCGAGGCGTTCAAGGGAAAACTGGCGGTGTACCAGATCGAAAAGTCTCGCGTCATCGCAGTAGAGTTCACCTCGAAGGATCCGAAGCTCGCAGCGGCAATTCCCAACGCGATCGCCGATGTCTATCTCTCGCTCCAGAGCGGTGCGAAACTTGACAGCAATTCCGAGGCTGCCCGCTGGCTCGAGCCGGAAATCGCCAATCTCCGGGAGAAGGTCAATGAGGCGGAGAAGAAGGTCGCGGACTACCGCGCATCCTTCGACATCGTTCAGATGGGCGAGACCGGAACCTTTTCCGGCCAGCAACTTAATGACATCTCCGCCGAACTCGCCCGCGTGCGAAGCGAGATGGCCGATGCCGAGGCGAAGGCCGAAAACGTGCGCGCCGCCATCGCGAGCGGCAGGCCGACGGATTCGATCGACGCCGTTGCCAGCAACCCGACGATCCTGCGGCTCAAGGAAACCGAGTCCAATATTCTCGGCCAGATCTCTGATCTGTCGAGCACTCTCCTCGAGGGCCATCCGCGGATCAAGGCGCTGCGTGCCCAGCTATCCGGAATCCGCCAGCAGATCGTCCATGAATCCGCGAATGTTGCCGCGAGCCTTGAGAACGAGGCCAACGTTGCCAAGCTGCGCGAACAGCAGCTTGTCCAGAAGCTCAACATGCTGAAGGCAGATTTCGCTCAGGCAGGCGCGGACGAGGTCGGCCTGAAGGCGCTGGAGAGGGAGGCTACCGCTCAGAGGCAGCTTCTGGAAACCTATCTCGCCCGTTACCGCGAGGCGACATCCAGGCTGGAGACCAATGCAAGCCCGGCCGATGCGCGCGTCATATCCAAGGCGAGTGAGCCGCTGGAACCAAATTTCCCGAAGGTTGTCCCGATCACCATCGTCGTCGCGCTTGCCGCCGCGATCCTGAGCGCCATCGTGATCATGCTCATGGAACTTTTCAGCGGCCGCGCCCTGAGACCTGTCGGCGGCCCGCCGGAAGGCACGGTGGAAATTCGCACCATGACATATGACAAGAGCGAAACCCCTGTCGCTCGGGACGCGCCGCCCGCTCGAAGGGATGTGCAGGCCGACCGGATGTCTGTCGAGCCGGATCCCGAACTCGCCACCGAGATGGAAGAAGTACTCGATCTGCCGGGGGAGGGCGCGCTGAGGAGCGAGTCACGGGAGGGCGCTGACCCCGAGGATGAGTTCTCCATCGAGGCCGTCGCTTCGTATCTTGTCGCATCCGGCGCGCGCACGGCCTTCGCAATCTCGCCCAGCGGCGATGACGGATCGACGGCCACTGTGATGCTTGCCCGCGAGATTGCCGGGGCGGGGCGGCGTGTCGTGCTGGTCGACATGACGGGTTCTGGTTGCCCGACGACGCTGATGGCGTCACGCAAGGACCAGTTGGGGATCACCGATCTCCTTTGCGGTGAAGTGGCGTTTGGCGAAACAATCCATCCTGACCGGCTCTCCAGCGCGCATATCGTCCCGCAGGGAAGATCCGACATCCGCCGCGCCATGCGCGGTGCCGACCGGTTCTCGATGATCACGGATGCGCTTGCCGAGGCCTATGATCTGGTACTCGTGGAGTGCGGCCCCGCCGATGCCGAAGGCGTTGCCCGCCTCAGCCGCAACGGTTCCCACGAGATCATCCTTTCAGCACCGAACCCGGACATGCAGGATCTGGGCGCCATTATGGCCGCCTTCGAGAAAGTCGGTTACACCGACCTTGTATTGATGTCCGGGCACAAGACCCAAGGCGGCGGCGCTGGTCAACGTAGCGCGGCCTGAGGGCATATCGCCAGGACTCCCCTTGGTCGGTCTTGCGGATCAGTCGTCGGCTTGCGCGGATTTCTCCGGCGTATTGCCGCCCTGTGCCCTGATCCGTTGGATGAAGTCATACAGCCATGGATATCGCTTGATCGCGGCCTTCGTGCGCGTCAGGCCATATTGTGCGATCGCCGCCAGATGACCAAACGGGGTCACAGCCAGCAGAATGTCGTGCTGAACTGTTTCCACGGTGCACCAGTGCCGCTTGTATCCCTGGTCTCCAAGCCCGAAATCGAAGATTGCGGCACCTTGCGCGCAACATTTCTCGATCATCAGCCAGAAAAGCAGTTCGCCCGGGCTGGCGTCCGGAATGAGACTGTCGTCGATTGAACCGAACTGGCAGATGACGTGGTCGCCTTTTCGCGACAGCCCGGCGATCGCAGCGATCCGCCCTTCATGGTCGCCCTTCAACCGGATGGCGTGCAGTTGAAGGGGGCAATCAAAGCCCTGTCCTTCCACCTTGAGGAGTTCCCGAAAAAAGGCCTGTATCTCCGGCGGTCGGAACACGTCGGGTAATCCATGGGCTTCGAAGCGCGCTGCCTTCTGTGCGAAGAACAGGTCGATCAGCTCCGATTTATCGGCCGCAGTCTCGGCGACGATATGCGTGAAGCCGCCATGGGCGTCGATCTTGCGGCACTGGTTGCGAAAGTTCTTGCGCCGGCGTTTGGCGTTGAGTTGACCGATCGTCGCCTCGAAATCGCGAAACAGCGGCAGCTGAAACGCGTGGTTCTGGTTTTCAACGCTCGGAAGCCTCGAGAGGGGGTGGGTTTCCCCGCGCCAGTCGAACGGGATATTCTGCAGCGATATGAGGACCGCCCGGCCGCGTAGAATTACCTTCAGCCTGCGCGCGATTTCGTGTGCCTCGGCCTCGTTGCAGCTTGCTCGGAAATCCGCGCTGAAGAGCCCGTTGTTGATGTTGTTGAAGTGCGTCGAGATGTACTGCGCCGTTCGCACCCATTTCGAGCGAGGGATTTCAAGCGGCAGGATGAAACATGTCTTGCCGTTGTGCGAACCGCGTATGATGGCGAGGGGATTGTTGTGCGTCTTCATCCAGGCGGCGCACCAGTCGTAGCCCTGATGCAGGGAGTTGTAGGAATCGGCTTCCAGACCGCGCCACTCTGACTCGAGCGGCGCCATCTCTTCGAAGACTTCGATTTTGATGTCTCGCACCATGCTCTTCCCAGCTTCCACGACCGTTTCGATCACCGCCATCCGTTCCAGCGACATCTCGGCGATCTGCATGCAACGGAAATCCGGCGACGATGTCTGCACGGCCATTCTCCGGTTCCACAAAGGTTCGCCGAATACGATAGTTTGGGACCGGATAGAATAGGTTTACGGCGTGCGCCACACGGCATGTTTTCCACACAACGCAGTTATCGCACCGTTAACATCCGTTGTCGCGGAAAAGCGTGCCTATTTGTTAACCGGTCCCGCCATCCACTTGATGATGAGCATCGCAGGCAGGATCCAGAGGAGGCCAGAAAACAGGAAATAGAGGAAATGCACCCACCACGGCGATGTAGCGAGCAGCAGCGACGCAACCGTCGTTGCCACCAGCGCGTAGATGATCACGAGGCAGATGATCAGGATTGTGCCGATGAATGAGCGCAGTCTTCGAGGCATCGTGTGACTTTCGTTGCCGTGGATAGCGCCGCCGCAAGTCCAGAGCGCAGTCCAGCAATTGGAACGCGACCCCATGCCGCAAATATCCGGGGCTTGTTTTGCACCGGCAAGTGATGCAAATCAACAGCCCGACATGAGGTTCCGATATGACAGGTGCTACAAACGCAATTGAAGTCACAGTGCTCGGCAGAATCGAGCGCGCTGAACGCAATAGAAGGGCGGTACGCCGCTGGCTGGGCTTCGTGCTTCTGGCGCTGTTCTGTCTCGTGCTGGTCGGCGGCGCTACGCGCCTTACCGATTCCGGTCTGTCGATCACGGAATGGAAACCGATCCACGGTGTCATTCCGCCGATGAATGCCGCCCAGTGGGAAGAGGAGTTCCAGCTCTATCAGCGGATCCCGGAATATTCCCAGATCAACCAGGGCATGACGGTCGACGAGTTCAAGAAGATATTCTGGTGGGAATGGGCTCATCGTCTGCTCGCCCGCAGCATCGGAATGATCTTTGCGTTGCCTCTTTTCTTCTTCTGGGCCACGGGGAGGGTCGAAAGACGGCTGAAATGGCCGCTTCTGGGGATCTTGGCGCTTGGCGGTTTTCAGGGCTTCATCGGCTGGTGGATGGTGTCCTCGGGATTGGCGGAACGCGTCGATGTCAGTCAGTATCGGCTGGCCACCCATCTGGTCATCGCCTGCCTCATCTTCGCTTCCTGCATGTGGATCATGCGCGGACTGGCCCCGCATGCCAGTGATGCCGCACCTACGGCAAGCTCGCGAACCTGGGCGATGGCAATTGCGATGTTGGCGTTTTTCCAGATCTATCTGGGTGCGCTGGTTGCCGGCCTCGACGCCGGCCTGTCCTACAATACCTGGCCGCTCATGGACGGAGCGCTGGTTCCATCGGATCTCTTCATCCAGAACCCGGCCTGGATCAACCTTTTCGAAAATCCGAAGACGGTGCAGTTCGTCCACCGTCTCGGCGCCTATGTGCTGTTCGCCGCTGCGCTCTTTCACATGATCTCGTCGCTGCACGCAGCGCCGCAATCGACCCATGCCCGCCGCTCGGTGCTCTTGTTCACGCTGATCACCATTCAGGCCGGGCTTGGCATCGCAACCCTGCTGACGCAGGTGCAGTTGGATACGGCACTCGCTCACCAGGGCGGCGCACTGATCGTGCTCGGTTTTGCAATCGCCCACTGGCGCGGCTTTTACGGAGAGTACCCGCCGGAAGTCGCCATGGAAGTGAAAGGCTGATCGTCTAACCGAACCGGTATCCGGAATAGGGTTTCCCGAGGTAATCGCTCCTGAAGACACGCTTTCCGGCATCGCTTCCAGCGGCTCCCGCCGCCACGAAAAGCGGCACGAGATGATCGTGGTCTGGGACGTGGCAGGCAAGCGCATCCGGGTTCTTGTCCCAGGACGCCAGCCGGTCAGCTCTCCGGTCCGGATCTTTCAATTCGACCGCTTCGGTCAGCCAGTCGTCGAAGCGGACCGCCTGGGCGACATGCTCGGGGTTGTCTTTCCGGAACATCTGCATGTTGTGATAACTCATGCCCGAGGCGACGATCAGGATATCTTCGTCACGCAGGGGCTCCAGCGCCTTGCCGATCGCCAGATGGCTTTCCGCATCGAGCGTGTCTTTCATCGACAGCATGACGATCGGAACGTCGGCATTCGGATATATGAGCATGAAGGGGATGAAGACCCCGTGGTCGAATCCGCGCGTATCGTCCTCTGCTGCTGGAATTCCGGCCGCCTCGAGGAGCGTGCGCGCACGGTGGGCGAGGTCCGGGTCGCCAGGCGCCGGATACTGGAGCTCATAGGTGTGCGGTGGGAAATTGTAGTAGTCATAGAGCATGCGGGGCTTGGCTGCGGTGCTCACCGTTGGCACGGGCTCGTTTTCCCAGTGGCCCGAAACCACGAATACGGCTTTCGGGCGCCGGCCTATTTCCGCATCCAGCACCTCGAGAAAATGCCCGAGATCGTCCCACGGCCCCTTGCCGTTGGCGTCCGCCGGAAAATCCATGAACGGCCACGGACCGCCGCCATGGGGAATGAAGAGAACGGGAAGTCTGCTCGTTTCGCTCATGACGTGCCTCATTGCTGCTACTCATCATATAGCAAACGGCAGGGGCGTTAACGATCCACCGTTTGGGAGACGAATTGTCCGGCAAGCGGTGAACGCGCATCCCCAGCAGGGCGGCGCGTCCCATCCTTACTCCACGAATTTCCGAGGTGGCGGCGAGCCTATCCCTCAGGTCAGGCAGAAAGCATCAGGTCCATGTTCTGCACGGCAGCGCCAGAAGCGCCCTTGCCGAGATTGTCAAGCAGAGCGACCAGATTGACATGCGCACCGCCCGGCGTGCCGAAGACGAAGAGCTTCATCGTATCCTTGCCGACCAGCTCCTCGGCATCGACGCGCGCAAGCGCACGGCTTTCCTCGAGCGGGACGACGGTCACGATATCCTGGCCCGCATAATGGGCAACAAGCGCAGCGTGAACGCTTTCGATTGTCGCGCCATTCTTGAGCTCGTCGAGGAACAGCGGCACCTGCACGATCATGCCTTGGGCGAAGCGGCCGACCGAGGGTGAAAAGAGCGGCGCCCGGTCCAGCATGCCATGCACAGTCATTTCCGGCACGTGCTTGTGCTTCAGCGTGAGCCCGTAGAGGAAGTTGTTGGCCGTCAGGTGCTCCGGATGGTTCTCGTCTTCCATCTGCGCGATCAGCTGCTTGCCACCGCCCGTATAGCCGGAGATGGCATTGACGGTGACAGGATAGCCGTCAGGCAGGATGCCCGCCGCGCGCAACGGACGGATCAGGCCGATAGCGCCCGTCGGATAGCAGCCCGGATTGGCAACGTAGCGCGCCGAACGGACCTTGTCGGCCTGTGCCTTGTCCATTTCGGCGAAGCCATAGGCCCAGTCCGGATCGATCCTGAATGCGGTCGAAGTGTCGATAAGGCGCACCTTGTTGTTGCCCGAGACCATCTTGACGGCCTCGCGCGAGGCCTCGTCCGGCAGGCACAGGATAGCGATATCGGCGCTGTTCAGCATGTCTTCGCGCAGCGCCGCATTGCGCCGCTCGGCTTCCGGGATGGACAGCAATTCGACATCGCGGCGGTCGGCCATGCGGGCGCGGATCTGCAGCCCCGTGGTTCCGTGTTCGCCATCGATGAAGATCTTCGCTGTCATATTACCCTCTAATCTCAGAAGCTTGGAACCGTTTCCGGAATCATGTCGGGAAAGGGTTGAATCAATCTCTCAACGCTGTCGCGCCAGGCGCTCGGCGTTCAGGCCCAGCATATACATTGCGATGGTCGCTCCCGCAATGGCGGTGATATCCGCGTGGTCGTAGGCCGGCGCCACCTCGACGACATCGCCGCCGCGAATGTCGAGCTGGTGGAGTCCGCGCAGGACCGAGAGCATCTTGGCGCTGCTCGGACCGCCCGAGACCGGCGTGCCCGTGCCGGGTGCGAAGGCCGGGTCGAGGCAGTCGATATCGAAGGTGACATAGGCGGGCTGGCCGCCGGTATGGCTGATGATCAGCGAGGCGATGTCGATTGCCCGCATATCCTCCACCTCGTGGCCATGGAGGAGGCGGATGCCGCAATCCTCCGGCGCGTGGGTGCGAATGCCGATCTGGATCGAACGGTCGGGATTGATGATGCCGTCGCGCACCGCCCGGCCCACGAACGAGCCGTGATCGATGCGCTTGTCATCGTCGAACCAGGTGTCCTGATGGGCGTCGAACTGTACGAGCGCAAGCGGTCCGTGCTTGGCGGCATGGGCTTTCAGGAGGGGCCAGGTGACGAAATGATCGCCGCCGAGCGTCAGCAGGAAATCGGTGCTGTCCAGGATTTTCTTCGCTTCTTCCTCGATTGTCGCAGGCGTCTTCCAGTGGTTGCCGTAATCGAGCAGGCAATCGCCATAGTCGATCACGGACATTTCGGCGAAGAGATCGCGCTCGAAGGGGTATTGCGGATCGTTGTCGAAGATCGCGGAGGCGCGCCGGATCGCCTGGGGCCCGAACCGGGCGCCCGGGCGGTTGGACGTCGCCGCATCGAAGGGAATGCCCCATACGACCGCATCCGCCTCTTTCAGGTTCTTGCTGTAGCGGCGGCGCATGAATGACAGCGCGCCCGCATAGGTCGGATCCGTTGCCGCAGATCGCACGTCTGTCGCGGTGAAGGCGTGGTCGATGGTTTTCTTGGCCATGGGTTCTCCTCTAAGCGGCGTGTTGCGATGCGATATTAGAGCCCACGACGTCGATTGCCAGCGCTTTGTCTCGCTTTGTGATGCCATGCGGCAAGGTGCGGTTTGACTGCATCGTCAGACTTCGCCACGCTGCCAAGGTGCCGGCCATTGAATGGCTGCGGGAGATTGCGATGTCAGAAGAGAATGCTGCATTGAGGCGTTGGAGTGCGCTTGACGCCGACGAGCAACTGGCGCTGCAGGCGGCCTATCAGTCGGAACTCGACAAGGAGCCGCCGACCTGCTCGTTGGAAACGAAAGTCGAGCGGTTCGCCCGTTGGCTGGCGTCGCGCGGGGTTTTCTTCTCGATGGACGAGATGGTTTCACGCCCGGTCCGGAAGGATCGCTAACTCGATCACGAAAAAAGGCGGAGCCGAAGCCCCGCCCTTTCCAATCCAATGGTTCCGGAAGCGATTAGCGCTTGGAGAACTGGAACGAACGGCGAGCCTTGGCCTTGCCGTACTTCTTACGTTCGACGACGCGGCTGTCGCGGGTCAGGAAGCCACCCTTCTTGAGAACCGCGCGCAGGCCCGGTTCGTAGTAGGTGAGAGCCTTGGAGATGCCGTGACGAACGGCACCAGCCTGACCGGAGAGGCCGCCGCCGGTAACGGTGGCGACGATGTCGAACTGGCCGTCGCGGGCAGCGGCGATGATCGGCTGGCGCAGGATCATCTGCAGAACCGGACGGGCGAAATAAGTTGCGAATTCGCGGCCGTTGATGACGATCTTGCCGGAGCCCGGCTTGACCCATACGCGGGCAATTGCGTTCTTGCGCTTGCCGGTCGCGTAGGAGCGGCCGAGCGAGTCAACCTTGCGGACGTGAACCGGAGCAGAAGCCTCCGGAGCAGCCGTGCCGAGGTCCTTCAGGGAAGAGAGATCAGCCATTATCAGGCGCTCCTTACGTTCTTGCTGTTCAGCTTGGCCACGTCGAGAGCGACCGGCTGCTGGGCTTCATGGGGATGGTTCGAACCGGCATAGACGCGCAGGTTCTTCATCTGGCGACGGCCAAGCGGGCCACGCGGGATCATGCGCTCGACGGCCTTCTCGATGACGCGCTCCGGGAAGCGGCCTTCGATGATCTGGCGTGCGGTGCGCTCCTTGATGCCGCCGGGATAACCGGTGTGCCAGTAGTACTTCTTGTCGGAATACTTCTTGCCGGTGAGGGCGCACTTCTCGGCGTTGATAACGATGACGTTGTCGCCATCATCGACGTGGGGGGTATAGGTGGCCTTGTGCTTGCCACGCAGGCGCATGGCGATGAGGGAGGCGAGGCGACCGACAACGAGGCCTTCGGCATCGATGATGATCCACTTCTTCTCCACCTCTGCAGGCTTCTGAACGAAGGTAGACATGGTGTACACTTTCCGTTTCTGGACCCCGCGGCATTGGCGCCAGGGGCGTTTCTTGTTGCTTGTTTTTTTGCGCTGGAATAGCCCAAAAGGAATGCGGTCCCAAGGGGCCACAGACTGGGCGGGTTATACGGGCCGCGAGAAAAGCGGTCAAGAGTTGGATTTGTCGTCGCTGTTAGAAATAAGTTATAAAAAACAATATGTTATTAATGTGGTATAATAATACCACAAATTATCCTGTGCTGCGGCCGTTTTTCTGCAAGGCAGATATGCCACTTGTTGCTACCAGATCCCCAAATGCCGTCAGCGGGGAGGAATCGAATAGGTGGCCGTTGCCTGGGCGATCGGCTCGCTCGCGTCGCCCTGGTGCAGGACCGCGTCCACGACCGCGAGCCGCTTGCCGAGCTTGAGGATACGGCAGTCGCATGTGATCGGTTCCGGCTTCGGCATGCGCAGGAAGTTGATATTGAGATTGGTCGTGACTGCAAGGGCGACAGGACCGATATGGGCAAGGATCGCAACATAGGCGGCCACGTCGGCCAGCGTAAACATGGCTGGTCCCGACACGGTGCCGCCGGGGCGTAGATGCCGATCGGACGGATCGAAGCGCATCGTTGCGCCGCCGGGCGCGACCGCGACTACGGTGAAGACGCGGCCATCCGTATGGATTTGAGGGAAATCCGTCTCGAGGAACGCGGTGATCTCTTCGACGGTCATGATGGGCTGCATGCTGGGTTCCCGGTTGCGGTGGGTTTCGGTCAAAGGCACTGGCGCTCTGGTGAGGTTTTATGGCAGGCTTTGCTTCACTTGAAAACCGATGGAGGGAGACGTCGATCATGTCCGAGGTGGTGTCGCTGCGCAGGGAAGGTGCCGAGGGAAGCGGCGGTCCGGTGATTTCTGCATTCTCGGACGGCGTTTTGCGCCTGACCCTCAACAATCCTCCCGCGAACGCGCTTTCGATCGCCCTGATGGAGGCGCTGCTCGTCGAGCTCGACAAGGCCGGCGCGGACAGGGAAGTGCGAGTGGTCATCATCGCGGCTGCCGGCAAGCTCTTTTCGGCTGGCCACGATCTGAAGGAGATGACGGCCCACCGCGGTGATGCAGACCGCGGCCGGCAGTTCTTTGAAACGACAATGCGGCTTTGCGCCGACCTGATGCTGAAGATCACCCATCTCCCCAAGCCGGTCATTGCCGAGGTCGACGGCCTGGCTACGGCTGCGGGCTGCCAGCTCGTGGCTTCCTGCGATCTGGCGATCTGCACCGATACCTCGACCTTCTGCACGCCGGGTGTGAACATCGGTCTCTTCTGCTCGACGCCGATGGTTGCCGTCAGCCGTGCCGCACATCGCAAGCAGGCGATGGAGATGCTCTTGACCGGGGAGACGATCGATGCGTCGGCGGCCAAGGATTTCGGGCTCGTCAACCGCATCGTACCGAAGCAATACCTGTCCCAGGTCGTCAACAAATATGCCTCCGTTATCGCGTCGAAATCGCCGTTGACGCTGAAAATCGGCAAGGAAGCCTTCTATCGTCAGATCGAGATGCCGCTTGAGGCCGCGTATGATTACACGGCCAATGTCATGGTGGAAAACATGCTCGCGCGCGACGCAGAGGAGGGGATTGGCGCCTTCCTCGGCAAGCGCCACCCTGAATGGAAGGGCGAGTAGCGGGGCGAGAACGCGCAGGCGATCTTGCTCCTTGGCCTCGTGCCAGAAGACCGCTGTTTTCGGGAAATCACCGTCCATAGCCGGATGCTATCAGAAAGATAGGTGCGACAGAGACTACAACTATAAGGATACTCTAATATGATGCGAACTTAAAGAAAACAAAAGTAGAACAGAAGAGAACATATTGGGTTTTGGTCGCCGCAGAAGGAAGTCCTCGTCATGTCGCTCGACCGGCGTATTTCTGTCATCACCCTCGGTGTCGAGGATGTAGCACGCAGCACCGAATTCTATGAGAAACTCGGTTGGAAGCGCTCATCCGCCTCCCAGGACGCGGTTACTTTCATCCAGTTGAAAGGGATCGTGCTTGCGCTCTTCTCCCGCACGGCGCTGGCCGAGGATGCCGGTGTCGTGCCGTCACCGGCGGGTTTTTCCGGCGTGACGCTGGCGCATAACGTGGCAAGCCCCGCTGGGGTCGACGCGGTCGTCAAATTCGCTGTCGCTTGTGGCGCGACGCTCGTGAAGGCCCCTGAAAAGGTGTTCTGGGGCGGCTATTCCGGCTATTTTGCCGATCCGGACGGCCATTTGTGGGAAGTCGCGCACAACCCTTTCTTTCCGATGAACGAACATGGCCACGTCGTGCTTCCGGAGTAAGCCCACTGGATCAAGGTCCGTCACGATGAAAATGCGATGAGCGGAATCGCAGATGTCCTCGGTTTCACGACTGCATGCCTTGCGTGTTCCGGTCCCTGAATTCTTCTTTTTCCAACATTTGAAGCTGTGCAATGGTGGTCAAAATTCTGATCGACACTAATTGAACAACTGGCCACCAACGAGGACCTGAAGCATGAATCACGATCGCTATGAGGACGCCTATATCGCGGGGATATTGCGGGATACGAAGACCATCGCCCTGATCGGAGCCTCGCCCAATCCGGCAAGGCCGAGCTATGGCGTCATGCGCTTCCTGCTCTCGAAGGGCTACAAGGTCATTCCGGTCAATCCCGGCCAGGCCGGCAAGGAAATACTCGGGCAAACGGTTTTTGCCCATCTCGCCGACATTGCCGAGCCTGTGGACATGATCGACGTCTTCCGTGCGGCAGAACACCTTGACGGCGTCATCGACGAAGCCCTGGCGATGAATCCGAAGCCGAAAGTGATCTGGGGTCAACTCGCGGTTAGGGATGATGCCGCTGCCGCAAAGGCTGAGGCGGCTGGCCTCAAGGTCGTCATGGATCGCTGCCCGGCGATCGAAATGCCGCGTTTCGGACTCTAACTGTCCGCCAGAACTTGCGGGTCTGCGCGCAAGGCGTTCAATTCATCGGCATTTGCGCAGTAATCGATGAAGTGCTCTGGCGCGCTCCCGATTCTAAGATCCTTCCGGCATTCGCCCTTTGAGGCGCAATGCGAGCAGTTGATCTGCATGTCCCGAAACTGATTGCGAAAGCGCAGTTCGACCTCGGTAGGGTCTATGCTCAGCGCGCGCATCATCTCGATCATTTCGTCCGCCGCATGCGGACCGGCCTTGGCGAGCTCGATCAACTGTTCCGGAGTGATGCCGCAGTCATGCGCGATCTCGCGTATTGTCTGATCATCCATTGCGGCAATCATCTCTGCTTCGCCGGCACTTTCCCAGCTTCTGGCAATCCAACTGATCACACGGGCAAGCACACTGTGCGCGCCGTCGTTTACCGCAATACTCATGGCCAATCTCCTTTTCTTCTTAAATCTTTCGGCCACGTCGCTCCGATTGCATTGATTTCGATCAATGCTTCCCGCGTGTTGCGTCTTGCGGGAAAGAAAAAATCGCGATTAACATCGCGCGCGCGGTCGCTATGATCGGGCCGCAATCATCAAAGGGAGGCCTCGATGTCCGATAGAAATCCGGGATTTGCCACGCTGGCCGTACATGCGGGAGCTCAGCCCGATCCTGCCACCGGCGCGCGCGTCACGCCGATCTACCAGACGACGGCCTATGTCTTCAACGATGCCGATCATGCGGCAGCGCTCTTCGGCCTGAAGCAGTTCGGCAATATCTATACCCGCATCATGAACCCGACGCAGGCTGTCCTCGAAGAGCGCGTTGCCGCCCTCGAAGGTGGCACGGCGGCGCTTGCTGTCGCCTCCGGACATGCGGCGCAGATGCTTGTCTTCCACACCATCATGCAGCCGGGCGACAATTTTGTTGCTGCCAGAAAACTCTATGGCGGTTCGATCAACCAGTTCGGTCATGCATTCAAGAATTTCGGCTGGCAGGTGCGCTGGGCCGATCCCGCGGACCCGGAAAGCTTCGAGGCGGAAATCGATGACCGCACACGTGGCATATTCATCGAGAGCCTGGCAAATCCCGGCGGCACTTTCGTCGATATCGCCGCGATCGCCGAGGTCGCCAGGAAACATGGTCTGCCGCTGATCGTCGACAACACGATGGCCAGCCCCTATCTCCTTCGCCCTCTGGAGCACGGCGCCGACATCGTCGTGCATTCGGCGACCAAATTCCTCGGCGGCCATGGCAATTCGATGGGCGGCATCATTGTCGACGGAGGGACCTTCGACTGGTCTGCTTCCGGCAAATTCCCGATGCTGTCCGAGCCGCGGCCAGAATATTCGGGTGTGGTGCTTCACCAGACATTCGGCAATTTCGCCTTTGCCATCGCCTGCCGCGTGCTGGGCTTGCGTGACCTTGGACCGGCAATCGCGCCAATGAACGCATTCCTGATCCTGACAGGGATCGAGACGCTGCCGCTCAGAATGCAGCGCCATTGTGACAACGCCCTCAAGGTCGCGACCTGGCTGAAGCAGCATCCTAAGGTCGCCTGGGTGAACTATGCCGGCCTCGACAGCGACCCGAACCACGCCCTTCAGACGCGCTACTCGCCGAAGGGCGCAGGCGCCGTCTTCACCTTTGGCGTCAAGGGTGGCTATGCCGCCGGCAAGGCGCTGGTCGAGGGGCTCCAGCTCTTTTCGCATGTCGCCAATATCGGCGACACGCGTTCGCTGGTCATCCATCCGGCCTCCACCACCCACGCGCAGTTGACCGAAGTGCAGCAGATGGCCGCCGGCGCCGGCCCTGATGTGGTGCGGCTCTCGATTGGCATCGAGGATCCGGCCGACATTATCGCCGACCTTGAGCAGTCGCTGGCGAAGGCGTGAACGCAGAAAGAGCATCGCCTTGGCCGGAACGCTGCGGTGAGAAGGAATATATCGTGAGCCACCATCTTGTTTTTGAACCGGCCGCAGTCGAGCCGGAAGAAGGCGCGCCGGCGCCAGACCGCCTCATCTCCGGCAATCCGCGTTTCACCACATGGAACCTCGAGGAGGCGCCGGGCGGCATCTATGCCGGCATCTGGCAGTCGACACCCGGAAAATGGCGGATCGTCTATGACGAGTGGGAATATTTCCACATTCTCGAAGGCTATTCGGTCGTTACCGAGGATGGCGGCGAACCCGTGCACCTGAAAGCCGGCGACCGGATGATCCTCAGACCCGGCTTCAGGGGAATCTGGGAAGTCATTGATACGACTCGCAAGGACTATGTCATCAGGCTGTGAGGCGGCGTCTCCTGCGCCGCCTCGTTGTCTCGTCGATGAAATGCGTTCAGGCAACTTGTTCCGTCATGGACTGCGCCACAGCTTCGTGTTCCGCCGCCATCACGGCATCGGCGTCAGTCACCTTTTTGAAGCTGTCGCGCGCCGCTATCCGCTCGATATAGTCCCTGAAGACAGGTCTTGACGGGACCAGCCCGAACATTGTCGTCCAGTTAAGCGCCATGCCCCAGAGAAGGTCGGCCGTGCTGAAGCGTTCGCCGAGCAGATAGGGACCCGGGCGAAGCGCGTCTTCGATCACCGCAAGCACGGAATCATAATCGCCGTAGGGTGACTGGCGCAGCGGCGCCGGTTCGCGCTTCATCGAGCGATCAACCACGGCCGGCTCGAAGCAGGCGGCATAGAACACGATCCAGCGCAGGAACGCGCCTCGGTCGGGATCGTCGATTGCAGGGGTAAGTCCCGCTTCGGGAAAGAGGTCGCTGAGGTAGATATAGATTGCCGACTGTTCGGTGACGAGCGCCTTGCCGTGGCGAATGGCCGGCACCTTGCCCAGCGGGTTGATGGCCAGGAAGGGCGGCTGGCGCTGTTCATCGATCTTCATGTTGAGGATATGAAGGGTATAGGGCGCTCCGAGTTCCTCGAGCAGGAGGCGCGTGCCGGTTGCCCGGGTCTGCGGAGAATAAAAGAGAGTGATCGTTTCGCTGGTGGACATGCCTTCTTCCTTCCATGGTTGAGCCTGCGATATTGGAAGGATAGAACTGCATACCTGTCAGTTTTTGTCAGGTTGGCTTAGTATGTTATCCGCAGAAGGAGATTTTTTCATGCGGGCGAGCCGGCTGATCAACATCCTGACCACCCTGCAGGCGCGGGGACTCGTGAATGCTGAGACGCTCGCGGCGGAAAACGAGGTTTCGGTTCGCACCATTTACCGCGACGTGGACGCGCTTTCAGCGGCCGGCATTCCGGTCTACAGCGAGCGGGGATCGGATGGCGGCTACCGGCTGCTCGATGGCTATCGGGTGAAGCTGAACGGCCTCTCGCCGGGCGAGGCCGAGGCGATGTTTCTATCGGGTCTGCCCGGTCCTGCTGCCGATCTCGGCCTCGGTTCGCTGATGGCAGGCGCCCAGAGGAAGCTGACCGCCGCGCTGCCGGAAGACCTGCGCCAGAGTGCAGTGCGCATGCGCTCGCGGTTCCACCTCGATGCGCCGACGTGGTTCGGCGAATATGAGCAGCCTTTCCACCTTCAGGCGGTCGCTGACGCCGTCTGGAACATAAAGCGTATCCGCATGCGCTATCGGACGTGGAAGGCGGAAAAGAACGGGGAGGCAGAACCCCTGGGGATCGTGCTGAAAGGTGGCGCCTGGTACATGGCGGCGCGGGTAGGCGACAGCGTACGCACCTACCGTATCGCGCGCATTCTCGATCTGGTCGTCACGGATGAACATTTCGAGCGGCCGGCCGATTTCGATCTTGCTGCCTATTGGCAAGACAATACCACTCGGCTTGAGGAGGAGTTGCACCCCATGCTGGCAACACTGCGCGTGACGGATTGGGGGCTGAAATTGCTCGAACTCATATCTCCCGCCTATGTCAGGGCACGGATGGAGGTGTCCAAGGAGACGGATTCGGAGGGCTGGCGGATCGTCACCCTGCCAGCCGGGGCCTGCCGTCAGGCCACATCGGAATTCATGCGGTTGGGTGCAGAGGCGGAGGTACTCCACCCGCCTGAATTGCGCGTCGCCATGAAGGAATGCGTTCTGAAGCTTGGGATTTATTACGGACGGGACGCCTGAGCCTTCGGCTCCCTCTCACCAAGTGAGATCAAGCCGCTCGAGGCCATGGAAGTGGTAGACATCCTTGACCTTCGGCTGGGTCGCGAGCTTCAGGCCCGGCAGGCGCTGGAACAGCAGCGGCAGCACGATGTTGAGCTCCAGTCTCGCCAGCGGGGCGCCGATGCAAAAATGGATGCCGGCGCCGAACGAAAGGTTCGGCGCTTCGTTGCGCTCCGGCTTGAAGACCAGCGGTTCGGTGAATTTCGTCGGGTCGAGATTGGCGGCCGCGAGAATGAGGCTGACCTTGTCGCCGCGCCTGAACGACACGCCGTCGATTTCGGCCGGCTCCAGGCAATAGCGCTGGAAGATATGCACCGGCGCGCAGATCCGCAGCGTTTCCTCGACCGTTCTTTCCGTCGTGGTTTCGTCGCGGAACATCTCGACGGTGGACAGCCCGCTCTCGAGGATGATCCGGACGGAATTGCCGATCTGGTGCACGGTCGCCTCGTGGCCGGCATTGAGCAGCACGATCGTTGTCGAGATCAGTTCGTCCTCGGTCAGATACTGTCCCTTGTGTTCGGTATGGATCATGTGGCTGAGCAGGTCGTCGCGCGGGTCGGCACGGCGTTCGGCGATCATGCCGCGCACGTAGTCGGCGAACTCCTTGGCCGAACGGTCGGCGGCCTCCTCGTCGGCGCGCGTGCGCTTGAACATATACATGCCGACATAGTCGTGGCTCCACTTGAGCAGTTGCGGTCCCATCTCCTCCGGTATGCCGATCATGCGAGCAATCATTGTCACCGGGATGATGTCGGCGAAGGTCGAGAGCAATTCCGTCCTGCCGTCCTTCTCGAAGCGGTCGATCAGCCCGTTCGCCAGTTCCTCGATCTCGGGCTTCATCTTCTCGACATGGCGCGAGACGAATGCACGGTTGACCAATGTTCTCAGCCGGGTGTGCTCCGGCGGCTCGAGTTCGAGCAGCGAATGCGCCTCTGCCGCATCGAAGTGCCGCGTATGCGGGCAGGGCTCCGGCATGCCCAGTTCTTCCCGCGTGGCGATGTGCAGGATCTGCCGGCCGAAGCGGCGGTCTCGCAAGAGCGCGTTCACGTGGTCGTAACCGGTGAAGAACCACTGTTTCTGCTCCTCCCAATAGAAGGTCGGGCAGGCAGCATGCAGCGCGGCATAGACGCTGTTCGGATCACCGTAGAATGCGGGATCGCGGACGTCGAGGCTGACACGGCGCCCAGTCTTATCGATTGTGAGGAAGGGAATATCAGTCATGCGGATGACCTATCGAATTCGGTGGGGGCGCGAAAGGCCGTTTACGGCTTCGACAGGCCGGTTTGCGGCGTTGCCTTGGCGACCAGGCGCTTGAGCGCGGCGACCTGGCGATCGGCCTGTTCGTCAAGCGCTTCCGGTCCTTCCGCCGGAACGGTGAGAACCTTGTCACCGATGAGCACGGCGCAGCGGTTGCGACCCCGCGCCTTGGCCTTGTACAACGCCCTGTCGGAACCGCTCATAAGGCGGTCAAGATCGCCGGCAGCGGCAATGGCCGTGGCAATGCCGATGGAGACTGTCGCAGAGACCTGCCCCCTATCGGTGTTGATCAGGTTCACGGCGAATGCCTGCCGGATGGTCTCGGCGATGAAGGCCGCTTCCCGAATGTCCCTGACCTCTATCAGGGCCATGAACTCCTCACCCCCGGTGCGTCCGAATATTCCGCCGGAAGGGACGAGTGTGCGGCAAAGCGCAGCAAAGGCGACGAGAACGGCGTCTCCGGCCTGATGTCCATGCGTGTCGTTGATCGTCTTGAAGTGGTCCAGGTCGAAGAGCGCGAGAGCCAGTAGGCGATCCCCGGCGGCCTTGCGTCCCGTTACGGTGGCAAAGCCCTCGACCATGCCGCGTCGGTTGAGCGCGCCGGTCAGGGGATCCGTGCGGATCAGATGCTGAAGCCGCTGTTCGGAGCGGTCCATGGAGATCTTCGCGCCGATCATGATCATGGCTATGAAGCCGAAGATGCTGGTCGCGGTGGAAATGACTGCTAACGGCGCCGCCTGTATGCTGTCCGGCATTGTGGCAAAGCTGACCGTCGCGGCGATCAGGCCGACCAGCGCTTCCACAGTCCAGATACTCGCCAGAACATGGCGAAAGCGGCGCTCGGCGACGTCAAACCGGAAAGCGACCGAAGCGAGCAACAGGTAGCCGCTGGCGGCGGCGACATTGTAGAGCACGATGCGGTAGGCAATCTCATCGCGGATGGGGGGAAGCAGCATTCCGGCGATCCAGATCAGCATCGGTATGGCGGCCCATCCCGGCAGGGGACGTCCGGCGAGAGCAAGCACTCCAGAAATCCAGAACAGGAAGCTCGAAAGGGCGATGGTGTTGGCAATTTCGATCGATAGAATGTCCGGTATGCTGCCGCGCAGCGCAATAAGCACGACGCCGAGCCCATGGGCGGCAAAACCGAGGGCCCATTGGCCGTAGTGTTCTTGAGTGCGATCGTACAGCCAGACGGCGGCAAGCAGCGCGGCCAGGGTCGAGGCTTCCATAGCCCACAGAAAAATTGCGGTATTGATGTCGAGCACGGGATCGGCCTTGCGTGCGGTCCGGAGTAATGGCGCAAGATGGGGCAGACTGTTTAACGAGTCCTTACGGAACGGTCGTCACACCGCAGGTTCGTGCAAGCTCGGCCATGTTTATTAGCACTTGGTTTACCATCGCTCATGGAATAGCTGTGGCCACGGCAGCCGGAGGCATAGGCGAGAGCAGGCCGAGTGTTTATGCCTCGTATTCAACGCCCCGGCCATTAAGGATATCGGTGGCTCACGTCTTGAAGTCCGGTACTTGGACACTCTATGTAGGGATTGACACGAAAAAACATGATTCCCGCCGCGGCTTCCGTGTCTGGGGAGACAGCGTGATAAAGGACGGACATGAGAAATCCAGTTGATACCGCCATGGCGTTGGTGCCGATGGTCGTCGAGCAGACCAATCGCGGCGAGCGATCCTACGACATTTTTTCGCGCCTGCTGAAGGAGCGGATCATTTTCCTCACGGGCCCGGTCGAAGACCAGATGGCGTCGCTCGTTTGCGCGCAGTTGCTGTTTCTCGAAGCCGAGAATCCGAAGAAGGAAATCGCCCTCTACATCAATTCTCCGGGCGGCGTCGTGAGCGCCGGTATGGCGATCTACGATACGATGCAGTTCATCCGTCCTGCCGTGTCTACGCTGTGCATCGGTCAGGCTGCCTCCATGGGATCTCTCCTTCTCGCCGCCGGCGAAAAGGGAATGCGTTTCGCCACGCCATATGCCCGTATCATGGTGCATCAGCCTTCGGGCGGGTTCCAGGGCCAGGCCTCCGATATCGAGCGTCATGCGCGCGACATCATCAAGATGAAGCGTCGCCTGAACGAAGTCTACGAGAAGCACACGGGACGGACCTATGACGAGGTCGAGCAGACACTCGATCGCGACCACTTCATGGAAGCTGGTGAAGCGCAGGAATGGGGACTGATCGACAAGATCCTGACCTCGCGCCAGGAAATCGAGGGCGTCCCGGCGGCTTGACGGCCGCCCCTGTCGACGCCCGGGTACATCGGCATGAACCGGATGTGATCGAACAGGGGGGTTTAATCTGCCGGGGAACGCGTTAATAGTAGTAATTAAGGCTGTGTTGAAGTTTTGTGACATAGTCTGACGGTTTGAAGGGGTTTTCGTTGCCGCCGGTTATCGGATGCAGTCTGTGTCTGCCGGTTAGTACCTCTCAAATCGAACTGTACCCGGGCCATTGCGGCATTTGTGGACCGGACGGTGTGAGTGGACCGCGTGCCGTAAAGACGGTGGCGCGGCGTGCTGGAAGGATAAAGACATGAGCAAAGTCAGCGGAAGCAACGGCGGTGACTCCAAGAATACCCTCTATTGTTCATTCTGCGGCAAGAGCCAGCACGAAGTCCGGAAGCTGATTGCCGGACCGACAGTGTTCATCTGCGATGAATGCGTCGAATTGTGCATGGATATTATCCGTGAAGAGAACAAGAGCTCGATGGTGAAATCCCGCGATGGCGTTCCCACGCCGCAGGACATCATCAAGATCCTCGATGAATATGTCATCGGCCAGAGACAGGCGAAGAAGATCCTGTCGGTGGCGGTACATAACCACTACAAGCGCCTCTCGCATGCCTCCAAGGGCGGCGAGGTGGAACTGGCCAAGTCGAACATCCTGCTTGTCGGGCCGACCGGCTGCGGCAAGACCTATCTCGCCCAGACGCTGGCTCGCATCATCGACGTGCCCTTCACAATGGCGGACGCGACGACGCTGACAGAAGCCGGTTACGTGGGCGAGGACGTCGAAAACATCATCCTGAAGCTGTTGCAGGCTGCCGACTACAATGTCGAGCGCGCCCAGCGCGGCATCGTCTATATCGACGAAGTCGACAAGATCAGCCGCAAGTCCGACAACCCTTCGATTACCCGCGACGTGTCGGGCGAGGGCGTGCAGCAGGCGCTTCTGAAGATCATGGAAGGCACGGTTGCCTCCGTTCCTCCCCAGGGCGGTCGCAAGCATCCGCAGCAGGAGTTCCTGCAGGTGGATACGACCAATATCCTCTTCATCTGCGGCGGCGCCTTTGCCGGCCTCGACAAGATCATCTCGGCGCGCGGCGAGAAGACCTCCATCGGCTTCGGTGCGACGGTGACCTCTCCGGATGACCGGCGGGTTGGGGAAGTGCTTCGCGAACTCGAGCCGGAGGATCTGGTGAAGTTCGGGTTGATCCCTGAGTTCATTGGTCGTCTGCCGGTTCTGGCGACGCTCGAAGACTTGGATGAGGACGCGCTGATCCAGATTCTGTCTGAGCCGAAGAACGCGCTGATCAAGCAGTATCAGCGTTTGTTCGAGATGGAAGACGTGGAACTGACCTTCCACGAGGATGCGCTTCGCGAGATCGCAAAGCGTGCCATCATCCGCAAGACGGGCGCACGTGGCCTGCGTTCGATCATGGAGAAGATCCTTCTCGATACGATGTTCGAGCTTCCCGAGCTGGAAGGCGTTCGTGAGGTCGTGATTTCCGACGAGGTCGTGCGTGGCTCTTCCCGTCCGCTCTATATCTACGCGGACCGCCAGGAAGAGAAGGCCAACGCCTCCGCCTGATGAACCGCTGAAATCAAGGAAGAAGCCCGCCTCGTGCGGGCTTTTTCATTTTTGGGCTATCGTGACGACAAATCCGTTCGAAGTGGCACTTTTCTGCCCGAGGCAGGTTCCCCAATCCGGGCGCTTGGTCTAGAAACGCAGAGCGGCGCATCGTCTTCTGTGGTCGCTGGTGCGTCCCGGTCCGGCGCGGAGGAAGGCGGTGGTCGGGTGGCAACGGTCCGATCCAGCTTCGCGTTAGCTATCCGTGCTATGTGTATCTGTGAGTCCCTGTTTGTAATATGCCCGTCACAAACGTGGCGGGGGCCGTTTCGGCAGGCTTGAATTCATGGTCGCGCCTCTCCACTTGTTGGGGGAGCGAAAATAATGCCCGCTGGCCCCGGCCGGCGGGAATTGTCCCCTCACAAAGGGACGACGGAAAGGAAATGACATGACCGAAGTTACGTCTGCTGCACCCGAGAGCAACACCTACCCGGTATTGCCGTTGCGCGACATTGTGGTCTTCCCGCATATGATCGTGCCGTTGTTTGTCGGTCGCGAGAAATCCATTCGCGCGCTGGAAGAAGTCATGGGTTCCGACAAGCAGATCATGCTGGCGACCCAGATCAATGCCGGTGACGACGATCCGGAACCCTCGGCGATCTACGAAGTTGGAACGGTGGCCAACGTCCTGCAACTCCTGAAGCTGCCTGATGGAACCGTGAAGGTGCTGATCGAAGGGCGCGCCCGCGCGAAGATCGACGCATATACCGACCGCGAGGAGTTCTACGAGGCCACCGCCCAGGTCCTGGCCGAGCCGGAAGAAGATCCAGTCGAGATCGAGGCACTGAGCCGCTCCGTGGTTTCCGAGTTCGAGAACTACGTCAAGCTCAACAAGAAGATCTCACCGGAAGTCGTCGGCGCCGCAAGCCAGATCGAGGACTATTCGAAGCTCGCCGATACTGTCGCCTCGCACCTGTCGATCAAGATCACCGAAAAGCAGGAAATGCTGGAGACGGTGAGCGTCAAGTCGCGCCTTGAAAAGGCACTGGGCTTCATGGAAGGCGAAATCTCCGTCCTTCAGGTCGAGAAGCGCATCCGTTCGCGCGTCAAGCGCCAGATGGAGAAAACCCAGCGCGAATACTATCTGAACGAGCAGATGAAGGCGATCCAGAAGGAGCTCGGCGACGGCGAGGACGGCCGCGACGAGATGGCCGAACTCGAGGAGCGTATTGCCAAGACCAAGCTTTCCAAGGAAGGCAAGGAAAAGGCGGAAGCCGAGCTGAAGAAGCTGCGCCACATGAGCCCGATGTCGGCGGAAGCCACAGTCGTACGCAACTATCTCGACTGGCTGCTCGGCCTGCCCTGGGGCAAGAAGTCCAAGGTCAAGGTTGACCTCAATGCGGCTGAGAAAATCCTCGACGAGGATCACTTCGGCCTCGACAAGGTCAAGGAGCGTATCGTCGAATATCTCGCCGTCCAGGCGCGTGCGACGAAGCTGAAAGGCCCGATCCTGTGCCTCGTCGGCCCTCCGGGCGTCGGCAAGACCTCGCTTGCGAAATCGATCGCCAAGGCGACGGGACGCGAATATATCCGTATGGCACTCGGCGGCGTTCGTGACGAAGCCGAGATCCGTGGTCACCGCCGCACCTATATCGGCTCGATGCCCGGCAAGGTCATCCAGTCGATGAAGAAGGCGAAAAAGGGCAATCCGCTCTTCCTGCTCGATGAGATCGACAAGTTGGGCCAGGATTACCGCGGCGATCCGTCCTCGGCTCTGCTGGAGGTGCTCGATCCGGAACAGAACTCGACCTTCATGGACCATTACCTGGAAGTCGAATACGACCTGTCCAACGTGATGTTCATCACCACGGCGAATACGCTGAATATTCCAGCACCGCTGATGGACCGCATGGAGATCATCCGCATCGCCGGCTATACGGAAGACGAAAAGCTGGAAATCGCCAAGCGGCACCTGTTGCCGAAGGCGATCCGCGAACATGCGCTGCGGCCCGAGGAATTCTCGGTCAGCGACAGTGCGATCGTCGCGATCATCCAGCAGTATACCCGTGAGGCCGGTGTCCGTAGCTTCGAGCGAGAGCTGATGAAGCTGGCACGAAAGGCTGTGACCGAGATCATCAAGGGCAAGACGAAGTCGGTTGCCGTCACCGCGGAGAATATCCATGACTATCTCGGCGTTCCGCGCTATCGCCACGGCGAAGCGGAAGGCGAGGATCAGGTCGGTATTGTCACCGGTCTGGCCTGGACCGAAGTGGGCGGCGAACTGCTGACCATCGAAGGCGTGATGATGCCGGGCAAGGGCCGCATGACGGTCACCGGCAACCTGAGGGATGTGATGAAGGAGTCCATCTCGGCGGCCGCGTCCTATGTCCGGTCACGGGCAGTGGACTTCGGCATCGAGCCTCCGCGCTTCGACAAGTCGGACATCCACGTCCACGTTCCGGAAGGGGCAACGCCCAAGGACGGCCCGTCGGCCGGCGTGGCCATGGCCACCGCCATCGTCTCGATCATGACCGGCATTCCGGTCAACAAGGACGTCGCGATGACCGGTGAGATCACGCTTCGCGGTCGGGTTCTCCCGATCGGCGGTCTCAAGGAGAAGCTGCTTGCCGCACTTCGCGGCGGTATCAAGAAGGTTCTGATCCCGGAAGAAAACGCCAAGGATCTGGCGGACATTCCGGACAATGTGAAGAACAATCTGGAGATCGTTCCGGTCTCGCGCATGGGTGAGGTTATCAGGCATGCGCTGGTCCGGGTTCCCGAGCCGATCGAGTGGGACGGAACCGTGGAAACGCCGGCAATCGGTACCGTTGAGGCTACCGAAGAAAATGGTTCGGCGATCGCTCATTAAGCGATTTCTGCCACACTCTTGCCAAAATGGCACATCGAGACGGAAAAGGCTGGCGAAAAAGCCAGCCTTTTTTGTGCAAATTCTTCAAAGCTTCTTGTTTTTCAGGCCATTGCAGTGCTTTTGGGTTGCGAAGGGCAGATGCTTACGTATTCTCCGCTCGACATTATTAATTGAGTCGTTTCATACCAATCAGAAAGGGTGGAAACATGAATAAGAACGAACTCGTATCCGCAGTGGCCGAGAAGGCCGGTCTCACCAAGGCCGACGCCGCTTCCGCAGTTGACGCCGTATTCGAAACCGTTCAGGGCGAACTGAAGAACGGTGGCGACGTACGCCTGGCCGGTTTCGGTGCCTTCACGGTTTCGCGTCGCGAAGCTTCCAAGGGCCGTAACCCCTCGACCGGTGCGGAAGTCGATATCCCGGCACGCAACGTTCCGAAGTTCTCGGCCGGCAAGGGTCTGAAGGACGCTTGCAACAGCTGATCCATCCGTCACCTGCATCGGCGGCCGAAGCGGCCACGGGCAGGGGGCAGGATCCAAATGATAGCCCGGCCTTCGCGCCGGGCTTTTTTGCGCCAATTGTCATCCGCCTGTCATTGGCATGACGCAAAAGCCTCCTGTCGCTTTTTCATGGAAGCAGGAGGTTTCCCCATGGCCATCAATTTTTCGCGTGCCGCCCTGACCGCGGCGCTATTGGCATCCGCCGCCGCTCCCGCTTGCGCCGAGCAGGTTTTCAACCGCATCGCTTCCTTCCCTGTCGCCGGCAATCTGCCCGCTGACAAGGATGCGAAGTCCGTGTCCTCCGCCGAGATCATCACGGCGACCGAAGACGGCATGACGCTGATCTACAGCGACAGCCCGCTCGGTGGCATCGGCTTCGTCGACATCTCCGATGCCAGGGCACCGAAGATCGCTGGCGCGCTGATGATGGATGGCGAGCCGACCTCGGTCGCGGTTGCCGGTGGCAAGGTTCTGGTCGCCGTCAATACCTCGGAAAGCTATGTGAAGGCCTCAGGCAAGCTCGCGGTCGTCGACATCGCCTCGAAGAAGGTCGATGCGACTTGTGACCTCGGTGGCCAGCCGGATTCCGTCGCGGTTTCCGCGGACAAGAGCTTTGCAGTCATCGCCATCGAGAACGAGCGCGACGAAGACCTGAACGACGGCAAGCTCCCGCAGATGCCGGCCGGCGATCTGGCGATCGTCACGCTGAAGAACGGTGCGGCCGACTGCGCCTCGATCAAGCATGTCGCCGTGACCGGCCTTGCCGAGGTCGCAGGCGAAGACCCGGAGCCGGAATTCGTCTCCATCAACAGCCTCGGCGAAATCGCCGTCACGCTGCAGGAAAACAACCATGTCGTCATCGTGGACGGCAAGACGGGAAACGTTAAGAGTCATTTCTCGGCAGGCACGGTCGATCTTTCCGGCGTCGATACCAAGTCCGACGGCGCATTGAAGTTCACCGGCAAGAAGGATGGCGTCAAGCGCGAGCCGGATGCCGTCAAGTGGCTCGATGACAACCGTCTGGTCGTCGCCAATGAAGGTGACTACGAAGGCGGTTCGCGCAGCTTCACCATCTTCGACAAGACCGGCAAGGTCCTCTTCGAATCCGGTCCGTCGCTGGAACACGAAATCGCGCGGATTGGCCATTTCCCGGACAAGCGCGCCAAGTCGAAGGGCGTCGAGCTTGAAGGCTTGGAAGCCGCGACCTTCGGCGGCCAGAAATACTTCTTCGTTCTGTCCGAGCGCGCCTCGGTTGTCGGCGTCTACAAGGACACCGGCGCCGAGCCGGAACTCGTTCAGATCCTGCCGTCGGGCATTGGGCCGGAAGGTGCGGTTGCCATTCCTGGCCGCAATCTGTTTGTCACCGCCAACGAGGTAGACCTCGTCGAGGACGGTGGCGCCCGTTCGCATGTCATGCTGTATGAGCTGGCGGAAGGCGTGGCCGCCTATCCGACAATCCGTTCCGAAATGGTCGATGGCGCGCCGATCGGCTGGGGCGCGCTTTCCGGTCTCGTCGGCGACGCCGAAAATGCCGGCACGCTCTATGCGGTGAATGACAGCTTCTACGGCATGCAGCCGCAGATCTTCACCATCGACGCGACCAGCAAGCCGGCCGTCATTGCGGCCGCGCTGCCGGTCACCCGCGGCGGTCAGGCGGCACAGAAGCTCGATATCGAAGGCATTACGCTGGACGGCAAGGGCGGCTTCTGGCTCGCCTCCGAAGGCAATAGCGCCAAGCTGCTGCCGCATGCCCTCTATCATGTCGACGCCAAGGGCGAGATCAAGGAAGAGATCGCACTTCCGGCCGAGCTCACGAACAATGAGATCCGCTTTGGCTTCGAAGGCGTGACCATGACCGGTTCCGGCGACGATGCGACGCTCTGGATGGCCATGCAGCGCGAGTGGAAGGATGACGAGAAAGGCTTCGTCAAGCTCGTTTCCTACAAGCCGAAGTCCAAGGAATGGGGCGCTGTGCGCTATCCGCTCGACAAGGGCGAAACCGGTTGGGTTGGCCTGTCGGAAATCACCGCCCATGGCGATCACGTCTATATCGTCGAGCGCGACAATCTGATCGGCGACGCCGCCCGGATCAAGAAGCTCTACCGCGTCGCCATCGCGGACCTGAAGCCGGCCAAGATCGGCGGGGAACTGCCGGCGGTCAAGAAGGAGGAAGTGCACGACTTCATTCCGGACCTGAAGGCAGCAACCAACGGCTATGTGGTAGACAAGCTGGAAGGTTTCGCCTTCGATGCGTCGGGCAAGGCGTTCGCTGTCACCGACAACGACGGTGTGGATGACAGCTCGGGGGAAACACTGTTCTTCCCGGTCGACCTCAAGGGAACCAACTGATACCACAAGCCTCCCAAGGCGGAAGGGCCGGGCAGCGATGCCCGGTCTTTTGTATTTCACGGATCAGGCGTGGCCCAGACCGCCGCGGGAATGAAAACGGCCGGACAATTGTCCGGCCGCATGAACCTCGCGGACTATGCCTTCTACCAGCGCTGGTGCACGTGGGGAGCGATCAGTCGGTCATAGACTTCGCGAGCCGCCGCCATGACATCGGCGGAAATCGCCGGGAGGTCGGACGCTGCCGCGTTGCCCTTGGCCTGGGCCTCGTTGCGGGCACCTGGAATGACGACGGTGACCGCGTCGTTCATCAGGATCCAGCGCAGCGCGAAGGCGGCCATCGCGGTGCCTTCCGGAACCAGCTTGCGGACTTCCTCGACCGCCTGCAGGCCAGTCTCGAACGGCACGCCGGCAAAGGTCTCGCCGACGTCGAAGGCCTCGCCGTGCAGATTGAAGCTGCGGTGGTCGTCGGCGGAGAATTTCGTCTTGCCGGTTATCTTGCCGGACAAGAGGCCGCTTGCCAGCGGCACGCGAACGACGATGGCGATTTTTTTCCGCTTGGCTTCACGGAAGAACAGGTCGGCCGGGCGCTGCCGGAAGATGTTGTAGATGATCTGGACGCTCACCACGCCCGGATATTCGATCGCCTTCAGCCCTTCTTCCACCCTGGCGACGCTGACGCCGTAGTTCTTGATCTTTCCGGCCTGTCGCAACTGATCCATGCCTTCGAAGACTTCGGGCCGGTAATACACATCCTGCGGCGGGCAGTGCAGTTGCACGAGATCGAGGGAATCGACGGCGAGGTTTTTCAGCGACCGGTCGATGAAGCCTTCGAGATTGGCCTTGGTGTAGCCCTCGGTGACATGCGGATCGAGCCTGCGTCCCGCCTTGGTCGCCACCATCGGTCGCTCGCCGCCGCGTGATTTTAGCACGTCGGCGATGATCTTTTCCGAGCGCCCGTCGCCATAGACATCGGCGGTATCCACAAAGGTCACTCCGGCGTCGAGCGCGGCGTTGAGGGCGGCGCGCCCGTCGGCTTCGGAGACCTCGCCCCAGGATCCACCGATCTGCCACGCGCCGAAGCCGATGTCGCCGACGGTAAATCCGGTACGTCCGAATGGATGCTGTCTCATGGTATGTCCTCGCTGATTTGCTGTATCGTTGCCGTATCAATTGTCAGGCTGTCCGGCAAGTTGAGCCCAGGCTTGACGGCGGTCTCAGCCGTAAAAACACCGTGATGGGGTGAAATAGGGCTTCGGCCTTGCCATATGAGGCGTTGGCGCAGGGTTCTTGTAACTGCGGCCCCGATGGAGCCCGCGCAATGGAATCTCGCGCATGAAGCTGGTCTGGAAGCTGATCCGATACCTGCCGCTTGTCGCGGCCTCGCTGGCGATCTGGGAGCTCTCCCTTTCCGCTTATCGGACCGGTGTGGCATTCGGGATCGTGGATCCGGTGCGGCTTGCCGAATACCGGCTTTATGCGGCCGGGACGGGAGAGTTCGTCGACCAGATCGAAACGGCGATCGCAGAGCAGGACTATGCCTATGCCACCGCGCTCTACGAACTCGGTCTTCGCTATGGCCACGACCTGCCGCCCGATCTGCGTGAGCGCGCCGAGGCGACCTGGGCGCAACGGGCCTATGCCTCCGGTAGCCGCGCCGCGCGAGGCTTCGTTTTCGGGAGTGTGGACAGCGGCGCGGAAATTGCCGGCTCGCTCACCAGCGATCTGATTGGCGTCGGCGATCTGCGCGATTTTTCCGTGCAGGGGTTCAGCTATGTGGCCGGGCGCGATTACGACCCGCTGCTGCTGGGTTTGTCGGCCGTCGGTATCGGCCTGACGGCGGCGAGCTACGGTTCGGCCGGAGCCGCTGCCCTTCCCGATGCCGGCATTTCCCTGATCAAGAATGCCTATCGCACGCGAAAGCTGTCGCGGCCGTTGACGGCCTATTTCTGGAAGACCGCGACGCGACTGGTCGATGGCAAGGTGTTGAAGACGGAACTGGCCGCGATGGCCGATGAGGGCGCTGTCGGCCTCGGTCGGCTGGAAAAGGCCGCCGCGAAGGTGCTCGACCGGCAGGCCGCGAAGTCGCTGCTCGACGACGCCGAAGTTCTGACCGATATCGGTCGCAAAGGTGGGATGCGCAGCTCGGTTGCGGTCCTATCGCTCGCCGACGGACCGAAGGACCTGCGTAAACTGCAGCGTGTCGCCGGCCATTTCGGCGACGAATCGCATGCCGTCTTCAGATTTCTGGGGCGCTCGGTGTTGCGCGTGGGCTATGGCCTGTACGCTGTCTTGTCTGCGCTCGCCTCGCTGGCGATGATTCTCATCGTGGCCCTGATCAGACTTCCGACTCAGCTGGCGGTTCGCTTGCTCGTTCGCCGACTGGGGCTGGGCGAGGGGACGGTGCAGGCGATCCGACCATTGATGCGGCTGTGGTAGGCAAAAGATACGCACCGGAGGCGATCGACGCCAAGTCTCCTGGAGCATGTTTCAGGCTTTGGGAAAATGGTGGGCGATGAGAGACTCGAAAACGGGCCTGCCGCGCCATTTCGCTCGAACATTTTGGTCCGTAAGGTGCCGTAATGCCTCAGCTTTCCGCTAATCCTGCAAGGTGCTTTGCGCTTGCCTTGCTGTGTGAGTTTCGTAGCAGTTCGGCCGTGATGTTGCAAGTAGGAGTTCCCAAAGTTATCCTTGAGTGAAGAGGTAGTTCATGGCCGATCAGCCTGGGGTGACAATCAATTTCGACGCTCTGCTAGAATCTCTGCGGAAAACCGTGAGACGCTCAGTGATCATGATGGGCGTTGGAGTTAACGCGGCTGAGTACCAACCTCGAATTTCACATGTGCTGGCCGACGAGGGTCCATTTGGCGTGGGCCTTGTGCCTGACGAGGTAAGTGAGGAGGACCGAGCGCATTTCGCCGACGAGTTCTCAAAGTGGGTCAAGGCAAACGGGCTGCGGGAGTTGCTGGAAGGGTTCTCGATCTATTTGAACGAGCTCTACTCGGCCTTATTCCTTATAGATTTGAAGGTTTCTGGCCATCGACGTCCTGAGCTAGTTGTTCCACCTAAATTCGAACGCCGAGGACTGGCCGACCAGCTATCCGAGTTGGGCAAGCTTATTTCCATCGATCAACGAAGCAGGGTCATCTTGGCGTCTCTCAATCAAGCGAGAAACTGCTACGCGCATCGACGTGGACGTGTGGGTTTGCCTGACCTGAATGATGGTCGAATGGTAGTGACATGGAACCGCCCGTATTTCAGTGTCACCGAACCGGATGGGCAAGTCCACTATGACGATCAAATGTTCGGTCGCACGCTGCCAGAGGGAGGGGTGCTCTCGTTTGGCGTTCGGGAGGAAACGCGGGAGTTTACTCTCGGGCAGGAGTTAGTGTTAGCAAAGCCAGAGCTGAAGCAAATTTGTCTTCACGTGCTTCTGATGGGGGAAATATTCTATAATGTGGCAGTTCAGACGGCAGTTGATGCCGGGCTCCTGCCTCCGAGACCGGAACAATCTGAGTAACTATCCCAGCGTGGGGCCCCTCTGGATTGCAGTTGATGCAGCCCGTCTATATTTTGCAGCAAACCATTGGGATGTTGAAATGAACGCGGTTGAGTTCTTTAACGATGTCGCCCGGCCCAACATTACGGCTGCCATCCAGGCAGACCACGACTATAAGCTTGCCGTAAATGCTGTGCTCAGCGTTGACGCGACGTATGGTATCCTTTTTGAGCAGCTACGCGATTTGGGACACCCATTCCTTCACAATGTTGCCATCAAGAGCAGGCGATGGGGCATGCAAGACGGTGACTTCAAGGAGCACATTGCCAAGCGCTCGGAGAGCTTTCGGGCAATACGTGACGCTGCATATGCGACAAAGCACGGACGGCTTGGCTCTGCGGGACGCATTGTTCGGGCTGCCGAAGATGTGGCGAGCCTCGAATTGGTTTGCGGCCTGTTCGCCTGTGGTGACCCCTTGGGCGGCTCTGCGGTTTTCATCAAGCTTGCGGATGGCACGCTGGAACGCTCCTGGTCCCTGCTTCGGCGCACTGAGTTGTATACTGACGAGCTGCTGGGCGGGCTTGGACTAGCCCCTTTGACGTGCCCAATTCCTGAATACCACGATGCCTTCCATCCCGACCGGAATTAGGGGCCCCGAATGCGAGAGGTGATCTACGTGGGAGCGGCGCGGCGTTTCCCCCGGTGCCCCCGTCAGGTCTTCCAAATCTGGGCAAGAGAGTACCCCCGAGGTAGTGGGATTCGATAGTGATTGGAGAGTGAATGGCCGAAGAACCCAAGAAGACAATATACAAGGTGCCATATGAGGACGCGGAGTGGGAGCGAAATGGTCGCAGCAACGCCTGGATTACATTACGTGAGTGGAAGGCCCCTGATACATATCCATGGATGAAAAGGAAGCTGGCGAACTATCTAGCGCCACGTGTCGGGCTTTGGCTGTGCAAAGAGCGGTGAATGGATGCGCGGAAATCGACGCCAAGAGCCTTGAGGCGCTGCTTATTACGCTTCAAATCGGACGGTGTGTCCTTGCGGAAGTAGTAGATGCCCGAATCTGGATGTTTCCACGGGCCGCTCATTACCCACCTTCGTCGCAGCATTTCGTAGCAGTCCAAGGGCAGGAAGGCTAACGAAAACACTAACTTATTGCAGGAAAAGGGAAAAAATGGTGGGCGATGAGAGACTCGAACTCCCGACATCCTCGGTGTAAACGAGGCGCTCTACCAACTGAGCTAATCGCCCTTCCGCGTTTACGGGAGAAGTGCCCGCCGCGTCGGTGGCCGTGATCTATGCGGATCGGGGGAAATCCGCAAGAGTGTTTGTGAAGTTTTTTTGTTTTTTTTGCCGGCTTGCGCCATGCGAAAGACCAAAAGCCCTTGTTTGCCGTGCTTGTGTACGGGCCCGGCCACGGCGTTGCAGCGGGTAGGCAATTTGCCCATCGCATTGCGCCTCCAAACAAATTGCGCTCCGTCATTGTTTTGTCTTCGAACGTGCTTGACACCCAATCGGGAACCCCTTAGTTAGCCGCTCATCGACCGGTCAAGGCTGGTCGGGACGGATCGGCTTGCCGGTCCCGTTTCAAGAAATGTGCGGGTGTAGCTCAGTTGGTTAGAGTGCCGGCCTGTCACGCCGGAGGTCGCGGGTTCGAG